>JAZQIL010000266.1:0-59638 GCA_045541055.1 Oscillospiraceae bacterium
TTTATACTAATATTTTGTATATTTAAAATTATTCATTTTTTAGATATCTAACATAAAAAAACAATAAATTCGACATTTTTCTACTAAATTTCCTATTGATTTTTTGTTACACTTATGATACCATATATATTGTAGAGCAAAGGAGGCAATACCAATTTATGAATGACAAAATTAAAGTTTTAATCGGTGACGATACGGTGGATTATGGAATTACTACAGCAAGTTCTCTGCGCAATTATGGCTTGTATGCCATTACCAGACGCAAAGACGGTACTGTATTATTAAATACAATTCTGGAAGAAAAGCCCGATGTAGTTATTATTGACAGTGTGATGGCGCATATGGATGCAATCGAACTGATTAAGCAGACCAAAATGGCAGCAGAGAAATTCCCTGCATTTATCATTACATCTGCTTATGATAATCCTTTTGTAGAACGTCAGATTATGGAATTAGGTGCAGCTTATTACATGCTGAAACCGTTTGACGTTTCCACACTTGCGGAACGCATCTTCTCTTTAACGGCTTCCTGCCAAGAAGAAGATATTGAGCAAAATTTGGAAATCGTTGTTACAGACATGATTCATCAGCTGGGTGTTCCGGCACACATTAAAGGCTATCATTATCTCCGTGCATCTATTATTCTCTCCATTGAGACTCCGGAACTGCTGGACAGCGTTACAAAACTGCTGTACCCAACTGTTGCACAGAAATTTGATACCACTTCTTCCAGAGTAGAAAGAGCTATCCGCCATGCCATTGAAATTGCATGGGACAGAGGCGACCTGGATATTTTAAATTCTTTCTTCGGTTACACTGTCAACACCTGCAAAGGCAAGCCAACCAATTCAGAATTTATTGCTCTGCTGACAGACAAGCTCCGCTTACAGCTGAAAGCAGGAAAACTCCGCAGAAAAGAAACTGCTAACTACAAAAATTATTCTAAAATCAGCTGAACTGATTATTCTATCGTATTTGGAACTTTATCCTGCAATTCTGCATATTTTGAGGCATTGAGTTTCTCAGCATCGTTGACAAGATAATCTGTACCACGATATGCATGAAACTGAAACGGCGGATTATAGCGAATATTCACATAATCTCCGTCAACCTCTAAAATAATTTCAAGAGCATCTGGAAGGACAGTCCCATATTTCTTCTTTATATAGAAAATATAAGCATCAATTTCTTCCTGCGGGAGTACACCGCCCTTTACAATGACATCAAACATATACAAAACTCCTTTCCTGTTTGTATTATTATAACATATTTCACCACAAATTGCAAGTATTTTTCTGCATTTTTGCAAATTGTTTTTCTTTGTAAATTTATGTTATACTATTATTAGCAACTCAAACGAACTTATATATTAAATTTTAATGTCAGGAGTTATTTATTATTATGATTACAGTTACAGATATGCGCATGTCATTTGGCGGTACTATCTTGTTTAAAGATGTGAACCTGAAGTTTACAGCCGGAAACTGTTATGGCGTTATCGGGGCAAACGGTGCAGGAAAATCTACTTTTCTAAAAATCTTATGTGGCGTTTTAGAGCCTACCGCTGGTGAAATCACCGTCGACAAGGGATGCCGGCTGAGTGTTTTGAAACAAGACCACTTTGCATACGACCAGTATTCTGTACTTGATACAATCTTGATGGGCAATGCCCGCTTATATGAAATTATACAGCAAAAAGATGCACTTTATGCAAAAGAAGATTTTTCTGAAGAGGACGGTGTTCTTGCTTCTGAGCTGGAATCCGAATTTGCTGAACTTAACGGCTGGGAAGCGGAATCAGATGCTTCCAAACTCTTACAGGGCTTAGGACTGCCGGAAGAACTGCTTTATGCACAAATGGAAACCCTTTCAGGCAATGAAAAAGTAAAAGTCTTATTAGCACAGGCACTTTTTGGCAATCCGGATATTATTCTTCTGGACGAACCCACCAATCATTTGGATATTGATGCTGTGCGCTGGCTGGAAGATTTTCTTGCTGAATATTTCGGTACTGTCATTGTTGTTTCTCATGACAGACATTTCTTAAACAACGTCTGCACACATATTGTAGATATTGATTATACCAAAATCAAAATGTATACCGGAAACTATGCCTTCTGGTATGAATCCAGTCAGATGATGCAGCGTCTCCAAAAACAGCAAAATAAGAAAAATGAGGACAAAATCAAAGAACTGAAAGCCTTCATTGAACGCTTTTCCGCTAATAAATCCAAATCCGGTCAGGCTACCGCCAGACGGAAATTACTTGAAAAACTCACTGTCGAGGAAATGCCTGCTTCCAGCAGACGTTACCCCTATATTGCTTTTGAAGCAGACAGAGAACTTGGAAAAGACGTGCTTGAAGTAAAAAATCTTTCTAAGACCGTTGACGGCGTAAAGCTGTTAAATGACATTTCCTTTACAATCGGACGGACGGATAAAGTCGCATTTGTCGGCGAGAGCGAGCAGGCAATTACCATGCTGATGAAAATCCTGATGGAAGAGGAAACTCCCGATGAAGGAACATTTAAATGGGGGGTATCGACTTCTGTATCCTACTTCCCTGTTGACCATTCTAAATATTTTGAGGACTGTTCTTTGAATTTAATTTCATGGATGCAACAGTTCGCAGTAAAAGACCAGACGGAAACATACCTCAGAGGTTTTCTAGGTCGGATGCTGTTCTCCGGTGACGACGTTTACAAGTCTGTGCCGGTACTCTCCGGCGGTGAAAAAGTGCGCTGTATGTTCTCCAGAATGATGCTTTTCGGGTCGAACGTGCTTCTGCTGGACAGACCAACGAATCATTTGGATTTGGAAAGTATAGCTGCTGTCAACAATGGTCTGACGGCTTTCAATGGTGTTGTACTGTTTTCTTCACATGACCATGAAATGCTTCAGACTGTAGCCAATCGAATCATCGAAATTACACCGGAAGGCTGTATTGACCGTGCCGGTACATACGATGACTACCTCGACTGGAAAAAATTAAGATAATCCCATCACATCACAGAAAAGATTCCCCCTTCTGGCGAAGCTGGTCAGACGGGGGATTTTTCCGTCTGCTAATATAAGAAGAAAAGCCGGAGAGGGAGTCTTCCGGCTTATTCTTCATTAGGTGATGTCTATAAAATGAAAAAAATCATTTTACAGTTTTTATTATAGCACACATATTGTTAAATGTCAAGTATTTTTTTAAACGTTTTGTTCAGTTACCCTTCATTTTGTATCAAATCAATTGAAACTTCCCTATATTCTGTGATATAATACTGCAAGGAGTGATAATAATGCTTAGTGAACAGCTCAGAAAACTAAGAAAACAAAAAAACTTAACACAGAAACAGCTTGCAGATTATCTCCACGTAACAGATGGTGCTGTTGCTATGTGGGAACATGGCAGACGTGAACCGGATATTGAGATTTTAACAAAACTTGCCGACTTCTACGGTGTCACTGTGGACTATCTCCTCGGCAGAGAAATCACAACCAGCACACAGCAAGCATTGATTTCTGAAACCATTCGTCAAATTGAATCTTTGAACCAGCTTAAAGAACAACTCCAGAACTTGCTGACACAGGATTAGAAATTTCATAAAAATTTATTGACATCTCAGTCCAAATCTGCTATAATATATACAGTGTTGATGGTCAGCACTATCATTTTTAATTCTTGGAAAGGAGGTTCTGTGAAAGATTTTTCACAGAAACGCTTATGGAAAACAGACAGATTGATATTACTGCTAAGGACAACAACAGCGTAAAACTGGGCTTAATCCCCGGTCATTTCGCTACTAACCACTCTCATGTCAATTATTTTGTAGACATGACTTCTATCAAAACACAGTACCGTTCTGCCCGTGAAGCAGCTCATGAACTGGCTAAAGCTTACCAGTCTAAGGAAATCAATACAATTCTTTGCTTTGAAGGTACGGAAATGATTGGTGCATTCCTTGCCCATGCCCTCAGCAATCAGACAGGTACACTAAATGCTGGTCAGGATATTGCCGTTATTACACCAGAAACAAATATGAATAATCAGATGATTTTCCGTGATAACTTACAGAAACATATCTATAATAAAAACATTCTCCTGCTGATGTCTTCCGTTTCTACCGGAAAATCTATTGCACGTTCTGTAGAATGCCTGAAATATTATTCCGGCAATTTAACTGCAATTGCTGCTATTTTCAGTGCGCTTTCCAACTATCAGGGTGTCGGCATTGACAGCGTTTTCACACTTGAAGACCTGCCTGAATATAGAACTGCTATCCCTTCTGAATGCGAACTTTGCAAAAAAGGTGCAAAAGTTGATGCAATTGTCAACAGTTTCGGCTATTCTAAAATATGAAACTGCCCTTTAAAAAAATTGAAATCAATTCACCTGTCATTCTCGGATATGCAGCGATTTCTTTTATTGTGCTGATATTCGGCTATGCAACGCTTGGCAACTCTACAAAAGCTTTATTCACCTGCTACCGTACCAGCATTGCTGACCCGATGATGTATCTCAGATTGATTACGCATGTTTTCGGACATGCTGACATTTCTCATTATTTGAATAACTTCTTTCTGATTATGCTCATTGGTCCTATGCTGGAAGAAAAATATGGCAGTAAACGACTAATTTACATGATGTTCATTACCGCTGTGGTTGCCGGCATTGTCAATGTATTGATTTCTTCAAATGGTCTGCTTGGTGCAAGCGGTATCGTTTTCATGATGATTGTACTCTGCTCTTTTACTTCTGTTAAGAGCGGTAAAATCCCCTTGACCATGATTATTGTTGTCATTATTTACATTGGTCAGGAAATTATTACTGGTATCGCTGTGAAAGATAATATTTCCCAGTTGAGCCATATCTTAGGCGGTATGTGCGGTATTGGCTTCGGTCTGTACTATAATCAGCATGGCATTCAGAAAAATTGAAATTTTTTCCAATCGCATAATTTGAAATCTCTAAGGCAATACTATGACAGAGCTATTTTTCATAGCTTCATCATGCATGAAAGGAGCATTGACATGACTCAGAAAGCTTTGTTTGTATTGCCTGTGCTGAGTGCGGCCGTTATGATGACCGCCTGTGGCAGAGATGCAGACCAATACCGTGACCACGGTATTACAAATACAACCCGTTCTACTACTGTCATGACTGACCGCCCAAATCATGGTACTTCTAATCGAGATGCCGGTGATGTCGTCAGTGATGCTGTAGATGACGGCATGGACATTGCCAGCGATGTCATTGAAGGCGGCAGAGATATCGCCAGTGACATCAATCAGGCTGCTGATGATGCTGTCAGAGGTACTGACATTTTAAAAGCCACTGATGAAAATGATAACTATCGTGTCGGCAGTGACGGCAAAACAGATTCTAATTCAACAAGATAATCAAAAGTCTGCACAGTTTTTGCTTTCTGTGCAGACTTTCTTGTCTTAAAATCTGAAATCACGGCTGTTTCCGCTTCTAATCTGTTCAAGATACTGAATTGTCTTTTCTCTAACTTTCTCATTCGGAATGTTAGAAAGTTCTGCCTGAATCAGTTTTTCACCAATTGCCTTTGTATCAGGAGAAGCATAGTCTTCCAAATATTCCTGCAACGTCATTAAAGCGTTCGGATGACAGCAATTTAAAATCTGACGGGATTTACATAACTGCATGAATCTGTCACCAGTTCTTCCGGCTCTGTAGCAAGCTGTGCAGAAAGACGGAATAAATTCCCCTTCCATCAGCCACTTCACCACTTCATCAAGTGTTCTCTGGTCAGATACATCAAACTGTTCTGTATCGTGAGGGCGTTCTTCTTCCGTATACCCTCCTACAGAAGTTCTTGAACCACCACTAATTTGAGAAATACCTAATTTTAAAGCCATTGCACGAACGCTTTCAGACTCTCTTGTAGAAATAATCATACCTGTATAAGGCACAGAAACTCTGATGCAAGCAATAATTTTTGCAAAAATTTCATCTGAAATAGAATTGTCAAATGCAGTAGGGTCAATATCATCTGCATGTTTAATTCTTGGAACACTAATTGTATGAGGCCCTACACCCTGCACAGCTTCAAGATGTTCAGCGTGCATTAACAGCCCTGCAAATTCATAACGATACATTTCCAGCCCGAACAGTACGCCTAATCCGACATCATCAATACCGCCTTCCATTGCTCTGTCCATTGCTTCCGTATGATAAGCATAATCATGCTTCGGACCTGTCGGATGCAATTTTTCATAACTTTCCTTATGATATGTTTCCTGAAACAGAATATACGTTCCAATGCCTGCTTCTTTCAATTTTCTGTAATTTTCCACAGTTGTCGCTGCAATATTCACATTTACACGGCGAATATCACCATTTTTATGATGAATACTATAAATTGTCTTAATACTTTCCAAAATATACTCAATCGGATTATTCACAGGGTCTTCCCCTGCTTCAATCGCTAATCTCTTATGCCCCATATCCTGCAAAGCAATCACTTCAGCTTTAATTTCTTCCTGTGTGAGCTTTTTACGGGCAATATGTTTATTCTTCATATGATACGGACAGTAAGTGCAGCCATTTATGCAATAATTAGACAAATATAACGGTGCAAACATTACAATTCTGTTTCCATAGAAATCTTTTTTAATCTGTTCTGCAAGCTGACAGACTTTCTGATTTAATTCTTCATCTTCGCAGGCAAGCAGCACACTTGCTTCACGATGGGTCAATCCTTTATACTGAGCAGCCTTTTCAAGAATCTGTTCAATCATTTCACGGTCATTCTTATGCGCATCTGCAAAAGCCAATGTTTCCAGAATTTCCTCATGATTGATAAATTCTTCCGCTTTTAATGATTTCGGATTATACATAATAAAATACCTCCTGTCACCTATGCTGACAGAAAGACAGAATTTACCTATAATATTCCGGCTTCTGCTTTATTCAAATTCAGCATCAGGCGTTCTTATTCTTAAATTGAAATTACCTGTTTCGCTGTCAGAGTACTTTCAGCTTAACAGAATGATTATATCACATTTTCACTAAAAAGTCAATAGCTTTTTAATTTTTTCATCAATATTTCACAGGATAGAAAACCGTACTGCTTCACACAGTACGGTTTTCTGGAAAGGATGATTTTATGGAGAAAATGAAAATCTTAGTTAATAGAGCGTTTTACATAGCTCGTATGCAGAGTCTTATGGGACTTGTGTCCGCCCGGTCTGCCAAGATATTCTTCATAAAGCTTCTTTACATCTTCATTCAGGTGAGACAAGCGCAGTTCTTTCTTTTCGTCTTCATCATAAAGAGCCTTTGCACGAAGTACACGCAGGTCCTCAAAATTACGAACGCTTGCAGGCTGCTGAGGCTGACCGCCACCATTGACACAACCACCAGGACATGCCATAATTTCGATAAAGTCTACCTTTTCTTCACCGCTCTGTACTCTCTTAAGAAGTTCACCGGCATTTGCAAGACCGGAAGCAACTGCTACACGAATCTTTGTACCATTGACATCAATTTCAGAACGCTTGATGCCGTCTGTACCACGGATTTCCTTGAATTCAACAACTTCATCTTCCTTGCCTGTGAGCTTGCAGTAAGCTGTTCTGAGTGCAGCTTCCATAACACCGCCGGTTGCACCAAATATATCACCAGCACCAGAAGACAGTCCAAGCGGATTGTCAAAGTCTTCATCTGGCAGAGCTGTAAATTTAATGCCTGCACGGCGAATCATTCTGGCAAGTTCTCTGGTAGTCAGAACGTAATCTACGTCCGGTACACCTGCTGCATTCTGGTCATCACGCTGGCATTCAAACTTCTTGGCAGTACAAGGCATCACGCTGACTACAACAATATCTTTGGGGTCTTTGCCGATTTTTTCAGCGTAATATGTCTTAGCCATTGCGCCAACCATCTGATGAGGAGACTTGCAGGAAGACAGATTATCAATCAGGTCAGGGAAATAATGTTCACAATATTTTACCCAGCCAGGTGAGCAGGAAGTCATCATCGGAAGCCTTCCACCGTTCTGGAATCTGTCAAGGAATTCATTTGCTTCTTCCATAATGGTTAAGTCAGCACCCCAGTCAGTATCAAATACATTGTCAAAGCCCAGACGGTGCAATGCTGCTACCATCTTGCCTTCTACATTTGTACCAATCGGATAGCCAAATTCTTCACCAAGTGCTGCACGTACTGCCGGTGCAGTCTGTACAATGACATATTTAGATTCATCTGCAATTGCTGCAAATACATTATCTGTAAAGTCTTTTTCAGAAAGTGCGCCTACAGGGCATACTGCAATACACTGACCGCAGGATACACAGCTTGTTTCGCCGAGACCCATTTCAAATGCACTGCCGATAAAGGTCTTGAAACCTCTTTCATTTGCGCCGATAACGCCAACACCCTGCCATTTGGAGCAGACTGCCACACAACGACGGCACAGAATGCACTTATTATTATCTCTGTACATGTGTACAGCAGAATTGTCAATTTCATAAACATGCTTTTCGCCTTCATAGACATCTTCATGGTCAATGCCCATTTCATTGCAGAGAGCCTGTAATTCACAGTTACCGCTTCTGACACAGGATAAACATTTCTTATCATGTGTGGACAGAATCAGTTCCAGTGTCTTTCTTCTGGAGTCCATTACCTTCGGAGAGTTTGTGAGAATCTCTGCGCCATCCATATTCAGCGGATAAACACAGGCAGCAACCAGACGGAAGCCTCTTCCTTCGTTAATTTCTACCATACAGATACGACATGCACCAATTTCGTTAATTTCCTTCATATAACAGAATGTCGGAATTGTGATGCCAGCCATATGTGCAGCTTCCAGAACCGTTGTACCCTTCGGAACAGTCACCGGAATACCATTGATTTTTACATTAATATCAGCCATGATAATTCGTTCCTCCTCCTCTGATTAGCCTCTGGTGATAGCGTTTGGACGGCAATTGCTCATGCAGACACCGCACTTAATGCACTTAGAAGAATCAATCACAAATGCAGCACGCTTTTTGCCGGGAGCGATATAGTCGCCCTGTGAAATAGCCTGAACTGGGCAGTTCTTAGCACAAAGTCCGCAGCCAACACACTTTTCAGAATTTATTGTAAACTGAAGCAGGTCTTTGCAGACACCAGCAGGACATTTCTTTGCTACAACGTGTGCTTCATATTCATGACGGAAGTTTTTCAGCGTAGAAAGTACAGGGTTCGGAGCTGTCTGACCTAAACCGCAGAGAGAATTTGCCTTGATATAATAGCAAAGTTCTTCCAGTTTGTCCAAATCAGCAAGTTCAGCCTGACCCTTTGTAATCTTTTCAAGCATTTCGTACATACGTTTTGTACCGATACGGCAAGGTGTACATTTACCGCAGGATTCATCAACTGTAAATTCAAGGAAGAATTTAGCAATATCAACCATACAGTTGTCTTCATCCATGACAATCAAGCCACCAGAACCCATCATAGAGCCGATAGAAATCAAGTTATCATAATCAATTGCGATATCATAATTTTCAGCAGAAATACATCCACCGGAAGGACCACCAGTCTGTGCAGCCTTAAACTTCTTACCATTCGGAATGCCGCCGCCGATTTCTTCAATAACTTCACGGAGTGTTGTACCCATCGGCACTTCCACCAAACCAGTATTTTTAATTTTACCACCAAGTGCAAATACTTTTGTACCCTTAGACTTTTCAGTACCCATAGAAGCGAACCATTCAGCACCCTTCAGGATAATCTGCGGAATATTTGCATAAGTTTCTACGTTATTTAAGATAGTCGGCTTTTGATAAAGACCTTTTTCAGCAGGGAACGGAGGACGAGGACGAGGTTCGCCACGGTTACCTTCAATAGAGGTCATCAGAGCAGTTTCTTCACCGCACACGAATGCACCTGCACCAAGTCTTAAATCAATATCAAAGCTAAAGTCACTGCCAAAAATATTTTTGCCAAGTGTACCATATTCTCTTGCCTGCTTGATAGCAATTTTCAGTCTTTCAACGGCAATCGGATACTCTGCACGAACGTAAATATAGCCCTGTGTTGCGCCGATTGCGTAACCAGCGATAGACATTGCTTCCAATACTACATGCGGGTCACCTTCGAGGACGCTTCTGTCCATGAATGCGCCTGGGTCGCCTTCGTCAGCATTACAGCATACATATTTTTGGTCAGCATTCGGAACAATTGTTCTAGCGAGTTTCCACTTCATACCAGTGGGGAATCCGCCGCCGCCACGGCCTCTTAAACCAGAATCCAGAACTGTCTGAATAACATCTTCCGGGGTCATTTCCTTTACGACCTTTGCTAATGCCTGATAGCCGTCTCTTGCAATATATTCATCAATATTTTCAGGATTGATTACACCGCAGTTTCTTAAAGCAACACGGTGCTGCTTCTTGTAGAAGCTTGTTTCGTTCAAAGATTTAATGCCTTCATCTGTTACTGTCTCATCATAAAGCAGTTCTTTTACCGGATTGCCTTCGATTAAATGTTCTTTTACAATCTGGGGAACATGCTTTGCCTTAATACGGGAGTAGAACGCACCCTCCGGATAGACAATCATAATCGGGCCTAATGCGCACAGACCGAAACAGCCTGTTTTTACGACCTGAACTTTATCCTCCAGACCATTGGCAACCAGTTCTTTTTCCAGTGCATCGGCGATTGCCATAGAACCGGAAGAAGTACAGCCTGTACCACCACAGATGAGGATTTGCTTTTCATACTTGCTTTTGGCTTCTGTAGAACCTTCATGACGAAGTTCCAGCTCAGGGTGCATAGTTTCACAAATCTGCTGAATTTCCTGCAACGACTTCATGTATTTATTCCTCCTTAATATGTAATTTGCAATTACTCGTATTTATCCAGAATTTCTTTTACCTTGTCCGTAGTCAGACGACCATAAACATCTTCATTGACCGTCAGAACAGGAGCAAGTCCACATGCACCGATGCAGCGACATGCTTCCAGAGAAAATCTTCCATCAGCTGTGCATTCACCATCGCCAATGCCAAGGATTTCCTGAAGTTTGTCGTAAATATCTCCTGAGCCTTTTACATAGCAAGCTGTACCAAGACAGACAGAGATATTATATTTACCCTTTGGATATAATGAGAACTGTGCATAGAATGTCACAACACCGTAGATTTTTTCAAGCGGGATTTCCATTTCATTAGAAATAATTTTCTGCACTTCAATTGGCAGATAACCATAGATTTCCTGTGCCTGCTGTAATACAGGCATCAACGCACCTGGGTCATCTTTATGAGCATTGATGACTTCGTGCAGCTTTGCTTCCTGTTCGGCAGTGCCATTGAACGGAACTGTAGTTTTTGTAGCCATTTATGAATAACCTCCTGATTTGAATTGCGTGACGGCTGAAAAAATGTTTCACACGCTTACAAATATTATAACATGAACTGAAAAAAAAATCTATTAGTAAACTAGACTAACATTCAACATAATATTTGTAGAATTTGTACAAAAAAGCAGATTTGGCTCTATTCAATAAGAAAAAGAAATTTTTCTTTTCCGGAAACTACTGGACAAATGCGTGAAAATATGTTATACTGGTATTTAAGTGAATTGTTTCTGTAACTAAATTATATTTATGAGGTGAATTTCTATGGCACTATTAGATGTTTTCAAGAAAAAAGTTTACTATTTTGATAAAAATATTACACCTTCCTGTGGTTACTGTCAGTTTGGCAGACGAACCAAAGACGGTGGAAGAATTCTTTGTGAAAAGCAAGGTTTAATGGAGGATACACAGTCCTGCAAACAGTTTCTCTATGCACCTTTGAAGCGTATTCCAACGAAACAGCTCAAAATTGAAGGCGCACTGACAGAAGAAGAAATGTATTTAGAACTTCCTCCGGAAATTATTGAAGAATTAGCACTTCCGGAAATGCCTGACGAAATGCAGACACCGGAAGTACCAGACGCACTCAAAGCACCTGAAGCTCCTAAGGAAATTAAAGACTCTGAAGTACTGAATATTTTACAGGAAACGGAAAATAAAGATTCTGAATCAGCAGAAGCTGTACCGGAAGTGCCGGATGTCCCTGATATTCCGGAAGTTCCCGAAGTGCCGGATATACCTGATGTTCCTGACGTTCCTGATGCTCCAAAAACTCCGGAAGTTCCAAATTCTGACGGTTTCTGATATGGGAGGTTAATGCTTTGAAACGTGAAAATTATATTCATTGGGATGCCTATTTCATGGGAATTGCGATGCTTTCCGCTCAGAGAAGCAAAGACAATAATACACAGGTTGGTGCATGTATCGTCAATGAGGAAAATAAAATTGTCTCTGTCGGCTATAACGGAATGCCTACCGGCTGTGATGATAATTTAATGCCTTGGGAACGGGAAGGCGATTTCTTAAATACAAAATATCCCTTTGTCTGCCATGCAGAATTAAATGCTATCTTAAACAGTGCCTCTGTGAATTTAAAAGGCTGTACTTTATATGTAACGCTCTTTCCCTGCAATGAGTGTGCGAAAGCTATCATTCAGTCGGGCATTAAAAAAATTATTTACGCTGAAAATAAATATGCTGATTCTGATGCTACCAAAGCTTCCGAACTCATGTTCCGCATGACAGGCGTAGAATTAGAACAATATCAAAAAACCGGACAGGAAATTTCTCTTGCTTTATGAACAAAAAACAACAGCAAAGAATTCTCCGGCAAAAAATGCAGTTAAAAACAGAATCCAGAAAACAACAAAAGAAAGTGTTAAAAAAAGCAATATCATCTGTTATTGAAATAATCGGAGATATTTTCATGTTGCTTTTTATTTTCTACATACTTTCTGATATTATTAAAGAAATTTTTAAACTCTCATGAAAGGATAACCGGATTTATGCGTATCAGATGTAAACCTTGGGCAAGACCGGAACTTGAAGCAAGCAGTTTCTTTATTGCCGACCCTAAAAATTATAAAAATCACTGGCAGGAAGTCTTTCAGAATCAAAAGCCTATTTTCTTGGAGCTTGGGTGCGGAAAAGGCGGTTTCGCCAGTCAGGCTGTTCTCCATTGGCAAGATGTCAATTTCATCGCTGTGGATATTAAAAATGAAATGCTCGTCCTCGCAAAACGTAAAATTGAACAGGCTCTCCAGTCTCAGAATCTGACCTCCGAACAGGTCAGAATCATGATTTTAAACATTATGCAGATTTCAGAAGTTTTCGGCGAACAAGACAACGTGCAAAGAATTTTTATCAACTTCTGCAACCCTTGGAACAAGCCCAAACATAAAAAACGCCGTCTGACACATCTCCGTCAGCTCGTTCAATATAAAGAATTCCTAAAAGGTGAAATCTGGTTTAAAACCGATGATGACCAGCTCTTTGAAGAAAGCTTAGACTATTTTAAAGAAACCGGCTTCCAGATTCAATTTCTTACCAGAGATTTACACAGTTCCGGCTTCTCTGAAAACTTAGAAACTGAACACGAACGCATGTTTACGGAAGAAGGCAAGCACATTAAATTTCTGATTGCAGTACAGGAGGAAACTACGCATGTCGAAAGAAATTATCCTTGACGGCTCTCAGGTCAGTACCCGTGAAGTTTTCCGTGGTCTGGGCTGTGTTACCGGAAGTGGTTCTTCAAGACTTTTAATGGACTATAAACGTAAGCACCCTGAAATTTATCAGGAAATTATGAAACTCTTGTTTCAGCCTGATTACGGTGCAAGTCTCATTCATATCAAAATCGAACTCGGTGCAGATGTCAACTCCTTTTCCGGTACTGAACCCTGTGCCAAACGCTTCTTAGAAGAAAAAACAAATGTTACCCGTGGCGCAAGCTTCCAGTTCGCTGCTGACGCTAAAAAATTAAATCCCGAAATTACATTGGATTTACTTCGCTGGGGTGAACCCCACTGGGTCACAGAAGCCTTTCAAGAAAGCAAAAAGGCCGGATTTGAAGCTCGTTACCGCTGGTATTATGAAACCCTTAAAGCTGCTTATGAAACCTATCACTTAAAATTTGACTTCATCAGCCCAGACTCCAATGAACCTGATGTTCCTGATGCAGAATGGCTGATTTATTTTTCCAAACGTCTGAAATCTGAACGCCATGCACCTTATGATTTTTCTCAAATTAAAATTGTCGCTTCTGATGAAATCACAACACAAAATATTTCTGCACTGATGCGTGAAAATGAACTGCTCCGGAATGCAGTAAATGTCATCAGCTTGCATCATACAACAAAAGCTGACGAAAATACAAAATATTTGCATGATTTCTACGAGAAAGAAATCTGGTATAGTGAAGGCATTGCCCCCTGCAACGTTCCGGAATTTTCCAGAAGGGCAGATGGTACAGGCATTACCGGTTCTAATGGTGCAGTCAATACTGCTGTCCGAATTATTAACGCTTACGCAAAAAGCAGAATGAATCTTTATGAATTTCAGCCACCTGTTTCAGCACATTATGACGGTTCACGCTATTCACCAAAACAGCTTTTAACAGCAAGAACTCCTTGGTCAGGCTACTACAAGCCTGATGTTGGTCTTTGGATTGCAGCACATTTCATGCGGTTTGCTGCACCGGACTGGCTTTATGTTCCAGATGCCTGCTTTGGTGACGGTCAGGACAATCAAGCTGTTTGGAATACCAAAGATAACTACATGACGTTAATTTCTCCTGACAGAACGAATTTCACAATGCACTTTGCAAATGATACAGACACCACCCGTTCTTATAAAATTTTTCTGCAAAATATGGAAGGACTTCCAGAAAGTGTCTTTCTTATCCAAACCACCGGAAGCCCTATTCCTGAGCCTGTTGACAAAAACTGGTTCAGAGTAATTGACGAAATTGCTTTAAATTCTGACGGTGCAGAAGCTTCTTTTACAATTACTGTCAATCCTTATTCTATATTAACCGTAACTTCTTTAGAATGCTCTGACATTATCGGAACGGAACAGTTAAAGCCCATTCCTGAAAATAAAAGGCTTCCTTTGCCATTTACTCTGCCGATGCAGTCAGAAGAAAAAAATTTCGGCTGTATGCCGTTTTATACCACTGACCAAGGCGGTGCATTTGAACTTGTCAAAAGTGAAAATAATGCTGTCTTTCTGGAACAGAAAATTACAAAAGACATCTTACCGACAAACTGGCGATTTTCTGCTACTCCTGAACCTGTCACCACCTTTGGAGATGATACTTGGATGAATTATCAGGCAAGTGCTGTTGCCTATTTTGCTTCTCCTGATGATGAAAATTATGTTGGCATTGGAATGCATTACAATTCCGCTGTTACCTGTCCGGAAAATGCTGTCTGCGGTTTACAACTTCGTCTTTACGCCAATGGCACTTGGCAGCTGCTTTACATGAATGAACTTTTGCAAGAAGGGCAGACACAAGATTATATTTATTCTATCGGACATAAAATTAGTATTGTCTCTATGGGAATTTTAGTTTTCTGTTTTATTGACGGGCATTCTGTCTATGAAATGCAGCTGGACAGCCGGCCTTTAGTCCGCTCCGGAAGAATGGCTCTGTACAGTGCCTATTATCAAAACCGCTTCCAGCAGATTAAAGCTGAAAAATTAAACTTTCCCATTGCGCCCTACGTCTATCGTCAGGACTGCCTTTCCTCTTTTGTAAAATATCTTCAAAATGATGAAAGTGAATGGACACTCCAAGGCATGACCAGTTATCAATTCTATAACAGAACCTGTGCTGTCGGCAAAGAAAACTCTGAACTTAAAATTCGTTTCTATGGAAACAGCATTTATCTGTTAGGACGTGTGAAATCTGCTAATCTTGCTTTCTGGATAGATAAAAAGTTATATACAGATAATTACTCTGTCAGCAGCAGCCGTTACCGTGAAACGTTCTTCACTCTGGAACATCTTCACACGGGCTGGCATACACTCCGAATGCTCATTCTCAAAGGTTCTGTGGAATTTGATGCTTTTGAAATCCCCACAGAAGATGAAAAGCCAATCTACGAAATAGAAACGCTTCCAGAAGATATTATCAAAAAATCTAAAAACTCTAAAAAATCTTCTCACCGTGATGATATCGCCAAAGCTTCAATTCCTGTTGCTGGTGCTGCTGCCGGTGTTGCTGCTGCCTTTACAATTAAAAGTATCCTCAAACGTAAAAAAAATAAAGATAATTCTTAATAAAAAAACTGCTGTATCGAATTTCCATACAGCAGTTTTCTATTATCCTTGACGAGTTTTTAACATAATAATCGTAAAGAAAATACTTGGAATCAAAACAATAATCGTATTCCGGATAATTGCCATTTTTAAGCGTTTCCACTGCACTTCATTTACCTGACCGATTTTCGGAATTTTCAGCAAGTCTAAAATCACTACTGCTGATACAAAAATAAAGTAACAGTTGACAATAAACAAGTACCCTGCGCCTGAAAGCATTTCCCACTGATGATTTGCTATTGAATACCCACATGTACAAACTGGCGGCATTAACGCTGTTGCAATTGCCACACCAGGTATAATATTATTCGCCTTATCGCTTCGGGTACTGCCGATAATTCCTGCAAATCCTCCGGCTGTTGCAATAATGACATCATAAAATGTCGGCTGTGTTCTTGCCATAATCTCTGAAGTAGGCTCTTTAATAGGCGATAACCAAAAATAGATTGTCGATACTAACAAACTAATCATCAGCTGCATGATAAATCCATAAAAATTCTTTAACAGCTGTGATTTATCCGCTGAAGCCACTCCAAAGGCCATTGCTAAAATACTTCCCATTAACGGGGAAATTAACATTGCACCAATAATCACTGCTGTAGAACCAGTATTTAATCCTACAGAAGCAATCAAAATTGCACAGATAAGAATACACATATTCGTACCTGTGACCTGTCCTCCGCTAATAATTCGCTTTTTAATTTCCTCATGTGTGGCAGTATCCGCCTCCAATGAAAAAATTTTCTTCATCACTTGCTTCAATTCATTCATACATTTACTTCTCCATTTCGTCTTTTTGAACATTTTAACATAGAATTATGTGGAAATGCAATTAGCATAATAGCCAAAATTAAAATAATATTTTAGTGATAATTGCCATATATTCTGATTTGACTTTTTTATCAAAATCTGTTATAATATAAGAATACTAAGAAAGGGTGGTGCCTATGAAAGAAAAAATAACCCAATGGCTTGGCATTGATAAAAAAACACCTTATGTTCGTGCCTATTTTTATGCCACGAATATGAAGGCAAGTATTTATATGTCTCTTATTGTAATTGTACTGGAAATCTGGATGATTATTCGTATGACAAAAACCATTCTGAATCTTCCTCCAGATGTTGTAAAGCCATTCTCCTATTATTTCCAAAAATATTATCTCAATTATCTGATTTTACTTACTGCCGGAAGCTGTATGTTAATCTTTGCCATTCGATTTATAAAAGGCAAAAAAGACCCTCCTATCATAGGAAAAGTTACTACATGGATTTTCTCTTTTATCTGCATTTATTTCGGAATTACAATTTCTTATAACGATTATGCTAAAGGCGAACAGATTTTAACATTCTTAACAATGGAATTATTTGTTGTATGTCTGCTGACATGGAGACCATTAACAGGATTTTTAATTTTATCTTCTTCCTACCTGATATTTTACTTCAGGATTGATACAATTGCACCTCCTAACTCAGAAGAAATCGGTACAACACTCGCTACACAAATTAACATGTTTACCATGTACCTTTCTACACTGATGTTCAGTATTGCCAATTATAACCGTGCGCTTTCCCAAGCCAAAAAAGATGAAAATTTAGAACAGCTTAACGAACATTTAAGCCGTATCTCTATTGAAGATGAACTTACAGGGATTCATAATATGGTTTACTTTCGTGGTGAAGCTGAAAAACTTCTCAACTATGTCACAACAGATAAAGAAAATATTGTTTTCTTATTCTTCGATATTGAGAATTTTAAATCTTATAATGAAAAATATGGATTCCATGAAGGCAATATACTGTTAAAGAAAATTGCACATATGATAGACAAGTCCTTTGAAGGTTCGCTGGTTTCCCGCTTTTCAGATGACCATTTTGTCGTATTGACAAGATTTGAAGGCTGTTACGAAAAAATTGAAACACTTTCTCATGAAATTAAATGCTGTCAAGGAGAAGTGCATCTGGAATTAAAATGCGGTGCTTATAAACCAACACAAGAGGAAAAAGACCCCAGTATCGCCTGCGACCGTGCAAGATTTGCCTGCAACAGCATTAAAAAACATTATGACTGCTATTATCAGCTCTATGATAAATCTTTGGAAGGCCGCTTCCAGCTGAAACAGTATATTGTCAATCATATCGATACTGCTATCGAAAACGGCTATATCAAAGTTTTTTACCAGCCTGTTGTTTCTACTGAAAACGGTCATATCTGCGGACTGGAAGCCCTTGCAAGGTGGCAAGACCCCAATTACGGCCTGCTTCCCCCTGGTGCATTTATTGAAATCTTAGAAGAATACAGACAAATTTACAAGCTTGACCAATGTATTATTGAACAGGTCTGCCGTGATTATCAGCAGGCAAAAGAACAACATCTTCCCTTTGTTCCGGTTTCTCTGAACTTTTCCAGATTAGACTTTGAACTTTGTGACATTGTTGGATTTGTCAGCAATATTTCTGAAAAATATCATGTTCCCCATGAATTTCTGGATATTGAAATCACAGAAAGCGCACTGACTGACCAGCAGGATTTTCTCCCTAATGCCGTCAGAAAACTCCGTGAAATGAAATTCAATGTCTGGCTGGACGATTTCGGAAGCGGTTATTCTTCTTTGAACGTTCTTAAAGATTATCAGTTTGATGTCCTGAAAATTGATATGAAATTCCTTTCCGGCTTCCCTGACAATCATAAAACACAGCCTATTTTAACAAGCATTGTTAATTTAACAAAACAGCTCAATATGGTTTCCCTGACAGAAGGCGTGGAAACAAAAGAACAATTTGAATTTCTTCATGCAATTGGCTGTGACCGTGCACAGGGCTATTTATTCAGTAAACCTGTACCGCTTTCAACACTCAGAGAAAAAATCAATACCGGTGATTTACAAATTGCTTCCAAATATCATAATTTATAATAATTAGCCTGAATCTTCTTTTTACCAAAGATTCAGGCTTTTTTTAAGATTTTAATATTTTTCTTGCCTGCTGGTATAAATCTTTTCCAGCCTGTTCAGCAGTTTTTTTATCATAAAGCACATTATTACATTCATCTATGAAATCTGAAAGGATTTCTGTATTTTCCATAAATGGGTGCATTTTAGAAAGATTAGGATTTTCTTCCATTTTGAGAGAAGCCTCATACTGGAGACCGCTGAGTATTCCCTCTTCTGCAAGGCATTTTCTGGCAGAAGTACTAATTGGAATTCCTTTTTCAATCCCTTGCAGTAAAGCCATTTCCTGACTGTTCAGCATGAAATCCAATAATAAAGCAGATTCTCTGGGGTGGTCAGTATTCACACTGATAGCATAAAGCGTTGCTGGTTTTGCATACCAGCCTTCACCAGATTTTTTTCCTGAAATGACTGTATACTCTGCCGGAACGACAGTATTTCCATTTTCCATTGCATTTCCAAGATAATTCACTGCATCGCTGACCCAAGCAATTGTACCGCCATAACCGCTGTTATCAATATTCAGCCGGTCAAAATATTCTACTTGTGGCATCACTTTTTTCTGAACCATTTCCACATATAATTCCAGCATTAACTGAAATTCTGCCGGTGTGAAATTCAAATTTCCCTCTTCTGTTAAAATGCTCTTACCAGAAACCTGTTCAGCGTAGGTAATCAAATACAACCATACAGATTTATTTGCTGCTCCAAACGGATATACACCATCTTTTTTCATGACTTCAGCAGCTTTGAATAAATCGTCCCAAGTTTCCGGAACACTTAATCCATAAGATTCATAAAGCGTTTTGTTAATATACAACGTTTCTGTATTCATGGCAATCGGCACAGCATTTAAAATACCGTTTTTTCTGCCGTATTCCAGCATTTCTTCTGAAAAATTAGATAAATCCACATAATCTGTCAATTCTTCAAGATTATAATAGCCTTTGCCGTCCGCAGAATATTGGCTTAACCAGCTGAAATTGATTTGCATCACATCGGCTTCCGTAGCAGAAACCATTTGTACACGGCTTCTTGCTTCGTAGCCTGACCATTCAGAATAATTGCATTTGACTTTAATATCCGGATGAAGTTTTTCAAACTCCTGAACAGCCTGAATGGTATATTCTGTTCTGATATCATTTCCCCACCAAGAAAGTGTAATTTCTGTTGGTTCTTCCTGAGATTTAATCACCTGCTGTTCTGTACACCCTGTCAAAAATACAGCCAGAACAGTGCAAAGAAAAATTTTATTCCGGATTTTTAATTTCATGTTCTGCTCCCTCCTGCTCTGGAAGTTCCTGATGATAGAATGTAAATGTATCTTTTCCCCTGTGCTTGGAAGAATATAAGGCTTTATCCGCCATTGCATAGAGTTCCGGAAATGCCTTGCCGTGTTCCGGAAAGAACGATACCCCAATACTTGCAGAAATTTTATATTTTCCATCATCGCCGGTATAATGATGATGAAATCCTTCACAAAGCTTTTCACAAAGCAATTTTACATAATCCTGATAAGACATTTCTTTTTCAGAAGGCATAGAATTTACAAATACTGCAAATTCATCACCGCCAATTCTGCCAAGATAATCCTCTTCCGGAAAAACTGTTCTCATTAACAAGCCAATATCTGCAAGCACTTTATCTCCGTAAGCATGACCAAGCGTATCATTTACGCCTTTAAAATTATCCACATCTATTAAAATCAATGCATGATGTTCAATTGTTAAAGAACTGGACAATCTATTTGCAGTATACTCTTCAAAAGACAGCTTATTTAAAATACCTGTCAATCTGTCAATATGTGCCTGTGTATCTAGTGCTGATACAATATCTGTCACTGGTTCTGCAAGTTTTACAGAAAGAACAGACCCCATAATTACTGCTAACATGGCTGCCAATAATCCTATCATATAAATATATAACTGCATTTCATTCTTTTCACTTAAAATAATAGAAGTCGGCACATAAGTTATCACATTCCAGTCATCTCCGCAGGAATTGACGGAAACAACATAAGTATTATCAATAACTGTTGCAAAATTTTGATTTTGAATTCTTTCATAAACATCTTGCTTTAAGGGGACACCAGCTTCACTGTTTTCAGAAGAATAAATAATATGATAATCCTGATTGACCAGCACAATTTCCAGACCATTCAGTGTTTCGGGATTATCAAATACACTCTCTAGTTCTGAAGCATAGAAAGAAATCACCAGCAAAGCATTTTCATGAATCTGCTTGACATAGTAAATTCTTTTGAAATTTCCCTGAAATCCTGCTGACCAGCCGTCTTTAGTACGCTGACGGGAAACAATTTTGCTTAATTCTTCAAATATGCTGTCTCCCAGCATGGTTGCTGTACCGTTTGAAATTTTCCCAATTGCATGATTATTCCGGTAGACAATCCCATAATCTACAAAATTTTCCATGATACAAAGGCTGTAAAGTTTATCTGAAATAATTTTCTCTGTATTCAGTGCTTCATATTCATCATTATCCGGATTAGTCGCATCATAAGTATAAGCTTCTTCTAAAGCGAATGCCAACGTTCCAATTGTTTCCATTCTGGAAAGGTAGCTGTTCATATTCAGTTTCATTTGCACATTCAAAGAAGAAACCATAGAACTAACTTTATTTTTCAGTACAGTATCTGTTTTTTTCACTACTAATGCAGAAATAAATATAACTGTTACAATGACAATTACTGCATAACCAATCATTAAAGAAATTTTCAGCCGACTGACATTTTGGATATCTGGTTTCTTTTTTTCTTTTTTCGTCATAAAAACTCTCCTTTCAGAGATGGTTTGTTTTTATTATATCATATTTGAACAGAAAAATCAATGATAATTTTATGAATATTTACGAAAACAAATATTGCAGTTTTTTACATTTTATGTTATAATCATTTTAGGAGGGATAAAATTGATAAAAATAAAACAAGCACTTCCCTATCTTATGACCGTCCTGCTGATTGGACTGATGACAGAATGTTCTGCACTTCTGCATAATCCTGAAATTATTTTTCCTGAAATGGCAGCGATTGCAATCGGTTCTCTATGCGCTCCGAAATTCGCATGGAATACCAGTAAATTTAAAATTTTATTTTTTATCTGTGTATGCGCTGTCACAGGAATCGGCATTGTAAAATTTCTTTCAGTACCGTTTGCATTGCAGTTATGTACAGCATTCTTGACAGCACAAATGTTATTTATTTTTTCAAAGACAAGTTTTGCACCAATGATTTCTGCAATTGTACTGCCGGTCATGCTACAAACAGATTCTGTTATTTATTTGATTTCAGCGTTGAGCCTGACGGTTTTGGTGCTGTTGCTTCGGACAATAATGGAAAAAAAGAACATTCTTCCGGCTGTGCATTACCAGCCTGCTGAACTGCCTGATAAAACAATGCTGTTTCAAGCTTTTCTAAGAACCTTTGCAGGCTGTCTGCTAATTCTTCCAGCAGTTCTTTTAAACTGTAAATTTGCAGCAGCTCCGCCTTTATTAGTGGCTTTCACAGAATTTTGCAAAACAGGTTCTCCAGCAGAACGAAAAAAGCCAAATATTTTACTGTTCATGAGTTTCTGTGCTGTTACAGGCACATTATTCAGATATCTTTTCAGTATATTACTCCCTTTACCGATTTGTATTCCGGCAATGTTAAGCATTTCACTTGTATTATACGCCATGAAAAAATATCAATTATATCTTCCTCCGGCTGGAGCAATTACCATATTAGCCTATTTAATTCCCGAAAATACTCTCATCAGTTACCCGTTACAAATTTTCACAGGAACAGCTGTATTATTATTTTTATCCGATTTTTGCAGACAGAAAAAGAAAGTTCCAGTATAATACCGGAACTAAATTTTATTCCTTTTCAGCGTTTTCTTTACTGCTTTTCATCATACCCATGAATTGCAGTCCAATAATAATCACACCGCCAATGACAAAGAAAATAAAACTAAATGTCGAAAAACTTAACGGCTCTAATCCAAGCGGATTTTTATCTGCATCTGTTAAAGTCGTTGCTCCCATCGTTACTGGATACAGAGAACCTATCATCATTCCAATAATGAAAAATACTGTTGCACTCCGCCATTTCTCTAAAGCTGTCCGAATCAGTCTGACAATAGAAACAATTCCAATAATTACTCCAATCCCAAATGCAAACAAAATCGGCACATATTCCAGATTCAAATGCAATGTTTCTTTAATCGCTCCGATAATCGGAATGTAAAGCCCAAAGACTAACAACAGCGTTGACCCTGAAATCCCCGGAAGTACCATTGCACAAATTGCAATCGCTCCACAGATAAATACATAAAGATATGTCCCTATTCCAGCATGTTCCAAAGCCACTGCTGTATGTTCTCCTCCAGTCGTGAAGTACGTCAAAGCAAATACGCCCCCTGCACCAAGCAGTACCATAAACATTGTCCAGAGCTTTTGCTTTAAACATTCCCTCTCTTCATAAATTACCACCGGAATCGCAAACAGGATAAATCCAATAAACAACGAAGATATTTGATAAATATGCTTTTCAAATACAGCACTTAACACTAACACAGATGATAAAAATCCTATCACCCAGCCAGCACCTAATTTTACTAAATAAACTAACGCTTTCTTTTTCGCTTCCAGACTGCCCGTCAGCAAATCATTCAGCGAGCCAATGAAATTATCATAAAATCCCATTAAAAATGCAACTGTTCCCCCTGACACTCCCGGCACACTGTCCGCCAATGCCATGCAAAAACCGTCAATGATTGTCATGATAAGCTGTTTTGCCTTCATAAATAACTCCTTATTATTTTAAATTTTTAAAGTACACTCTTCATTAAAAGCAGAATGAAAATTCCAAATCCTGCCAGCCCTCCGAACACCGGAAGCCCTATTGCAATTACAATAATACTATACCAGTCCAGTAAAATATATCTTTCTGGATTTTTTTTGCTTTTCCAGATTCTGACATTACAAATTTTTCCTTCATGATAAATCTTATCTACAAACATAATCTCTGCTGGAAAAGAATTATCAAACTCTCTGTCTTCCATCCAGTAAACAGCATGTGTTCCAACACCTTCATTCGGGTCAATCCGTAAATATTTCCCTTTCGTGGGCTTCGTCATGAGCAGTAAAATGAAACTGACAATAAAAAATAATGCCATCAGAATCAAAAACAACTCCACAACGACCATGACACCAAATATAATTAAAATCGGCGATACACCCAGCACTAACAGCAATACAATAATAATCACTGCACCAATGATGAACTCCATACCGTTTTCACCTCTGCTTCAAATACCAGCTTGCCAGATACAAAGAACCACATATTACTACTGGACTTCCGGAATTTTCCGCAGATTTTAAAGCTTCTGAAAGAGCATTTTCCAATTTCACAGGTTCTGCATCTGCATGATGATTCCGGAAAGCTTCTGCAAGTTTTTCTTTTGGCAAAGCATTTGGAGTGAATTCGTCTGTACAGAAAACTTTTAAAAAAACTTCTGATAAATTTTTAGCAGCAGTATCCGCATCTTTTGTGCTGGTCATGCCACAAATACCAATACAATCATTTCGCCTGATATCTTCTTTCAGCAAATGAGCAAGTGCTTCTGTCCCTCCGGCATTATGACCACCGTCTAAAATAACAAGCGGATTTTTCTGTAAAATCTGAATTCTAGCCGGAACAGTTGTTTCATAAAGTCCTTGATATACTGCTTCCTTCGGAATGTCAAAACCTTGCTGTTTTAATACTTGTACCGTTTCAATGACCGTCACAGCATTGTCAACCTGATGTTCACCGCCCATTTTTGTATGATATAAAATATCATAATAAAAAAATGCATTCCCTGTTAAAGCAATTTCTTTATAAGAAATTTTTTCTTTTTTCGGCTGGAAAACTTGGCAATTTTTTTCTTTTGCAGTTTTCCGGAACATTTTTTCGCCTTTATTTTCCAGAGAAATGACAACCGGACAGTCCTGCTTGATAATTCCGGCTTTCTGATATGCAATTTTTTCAATTGTATCGCCTAAAATTTCCATATGGTCTTTTGAAACAGAAGTTAATACACTTACTAACGGGCTTTCAATCACATTCGTAGCGTCCAGCAATCCGCCGATTCCTGTCTCTAATACTACAATATCCACTTGCTTCTCAACAAAATATAAAAAAGCAATTGTCATTGTAATTTCAAACTGTGAAAAACTTTTTTCTGTTATAACTGCCTTCACCTGTTCACAAAGCTTACAAATAGCTTCTTCCGGAATATCCTGACCATTGATTCTGATTCTGTCCTGATAGTGCCGGATATAGGGAGAAGTCAGCGTTCCGGTTTGATAGCCGGATTTTACCAGAATATTGGTTAAATACTCTGCCACTGAACCTTTTCCATTCGTTCCAGCAATATGAATAAACTTTAATTTTTCCTGCGGATTACCAACCAAATTCAGCAGACGGGAAATCCGGTCAAGATTTTTGACCGGTTCACCGCTTTTTGTAAAACTGCTGATAAACTGCATTGCCTGTTCAAAATTCATAGAATTCACCGCAATCAGCTGTAAGCCTTTACAGATTTCATAATTTTATCCATTTTTTCCTGTGCTTTTGCAAGCTTTGCCTTTTCTGCTTCAATGAGCTTTTCAGGAGCTTTCGCTAAGAAACCTTGATTGCTCAGTTTTCCGCTTAAGAAATCAATATCTTTCTGAACTTTCTGACGTTCTTTTTCAAGTCTTGCAAGTTCTTTCTCTTTATCAACAAGTTCATTCATAGGAATGAAAATTCTGGCTGCATCGGTCACTGCGCCGGCAGAATCCGGAATGTCAAAATGTTCTCCGATTTCAATTTCTGATGCAGAGGCTAATTTTTCAAAGAAAAGCTTTGCACCTGCAAATAATGCAGCGTCCTTTGTTTCAATATAAAGTTTTGCCTTTACAGAAGGCGGAACATTCAGTTCTGTTCTTGTATTGCGAACAGCCTTAATTGCAGCAATAATTTTTTCAAAAGCTTCTTTTTCAGCTGAGAAGTTCAGAGCTTCATCATAAACAGGATAATTTTCAAGCATAATCATAGAACCATCATTTACAAGAACCTGCCAGATTTCTTCTGTAATGAACGGCATGAACGGATGCAGTAATTTCAGCATACCCTGCATTGTCCAGACAAGTACAGCCTGTGCAGAAGCCTTTGCTTCTCCGCCGGCTTGAATTCTCGGCTTTGTTAATTCGATATACCAGTCACAAAATACATCCCAGATAAAGTCATAAAGTTTTGAACAAGCTACACCAAGTTCAAACGCTTCCAGATTCTGATTCACTTCTTTTGCAAGCTGATTGAATTCAGAAATTACCCATTTATCTTCCATTGTTAAATTTTCAGGAAGACCGTTAAATTTGAAATCTTCCGGAAGATTCATCATGATAAATCTGGAAGCATTCCAAAGTTTATTTGCAAAGTTACGGGCAGCCTTAACTTTATCGTCAATATAACGCATATCATTACCCGGTGCATTACCAGTTGCCAGCATGAAACGCAATGCATCTGCACCATACTGAGAAATCACTTCCAGCGGGTCAATGCCGTTTCCTAAAGATTTCGACATTTTGCGCCCTTGTGCATCTCTGACAAGCCCGTGAATTAAAACTGTATCAAACGGCACTTGTCCGGTATTCTCCAAAGCGGAAAACATCATTCTGATTACCCAGAAGAAAATAATATCATATCCGGTTACCAGCGTATTTGTCGGATAGAAATATTTTAAATCTTCTGTTTCATCTGGATAACCTAATGTTGAAAACGGCCATAATGCAGAACTGAACCAAGTATCTAATGTATCCGGGTCTTGTCTCATCGGTTTGCCACATTTCGGACAATTGCAGGACGTTTCCTTTGTTACTACCATTTTTTCACAGTCATCACAGTAAAATGCTGGTATCTGATGTCCCCACCATATCTGACGGGAAATGCACCAGTCTTTAATATTTTCCAGCCAATGATAATAAATTTTATCAAAACGCTCCGGAACAAATTTTGTTTTTCCATTTTTCACAGCATCAATGGCAGGCTGTGCCAGAGGCTTCATTTTTACAAACCATTGTGTAGAAACTTTCGGTTCGACAGTTGTACCGCATCTGTAACAAGTTCCGACATTATGATTATAATCTTCCGCATTCCGGACAAGAGAGCCTTCTTCTTCAAGGTCAGCAAGAATTTCCTTTCTGGCTTCGTATCTGTCCATTCCGGCATATTTTGGGAAACGCTCCACAATTCTTGCATCATCTGTCATGACGTTAATTATTTCCAGATGATGACGTTTACCAACTTCAAAGTCATTCGGGTCATGTGCAGGGGTAATTTTCACAACACCTGTACCAAAATCCATTTCAACATAATCATCAGCAATTACTGGAATTTCTCTGTGAACAATCGGAACAAGAACAGTCTTTCCGATTAAATGCTGATAACGCTTATCATTTGGATTGACAGCAACAGCTGTGTCTCCAAGCAAAGTTTCCGGACGAGTCGTTGCAAGTTCCAGATATTCATCAGAATCTTTAAACTGATAGCGCAAATGCCAGAAATGACCTGCCTGGTCTTCATAGCTGACTTCTGCATCAGACAAAGAAGTTAAACACTGCGGACACCAGTTAATAATTCTTTCACCACGATAAATTAAGCCTTTTTCATAATATTTCACGAAAACTTCTTTGACAGCACGAGAACAGCCTTCATCTAAAGTAAAGCGTTCTCTGTCCCAGTCGCAGGAAGAACCTAATTTTTTGAGCTGTTCGACAATACGACCACCGAATTTTTCTTTCCAAGCCCAAGCACGTTCCATGAACTTTTCTCTTCCGATTTGTTCTTTGGTAATGCCTTCTTCACGCATTGCAGCAACAATTTTCGCTTCTGTTGCAATAGCAGCGTGGTCAGTACCCGGAAGCCAAAGTGTACAATAGCCTGACATTCTTTTCCAGCGAATCAAAATATCCTGCAATGTTTCATCAAGCGCATGCCCCATGTGAAGCTGACCGGTAATATTTGGCGGTGGAATTACGATTGTATAAGGCGTTTTATTATGGTCAATTTCTGCATGAAAACAGCCTTTCTGCATCCATTCCTGATAAATTCTGTCCTCAAATTCTTCGGGGGCATAAGTTTTTGCTAATTCTTTCATAAAATGAAATACTCCTTTTGTAATTTAAATTTAATTAGGGGGTCTATCTGTTATTATAGCACATTCATGCAGTTTGGTCAAGAGAAAAATCGAATAAAAATCTTGA
The DNA here is from genome assembly GCA_045541055.1 of Oscillospiraceae bacterium. Taxonomy (GTDB): domain Bacteria; phylum Bacillota; class Clostridia; order Oscillospirales; family Ruminococcaceae; genus UBA3855. The sequence continues at coordinate 28,418 of JAZQIL010000266.1, forward strand.
CAGAGTTTTCAAATCCTGTTATAATAAAATTAACAGGAGTTTTTCAGAACCGGAGTGAATTTTATGAAAAAGAACAAAATAAAGACATTATTTATCATCAGCGGAATTCTTTTGTTGATTTTTTCATTATTTGTGCTTAGTTACAGAGCGATTGAAGGCAGTGCGCCCCCGTCTGTACCGCCATTGCCAACTTCCGATAAAGAAATCATTACTACAGGTGATGTCAGAACAGATGTAGTTGTTTGCTATGAGATGAAAAACGGAGAAAAAGGCTTAATCAATTTATCTTATCAGCATTCTGTCAGCTGGCTGGATAATTATCCTTCTGACCTTCTGGACGAATATGATATTCAAGCCGGTGATTTTGCTGAAATTACTTATCAGGCAGAATACTCTATTGGCGGTGAAGACGGACATCACCAAATCATTAAACAGCTGGGAGATATTACACAGATTCATGCAATAGAAGCCCTTTCTAAAAGAAATCTTGTTGAAACAAAAGACGCTTTTCATCTTGCAAGAACTGCTGATTCGTATCCTATTCGTATTTGTCAGCAGAAAAATGCTGATTTTGTCATGATTCCTGCAAAAGAAAAATATTATTTATTCCTTCCTGATTCTGATAATCCTCTGATTTTTGATGACTATAAAGAAATTAAAAAAGAATTCAACGGAAAAACACTTCAAGCATGGGTACTTTGCAATGACACTGTTTCAGATGAACAGATATTTGACACGCTCCTGCAAGGCACAGCCAAACAGCAAAAAGATTTCTTTTTTGTAGGCTATGCTTCTCCCTATCCAATCCCCTTCACTGCAAACGGCTTTGACCAGCAAGGTATCTTTCATATGCAGAAAATTTTTATTCCTGCTGAAGAACCGGAAGAATATTATTCGCATTTCACCAAAGAACAACTTGAAACACCTGAAATTTTCACTACTCTGCCTGTTGATGTCCAGCATGAACTGATTACAAGCTGGAATCATGGTGAAGATGTGCTGATTTTTGGAGGAGACTTTGACGAAAATACAATACTCAGCTTTAATGACAATAACCAGATTTGCGCCGTTTCCAATACAAATTATTCCAAAGGCTACGCTGTTTTCTATATAGAACCTGCTATTTTTCAAAATGTCTGCTCTGGTATTGCAGAAGCACAATCCGCCACTTGACAATTCCGGCTGAATATAGTATAATAAGCTTATCCGCACAGCCAGTGCCGGAAATTCAAGAAAGAAGTGATTAGTTTAATGCTTAAAAATGATGAAAAAAATATGGATAAGATTGTGAACCTCTGTAAAGGCCGTGGCTTTGTCTATGCTGGTTCAGAAATTTACGGTGGTCTTGCCAATACATGGGATTATGGCCCTCTTGGTGTAGAACTCAAAAATAATATCAAAAACGCTTGGAGAAAGAAATTCATTCAGGAATGCCCTTATAATGTCGGCTTAGACAGTGCTATCCTGATGAATCCTGAAACTTGGGTTGCTTCCGGACATTTAGGCGGATTCTCTGACCCGCTTATGGACTGCAAAGCCTGCAAAACCCGTCACCGTGCTGATAATTTAATTGAAGACTTTGACGGCACAAATCCCGCTGGCTGGTCTAATGAACAGCTGATGAATTACATTCGTGAAAAAGCTATCCCCTGCCCGAACTGTGGTAAACATGATTTCACAGATATCCGTCAGTTTAACTTAATGTTTAAAACATTTCAGGGTGTTACAGAAGATTCCAAATCTGAATTATATCTCCGTCCTGAAACAGCACAGGGTATTTTTGTCAACTTCCAGAACATTCAGAGAACCACCAGAAAGAAAATTCCGTTTGGCGTTGCTCAGGTAGGAAAATCTTTCAGAAATGAAATTACTCCTGGTAACTTCATTTTCAGAGTGCGTGAATTTGAACAGATGGAACTTGAATTCTTCTGCAAGCCCGGCACTGACCTTGAATGGTTTCAGTACTGGAGAGGCTACTGCAAAGACTTCCTGCTTGGCTTAGGCATCAAGGAAGAAAATCTCAGACTTCGTGACCACAGCGCAGAAGAATTATGCTTCTATTCAAAAGCAACTACTGACTTTGAATATTTATTCCCGTTTGGCTGGGGCGAATTATGGGGTGTTGCTGACCGTACAGACTATGACCTGACACAGCATCAGAATCATTCCGGTCAGTCTATGGAATACTTTGACCAAGATGATAATTCTAAATATATTCCTTATGTCATTGAGCCTTCTCTTGGTGTGGAAAGATTATTCTTAAGCATTTTAACAGAAGCTTATGATGAAGAAATTGTTCCTGAAACAGAAGAAACCAGAACAGTTTTGCATTTACACCCAGCACTTGCACCGTTTAAAGCTGCTGTACTTCCTCTTTCTAAGAAACTTGCTCCTGAAGCAGAAGAAATTTTCACAAATCTTTCTAAAAAATTCTTAGTAGATTATGACGACAGAGGTGCAATCGGCAGAAGATACCGCCGTCAAGATGAAATCGGCACACCATTCTGCATTACTTATGATTTCGACTCTAAAGAAAAAGACCAGTGTGTTACTGTCCGTGACCGTGATTCTATGGAACAGGTTCGCATTCCGATTACAGAATTAGAAGCTTATCTGACTGAAAAGCTTGCTTATTGATTAAGAACAAAATGAGAAAATCCCCCTGCTGGCTCATTCAGCAGAGGGATTTTCTGTTATATAGAAGAGAGAAGTTTGATTTTCTTATGCATTTAAATCAATCATTCCTACAATATGCTTTAAAATCATTATTGCATCTGAAGAAGTCGGTCTGCCGTCCTTATCAACATCGGCATTCAAATTTCCCTGTTCAGAAAGAATTTCTTTTCCAAGAATGGCTTTATTGATGGTAATGATATCTAAAATATCTATTTCACCGTTTTCGTCAACATCACCGATAACAATTTCAGCAGGCGTTTCAACAGATTCCGTTTCTGTTACAAGTTCTGTTTCAGTAGGTTCGGTTTCTGTGATAAGTTCTGTTTCAGCAGGTTCGGTTTCTGTTACAGGTTCTGTTTCAGTGGGTTCAGTTTCTGTAACAGGTTCTGGCGGGTCTATATGACTGAATTCACGCAGGAAAACAGTATAATTCACACACATATAAGATTGTCCGTTTGAGCCGAATGTAAGCGTTTCCCCAGCAGCAAAATTTTTCTGATAAATCACGAATGTCACATCATTGGAACTGGTTGCTGTAAGGTCTGTTTTTGTCCAGTCTGTCAGGAAAGCAGGTGTATTTTCTACTCTGGAATCCACAGCCACAGAAGCCATAATATCTTTAGAAGCAACTACTGTTCCAAGCGTTTCCCCTGTGAAATTTTTAGAATCGCAGGCTGTTAAAATCTGTTCTGCACCGTTCAGATATTCAGGAAGTTCTGTAAATGTGAAATCTCTGTCTCCAAATACCAGAGAGCCTACAACTGCATTTTCTTCAAATCTCCAGTCAGAAGCATTTTCTGTATCGCTGATAAGAAGATTTTCCGCAAGTTCACCATTCACAGGAACAGCATCCTGATTGAACTTGAACCAGTTCATATTCAGAAGATAGCCTTCACCGCCTGTAAATTTGATATACAAGTGATGCTTGCCTTTGATTTCAGGAATATTGAAAGTCACAGTTTCCCATGTTCCAAAACTTCCTGTTCCTGCATAGGAAATTTTTGCAGCAGGCGTGTCCAAGCTGTCCAGATAAAGTTCCATTCCAGCGGCATTTCCGGAAAGTCTGGCTGTAAAGCTTTTTGCACCTTCTTCAAAGTCTAAACGCTTATATAATACATAATCACCGTTTTCAATATAGCCAATATTTTGATTACCGGATTCGTCAGAAGTATCTTCTGTTTTAATGCCCTCCTGAGCATCAAAACTTTCTGCTTCTCTCTGTTCAAATGCAGAAGTATATTCTAAAGCTGTACCTGTTTCCGGAGAAGTTTTCACAACACCTGCCGGAAAGGCATTGACAGTTAAATCATTGATATAATACTCAATATTGGTATAACCTTGGTCACAGTAATCACCATTGACATCAGTGGAGTCATTGGGGTTAAGTCCACGAAGTTCTTCCCATTCATCGTCCATGCCGTCATTGTCATTATCAGTGATTTCTTTTGTCAGGACGGGAGCAGGATACTCGTAAGTGACACCGCACTGAATATGATATTTATCCAGATTTGTCTGGGAAGCATCATATTCTGATGTACCACTGCAAGAGCCTGTTCCTGTAGCCGTTTCATAAGCGCATTTCTGGTCAATTGCAGTTCTTTTATTGGAAGCAATGCCATTTCCGGCGAAATCAATAACATGTTGGTAAGAATCCTTTGCACTTTCACAGGTAGAAGCAGTTGAAACATTTTCGCCATTGACAGTGGTCTGAAAAGCAGAAGCACTATATAAATTATCTTTAGTAATCCCAAGTCCATCTTTCAGCGTAACACCTGCCCAGTTATCATTTGTAATGCTGTTTAATGAACCGTCCTGCATAATCATCTGATTGCCGGCACAGAAAACTTTAAAGTTTTCCGGTTTTGTACCGCTGTCCACGTACATCCAGTGATAACCGCCTGTCGTGCTGTTGCCAGCTTTCAGCGTATTATTCACATAATTCAAATGCCCGATTGTTCCGTAAGTTGTCTGATAACCCCAGTCATAAATAATATTATTTGTAAAATCAGCTGTAGATTGTCCTTCCACTTTACCACGGAAGTTACGGGAAACATTATGAATAATTAAATTATGGTCAAATGTCAAATAGCCTTTTCCAAGCATTACACCGAAACCATGCAAGCCCTTTTTATGACCGCCCCATGAATCTGCAGGCCCTAAAACAGAATACTGTACAGTATAATACTGATTATTAGAGTATAACCCCCATTGTTCATCGGTTGTCCAGCCCATAGAGCAATGGTCAATGATTGAATTAGAACCCTTTGCACCGCCCCACGCATCATTGCCGGAGCTTGTAGAAGCATAAGGCCCTGGACGTGAACTGATAAATCTGCAAATAATATTATCTCCGCTCATACCCATTTTATAATTTTTAAGCGTAATGCCTGACCCACCCGGTGCAGTCTGTCCTGCAATAGTAATATTGCTCTGACATAAAATATTGCTTTTCAACTCAATTGTACCGCTGACATCAAATACAACAATACGTCCGGACTTGCTAACCGCATCACGGAAAGAACCTGCACCGGAATCATTCAGATTTGTGACATGATAAACTTCTCCGCCACGTCCGCCAGTTGCATATTTTCCTGCACCAACTGCCCCCGGAAATGCAATTACTTTATCAGCGGCACTGACTTTTTCTGCTTTCTGAAATGCAGAATCTGCCACAGGCACAGCACTTAACAGCACTGCACACATACCAGCAAGCCAGCGTTTCCACTGTTTTTTACAAGATGTCATGAAAATTCCTCCCAAATTGTTTCGCTTCTGTGAATAAATTCTATCCAATTTTATTTTATCACAATTTTTCATAAATTGCAATGGTATTTTCAATTCTTTTTATTGCATTTTCTATCCTCTTGACAAAAATGCTATTTTAGATTATAATAAAAACAGCCCTGTATTTTACAGAGCTGTTAAAAATTTACTTTTTCCAAGGATTATTTTTATCGTCCCACCAATGATTTTGTTTCTGATATTTTTTTCTTCTGACAAATGCCTTGATTCCTTGAATAAAATCATTTCCGAAAAATAAAATGAAGTTTAATATAGATGCAATAATTGCTACTTTATCCGGCAGACTGCCGATAATTAACGTAAATAACAATAATGCCCCGTCCAGCATTCCAAGATATTTTATTTTAATCGGAAGAATGAAAAACAGCATTACTTCAAAATTCGGAAATAATACCGCAAATGCTAAAAATAATGACAAATTTAAATAGGTATTCGTGGTTGCTCCCATAATAATTCCGCCTATCAGTGTCCCTATGACACCAATAAAATAATATACATTAAACCGAAAGCTTCCCCACTGATTTTCCAGCGATTTTCCTATCAGCCAGTAAAAATATAACGCAAATACAGCAAATAATATGTTATCGTCCGGCGGAAGAAATAAAAATGTTACAATTCGCCATATTTGCCCCTGCATAATTAAATCACGGTCAAAATACAACAATTGACTTAAAGAATATGTATAGTCCGGATTCGCTGCTGTGAAGGTGTCCAGCAAAAATACTAATGCCATTCCAAAAATTAAAATTGTCATTAAATTAGGAATTGCAAATTTTCCGAATTTCCGTTCGAGTTTGTTCAACCATTGCATAAAGCATTCTCCTTTATTTTTCAGAAATTTATCTATTTCAGTATACCGCAAATTTGAAGATTTGTCAAGAAATCAGCTAAAATATTGATTTTTTATTTAATATGCACAATTTTTCATCATAATTCATTGCGAAATCCGATTTTTTGTACCATTGTAATTTTTCCCGATTCGCTGTATAATAAGAACAGCAGTTAAATTTTGATTGGAGAGATATCAATATGAAATTAAAACGTACCCTGACAGCTGTCCTGACAGGACTTTTATTTGTCACTTCACTCCCTGTTCCGGAAGCACAGGCAGATACTTATGTTCCGGAAGGGGCAGTTGCTTCTGTTACTGTAAACGGACGCACTTCTTATTATTATGATAATACAACTTCTGGCGGTGCAGAAGCAATGTGGAATACTGCTATGACAGGAAGTTCCGCTGATGTCATTCTGTACACTGACTGGCTTTCCTATCAGGGAACACGATTTGGCTCAGGTGCTGGATTCATCTATGACGGCGCACTGAATGTACCTTCCGGCCATGAAATTACAATTGACTTAAACGGCCACAATATTAACCGTAATCTGGAATTTTCTGTTGAACACGGTGAAGTCATTCATGTAGATGACGGCGCAGTGCTTAATATTGTAGATACTACAGCCGGACAGACCGGCACTAGCGGAAGCATCACTGGCGGTAACAGTTCTAACGGTGCAGGCGGTATCTATATTGAAGCCGGTGGTACTGTGAATCTTTGGGGCGGTTATATTACCGGAAACCAGACAGAAGCCAGCGGCGGCGGTGTTTTGCTTGCCGGACAAGGCAGTCTGTTAAGCGTAAGCAGTGGTAAAATTTTTTCAAACAGCGCACAGCAATGTGGCGGCGGTGTAGCCGTTTCTGATGGTACTTTCAAACTTTCCGGCGGTGAAGTTACAGATAACTCAGCGCAAGACGGCGGCGGCATTTATGCACAGGCCGGTGAAGTCGTTGTTTCTGAAAATAGTCTCGTTTCTCAAAATACTGCCGTTCATGGCGGTGGTATTCTGCTCAATAATACTGCTGATTTCACACTGAAAGGAAAGGCAATTGTCCAAAATAATGCTGCTTCCGGTGAAAACAGAGTTGGCGGCGGTATTTTAGCAATGAACAGCGTGCCGATTAAAATCAGCGGAAAACCAAATGTTCTTAATAATAGTGCAGATGGTACACCAAGCAATCTTGTTTTTTGGCAAAACGGTGACAGCAATACTGAAATTCCCTGCTATCTTCAAGACAAAGGCACAGATATCGAAGCCAAAATCAGTGTCAGCCTTGCCGGAAGTCTGAGAGAAATTATATTTGCTCCAGAATGGAATAATGCAGACTGTTTCATCTGTGATTCTCAGGAATACACAATTGACTCCAAAGATGGCAATCTTATATTAAAGCGTACTTTATCTTCTTCTTTGGTTGGTGACAAGCGAATGTTGCTGTTAATTATCACCTGTGTACTGATTATTCTTGCAGTTGTTGCAATTCTGCTTCTGATATTCCGCAAAAATAAAACAGAAGATTCTGAAACGGAAGAAACTTCAGAAGAACCTAAACAGTCTGAAAAGAAAAAGAAAACTGTCACTATTGCTAAGAAATCAAAATCTTCTAAACAGGAAATCCCTGAAGAAGATGACGAAGAATACGAAGATGACAATGAAGATGAAGAATATGAAGACGAAGATGACGATGAATATGAAGAATATGAAGAATATGAAGATGAAGACGAAGACGACAATAACCGCAAATAATTAAAGCCTTCCCTTTCGTCAGGAAATTCCTGATGAAAGGGAAGCTTTTTATCTCTAAACAGTACAATTGTATCTTTACTTATAGAATTGCACTGCACTATTGCATAAATGTCTGTTTCATGCTATAATAAAAGTATCTGCGAAAATTTACAGGAGGTTTTTATTTATGAATGAAAAACGAAATTCTTTTTCCAGTTCGCTGGGCTTTGTGCTGGCAGCGGCTGGAAGTGCAGTCGGATTAGGAAATATCTGGCGTTTTCCCTATCTGGCCGCAAAAGACGGCGGAGGACTTTTCTTAGTTGTCTATCTGGTGTTAGCACTTACATTCGGCTTCACAATGATGGTCAGTGAAACAGCTATCGGAAGAAAAACTCGACAAAGTGCTTTAACCGCTTACGGCACACTTCACAAACCCTCTAAATGGATTGGCATTTTTGCCTGCCTTGTGCCGTTTATGATTTTGCCGTATTATTGTATTATTGGCGGCTGGGTGTTGAAATACTGCATTACATTTGTAACTGGAGACGGCTTGGCTGCTGCGGAAGATGGTTATTTTACAGACTTCATCACAGGCTATGCACAGCCGATTGTTTTTGATGTAATTTTTTTGCTTGCAGTTGCATTTGTCATTTACTTAGGCGTAAATAAAGGCATTGAATCGCTTTCTAAAATTTTAATGCCTGCCTTAATTATTATGGTCATTGGCATTGCAGTCTTTTCACTGACCATCAAAGGCAATGGAGAACGCACAGGATTAGACGGCTTGAAAGTGTATGTCATTCCAAGTTTAGCCGGCATGGGTGCGAAAGATATTTTCATTACAGTTCTAGATGCAATGGGGCAGCTGTTTTATAGTATCAGCGTTGCAATGGGTATTATGATTACTTACGGTTCTTACTTCAAAGATGACAGCAATCTGATAAAATCTGTAAATCAGATTGAATTTTTTGATACTTTAGTAGCATTTCTTGCCGGAGTTATGATTATTCCCGCAGTATTTGTCTTTCTTGGAGAAGAAGGAATGCGTTCTTCTGGTCCGGGGTTAATGTTTGTGGCATTGCCGAAAGTATTTGCACAAATGGGCTTTATCGGAAATATTATCGGTGCAGTATTTTTCATTATGGTACTGTTAGCTGCTTTAACAAGTGCAATGTCCGTATTAGAAGCTGTTGTTGCAAGTTTAATTGATGCTTTCGGCTGGAGCAGAAGCAAAGCTGTTATTATTGAAACAGTGATTGCTTTAGTAATTGGTATCATTATTTGTTTAGGCTATAATGCATTATATTTTGAAGTAACACTTCCAAACGGTTCAGTGGCTCAGCTTTTAGATATTATGGACTATATCAGTAATCAAATTTTCATGCCCGTTGTTGCAATCGGCACTTGTATTTTGATTGGCTGGCTTGTGAAGCCGGAAACGGTTATTAAAGAAGCGACTAAAAACGGTGAATCTTTCAATAGAAAAGCTTTATTTATTGTTATGATAAAATATATTGCTCCGGTTATGCTGGTAGTATTGCTGTTAGGTTCACTGGGAATTTTGTAATATGAAAAATTCTGTATTTTTTAAAGGCATGGCACACGGCATTCCGATTGCATTAGGCTATTTGTCTGTTTCTTTCGGATTTGGAATCATGGCTGTAAAAGCTGGTTTAAGCGTGTTGGAATCGACTTTGATTTCTTTAACGAATTTAACTTCCGCAGGTCAGGCAGCCGGTGTAGATGTAATTGCAGCACATGGAACGCTTATAGAAATGGCTTTGGTACAATTAACGATTAACATTCGCTATGCATTGATGGCATTGTCTTTATCTCAGAAGCTGGATAAAACATTCACATTTCCGCATCGTATGGCAGCAGCTTTCGGCATTACAGATGAAATTTTCGGAGTTTGTGCAGCGCAGACAGAGCCACTCACGCCTTTTTACATGTATGGTATGATTTTCATTTCAACAGCCGGATGGGTTTCAGGGACATTTCTGGGCGCATTTGCAGGACAGCTTTTGCCGGAATCCATCAGTGCAGCATTAGGCATTGTTCTTTATGGAATGTTTCTGGCGATTATTGTCCCCCCTTCCAGAAAACAGAAAAGTGTTTTATGTGTCGTACTGACAGCAGCAATTTTAAGCATATTATGTAAATATCTATTACCAGCACTTTCCGGAGGATTTGCTGTTATTCTCTGTGCGGTGACAGCTTCTGTTATCGGAGCATTACTGTTTCCCAGAGAGGAGGAAACTTCTTGAGTACTGCAATTTACATTTTCGTCATGGCAGGTGTTACTTATCTGATTCGAGCGATACCTTTTGGATTTTTCCGTAAAAAAATTACTTCTAAATTTTTAAGAAGCTTTTTATACTACATTCCTTATGCAGTATTAAGTGCAATGACCATTCCGGCAATTTTCTACAGTACAGGAAATTTCATAACTGCTTTGGTGGGTACACTGACAGCGTTAATTTTAGCATTTTTCAATCTGCCTTTAATTGTTGTTGCCTTGTCTGCATCTTTAACCGCATTTCTAACCGGATTATTTCTCTGAACAAAAAGCCTCCTGTTTCATGCAGGAGGCTTTTGAAATTACTCATATTCTACAACGTCAACCCACTTCAGGAGCAAGTCACGTTCTTTTTCATGTCCTTTCACGGACTGTGAAGCGGCTACAATCGGAAGCCATCTTTGTACATACTGTTTTGCAGTGTCACTCTTCTGGCAGAACAGATTTAAATATTTGTCTGCACGTTCCGCACCGTAAGTTAAACTGAACTTCAAGAATGTTCTTGCTGCATCAGCAGAAGCATTTCCCTGTGTAGCGTGCGCCCAGTCAATAATATAATACGCTCCGTCTTCGGTGATAATCACATCTCCAAGTCCTAAATCGCCATGACAAACTTTATTATGTTTCGGCATACTGTCTAAACGAACATGCAGTTCATAACGAGTAGTTGCGTCCAGATTTGTTTCAGAAATCTTTCTGTTCATTTTATCTTTCAGCTTATTCAAAGTAGCAGGTGCAGTCGTGTTATGAATTTTCAGCTGAATGTCAACGAACTGATTTAAAATTTCGTCTTCTTTTTCGGGATGTTCTGTAATCATCTGTTTCATTGTCTGCCCTTTGATGTATTCCATCACAATTTCCCACTTGCCGTCTTTCTTGCGAACTTCGACAAGTTTCGGAATCGGCAGGCCGGTTTCTTCCACTCTTGCCTGATTGAGTGCTTCATTCAGAACATCAGAGATAGAATAATCAGCATCAAAGCTCTTGACAGCGTAATCACCGTCACGATAGATTACTTTTTTCGGACGTTTTTCAAGGATTTCCATGAAAAAATCCTCCTTTCAGAAAATTTAAAAATTAAAAGCAACTGCTTTCAGCTTTTCCAGAAGTAATTCTGTTTTCATTCCAAGCTTTTCAGCACAAATTGCTTCATGACCGGAAAATTGCTGTTTTACTGCATGTGCATTACTTAAAGCACAGCCTGCTAAAGTTCCGGCATTTGCCAGCTGTTCCGCTGAACATTCCGGAGCATTTAAAAGTATCTGTATTGCTTTGACAGCCATACTGTCAGAATATTCTGTTGCTTTTTCAGAAGCAAGCGCACTTAATGCAGCAGTTAATGCAGATTTTACGATATTAGAATTCCACTGCATCATATCTATATCAACAATCGTCATATCCGGAAACCGTTCATCTGGCAAAGGCATGACATGTGCATACGTTCCTAAATATGCCGGAACAGTAATATAATAAGGCTTTTCTGCCAATCCTGCAACTATTTTTGAAGCAGAAGCAAAATCAGCATCTCCGCCATAGACAAGAACACAATCTGGTGCAAATGCCCTGCCATCATGCCATTCGGAGACTGCATAATTGATTTGCATTTCATGCAGTCTGTCTGTGATTTGCTGTACTGCCTTTTCATGATGTAACAGGTCAGAAACTAAAATCAATACATTTTTTCTGTTATAAACTTCTTTCAGTTCACGGAGTGCAACAGGAAGAGAACCCTTTTTCAAATAAATTTTTTCCGGCACACGGAACAATTCTAAATTATTTGTCATATTCTAACCTCAATTCTATGGCAACTCCGGACGAATCCGGAGTGCCGTAAAATCTTTGTCATTTTTGCTTAGGATAATAATTTTTAAGATACATTTCCTTGATTTCAGAAATCAGCGGATATCTTGGATTTGCACCAGTACACTGGTCATCAAAGGCATCTTCTGACATCTGGTCAAGCGTACTCAGGAATTTTTCTTCTTCCACGCCAGCTTCCTGAATGGAATGTGGTACATTGATTGCTTCCTTGAGGGCTTCCAGCTTTGCAAGGAACTTTTCAAATACTTCTTCATCGCTGTCACCGGTTACGCCGCAAGCTCTGGCGCATTCACAATAGCGTGCAAGTGTATGCGGATACTGGTACTGTGAGAATGTTCCCATTTTTGCAGGTTTTTCAGCAGCATTGAAACGCATAACATCTGTAATTAACAAAGCGTTTGCAATACCATGTGCAATATGATGATATGCGCCCAGCTTATGCGCCATGGAATGGCATACACCTAAGAATGCATTTGCAAAAGCCATACCTGCCATTGTAGCAGCACTTGCCATTTTTTCACGAGCGATAACATCACTGCCATCTTTGTAAGCTCTTGGCAGATATTCAAAGATTAACTGCATTGCTCTGATTGCAAGGCCATCTGTATAATCTGTTGCCATCACAGAAGCATAAGCTTCCAGAGCGTGTGTCATTGCATCAATACCAGAAGCAGCTGTTAAACCTTTTGGACCGCTCATCATTAAATCTGTATCTACAATTGCCATATTTGGGAGCAGTTCATAATCTGCCAGCGGATATTTATGACCAGTATTCTGGTCTGTAATCACTGCAAACGGAGTCACTTCAGAACCTGTACCGGAAGAAGTCGGAATTGCAATAAAGTAAGCCTTTTCGCCCATCTTCGGGAAAGTATAAACTCTTTTTCTGATGTCAATGAATCTCATTGCCATATCTAAGAAGTCAGCTTCCGGATGTTCATAAAGTACCCACATAATTTTACCAGCGTCCATTGCAGAACCGCCACCCAGTGCAATAATGCAGTCAGGTTCAAACTTCCGCATTGCTTCAGCACCCTTTTCAGCAGATGCTAAAGTCGGGTCAGGCTGAACGTCTGCAAATACTGTGTAAGCAATACCCATTTCGTCCAATTTATCTGTAATGCATTTGGTAAAACCATTCTTATACAAAAATTCATCTGTTACTAAGAATGCTCTCTTCTTACCCATGACGTTTTTAAGTTCATCTAAAGCAACCGGCAGGCAGCCCTTTTTGAAGTAAACTTTCTGAGGTGTTCTGAACCAAAGCATATTTTCACGTCGTTCAGCAACTGTCTTGATATTCAGCAAATGCTTGACACCAACGTTTTCAGAAACAGAGTTGCCTCCCCAAGAGCCGCAGCCCAATGTTAAAGAAGGTGGAAATTTGAAATTATACAGGTCACCAATGCCACCTAAAGAAGAAGGCGTATTCACTAAAATACGGCAAGTTTTCATTCTTTCAGCGAAAATAGAAAGTTTTGCTCTGCCTTCCTTGCTGTTGTTGTCAATCCACAGAGAGGAAGTATGCCCTAAACCGCCTGCGTTAAACAGGAGCTGTTCGGCCTTGTCCATTGCATCTTCAAAGCTTTCTGCCTTATACATACCAAGAATAGTCGTTAATTTTTCATGAGCAAATGCTTCATCTACACTAGTATCTTCTGCTTCACCGACAATGACTTTCACATCTTCCGGAATGGAAAAGCCTGCAAGTTCAGCAATTTTATAAGGACGCTGACCAACGATTTTAGCATTTAATGCGCCGTTGATAAGCATTGTACTTCTGAGCTTATTCTTTTCCTCATCATTCAGGAAATAAGCTCCTCTCTTAACAAGCTCTGTCTTAACAGCTTCATAAACATCTTTATGTGCAATAATGGTCTGTTCTGTCGCACAAATCATACCATTATCGAATGTTTTGGAATGCATAATAGAATTCACTGCATTTAAAATATCCGCAGAATCATCAATCACAGCAGAAGCATTACCAGCACCAACACCTAATGCAGGTGTGCCGGAAGAATAAGCAGCCTTTACCATACCAGGGCCACCAGTTGCAAGAATAATATCTGCTTCTTTCATAATAGTATTTGTCAATTCAAGAGATGGTACATCAATCCAGCCAATAATGCCTTCTGGTGCGCCAGCCTTTACAGCAGCTTCCAGAACAATTTTAGCTGCTTCAATAGTGCATTTTTTTGCTCTCGGATGCGGAGAGAAAATAATACCATTTCTGGTTTTCAAAGCCAGCAGGGATTTAAAGATTGCAGTAGAAGTTGGATTCGTTGTAGGAATAACAGCAGCGATTAAACCGATTGGCTCTGCAATTTTGGTAACGCCATAAGTTTTATCTTCTTCAATGACACCGCATGTTTTAGTATTTTTATAAGCATTATAGATATGTTCAGCGGCATAGTTATTTTTGATAACTTTATCTTCCATGATGCCCATACCTGTTTCTTCCACAGCCATTTTAGCGAGCGGAATTCTGGCATGATTGGCAGCGAGTGCAGCGGCTTTAAAAATTTTGTCTACCTGTTCCTGTGTATAAGCGGAAAATTTCTCCTGTGCAGCACGGACGCTCTGAATTTTGGCTTCCAGTGCTTCCACGCTGTCAACCAGTATTTCATGATTCATGAGTATCTCTCCTATTCTGAAAATATTTTTCAACTATAATTTTTTGTTGCAGATTTCTTTTCTCTACAGTTTTATTTTACCACATTGTTATTTTTTTGTCAATGGATTCTGATAAATTTTTATCAAATAATTTTATCTAAATTTTCTTATGATTTTTGTGCATTCTGACAGTCGTCATAAAAATATCTTTCATAAGCATTGATTACCAGCGTATTCTGATAATAAGCTGTTCTTGGCAAAGAGCCATAATTTAAGTGTACATGCCCGTGTACAAACAATTTTGGGTGATATTCTTCCAGCAAATTCCGGAAACATGCAAAGCCCTGATGCGGTAAATCTGACAGGTCATTGAAATCTTTCGCCGGTGAATGCGTGACAAGGATATCAAAGCCATGTGCTAATTTCAAATCAAGCCAGCGTTTCCGGATACGTTTCTGCATTTGTTTTTCAGTGCATTGAAAAGGCAGTCCCTGCTGATGATATTTCATAGAACCTCCGAGGCCTAAAATTCTGACTCCCTGATAAGTGAATAAAGCATCATCAATACAAATACAGCCTTCTGGAGGGTTCTGTAAGTATTTTGTGTCATGATTGCCGTGAATATACAATAAAGGACATTTTGCCATCGTGACAAGAAATTCCAGATATTCCGGCTTCAAATCTCCGCAGGAAATCATCAAATCTAAATTTTCAAGTTTTGATTTTTCATAATAATCCCAAAGATATTTACTTTCTTCGTCAGCAATAAATAAAATTTTCATAGTAAGCACCAGCTAACTTTTTAAAAATGTTGTGTCCGGAATTATCCGAACACAAACTGATAACAGATTCCAAGCCATTCTCTCACCCAATAGGACGGCACTAAATACCATGATGTCTTTGCAGAAACTGCATCTGCTTCCAATCCAATTGATTTCGCAATATGCGCAGCCCGATATTGATGAAATCCATCTGTAATAATGGTAACTTCCGGCAGCCAGTCCTGTTCCTGTATAATATTTTGCGCATTTTGCAAATTTTCCAGCGTAGAAGTAGACTGTGTATCTTGATAGATTCTATTCTCATCAATTCCATGCGCTTCCAAATATTCTGCCATGCACTGTGCCTCACTGATTGTTTCATCTTCTCCCTGTCCTCCGCAGACAATCACAGGAAGCGTTTCATGCTGATTCAAGTAAGCAAGTCCTGCATCAAGACGCTTTTTGAGCATTAAAGACGGTTCACCATTCCGGACTTTACAGCCCAGAATGATGACAGTATGTTCTGCTTTCGGCTTCTTACAGGCAGAATGAAGCATCATGCCGCTTAAAACAATTCCCAGAACTGTTCCAAATCCTAATAAACCCATGATAAGACACAGCATGAAATGCCCGAAGCCATTCTCCCAAATTTTTTGTAAAAATCTAGAAACCATTGGATTCAAGCCGAAAAATACTGCTCCCAGTATACAAATCACTGTGCCGACATAACACCCAGCATGATGTACTCCGAACAACATCGGAAACATAAAAAATATCAATGCCATCAGGAAAAGCCCTGTTCCTAAAATTCTAACCCATAAGGACGAAATCATAAACATTTCTTTAAGCTAACGGATTTTTATCCAGACGGGCAACTCCTGAATCAATTGCTGCTTGTGCAACTGCCTTTGCAACAGCAAGTGCAACACTTCTGTCAAATGCATCTGGAAGAATAAAATCAGCTTTTAATTTTTCATCAGGAACGCAGGAAGCAATTGCTTTTGTTGCAGCAACTTTCATTTCCTGATTGATATCTTTAGCACGAACAGCAAGCGCACCTTTAAACACTCCCGGAAAAGCAACAACATTATTTATCTGATTCGGGAAGTCGCTTCTTCCAGTACCCACAATATAAGCACCAGCCGCTTTGGCTTCGTCTGGCATAATTTCAGGAACAGGATTTGCCATAGCAAAAACAATCGGTTTCTGATTCATAGACTGAATCATTTCAGCTGTCAACAATTTCGGACGGGATACCCCAATAAATACATCTGCATTCTGAACCGCATCTGCAAGCTTGCCATGTTTTTGATTCTTATTTGTCAAGCCAGCAATCTCATTATGCGCAGGATTCTGATAAGTTTCATCAGAAGACAAAATACCGTTAATATCTACCATAATAATATTGCCCACTCCCAAAGCAAGCAGATGTTTTGCAATTGCAATACCAGCAGAACCCGCTCCATTGATAACGATTTCGAGTTCAGCAATTTTTTTACCGGCAACTTTACAAGCATTCACTAAAGCAGCAGCAACTACAATTGCAGTCCCGTGCTGGTCGTCATGAAAGACCGGAATATCAAGCTTTTCTTTTAATTTCGCTTCAATTTCAAAGCATCTCGGTGCAGCAATATCCTCCAGATTGATACCTCCGAAGCTTAAACCAATATTTGCAATTGTATTCACAATTTCGTCAGTATCTTTAGAATTCACGCAAAGCGGAAAAGCATCTACATCTGCAAATTCCTTAAAGAGAGCGCATTTTCCCTCCATAACAGGCATTGCTGCTAAAGGTCCGATATCTCCCAATCCTAACACTGCTGTACCGTCCGTAATAACCGCTACTAAATTATGTCTTCTTGTCAAAACATAAGACAAAGACGGGTCTTTTTCAATCTCAAGGCAGGGCTGTGCAACCCCCGGTGTATACGCATGAGAAAGTGAATCTCTGTCATTGATTCTGGTACGGGAAATAATTTCAATCTTTCCGCCCCATTCCTTATGTTTTTCGAGTGATGACTGCATAATGTCCATTGTAATTAACTCCTTTATCCTTATTGATTATTTTAAATTATTTTAAATAATTTACCAAATATAATTAGAAAGCTCACTGCCTGTCCCTGAACCAAGTGCTGCAACATATTCCAAAATAATAGAAGCATCTATTGCATTGATTGCACCATCTTGATTCACATCTGCTGCTTTTTCAAAGCCTGTAGGTGTTTTCACATCTATACCGGCGCAGTGTCTTGCATCATAATACAAAATCATATTTGCATCAGCAGCATTGATTTCATGAGAGCCGTCAGGGTCTCCATACCATCGTTCCGGTACATACTGCCCATCAAAAATATGTGGCTGTCCTCCGTCACGGTTCACAATTAAAAACTGACTCCAGTAATATTGATACCTCTCCGGGTCTTGTTCTAAATAAAAATATCCTGCACCAATATGTGTTAAATTCTCACGAAGAATATTTTTTCTATGTCCTTCAGAATCCATCCAGCACTGTACTGCTGTTGCAGGATTCGGCTGACCAGCTGCAATATTTTCATAAGCCGCATTATATGAAATTTTTGCATCATCTTTCAATGCAGAAAAACATAAAGAACCGTCCGGCCGTGTATGTCCATAAAACTGTGAAGTTTCCTCCGCACGGACACAAGTAATTTCATTCAATGCCGGAAATGTACTGACTTCCTCCAAACCACGATAAAACACACGCTCATTATTGACAAGATTGATAATAATATCTGAATATTCTTTCAATAATTTTTCCTGTTCTGTCATGGTGGCTTCATCATGAAGATTGACCGCAGATGCTTCTATTGGTATCCATGCCATACAACAGGCAAGCAAACCAGCTGCAAGTTTTAATTTCTTCATAGAAACGCATCCTTTCTTAAAAATCTATCTTATTTTTATTGTAACATCAAACATTACTAAAGTCAATATCTGATTTGAAAATTTTTTGTTAATTTTGCCGCTGTTGCAAAAAAATTGAAA
Organism: Oscillospiraceae bacterium; assembly: GCA_045541055.1. Lineage (GTDB taxonomy): Bacteria > Bacillota > Clostridia > Oscillospirales > Ruminococcaceae > UBA3855. The sequence continues at coordinate 46,955 of JAZQIL010000266.1, forward strand.
AAACTCTTTTCTTTTTTCAAAAAGTATGCTATAATAGAATCAAATCTCTATAAAATCAAGGAGGCGCAGTCATTATGCGAGCAGTTATTACAGTAATCGGCAAGGATACTATTGGCATTCTTCATAAAGTCAGCGGTATCTGCGCTGCACACAATGCAAATATTATTGAGGTTACACAAAGTGTCATGCAGGATATGTTTGCAATGATTATGATGGCAGATATTTCCAATATCAATTCTGATTTTGCTTCTCTCTCTGACGAAATGGCAGAAATGGGCAAGGCAGAACATCTTGACATTCATTGTATGCATGAGGATATCTTCAATTCCATGCACGAAATATAATTCAGGCTCAGAGGTGAAATCATGCTCAATACGTTTAACATTCTTGAAACGATTCGGATGATTCAAGACCAGTGTCTGGATATCCGTACAATTACAATGGGGATTTCCCTGATGGACTGTATCGACCCTGATATACACAAGGCCTGCGATAAAGTCTATGATAAAATTACCCGCAAAGCAGAACATCTCGTCAAAACTGGCGAACAGATTGAAAAAGAATATGGTATTCCCATCGTCAATAAAAGAATCTCTGTTACACCAATTGCTCTGTTAGCGGCTGCCTGCCCGAATCAAAACCCTGTTCAGTTTGCAAAAACACTCCAGAAAGCTGCTGATACTTGCGGGGTTAATTTCTTGGGCGGCTATTCAGCATTAGTGCATAAAGGATTCAGTGCCGGAGATTTAGAGTTAATCCGCTCTATTCCGGAAGCATTAGCGGAAACTTCCAATGTATGTTCTTCTGTCAATATCGGCTCTACCAGAAGCGGTATCAATATGGATGCAGCTGCTTTAATGGGAAAAATCGTTCGTCAGACGGCTGAACTGACGGCTGACAAACAATGCATTGGTGCAGCAAAATTAGTTGTGTTCTGCAACGCTGTAGAAGATAATCCCTTTATGGCAGGCGCATTTCATGGAATCGGCGAACCAGACTGTGAAATTCATGTTGGTGTTTCAGGCCCTGGTGTTGTCCGTGCTGCCATTGCAAAATATCCTGATGCCAGTATCGATGAAATTGCTGACGTTATTAAAAAGACTGCATTCAAAATCACCAGAATGGGTCAGTTAGTTGGTGCAAGAGCTTCCGAAATGTTACATGTTCCATTTGGCATTGTAGACTTATCTTTAGCTCCTACTCCGGCAGTCGGTGACAGCGTAGCGCATATTCTGGAAGGAATGGGCTTGGAATGCTGTGGCACACATGGCACAACAGCAGCTTTAGCCCTTTTGAATGATGCCGTTAAAAAAGGCGGTGTTATGGCTTCTTCTAATGTCGGCGGACTTTCCGGCGCATTTATTCCCGTTTCTGAAGATGCTGGTATGATTGAAGCGGCTGTCAATGGCACGCTCTGCCTTGAAAAGCTGGAAGCAATGACAGCGGTTTGCTCCGTGGGCTTAGATATGATTGTTGTCCCCGGTGACATTCCAGCAGATACCATTTCTGCAATTATCGCTGACGAAGCAGCCATTGGCATGGTCAATAATAAAACCACTGCTGTCAGACTGATTCCGGCTATCGGCAAAAAAGAAGGCGATATGCTGGAATTTGGCGGTTTGTTAGGTTCAGGGCCTGTGATGCCTGTTAATCAAAAATCTGCTTCTAAATTCATTTCCAGAGGAGGCAGAATTCCTGCTCCGATGCACAGCATTAAAAACTAATTGAAAAACCCTGCTCCTGTAAATTTCAGAAGCAGGGCATTTTTTAAGCATTTGACTTTGATTCAGCTGTTTTCTTTTTGAAAATTTTTTCTTTTTGTGTATAGAGTACCAGCAGTATCAAACTCATTAGGCTAATTATCAGCCCTGCTGTAAACCCTCTGACATGATAACGGAATATAATTTCATGTTCTCCAGCTGGTACATGAAAGCATAACATAATTTCTCCGGCAGTCTGTGTAGAAATCTTTTTCCCGTCACAGAACACTTCCCAGCCGCCGTCCTGCGGAACAGAAGAAAATACTAAACCATCTTCTTTCATAGAAATTGTGCCTTTTACCTGTGTATTTTTAAAACTTGTTACATTCAGCCCCTGAGAAGAAAGTTTCTGATAAGCCTGTTCCCAAGCTTCTTCGTTCAAATAATACACATTCAGTCCGCAGCAGCCAAGCTGTACACCTTCTATTTTCACTTCAATATTGAGTGTATCCCCTGCTTGAAGCTTTCCGACATAAGCAAATCCACCATCACCAGGGTGTAAATTTTTTTCAGTTTCTCCATGTGTAACGTGAATTTCTCCGGCTCTGAAATTATGTTCTATAAAATATGCTCCATCTTTATCAATGTCATACGCATAATGAAAAAGAGTCGGCTGGTCTGTCTCGTTAATGAAAAAATTCTCATTCCAGTTTTTATTTTCCTGCAATGTGACATTCTCATAAGAAAAATGTGTACACTCCATAACCTGATAAGGATTTATTTCTTCACCGCACATGTCATTCACTAAGCGATTCTGATTTTCAATTCCTCTGATTTCATCAGTCACTTCATATTGCAGAACTGCATCTGCAACCCCATACGCTAATGGGAGTGTTTTAGGATTTTCATAAAAATTTCCCTCTTCTCCCTCTTCTACAAGTGTCATATCCGGAACAATATTATTCAGATTTCTGTCAAAATCCATAAAATACTTCATTCCGAACAAACTATTCTGAACCGGTGAACTAAGTGAATATACTGTACTTACTTTATCAGCATAGACCCTGTTTCCCATAAATTTCAGAAAATTAAATACTTTTCCGTTCATTGTAGACGAATAATATCTCATGCCGTGAAAATCTCCGAACATTGAATTATTGAATGTATGTCCGCTGTTTGCATCAACACGATAGAAATCTGTATTGTCATTTTTCCATTTCTGCCCATAAGTTACAGATTTTTTCATAGAATTTGTATAACTCTCTTCATGAGAAACCTGCAAACCCTTTGAACCCTCATAAGTCGAAACAGTTAAAAAACTCTTTCCGGAATCTAAAATCATTACAAATGCTGTCATAACAGATGTCCAGAATAAAATACTTTTCCGGTTCAGAACATACTTTCGTATAAAAGAGGGATTTTCCTTCTGTTCTTTGAATGCTCGTCCAGCAACGCTTCCAATCATAAGCAATAATGCAATTCCTGCCAGACTAGTCCATGCGCCTTCCGGTAACAATTCATAAGGCTCTGTACTTCCAAGTCCTGCTTCTGTAATGTAAAATACCAGAATTCCAATAATACAGCTTTTCAGTGTCTGTACAGGCGTTAATTCCGGCGCATAGGCTAACCCCTTACAAGTCAGCAGTACCACATACAGTGAAAATAAAAATGACCATCTCGCCGGAAGCTGATTCGGAAAATGAAATCCATGCCATACATAATTCATAATATTGCAGTTTAAAGAAATAAACAGAAATGCTAACATACAGCCGTCTGCAATGCGCTCTGTACGGCGGATTTTCTCATTTGAAAAATATAACGGAATACCTATAAAAACAGCTAATCCTGTAAATAAATTTGCTCCTGTGTACTCCAGATGTAAAGACTGATTCGGCAGCATGTCCTGCAAAACAGAAGTAATATTTGCATACCATTCCAGTGTATCCGGTGCAGGGTTCTCCGCTGCAAGTGTCTGAGAAATTGCATAGCCTACCGGTATTACAGTCACTGCTGACAATGCACCGGCTAAAACAGAAAATACTGCAAAATAACCTGCTGCAACCAGCCAATTTTTTTGCCCTGTTAAGCGTAATTTTCCTTCTGTGCGCTCCACATGCAGAAGCAGAACACTGTTTACAATAAAATACAGCACGCTGAAAATACACATTGCAAACCCGATGTAAAAACTTGATAAAATAGAAACTCCCAGCATTACCGCATAAAATACCGGCTTTTTCTGATGAATCAACCGCTCCAGCCCTATCAGCACCAATGGCGCATAAATTAAACAGTCCGTCCACATGAACTGTGTCATAAAGGCTAACATATACGCACATGTTGAATATCCTACTGCTCCGGCAATTAAAAGCGGTACTCTTTCTTTTATCTTATATTTTAAAAATGCCAGACAGCTTACAGAACTGCATACAATCTTTAAAAGACAAAACATATCCAATGCTGTTACTAATTTTTCTATTGGTATCAATTTAAATAACAACAGAAAAACACTGTTACAGTAATATGCACTTTGCGCCCAGTTATTAAATCCGAATGCCCCATTCCATGAATACATCATATCTGACAGGCTTCCGGCCTGCTTATTATTGAAGTACATCGGAAAATACTGTCCCCATAAGTCTAAATTTAAAACACATTTTTCCCCGTAAGGTGCAATCTCCTTTTCATGGAACATGAGAACCCCTATGATAGCAGAAATACATCCCGTTATCAAATACGGCACGAGTACCAAAAACACAGAAACAAGCCGTTCCTTAAAATCCGGCTTGTTTTTCAGCTGTTCAGTTTTCATTCCTGCTATCCTCCTGCTTTCCGCCGGCATGAATGCCGAAAAATTTCTCTGTATTCTGACGTGCATGAAGCAGAAGTTCTTCTTCTGAAATATGCATATATTCTGCCAATGTTCTGGCAACATACTGAATATTCGCCGGAAAGTTAATTCTCCCGATTCCTGACACATTTCTTGGAATTAAATAAGGTGCATCTGTTTCCAGCATTACTCTTTCTTTCGGAAGAATTTCCACTGCTTTCCGCAGTGCAGAAGCTCTCCGGTCATCACAAATCCAGCCTGTAATGCCAATATAGAAACCCATTTCTAAATAAGTCTCCAATGTCTTTTTATCTCCTGTAAAGCAATGAACTACTGCATTTTTACAAATTTCAGGATGACGTTTAAAAATACTGATAAATGCAGAAGAGGCATCACGTTCATGAAGAAACAACGGCTTTTCCATTTTTTCCGCAAGTACAATATGCTTTTCCAAACAGCGAATCTGATTTTCTCTGGTAGAAAACATTCTGTCGAAATCCAGTCCGCATTCTCCGACTGCAACAATTTTATAATTCTCTGCAAGAATTTCCTCCAGCCGGTCAAAGTCTTCTTTCAGTGCATCATTGGCATTATGCGGATGAATTCCAGCTGTCCCCCATGCATCATGGCACTGGACAAACCGATGAATTTTTTCATTTTCACGCATATCAGAGCCAGTTAAAATACAAGCAACACCTGCCTGATTTGCATCAGAAAGTATTTTTTCCGGTTTGGTGAACTGACGGCAAAATAAGTTCACACCAATATCATAATATTTTATCATAATTTTTCTCCATAATTATAAATAGTATAACTTTATTATAATATACCAGAAGAAAAAAGTCAAGCATTTCCGGTAAAAATATAATTTTCAGCTTCTTTTTGATATTTTTCCACAATTAAGGCATCAATCTTAATTCCTTCCGGTGTGTACTCTTCTGCAAAGAGTTTTCCTTCCTGCCGAATTGACTGTAAAAAACTGCCTTTTGTATAAGGAATGCATAACTGCATTCTTTTTGCCGTTTGAGGAAGATGATGCATGACTGCTTTTAAAAGCTGTTCTGTTCCGTCTCCGTGCTTTGCGCTCATCCAGACCGTATCGAAATCACTTTTCTGAGGAAAATCAGGTACTAAATCCGCCTTGTTTAAAATGCGAATCTGCGGAATTTCTTCACAGCCTAATTCTTTGAACAATTGTTGTGTCATGTCTGCACGTTCCTGTAAATCCGGTTCAGAAGCATCTAATACATGCAGAATTAAATCTGCCTGTGCTGTTTCTTCCAGTGTAGAGCGAAATGCTTCAACTAAATGATGAGGCAGTCTCCGGATAAATCCTACTGTATCTGATAAAATGACTGTTCTGCCGTCTGGAAGTGTCAGCCCTCTTGCTGTTACGTCTAAAGTCGCAAACAGTTTATTTTCTTCTAAAACACCTGCATTTGTCAGCAGATTAAATAAAGTTGATTTTCCTGCATTCGTGTATCCTGCCACAGCAACAGTTAAAATTCCATCTTTTTTACGGCGTTTGGTCATGAACTTCCGATGTTTTTCAATTTCAGCAAGTTCTCTCTTTAAAGAAGTAATTCTGTTACGAATATGTCGCTTGTCTGTTTCAAGCTTTGTTTCTCCTGCGCCCCTTGTGCCAATTCCTCCGCCAAGGCGGTCAAGGGCTTTTCCCATACCGGTCAGGCGTGTTAATCGATATTGATACTGTGCTAAAGATACTTGAATTTTCCCCTCTGCGGTTTTTGCCCTTTGAGCGAAAATATCTAAAATCAACATTGTCCGGTCAATGACCTTACAATTTGTAATATCTGAAATATTTCTCATCTGAATACCAGTTAATTCCGTATCAAAAATTAACATGTCAATTTCATCAGATTTCACAGATTCTGCAATTTCTTCCAGCTTTCCCTTTCCAATACAAGTAGACGCTTCCGGAGCAGGTCTGGATTGAATGCAGGTTAAAACTGGCTCACAACCAGCTGTTTCTGCTAATTCAGCAAGTTCTTTCATAGAAACTTCCGCATCATACTCTCCAGTATCAAGTCCGATTAAAATGGCTTTCGGCTGGACGGAATCCTGTTGAATTTCATGCATATAAGCTTTCCTCTCTTTTTCTGTGTTTTTCATGACGCTTGTAAGCCTTTGGATTTTTTTCAATTTTCATAGCCGGATTAAGTTCTCCCCAGCCGGAACGCTTTTTCAAATTCAGTTCTTTCTGTGCCTTTTTGCTTAACTTTTCATAAGGGATAAATTTTGTATTTTTCATGGAACTCTCTCCTTTCAATTCAAAGAACAGCAGATTCTCCATCTGTTGAAATTTTAATATTCGGAAACAGCTTCTGTAATTCTTCCTGATAAGCTTCAGGGTGTTTTTCAGCAGGGCTGTAATGTGTCAGCCAGAGTTCTTTCACATTGGCTTTCAATGCTAAAGCACAAGCATCTTGCATCAGCATATGCCCTTTCTGATTCATGCTTTCTTTTTTGTCAGTATCGCCATACATACCCTCACAAATGAATAAATCAGAATCTACAGCGAAATCTGCAATTTCCGGAATGGGTCTGGTATCTGTCACATAAGTGATTTTCACAGGCTTTCTAGTCTCACCAGTGACTTGTTCCGGAAAAATTTCTCTCCCGTCCGGAAGTGTAACCGGTTCACCCTGATGAAGCATTTTCCAAAACTGCACCGGAATTGCTAAAGCCTTCGCTTTTTCCGGCAAAAATACAGGCTTCTTTCTTAAAGTCATAGAATATCCTAAACATGGAACTTTATGGTCAACCGGCAAAACGGAAATTTCAAGCATAGGGTCAATTTTTTCAGCTGTCCATGAAATCGGCTCTTGCGCCAAAGGATGCAGCAGCACCGGAAACGGCAGACAATCACAAACGCTTAATAAATTTTTTATCACTCTTTCCCACCCTTCCGGATAGTAAATATCCAACGGCTCTGTACGGGAACAGTTTCCAAGTGATAACAATAACCCCGGTAAACCGGTGACATGGTCAGCGTGGCCGTGTGTAATCAAAATTGCTTCAATCCGGCTAAGTTTTCGTTCATGCTGTGCAAAGGCGACTTGTGTCCCCTCTCCACAGTCTATTAAAATCGCTTTCCCATTCAATTCTACAAACAGACTTGTTAAAAATCTGTCTTTCAGGGGGAGCATTCCCCCTGTACCTAACAGACATATTTCAGTCATTTTCTGCACCTCTCTTTATTTTTTCTTATTCCAAGGCTGTTCTTCGCTTCCAGCCTTAAAGTTGTAAACAGGTTTAATAATTTTTAAAATTTCAGCAGTCGGTTCTAAATTGTTAATAATTTCCTGCATAGGCTTATAAGCCATCGGGCATTCATCGAGTGTATCCATTCCGACAGAAGTTGTATAAATTCCTTTCATCTGGGTTTTATACTCTGCAATAGAGCAAGTTTCCTTTGCCTGACTTCTGGACATGAGCCTTCCTGCACCGTGAGGAGCAGAACAATTCCAGTCAGGATTTCCCTTTCCCTTGCAAATTAAACTTCCGTCACGCATGTTCATGGGAATCAGTAAAATTTCATCTTTTTGCGCTGAAACAGCACCTTTCCGGAGAATCATATTTTCTGTATCAATATAATTATGAATTGTTGTAAACTGGTCTTTCACATGCCAGTGCATTCCCTTCACAATCACATCTGTCATTGCCTGACGGTTTAACACTGCAAACTGCTGTGCAATTTTCATATCATGCAGATACTGTTCAAAAAGTTTTCCCTCACAGTAAGCAAGATGTTTCGGGACGCTGGTAAATTTAGTATTTTTTATTTTCTTAATAGCAGATTCAATTTCTTTTTGTCTGCCCTGAGCCTTATATTCTTCAATCAGCTTTTGAATTGCGCCATCATCTGAGCCATTCAGCTGTTTATAAGCTTCTTCCTGATAGTAGCGGGCAATTTCAACACCTAAATGTCTTGACCCTGAATGAATGACAAGATAAAAATTCTTGTTTTCATCTTTATCGACTTCAATAAAATGATTTCCACCACCTAATGAACCGATACTTAACAGTGCATGTTCTGCATGAATATGCTTATAGCAATATAATTCTGTTAAATCAATCTGTTCTGCATAGCGGTGAATGGTCTTTCTGGAAGCAAAGCCTGAAGGCACTTCTGCACGAATCAGCTTATCAAGCTTTTGCGGTTCAATATGAGATTCTTTAATAACAGTTGTCTCCATTCCACAGCCAATATCTACACCAACTAAATTAGGAATAATTTTATCCGTAATTGTCATAGTTGTTCCAATCGTACAGCCTGCACCAGCATGAACATCTGGCATAATGCGAATTTGAGAATGTTCCGTCATAGGTTGATTGCAAAGTTCTAAAATTTGTGCGACAGAAGTAGCGTCTGTCATATCTGTGAAAACTTTTGCAGTACAGTACTTGCCTGTAATTTCAAACATTGTATATTCAGCTCCTTTATGAGTGTACCGGAGTCACAGTATTCAGGCATAAAAAAGGCACTTCTGCGTATTTACAGAAGTGCCATTCAAGCATAAAAATGCATTACATCCCTGAAAAGCTATGGCTCACGGCATGTTCTGTAATGAATAATATATGATTCTTGTAAAGTATATGATTATATTGGAACATATCGTTCACCACCTTTCTTAAAATTTGATATTTATTATAGCATAAGAAAACAGATTTGTCAAGGGTTTTTTTAAATTTTTTTAACAGGGAGGAGTAGAATATTGATTTTGACGGGAAATCAGGGTTAAAATCAATTTTGTAAGATTTTCTTTAACAGGAACTCCGCTATGGCGTTCAAATGCATACAACATACGAATAATTGCTGTTGAAAATTCATCAATTAACAGTTCGTCCGAACCGTTTAATTCCATTTCCATAACTCCAGCGTTCATTTTAAGTTTAATCATAACTGACAATCCTTTCTAAATTTACAATAAAAACTCATTTTGAGTTTTTCTGATATGATTATAGCACATTCTACAGGATTTGTCAATAGTTTTTTCTAAAAAAATTCTCAATTTGAGTTTTTGTGAAGATTTCTTTCCAAAGACTATAATCAGAAATATCCTGCTCACTGCTGGAACGGTCAGATGTTAAAGCTTCCAATACTCGAATTCCAGCCAGATTTCCATTTCGAGGGGGAATTTCATTTTTCAGTACAGGCCTTTGAAGTGCGCCCACATGCACCAGACATGAAATTACAGGTGGATTTCCATCTGCATCGAGAATCTGCTTTTCAGAATCAGTCAGCTCTAAATCCTCAAATTGAAGTTTTAACCACGGCGGAAGTAAAACTTCTGCTTCTTCCGGCTTGGCATAATTCTGAAAAAATTTTTGCATATCAATGCATGGTGTATTTTCAGGAATCTGAAATTTTAATAAAGCAATCCCCTTCCTGTCCTGATAAGCTTTTAAAAATCCGGCTTTTGAAGTCGAGGTGAAAGAAATCGTTCTATGATTCTGTTTCATCATCATAAAATCTGAATAACGCTCTACCCGATAAGTAAAATAACTTTGTTCTGACTTCCGAAATGCTGAAAATAAATTTTTAAAAAATTCTGTTAATCTGGGAATATCTGCTAAAATCTCCGGATTTAATATTTTTCCTTCTTGAATTCTGGCATTTTCTGAAAACAGTGCAGGGAAAAACAATGCATTCAACAAACAATATGCTTTCGGGTCATTCCAGAAACCATCTTCGGGAAAATTCTGCACATCTCCAATATAATACCGGACAGCCTGTATTTCTTTTTCTGTATAATTCACTTGGAAATCACCGCCGAACGCATCACTTGTAAAAATTCATTTTTATGGCTGGGATAGGTCGCTGAAGAAGATTTACAAGTAATAATATACATTGAATTGCCGTCTGTCATATACCCTGTTAAACAAGACATTTTTGTAGCATCTGCCTCGTCTGTAAGCGTATATTCAAATTCAAGCGTCTGCATCTGCGCACTGCACCCTGTAGAAAGCACTTCACTGTTTAAATAATTCAGTGAAGAAGTCACTTTTTCATACTCTTTCAGTGCAGTAATAGAATAATCATATGACGAATCATAATGTTCTTCACGGGTATCCTCTGTAATAATAATGCTGGCATCTCCCGAAATATAATACTCTTTATAAGCCTGAGAAGAAGTTTTCTGATAATTTTCCGGAATTTCAACGTACAAATCCGGCAACGGCAAAGCCTGATACACAACATAAGTTTCTTCCGGTGCGGTTTCTTCCTCCGGCTGAACTGCACAGCCGGAAAACAACATACAGCTTGCAAGCATCATCAAAATTAATTTTTTCAAAAGCCTTCACATTCTTTCTGATTTAATAAAAAAAGACGGACAGAAAATTCTGCCCGTCTGGGTTGACCAGACCTATAAGCCGGGTTCTGTCGGGTACGGCAATTTATCTAGGCTTTACGTTGCCGTAAAGCTCAAGCCGCCATTGCAGGCATATCCGCCGAGCAAGCGTTGATATGCTGCACCATAAGGCGTTGCATCGGATAGGGTTTACACGGCAGAGCAGTCTCCTGCCCTCCGGTGAGCTTTTACCTCGCCATTCCACCTGTGCCGTAAGAATACGGCAGTTTCTTTTCTGTTGCACTTTCCCTAAGGTCGCCCTCGGCTGCCGTTAGCAGTTATCCTTGCTCTGTGATGCCCGGACTTTCCTCGTAAACTAAAAACGTTCACGCTGCCGTACAGTCTGCTCAAAGATATTATACACGATTTTTAGAAATTTGTCAAGGAAAAATGCTATTATTTTTTATTCATAAAAATTTAATAAAATTTTAACATTTTAACAAACCATTCATGTTATAATGAAGTATCATTATTTAAATTTTGAGGTGTTTTTATGGATAATAATTATAATAATGGCTATGACCCGAATCAAAATACAAATAACGACTATCCCCAAAATTATAATCCTTCTCCTGATTACAGTCAGAATTATCAGCAAAACTATCAACAGAATCAAAATCCTTATCATACTACTGAATATTATAACATGGCCGGTGTTGACCCTGAGCTGGAAAAAAAGGCAAATACAATTAAAACGCTTGGTATTGCCAGCATTATCACTGGTATTTTAATGATGTGCTGTTGTACGATTGCCAGCCCTATTATTGGTATTGTCGGTTTGGTACAGGCAAATCAATTAACCATGTCAATGAATATGCTTTCTCCACAGGCACAGGATAATGTGAAAAATGGAAAAATTATGTGTATTATTGGCATTGTTTTAGGTGTTATCGGTATTATCATGAATATTGTTTTAAGTGCTACTGGTGCAATAGATGCTTTCATGGAAGGATTTGAAGAAGGTTTGGAAGATAGTGCAAAAATGACTGGTTTACTGTTGTCTTTCTTTAAATGAAATTTCCGGAATTTACCTGTATTTTTCACGCATTAACAGGGCTTTACTGTCCCGGCTGCGGTGGCACAAGAAGTATGTATGCTTTACTTCACGGGCATATTTTGCTTGCTGTGCATGAAAATCCTGCTTCACCTTTAATTGTAGCAATTTTTACACTATGGATAACAGAATTGATTTTTGCAAGATTTGACAAAAAAATCAAACTGTTTCCACGTTCCGGAAAATTCTGGACAATGATGTTAATTTTCTGGCTTATCTGGGCAGTGTTAAGAAATTTTATTCCCATTTTACAGCCATTTACATGAAAATAAGAGCAGTTGTTTCAAACTGCTCTTATTTTATGTCCACCGCTTAAAAAAGCAGTGAATTTAAAATTTTATTGAAAGGTTATTACGAAAAGCTTTAATTAACTAGACTGTTTCTGGCTATTCTGGAAGAAATTCTGCATCATCTTTTCACGCATCTGAGAGCGGTCAATTTCGCCGTTTTCATCTGTCGGAAGTTCGCCATTTGCGAATTTTTCCATCATCTTTTGACGCATTTGAGAGCGGTCAATTTCGCCGTTTTCATCTGTCGGAAGTTCGCCATTTGCGAATTTTTCCATCATCTTTTCACGCATCTGAGAGCGGTCAATTTCGCCGTTTTCATCTGTCGGGAGTTCGCCATTTGCAAATTTTTCCATCATCTTTTGACGCATTTGAGAGCGGTCAATTTCGCCGTTTTCATCTGTCGGAAGTTCGCCATTTGCGAATTTTTCCATCATCT
>JAZQIL010000267.1:0-68846 GCA_045541055.1 Oscillospiraceae bacterium
ATCATAAATACTGTTCATAATATTAACTCCTTTTGTCAAATTAAATTTCAATCAATTCGATTGAGTACAATTTAATTATATCAAATTGATTTTGATTTGTCAAGAGGTTTTTGAAAATTTTAAATATTTTTTTAAATCATAGAAAAATAAAAGTCCGGAATAAATCCGGACTTTAAAAATTTATAATGGATTTTTAAATTCTTTTCTAAGCTGGTAAAGCGTGTGAATCAATGCAAAAACAATACCAAAACATTCAATAAATTTAATAACTGTCATAAAGGATTCTTTTGAAAGTCCGTTGAATGCCTGAACTGTTTCTGTAATTTGCTGATGGAAAGGGAGTTCTGCAAAAGAAGCTTTTTTCTCCTGAATTGCTTCAGAAACAGCTTCTTTCACAGCCTGTTTGATAGTATTTTTTAAATCTCTCATAAAGATTCCTCCTTCTGAAATTATTGTAATGTAACAACTGTTACACCATTTTCGCCTTCACCGTAAACACCGTTACGATATTCTTTGACACACTTCATAGATTTAAGCTTTTGCTGAACCGCATTTCTTAGTAAGCCAGTACCTTTTCCGTGGATAATGGTAACTGTCCCAATATGTGCAAGCATGGCACTGGAAATAAACTGTTCCACTTCATAAACGCCATCATCACAGGAATAGCCTCGAATATCCAGTTCCATAGAGCCTTTGCGTTCGACTTTTGCAGAAACCTGATTGGATTTCTTTTTTAGTGTTTTTTGCTTTTGTTTTTGCTTAGAAACGTCTAAAAGACGCAGTCGGGAAATCTGAATTTTCATTTTCATGACACCCATCTGTACAAAGACAGAATCAGAATTTTCATTGACTTCTGAAGAAATAACGGCTTCCTGCTGTAAGTCTGCAATTAAAACTTTATCGCCTTTTTTGAGTGGACGGGGGAGAACATACTGACCATTTTCATCAATGCTTCCAATGACCGGATTAGCCGTTTTATACATTTCTCTTAACTGTTGTGTGCTGGAAGATTTCAGAGAAGAAACACGGCTGGAGAAATCAGCTTTATCTTTTTCTTTGCGGAGCTGTTCAAGTTCATCTAGTAAAGCATTAGATTGTGCTTTTGTGGATTCGACAATTCTGCTTGCCTGAGCGGCGGCACGTTCTAAAGTCTCTTTTTCCTGCTGAAGCATCTGAACTTTTTGAAGTTCAAGTTCTTGTTTCAAGTTTTCCGCTTCCTGACGAAGTTTCTGAGCCTGTTCCTTTTCAAATTCAAGGGATTTACGGGCTTGTTCAAATTTTTCAATAACATGTTCAAATTTTTTATTTTCCTGACTGATGAGGGATTCCGCATGTTTTAAAATAACCTCCGGAATACCTAACTGACCGGAAATTGCAAAAGCATTTGATTTTCCGGGAGAACCAAGAATTAAACGATAAGTAGGTTTCATGGTATCTGTGTTAAATTCACATGATGCATTCAAAACATCAGGTGTATCTGCTGCATAAAGCTTTAATTCCTGATAATGCGTTGTAACCATCAGTTTTGCGCCAAGCTGCTTTAAATAATCAATAATGGAAATGGCTAAGGCTGCACCTTCTACAGGGTCAGTTCCTGAACCTAGTTCATCTAATAAAATTAAAGTGCTGTCATCTGCTGTTTGAAGAATTTCAACCACATTGAGCGTATGAGAAGAGAAAGTGGAAAGATTTTGTTCAATACTTTGACTGTCGCCAATATCCGCTAAAATATGCCGGAAAACAGAAATTCTGCTTCCGTCTGTGACAGGAATTAAAAATCCGCACATTGTCATAGCGGTTAATAGTCCGGCAGTTTTTAAAGTAACCGTTTTACCGCCCGTATTCGCACCGGTTACGATTAAAGCATTATGTGATTCACCAAGAGAAATATCAATTGGAATAGCTTTTTGCTTATCTAATAAAGGATGACGTGCTTTTTTCAGTTCTAAAATTCCGTCATCACTGATAAGCGGTTTCATAGCTTTCAGAGAAGCAGCATAATTTGCTTTTGCAAAGTAGAAATTTAGTTCAGCACAGGTATTATGAAGGCGTTTCAAAGCTTCTGCTTCTGCACCGACAGCAGAACAAAGCTTTTGCATAATTCTGTCAATTTCCTCCAGTTCACGGCTTTCTAATAATCTGATATCATTATTGGCTTCTACAATCTGCATTGGTTCAATAAAAATTGTTTGACCGCTGGAGGAAGTATCATGAATTAAACCAGAAACTTGACTTCTGTATTCAGCCTTGACAGGAAGAACAAAACGCCCGTCACGAAGTGTAACAGTATTTTCCTGTAAATATTTTTGCATGGTTTTATTTTTAATCATGCCGTCAAGCGTTTCACGAAGATGAGAACGGGAACGTAATAATTTCTTTCTGATTTCAGCGAGGGAAGGGCTGGCACTGTCTGCAAGTTCTTCTTCTGAAATAATTGAACGCTCCAGCATGGCTAATAAATCATCATTCGGAATAAGCAAGGAAAATAAGTAATCTAAAGAAGTAGCTGATTCACTGCAATGTCCATACCAGCTGTATAAACTTTGCACCTGACGAAGTAAGTCTGCAACATCTAATAAATCTTTCAGGGAAAGCCTTGCGCCGGAGCTGGCTCTTGTTACCATGTTGCAAATATTTTTAAACTCTGAAAAAGGCGGTGTTCCAAATTGTAAGGCAAGCTGCAACGCATCATCTGTTTTCTGGACTTCCTGACGGACTTCAGAAAGGTCAAAGCTTGGCTGACAATGCAGCATCATTTCACGGCTTGTTTCATTAGAAGTGAATTCTGCTGCTTGTGCGAACACTTTATCTAATTCTAAAACTTGTTCAAAAGGTTTCATAAATAATCATAACTCCTTAATCTTATTAAGAAAAAAGTGACGACAAAAGGTCGCCACACCTGTTATATTCTTATTTTTTTATAGTATTCTAAAGCTGGAAATTTTTTATCCATATAGTACAAAAGAAACTGTTCTGCAAATTGTGCTAAAGGCTTCCGGCAACGGTCAGCAAGCTGAAAAGAAAAAATCTTTTCAAAATCTTGAAGAATAATATGCCGGACAGCCTGAAGCGTTCCGGCAGGCATCAAAATACCCTCCTGCTTACAGGAAGTACAATAAAAACAGCCGTTTTCTACAGAGAAATATAAATTTTCAGGAAGATAGTTTCCACAGTTCCGGCACATCACTACATCAGGCTGAAAACCTGATAAAGAAGCAATTCTTAATTCAAAAACAGCTTTTAATAATAATGCATCTGGTTCAGGTTCTGAAAGCGTATGCAGACAATTCAGCATCAGACGCAGTACTTCCGGTGTACTGGATTTCGGCAAGGCAGAATATAAAATGACTTGTGCAAAATAAGAAGCTAATGCAAATGCATTTAAATTGCTTCTTAATCCGTAAAAAATATTCACTGGAGTGACATTGCTTAAAATTCTGGCTCTGTTTTTCTGATGATGGTCAGCAATATCAAATTCTGAATAAGCGAATAATTGTGTTGCACTTCCGGATTTGCTGGTGACTTTTGCAGAGCCTTTGACGAGAATTTCAAGAATGCCGGAATCTGTGAGAATATCAATAAATTTATCCTGTTCACTGAATGGTTTCTGAGACAGGACAAGACCTTTCACTGTCATAATTTCCTTTCTGTTGAGCATAAAGCAGATAATCGGCAACAGCACCGGATTTCTGAAACTGTTCCCAAAGCTGATAAACAGACATAATATCACCTCATAAAGATTTTTAAAATAATATCTGCAATATCAGGGAAAATATTCAGGAAGTTTCCGATAATCCGAAGCTTCTGATTAAACCTTCTTTATTGCGCCAGTCTTCTTTCACTTTTACAAAGCATTGCAAATTCACTTGAATCTGGAAAAATTTTTCCAGTTCATGTCTTGCAGAAGAAGCAATTTTTTTAAGCATTGCGCCATTTTTACCAATGATAATGCCTTTATGGGAATCACGCTCACAGTAAATGACAGCGGAAATGTCAAGTAAATCTTTGTCGTCACGTTCTTTCATCGATTCAACTGTGACAGCAACACCATGAGGGACTTCATCATTCAATAATCTAAGCAATTTCTCCCGAATCATTTCCGCAGCTAAAATTTGTTCCGGCTGGTCAGTGAATTTGTCATCAGGGAAGAAATGTACAGAAGGCTGTGCAAGTGCTTCAGCTGTTTGCAAAATTTCATCAAGGCCGTCATTCTGTTCTGCACTGACGGGAATAATTGCATAAGGGTGGTAAGCGTTTTCAATTTTTAACATCAAAGGCATCATTGCAGATTTATCCTGTAACAAATCAATTTTATTGATAATGACAATACAGGAAATTTTTTTCTCTGTAATGGCTTTGAGCATAGATTCATCTTGTTCATGCAATTTTTTTGTACAGTCAATGACATATAAAACAGCATCTGCCTCAGAAGCAGAATCCTGTGCCGTTTTCAGCATATGACCACTAAGCTTGTTTTTGGGCTTATGCAGACCGGGGGTATCAATAAAAACAAATTGTGTTTGTTCTTTTGTTAAAATGCCTGTAATGCGTGTCCTTGTGGTTTGTGGCTTACTGCTGACAGAAGCAATTTTTTCCCCGATAAGGGCATTGAGCAAAGTAGACTTTCCGGCATTGGTTCTGCCGGAAAGTGTTAAGAAAATAGATTTTGTATCTGACATAAATTTATTCCTCTTCTGGGGTATTATAAGTTAATTCTCTGGAAATACCTAATTTTTCAAGAACAGATTCTTCTTTTTCTCTCATGATGCGCTCGTCAAGGGAACTTTTTTCATGGTCGTATCCAAGCAGATGCAACATGGAATGTACGGTCAAAAAGCCGATTTCACGGCTAAGGGAATGTCCGTAAATATTGGCCTGTT
The DNA here is from genome assembly GCA_045541055.1 of Oscillospiraceae bacterium. Classification (GTDB taxonomy): domain Bacteria; phylum Bacillota; class Clostridia; order Oscillospirales; family Ruminococcaceae; genus UBA3855. The sequence continues at coordinate 4,881 of JAZQIL010000267.1, forward strand.
TGACAGCAGTTTCAATAGAAATGACAATATCGCCTAAAAGAACAAATCCTGTTTCAGCGTTAATTTCCATTGTACCGTCCTCACTGGTAAGCGGAAAGGAAAGCACATCAGTAACACTGTCTTTCTGACGGTAAGTTTTATTTAAGCTTTTAATTTCCTGATTGGATACGAATGAAACACTGACTTCTGCATTTTGAGAGAAGCCTTCAGAAATCAGCACTGCATGACAGCAGCGGCGAATGAGCAGACGAATTCCCGAAGGAATTTTAACACTGTTCTGGTTGTTTTTAATGCTGACTTTGAGTTTACCTGTTTGCTGCATGAAAAAAATCTCCTTTTCGTTCTAATAAAATATAAATTAAAATAATTATGAGCGGTTTTTATAATAATCTTCATAAGCCCGAATGATATCTTGCACAAGCTTATGACGGACAACATCTTTTTCCGTGAAGCGCATGATAGCAATATCTTCAATATTTTTAAGAATTTTCATGGCTTCAATCAAACCGGATTTACGTTTTTCGGGAAGGTCAATCTGAGTAATGTCGCCAGTAATGACCATTTTACTGTTTGACCCTAGCCGAGTGAGGAACATTTTAATTTGTTCGGAAGTGGTATTCTGTGCTTCATCAAGAATAATAAAGGCATCATCTAGAGTGCGTCCTCTCATGTAAGCAAGCGGAGCGACTTCAATAATATTTTTCTCCATGAATTTAGAAAATGTTTCTGCACCGAACATATCAAAAAGTGCATCATAAAGCGGTCTGAGATAAGGGTCAACTTTGTTTTGCAAGTCACCGGGGAGAAAGCCTAATTTTTCACCGGCTTCGACAGCGGGTCGGGTAAGAATAATTTTCTGTACTTCGTGTGCTTTGAAGGCTTTCACTGCCATAGCGACAGCGAGGTAAGTTTTTCCTGTGCCGGCAGGCCCTACACCAAGAACAATAGTATTTTTGCGAATAGCGTCCACATATTTTTTCTGACCGACTGTTTTGGGACGGACGACTTTTCCGCTGGTTGTAATACAAATACCATCATGACTTAATTCTTTCAGTGCTTCTGATTCGCCATCTGAAAGCATGGAAATTACATAACGGACGGTTTGTTCAGAAAGCTGCTGTCCTTTATCCGCAAGTTCACCAAGCATTTTCAAAGCTTGTGCAGCTTTTGCAGTTTGTTCTGGTTCACCGGTAATAAAGATATCACCGCCACGACCAGCAATCATTACACTATATTCCCTTTGAAGGATAGCAAGATTCTGGTCATAACTGCCAAATACAGCCTGCATACTTGCAGGATTCTGAAAGTGAATCTGTTCTTCTGCCAAATTTTTCACCTTTGCTTTAAAAAATATTTCTTATTTTATTATATCATAAAACAGGATAGAATTGCAATAGGAAAATAAAATTTTATTTATATTCGTCAGAAGGGTCAGGGTATAAGCGATATCTTGGTTCACTTGCCCATTTACCAGTAGAGTTGCCTACCCAGATTTCAATCTGACTGCGGTCATTGCCTCTGTAGCCAATCAGCCATAAATCTGTTGTTTTATAATTATAGGATTTTGACTGAATCGGAATAGGGAAAGGCTTTTTTGCATTTAAGATATCTTTTTCCAATGCAGCATAAATTGCATTTGCTTCAGTGTTGCCGTTCCAATGATAATAACCACCGCTGTTAGGCTGACTTTGAGCCGGTTTTGCACCAGCACATTTTGCGACAACATGAAATTGATAGTTTTCTTCCTTGCCCTTGCTTTTTACAGTAACTGTATGCACCGTTTTATAAGAACGTTTCGCATCGTAATCATGACTAGCCGTTTCTTTATTGCCGTTGAAACCATCATAAAGCGTTTCATCCAGCAGCAGTGTAAATTCATTATGAAGCTCTTTTGCATTAGCGGCATCTGTGCGCCTTCTGGCCTTATTCACATAACCAACTAAAGAAGGTACTAACACAGCAGTTAAAATGCCAATAATTGCAATCACAACAATCAGTTCTATCAGTGTAAAGCCTTTTACACTCTTCGTAAAAATGCTCCTTCCTATTACAGTGTGTAAAAAAATAAGCCTTCTTTGAAATTATTATACAATATTTTCACAGAAAAATCAAGTGTTTGAAGAAAAATTATGTAAAAATCGTCAAAATGTATAATCTGCACATCGCTTTTTTGGAAATTTTGAAAAAAACACTTGACAAACTGGAATAACTGTGCTATAATATACAAGAAAACAAAGCAGATGACTGCCCGTCAGCCTCTCACCGTTTGACTGTAAATGCCGAAACGGTCAATCTACGCAAAAAGATATTTTATTAGCTTAGAATATCTTTTTACAGGGGAGAGTGCTGGTTTCTATGCAGAAATCTGTACTCATTTTTTGTTTTGAAAGAAATTTTAATGCTTGGGGGTGCTTTACTATAAGCAGCAAGGAAAACAAGGACATGCAGATTAACGAAATGATTCGGGATAAGGAAATTCTGGTCATTGATGTGGACGGAAAAAAACTTGGCGTGATGTCTGCACGTGATGCGCAGATGCTCGCCTATGAGAAAGATTTGGATTTGGTCAAAATCGCTCCGCAGGCAAAACCGCCTGTCTGTCGTATCCTCGATTACGGCAAGTTTTGCTTTGAACAGCAGAAACGTGAGAAAGAAGCAAAGAAAAATCAGAAAGTCATGTCGATTAAAGAAATCCGCATGTTTTCTACTATCGATACAAATGACTTTAATACCAAAGTCAATCAGGCTGTCAAATTCCTGAAAGGCGGCGACAAACTTAAAGTTTCCGTTCGGTTTCGTAAGCGTGCCATTGCACATCCGCAGTTCGGTGAAGAACTGCTCGAACGCTTCAAACAAGCCTGCGCTGAATACGGCGTTGTCGAAAAGCCAGCAAAGGCTGAGGGGCGCAGCATTGTAATGTTCATTTCCCCGAAAGCATCCAAGTAATGAAGGAGGAAGCCATCATGGCAAAGAAAGTTAAAGTGAAATCCCATTCCGGCGCAAAAAAGCGTTTTAAGCTCACCGCTAACGGCAAGCTGAAATATCAGCATACCAATAAGCGTCACAGACTCACCCAGAAAGATACCAAGCGTAAGAGAATCGCCAGAAATGCAGGCATTGCTGATGAATCCAATGCTCCTGTTCTCAAGAAGCTGATTCCCTATCTGTAAGATTTTAAGACTGATAAAAATATTGGAGGTTTGTAATTATGGCACGTATTAAAGGTGCGCTGGCAACTCGTAAGAGAAGAAACAAAACATTAAAGCTTGCAAAAGGTTACTTCGGCGCAAAAAGCAAGCATTTTAAGATGGCAAAACAGGCTGTTATGAAGTCTGGTCAGTATGCGTATATCGGCAGAAAACAGAAGAAAAGAAACTTCCGTCAGCTCTGGATTACCAGAATTTCTGCTGCTGCAAAACTTAACGGCATGAATTATTCTACATTCATGAACGGATGCAAGAAAGCAGGCATTACGCTCAACAGAAAAATGCTCTCTGAGATTGCTATTCATGATGCTGAGGGCTTCGCAGTTATCGCTGCACAGGCGAAAGCTGCTCTTTGATGAGATTCGTAACCATCAGAACACGCTCTTGACATAAAAAGAGCGTGTTTTGTTATATTGCCGTATTCCGGCAGAAAGCAGAGGGGATTATGCAGAAACTGACTGAAATTACATCTAGGGACAATCCGGCAGTAAAGCATTACATTCGGCTCAGAGACAAAAAGAAAGCAAGACAGGGAGAAAATTTATTTGTTGCAGAAGGCTTCAGAATTGTGCGAGATGCTTTGCGAAAACCATATGCAGTACAGCAGATATTTCTGACAGACAGCGCATTTGAACGTTTTGCAAAAGATTTGACTTGCAAGGAAGAATGTCCTGTTTTCCGGATATCAGATGCAATTGGAAAGTGGATGAGTGATACAGAACATACGCAAGGTGTATTCGCTGTTTGCAGAAAACCTATGAGAAAGCTCAAATTACAGCCATCAGAGAAATATTTAGTATTGTGCCAGCTTCAAGACCCCGGAAATATTGGCATGATTTTAAGAACCTGTGATGCATTGGGAACAAATATGTTATTATTAACAGAATGCTGTGATATTTATAGTCCAAAAGTCGTTCGTGCTACCATGGGCGCAGTATTTAGAGTACCTTTCTTAGAAATTCCTTCATGGGAGAATTTATTCAGACAGCTGGAAGAAGCTGAAATTACTTCTTACGCTTCTGTGCCGGCAGAAGATGCTGTTTCTTTAACAGAGAAAAAAATTCCAGCCGGAAGTGCTGTATGGATTGGAAATGAGGGAAACGGTCTGCCCAAAGAAATGCTTTCTCTCTGCCAAAAGAAAATTACAATTCCTATGAAAGGGGAAGCAGAATCTTTAAATGCAGCAATGGCAGCCGGCATTTTTTTATGGGAAATGATGGATTAGGGAGTTATAAAATAAGTAGCAATAAAACATACTCATATAACTCAAGGTACAATTACAATTACCTATGATATATTTCAGAAAGGAGAAAGCTATTCAAAATACCGTGGGCTACACGGGAATTTACGCCTGTGAACTGTAGAAAAAATGTGAGTAGTATTTAGTTCTGATACAAAAGCATACAGGTTGAAACAGGAATTTTCTCAATATGGATATATTTGTCCATATTTTGAGTAGCAGAAGATTATGTTTGAAGAAATGATTCTGTATCGGCTTTGGATTGTGCAGGTTATGGGTATTTCCAATCAGAATACACCAAGACTGATGCAAAAATATGCTGACTCACAGGAATTATATCAGATAATGCACGACCCTGACTGTAAGTATATGTCTCCTGCTCAGAAAAAACGGGCGAAACAGTACTCTTTGGAAGACGTGCAAAAAATATTGGATTATTGTGAGAAAAATCAAATTGGCTTGATGACATGGTATAGTGAATATTATCCGGAACAGCTCAAAAATATTTATAATCCGCCTGTATTATTTTTCTACAGAGGCAATCCTGCATTTTTAAAAAATGAAAATATGCTGACAATTGTTGGAACAAGACACCCCTCTGAATACAGCCTTTATGCTGCAAAAAGACTTTGCAGTGAACTGGCAGCAGAATCTTTTACACTTGTCAGTGGTTTTGCATTAGGATTAGACACGGCTGCACATGAAGCAGCGTTGGAACAGTCAAAGCCTACCATTGCTGTACTTGGCTGCGGAATTGACCAGAATTATCCAAAAGGCAGCCGCATGATGAAAGAAAAAATTGCAGAAACTGGTTTAATTCTAACAGAATATTTTCCCGGAATGCCCCCCAGAGGTTCTCATTTTCCCATCAGGAACAGAATTCTTGCTGGTTTAGGAGAAGCCGTTCTGGTAACAGAAGCCAAAGAAAACAGCGGTTGTTTAATTACAGCAAATTATGCTTGCGAACAGGGCAAACCTGTTTTTTGTATACCGCCTTCTGATATTTATAATCAACGTTATACAGGACAGATAAAACTGATACGAGAAGGTGCAGTTCCTGTGTTCGGAAAAGAAGACCTGCAATCAATTTTACTGAAACAGAAAAATGAACAATATTTCATGTCATCATCAGAATTGGAAGAACTCCCAGAAGTAGAGTTTTCAGAAGAAGAACTCCCTCCCAGCCGTTCTGATGTTCCTGTAATGACAAAGGAACTGACACAAGAGGCACTCACAGAAAAAGAAAAACAGATTATTGATATACTTTTTAAAAATAAAAAAACTGTCAATATGCTCTGCATTGAAACAGGAATGCAGTTTTCAGAAATTGTCAGACATTTGATTGAACTGGAAATGCTCGGCTGGATTGAAGGAAATTCTTCTGATTTTTACAGACTGACCCCAGAGGCACAGGAAAAATATACCGCTTGAAAGGAGTGTGCGCCGTAAACCGGCGAAACTATGTCAAATTTAGTGATTGTAGAGTCTCCGGCGAAAGCCAAGACCATTCAGAAATACTTAGGCACAGGCTATGAGGTAATCGCTTCTATGGGACATGTGCGTGATTTGCCGAAATCAAAACTCGGTGTAGATGTAGACAATGGTTTTACACCACAATATCTGGAGATGAAAGGAAAGGAAGATGTCATTAAAGACCTCAAAAAAAAGGCCAAAAAAAGTGATTGTGTCTACCTTGCAACTGACCCTGACCGTGAAGGAGAAGCGATTTCATGGCATTTAGCCCAGATGCTGAACTTGGATTTGAATGCAGATAACCGTGTCGCATTTAACGAAATCACCAAAACAGGTGTGCAGACTGGTATGGCAAATCCACATAAAATTGATATTGATTTAGTGAATGCACAGCAGGCAAGAAGAATTCTTGACCGGCTTGTCGGATATAAGCTCAGTCCGTTTTTATGGAAAAAAGTTAAAAGAGGTCTTTCCGCAGGGCGTGTCCAGTCCGTAGCCGTCCGCCTGATTGTCGACAGAGAAGAGGAAATTAAAGCCTTTCTTCCCAAAGAATACTGGAGCATTGATGCAAAACTACAAGCAGGAACAAAACAATTTGCTGCAAAACTTGCGACAGTTGATGGAAAAAAAATAGAAATCTCTGACAAGACTCAGACAGATGCAATTCTGGAACGTATCCGGAAAGTGGATTTTATTGTAAAATCTATTAAAAAACGTGTTACTAAAAAACAGCCTTCCCCTCCATTTATTACCTCCACGCTCCAGCAGGAAGCCTCTAAAAGATTAGGCTTTCAGTCAAAACGTACGATGAAGGCAGCACAGGAGCTTTATGAGGGAATTGATGTCAATGGAATGGGCGCAGTCGGTTTAATTACCTATATGAGAACAGATAGTTTAAGAATCTCAGCAGACGCTCAAAAGGCGGCAGCAGACTATATTAAAGCGACTTATGGTGAAAATTATCTTCCAGATAAACCAAGAGTTTTTAAAACTAAGAAAAATGCTCAAGATGCGCATGAAGCTATCCGGCCTTCTATGCCTGATGTAACACCGGACAGCATTAAAAACAGCTTAACTTCTGACCAGTATAAATTATATAAACTAATTTGGGAACGTTTCATAGCCAGCCAGATGGAAAATGCTTTACTGGATACCATGTCAGTCGATATTGAAGCAGATAACTGCATTTTTAAAGCTTCCGGCTATTCTGTGAAATTTGACGGTTTTACAGTACTCTATGAGGAAAAATCCGAAGATGAAGAAGAAAACCCTAAAATGTTGCCATCTTTAAAAGAACAGGATATTTTAAAAGTTCTCAGCTTAGACGGAAATCAGCATTTTACACAGCCTCCGGCAAGATTTTCAGAAGCTACTTTAATTAAAACGCTGGAAGAAAACGGCATCGGCCGGCCAAGTACTTATGCACCAACAATTACAACGATTTTAGCAAGAATGTATGTGGAACGTGAAGGAAAACAACTCCGTCCGACAGCATTAGGCTTAGTCACGACACAAGTAATGAAAGAACATTTTCAGCATATTGTTGACCCTGACTTTACTGCTAAAATGGAATCAGAACTTGACAGCATTGAACAGGGAAAAGCAGACTGGTCAAAAATGCTGGAAGTATTTTATAAAGACTTTGCCAAAACGCTGACCGCTGCTGAAGAAGCCATGGAAGGCAAGCATATGAAAATTCCAGATGAAAAAACAGATATTATCTGTGAACAGTGCGGAAAACCAATGGTAATTAAAATCGGCAGATTTGGAAAATTTTTAGCATGTACAGGCTATCCGGAATGTACCAATACCAGAAAAATTGTACAGGAAACAAGCGGTATTTGCCCTAAATGCGGTAAGAAAATCGTTTTAAAAAAATCAAAGCGTGGCAGAAGTTTTTACGGATGTTCAGGCTATCCGGATTGTAATTTCATGACGTGGAATGTTCCGTTAGAAGAAACTTGCCCACAATGCGGAAGCACACTTTTTCAAAAGGGTGGCAAAGCTGGAAAGCTTGTCTGTGAAAAAGAAGGCTGTGGTTATGAAAGGAATCTGAAATGATGCAGAATCAGGCGATTGTGATAGGCGGAGGACTTGCCGGATGTGAAGCAGCATGGCAGTTAGCGAATGCAGGAATAGAAACTTTGCTTTATGAAATGAAGCCGGAACGTTACAGTCCGGCACATCATACACAAATGCTTGCAGAATTAGTCTGTTCCAATTCGCTCAAAGCTTCAAGATTAGCTTCTGCCGGAGGGCTTTTAAAGACAGAAATGGAAATGCAGGGCAGTTTACTGGTTAAATGCGCAAAAGCTTGTGCTGTTCCGGCAGGAGGTGCATTAGCCGTAGACAGAACACAATTTTCTGAAATGGTCACAGAACAAATTCATCAACATGAAAAAATTACTGTTATCCGGAAAGAAATTACAGAACTTCCTGAAAAAAATGCTGTCATTGCAACAGGCCCTTTGACTTCAGAAGCATTAAGCCGTCAAATTGAAGCGTTATGTGGAAATCGGTTAAGCTTTTTTGATGCAGCTGCTCCAGTTGTTTCAGCTGAAAGTCTTGACATGACGAAAATTTTTGCCCAGTCAAGATATGACAGAGGAGAAGCAGATTATTTAAATTGTCCTATGAACCGTGAAGAATATGAAGCCTTTTGGGAAGCATTAACAAAAGCAGAACAAGCTCCTTTACATGAACATGATAAAGAAGCCTTTCAAGTATATGAGGGCTGTATGCCAGTTGAAGTATTAGCTTCCAGAGGAATGGAAACACTTCGTTATGGGTGCTTAAAGCCAGTAGGCTTGCGTGACCCTCGTACTGAAAAACGTCCTTGGGCAGTGGTACAACTCAGAAAAGAAAACCTTGAAGGCACAATGTATAATTTAGTTGGCTTTCAGACCAATTTGAAATTTGGCGAACAAAAGCGAGTTTTTGGCATGATACCCGGTCTTGAACATGCTGAATTTTTACGCTATGGCGTGATGCATAGAAATTTCTTTCTGAATAGTCCGGAATTGCTTCATGCAGATTATTCGTTCAGAAATGCAGAGAATTTATACTTTGCAGGACAGATGACCGGCGTAGAAGGATACATGGAATCCGCCTCCAGTGGTATCATTGCAGGAAAAAGCCTTGCAAGAAAATTACAAGGCAAATCAGCATATATTTTGCCGGAAACTACTATGATGGGGGCATTAGCAGGATATGTCAGTCATGGCGGTGCAGCAGACTTTCAGCCGATGGGTGCAAATATGGGGTTGCTGCCGTCTTTGCCTGAGCGAATCAGAGGAAAACAGGAACGTTATCAGAAAACAGCAGAACAGGCTGTTGCAAACCTGACAGAATTTTTAGAAAGTTTGGAGTAAGCAGATTATGAAAATTATTGTGGATGCATTCGGCGGAGACAATGCGCCTGTTGAGGTTCTCAAAGCCTGCACAATGGCGCAGGAAGAACTGCATGTGGAAATCGTTCTGACTGGAGACGAAAAGAAAATTAAACAAACTGCTCAGCAGGAAAATTTAAATATTGAAAAATTTGAAATTATTCATACAGAAGAAGTATTTGACATTCATGCACAGCCCCAGACTATTATAAAAGAAGGAAAAAATACTTCATTAGCATTAGGTTTGCAAGCTTTGCGTGACGGAAAAGGAGATGCTTTTGTCAGCGGAGGAAGTACCGGAGGTTTAGTGACTGGAGCAACTTTCTTGACAAAGCGCATTAAAGGTGTCAAAAGAGCTGCACTTGCCCCCATGCTTCCAACCAATCAAGGCAGAAAAATGCTTTTAGATGCGGGCGCAAATATTGAATGCCGCCCCGAAATGTTAGTACAGTTCGGCATTATGGGTTCTGCCTATATGAAATGCGTGAAAGAAATTCCAAATCCAAAAGTTGCTTTGCTGAATGTCGGTGCAGAAGAAACCAAAGGCAGAGAATTAGAATTGGAAACTTATGCATTATTAAAAAAAGCTCCTGTTAATTTTTGCGGAAATATCGAAGCAAGAGAAATTCCAAGCGGTGAAATTGATGTGGTTGTCTGTGACGGATTCGCAGGAAATGTAACATTAAAGCTCTATGAAGGTATGGGGGCAATGTTCCGTGATAAGCTGAAAAAATGGTTTAGCGGTTTTACAGGGAAATTAGCTGCTTTGCTAATGCTGAATGATTTGAAAGAATTTCAGGAACAAATGGATTATAAATCAGAAGGCGGAGCAATTTTATTAGGGATAGCCTATCCTGTCATTAAAGCGCATGGCAGCTCAGATGCAAAAGCATTTTTCAATGCGATTCGTCAGGCTAAAAAATGCGTTGATGGCAATATGATTGCAGAAATTACAAACATGTTATCAGTTATGAAAGAAGGAGAATAATATCATGTCAGAAAATTCATTTTCGGGGCTGGAAAGTGCCATCGGCTATGAATTCAAGAATCAGGAATTAATTCATGAAGCCCTTTCTCACTCATCTTATGCAAATGAAAAGAAAAAACAGAGACAGAGTAATGAACGTTTAGAATTTTTAGGAGACAGTGTGCTGTCCGTAGTTGTATCTCAGTATTTATTTGAGCATTATCCGGAACTGCCGGAAGGGGAATTAACTCGCATCAGAGCTGCACTTGTCTGTGAGAAATCCTTGCATAAATTTGCTTTGAAAATTAAATTAGGTGATTATTTACTGTTAGGCAAGGGCGAAGCACATACGGGCGGAAGAGAACGGCCTTCTATTTTAGCAGATGCATTTGAAGCAGTTATTGCAGCAGTATACCTTGATGGCGGACTGGAAGCTGCAAGAACACATATTTTGCATTTCATTCCTAAAAATATTCCTGAAAAACGTTCTATGCTGTTTGGAGATTATAAAACGGCTTTACAGGAAGTCATTCAGAAAAATCCGGAAGAAAAAGTGGATTATAAATTAGTAGAAGAGTCAGGACCTGACCATAATAAAACGTTTGTTGTGGAAGTTTGCTTAAATTCCAATGTCATTGGCACAGGCAAAGGAAAAAGCAAAAAAGAAGCTGAACAAATGGCTGCACAACAGGCACTTGCACTGATGGGCTATGAAGAAGCATAAAAATATTTCAATTTTTATTCCACATGCCGGTTGTCCTTATCAGTGTTCTTTCTGCAATCAGAAAGTGATTACTGCTCAGGAAAAGCTTCCGCATAGTAAAGAAGTCAGGAAAATTTGTTCACAGGCATTGGCTGAAATGAAAGATATTTCTGATACAGAAATTGCCTTTTTCGGAGGGAGTTTTACAGCGATTGCAAGAGACTATATGCTGGAATTATTGGAATCTGCACAGGAATTTATTGGAGAAGGAAAATTTTCTGGTATCCGGATTTCAACAAGACCGGACTGCATTAACAGGGAAATTCTGGATATTTTAAAAAGCTATCACGTTACAGCAATCGAATTAGGCGCACAGTCCATGAGTAATACTGTTTTAAAAGCAAATCACAGAGGTCATACAGCAGAACATGTTGTGAAATCTTCTAAGTTAATTCAGCAATATGGCTTTGAACTTGGGTTACAAGTCATGTTTGGATTATATAAAAGCACTTGGATTGATGAACTGGAAACCGGCTGGCAAATTCGGGATTTAAAACCAGATACGGTCAGAATTTATCCGACAGTGATTTTAAAAAATACTAAATTAGCGGAATACTATCAGTCCGGTTATTATCAGCTGTTTCCGCTGGAAGAAGTAATTTCTTTTATTGGTGAGCAGATGGAACAGTATTACAAAGCAGGGATTAAAGTAATCAAATGTGGGCTTCATGCAAGCGAATTCGTGGAAAGTGAAATGCTTGGAGGATATTATCATCCGGCATTTCGTGAACTGTGCGAAAATCATATTTATCTGTATCAGATAAATTCTTTGATAATAAAAGCAATGATGCAAAATCAAAAAATTCCGGAAGCCTTTGCAGTGCGTCCGGATTGCATCAGCAAGGCAATCGGTCAGAAAAAAGCAAATTTAAACTGGATTGAAACACATCGTCATGTCAGAATCAAAATTGTTGGTAATGATAATCTTGATTTATATGAAGTAAAACAAGCAGAGGAGTCAGCATGTATTTAAAATCTTTGGAATTACAAGGCTTTAAATCTTTTCCGGATAAGATAAAATTAAATTTCGATAAAGGGATGACGGCGGTCGTAGGTCCGAACGGAAGCGGAAAAAGTAATATCGGTGATTCAGTCCGCTGGGTATTAGGCGAACAGTCTACAAAAACGCTCAGAGGAAATAAAATGGAAGATGTTATTTTTTCCGGTACGGTCGGCAGAAAGCCCATGGGGTTTGCATCTGTGACACTTGTAATTGATAATTCTGAAAATCGTCTCGAAGGTTACGGTGAAGAAGTCAGCGTTACCAGAAAATTATACCGTTCCGGTGACAGTGAATACAGAATTAACGGAAAAGCTGTCAGATTAAAAGACATTAACGAATTATTCATGGATACCGGACTTGGGAGAGATGGCTATTCTATTATCGGACAAGGCAGAATTGCAGAAATTGTTGGCGCAAAAAGCAATGAACGCCGTGAAATCTTTGAAGAAGCTGCCGGCATTTCCAAATTTCGTTATAAAAAAACAGAGGCAGAACGCAAACTGGAACAGGCACAGGAAAAAATGGAACGTGTGCAGGATATTTTTCAGGAACTGGAAAACCGTCTTGAACCATTGCGCCATCAAGCTCAAAAAGCAGAAAAATATTTAGTTCTCGCTGAACAGGAAAAAAAGCTAGAAGTTTCCGTATGGATTCAGCATTTAGCAGACTTACAGCAAAAACTGAAAGTCTTAGAAGAACAGTTTATTGTCAGTCAGGCTGAATATGAAAATCTTGAAAGAAATAGTACTGCTCAGGAAGAAGAAATTCAAAAATGCTACTTAGTCATGCAGGAAGCTTCCGTAGAAGCAGAAGAAGCACATGCTGAAATTCGGGAACTCCGGACTTTAAATGCGAAAGCACAGGCAGATATTGCCGTCTGGAAAAATGATATTGTTCATCATCAGGAAGCATTCAGGCTTGCACAGCAGAGACATGAACAAGATGAAGAAGAACAGGCACTCCGGCAGGAAAAACTTGAAAAAGCCTGCATTTATGCAGAAAAAATTCAAGAACTTTTCCAGCAAACAGAACAGGCTTTAGCAGAAGCACAGAAAAGCTTTGAAGCTTCTGAACAGGCTTTGCAGACAGAAGATGAAAATTTTCGGCAGACAGATGCTGTTTTACATCAGTTATATCTTGACCAGAATACATTGCAATTTTCCATTCGTTCCGCAGAAGAAAAATCAGAGTTTCTTCTTAAAGATATGCAAGATTTGGAGGAAAAAATAAGTATCACGGAAACAAGCCTCAAATCCGCAGAAGAAAATTATCAAGTCGCTTTTTCTGAAATGCAGAATGTGCAGAATGAAATTTCCACTCAGGAACAAGTATTAAATACAGTTCGTCAAGCTTTACAGCAGAAACGTCAGAAAAAAGCACAGGCTGAAGAACAATTCCGTCAGGCAGGCTTTCAGCTCAGAGAGAAAAAACAAAGACATCGAATTTTAACTGATTTAGAAAATAATATGGAAGGCTTTTCCGGAAGTGTCAAAACTTTAATGAAAGCCGTCCGGAACAGACAGTTAAAAGATATTTTCGGAAGTGTTGCTCAACTGATTCAGGTGGACAGTCAATACGGAATTGCAGTGGAAACAGCTCTTGGCGCAAGTGTACAGCATATGATTGTTGCAGATGAAACTGCTGCAAAGGCAGGTATTCACTATTTAAAAGAAAATCGTGCAGGACGTGCTACATTTCTGCCTTTGACTACTATGAAAGGCAGATACTTAAATCAGCAGGATTTACAGGAAATTTCTAAACTGGACGGATTTATTGCAGTAGCGAGTGATTTGGTGACTTGTAAGGAGCGTTATAAGCAAATTGCTGAAAATTTACTTGGCAGAATTATTATTTCAGATACAATTGACCATGCAGCTGAAATTGCAAAAAAAAGCGGTTACAGATATCGGATTGTTACGTCTGACGGTCAAGTTATCAATACAGGCGGTTCTTTCACGGGTGGTTCTGTTCAGAAAACAGGCGGTATGCTTACCAGAAGAACAGAATTAAATGCTTTGCAGGAAGAAATCCAGCAATTAGCACTGGCATGTCAAAAAGCTGAAACTTTCGCTAGAAAAGCCGCTGATGACTGTATTCAGGAAGAAAAGAATTTAGAACAGCAAAACCAGAAGTTAGAACAGTTACGGCAAAAATTTTTAACAGCGCAGTCAGAAGCACAAAAAGAAGCTTTTCCTGTCTCACAGTACCGTCAGCAGCTGCAAAATCAAAAACAAAAAATTATTTCCTTAAAAGAGCAGTCAGCACAGGCAGAAGAACAGCTTGCCGCTTCTAAACTGGAAGAAGCACAGAAATTAAAAGAAATTCAAGCTACAGAAACAAGCCTTTCCGGAATGAATGAGCGGAAAATTGGAATCCTTTCTGCACGGCAGGAAGCTTTTGAACATTACAGCGATTTAAAAATTAAACTTGCTCAAACTGAAAAAGATAAAGAATCTGCTGAAAATCAGCTTTTACAGTGTAAAGAATCTGTCATGTCCGCAGAGGAACGGGAAAAATTGTATTTCTCTGAATTAGAAGGCTATCAGACACAAATTGCTGAAAAAACAAATTTAATTCAGGAGCAGGAAAAATTTTTTGAACAGACAGAACGACAGATAGCTTCTTTAGAAGTCAGTGCAAAACGTGCTTTACAGAAACATGATGCACAGAATATTGAAATCCGGAAACTCCAGTCAGAACAAAATCAGCTGCATAGTCAGAAAGAAAAATTGTCTTCTGAAGTGTCAAGGCTTTCTGAACGGAAAAACAGTATGCAGAACGAATGTGACCAGATTATCAACCAGTTATTGGAAGTTTATGAATTAACCCGCTCTGAAGCACAGGCAATGGCACAGCCTGTTGAAGATATGCTCACAGCCAAAAAAGAACTTTCTTCTTTGAAGCAGAAAATTCGTGCTTTAGGTTCTGTGAACGTGGAAGCGATTGCAGAATTTAAAGACGTTTCAGAACGTCATGCATTTTATTCCAGAGAAATCGCAGATATCCGCAAGGCAAAACAGGAGCTTGAAAAAATGATTCAGGATTTGACAAGCGAAATGTGCAGAATTTTTTCAGAAAGTTTTCAAATTATCAATCAGAATTTTAAAGAAATCTTTCAGGACTTATTCAGCGGAGGAAGAGCAGAACTTTCTCTGACAGAGCCAGAACAGGTATTAACTTCAGGAATTGAAATCAATGTAGCACCTCCGGGAAAAGTGATTAAAAATTTAATTTCGCTTTCCGGCGGGGAGCAGTCATTTGTAGCAATTGCAATCTATTTTGCAATTTTAAGGCTGAGACCTGCACCATTCTGCATACTTGATGAAATTGATGCGGCATTAGATGAAGCCAATGTCAGAAAATATGCTCGGTATTTAAAGCGTTTCACAGAGCATACGCAGTTTGTGCTGGTAACACACCGGCGCAGTGCAATGGAAGAAGCAAGTGTATTATATGGTGTAACCATGCAGGAAGACGGCATTTCCAGACTTTTAAAGCTGGAACAGCCTGAAGATTTACCCGAAGAAACTAGAACTTAATCAGGAGGACTTTATGGGATTTTTTTCTAAAATTAAAGAAGGCTTACAGAAAACCCGTGATGCGATGATGCAGAAAATGCAGTCAATTATCAATTCATTTACAAAGATTGATGAAGAACTGTTTGACCAGCTGGAAGAAACTATGATTATGGGCGATATGGGTGTAGAAACTTCTGTAGAAATCTGTGACCGGCTTAGAAAGCTTGTCAAAGAACGTGGTATTAAAGACCCTTCTAAAATTATGGATTTAATGGAAGAAATCATCAGTGATATGCTTGGCGAGGAAACAGAACTGAATTTATCAACAAAGCCGTCTGTGATTATGGTGATTGGAGTAAACGGCGCAGGAAAAACGACAACTATCGGGAAGCTGTGCCATCAGTTCAAAAATGACGGAAAAAAAGTACTTGTTGCAGCGGCGGATACATTCAGAGCCGCAGCAATTGACCAGCTTGAAGTCTGGACACAAAGAGCTGGTGTTGATATTGTCAAACATGCGGAAGGAAGTGACCCTGCAGCAGTCGTATTTGATGCAATTACTGCAGCAGTCGCCCGTGAATGTGATGTTTTAATCATAGATACTGCCGGAAGATTGCATAATAAGAAAAATTTAATGAATGAGCTTGCTAAAATTAATAGAATTTTAGAGCAAAAAGCCGAAGGCTGTGCAGTAGAAACGCTGTTGGTATTAGATGCAACTACTGGACAAAATGCTGTCAATCAGGCAAGATTATTCAATGAAACTGCAAAAATTACAGGAATTGTCCTGACAAAACTTGACGGTACAGCCAAAGGCGGTATTGTTGTATCAATTAAAAATGAATTGGGCATTCCTGTCAAACTGGTTGGTGTCGGCGAAAAAATTGAAGATTTACAGCGTTTTAACAATTCTGATTTTGTGAAAGCATTGTTTGACCGTCCGGAAGAACCGGAGGAAAGTTCAGAAAAAGAACTTGTTCAGGAAGAAATTCCGGAAGAACCCGTTCAGGAAGAATTTACCGAAGAATCAGCAATAGAAGAAGAACCAGTTCAGGAATCTGAACCAGAATTAAAGCCACTTGCTTTAAAAGCAGAATTTAAGTCTGAACCAGTTTCCGAAAAAGCAGAACCAGAACTTGAAGAAGAAAAACCAGCCCCCGAATCAGAAGAAGAAACTGAAAAGAAAAAGCCTTTCTCATGGCTGTTTATGGAAATCGGTGGTAAAAAGAAAGATGCAGAAGAGAAAGAACCAAAAAAGAAAAAAACTTTGTTTTCTAAAAAGAAGGGAGAATAATTCATGAAAATTGTCATGGCGACAAATAATCAGAATAAACTCAGAGAAGCAAGAGAAATTTTCAGCCCCTTAGGAATTGAAATTCTCTCTCAGAAAGATGCAGGTGTTTCTGTAAATCCAGAAGAAAACGGTCAGACTTTTGCAGAAAATGCTTTCATTAAAGCAAAAGCAGTTTATGAACTTGTCAAACTGCCAGTCATTGCAGATGACAGCGGACTTTGTGTAGATGCATTAAACGGTGCGCCGGGGGTTTATTCCGCAAGATATGCACCAGAAGGCTTGCTTTGTGAAACACTTTTAAAGAACATGCAGGAAATTCCCGCAGACCAGAGAACAGCAAAATTTGTAACAGCAGTCGCCTTTATTGAAAAAGATGGGAAAAAAGTCATTTTAGAGGGCGAATGTCATGGAACAATCGGCTTTGAAAAACGTGGTACAAATGGTTTCGGCTATGACCCTGTTTTCATGTATGGAGAAAAATCTTTTGCAGAACTTTCCGCAGAAGAAAAAAATGCTGTCAGCCACAGAGGACAGGCATTCCGCAAATTATATGATTATCTTGAAAATCAGAAAGGAGCAAACTAATGCTGACAAGTAAACAAAGAGCTTATTTGAGAGGACTTGCTTCCAGTTATGAAACGATTTTTCAAATTGGAAAAGGTGGTATTTCAGAAAATTTAATTCAGCAGGTCAATGATGCACTTAGAAAACGTGAATTGATTAAGCTGAGAGTATTGGATAATTCCATGCTGACTGCCAGAGAAGCTTCTGACCAGCTCGCAGAAGCTGTGAAAGCAGATGTAGTACAGGTGATAGGCAGTAGATTTGTTTTATTTAAAAGAAATCCGCAAGAGCCTGTCATTGACTTGAAATTAGCAAAATAATGCGTAAAATAGGATTATTCGGGGGCAGTTTCAATCCTCCGCATAAAGGACATGAACATCTTGCAAAGGTTTTATATGAAGCCTTGAAATTGGACGAAGTAATTTTCATTCCAGCCAAGAAACCTCCTCATAAGTCAGATGCTGAATATGCACCCGCAAAAGACAGGCTTAAAATGTGCGAACTATTAGCAGAATCTTATGATTGGATAAAAACAAGTGATTATGAACTGCAACAGGAACGTGTCAGCTATAGTTATTATACAGTCAGGCATTTTAAAAAATTGTACCCACAGGACAAGCTATATTTTCTGGCTGGTGGTGATATGCTTTCAAGCTTTACAAAGTGGTTTCAATGGCGGGAAATTTTAAGTATGGCAGCTCTTGCCTGCATTGCACGGGAGCAGGAAGAATATGAAACACTTCTTCCATATGCAGAAAATTTACGTCAAACTGGTGAAATCTTTCTTGTAAATGCAGAAATTTTTACAGTATCTTCTACAAAAATCAGAGATATGATTAGAAAAAATCAGAATAGTTCTTGCTATTTGTCAGAAAAAATAGTAAAATATATTAGAGAGAAAAATTTATATACAGGAAGTGATGCAGAATGTATCAGGTAAAAGACAAAATCGCCTTTTTGGAGAATCGTCTTTCACAGAAGCGTTTTCGACATTCCTGCAATGTTGCCAGAGCTGCAAGACAGTTAGCACAGCAGTACGGCGCAGATGTTGAAAAAGCATATTTCGCAGGATTGGTGCATGATATCTGTAAAGAAATTCCATTTGAAGAACAGTACAGGCTGATGACAGAGGGAATGTTTCAACCGGATTTAGCAGAACTGCATTCTCGCAAATTGTGGCATGGTATCGCTGGTGCAGAATTCATTCGTATAGAATTTGATGTGCAAGATGCGGATATTTTAAATGCTGTACGGTATCATACTGTTGGAAGGGCAAATATGTCCCTGCTGGAGGAAATTATTTATATTGCAGATATGATTTCTGAAGAACGAGATTATAAAGGCGTGGACAAAATGCGCCGTTTAGCAGTGAGAGATTTGCAGACGGCAATGCTGGAAGCTCTTACAGATGCAATATCGTCTGTATTGAAGAAAAAAGGATTGCTGTCACAGAATACCATTGAAGCCTATAATGATTACAATCTGAAAGCATTGGAACATAAAACACCTGTTATCAAGAAATAATAAGGGAAACGTTTGAAAGGGGTTTCTTTCATGTCTGAACAAAAGAAAAAAAAGAAAAATGTCAAGACAACAAAAAAAACAACAGTGCATGGTGAAAAAAAAATATCTCCCCATGATACAGCAGTGAATGTCTGGACAAAGATTATCACAATTCTGCTGACTTTGCTGATAATTGCCGGAATGGTATTGAATGCACCGATTGTGCAGTATATCAATAAAGATGATTTTGACCGTTTGACACAAGTTTCTATTACAAATTATATGAAAACCAGAAAGCCTATGCAATATATTGAAGGCAATATTTACAGTATGAGCCAGAAACAGGCTGAGGTCAGAGAAGATGTAGACAGAAATTTTAATGACGGTTTAGACCTGAAACAGACGATTGAAGGACAGTTTACAGTATTATTTTTAGGATTTGACAGCTATGAGAACGGAAGCGGTCTCTTGCATGATGTCAATTATCTGATACAGTTTAATCTGCTGACAGCCAGTATGAATATTCTGCAAATTCCAAGAGATACCTATATGCCGTTATATACAACAGCATATACTCATAAATTCAACAGTGTTTATAATTTTGGAAATGAAAAGAAAAGCAATATTCAGAGAGTAGTAGACTGTGTGCAGGAAAATTTTGGTGTTCCGGTAGATGCTTACGTCACAACAACTTGCGATAATGTCGGCGAAATTATTGATATTGTCGGCGGTGTGCCAATTGATATGCCTTATCCGGTCGTATTTGAAGCAGATAAAACAATTCCAAATGGACAGCATGTACTCACAGGCGAGGAAACAGAATGGTTTTTAAGATTCCGTTACGGCTATCAGGACGGCGATGTCGGCAGAGTACAGGCACAAAGAATTTTTATGGCGGCTGCTATGAAAAAAGCAATCAGCATGAATTCTATACAGATTTTTAATTCAATGAATAAAATTTATAAAAAAGAACTGATTGCAACAGATATGAGTTTAGATGATATCAGCCGTTTAGCAGATTTAGCCGGTACAATTGATATGGGAAATGTCAATGTTTTCATGCTTCCGGGTGAATTCACTCGTGCAGATGACCAATCAATATGGTCTATTCATAAAACAGCTGCTTTGAATATTTTAAATCAGTATTTTCGAACACAGCAAGTACCACTTTCCGGTCAGAAAAGCACAATTACAGAATACGTCAAGCCGGAAGATTATGAAAGTACTGAATATGACAATATGTCCGCCAATCTGAAAGACATTGATGAAAACGGCGGAGCTAATCCTGTTTTAAATGATAACTACAAAGACAAGTGGGATAAAGATTACGACAAACGCAATAGTACGGAATCAGAAACAGAATCTGAATCTGAATCCGTTTCAGAATCCAAATATAAAAAATCTACGAGGTGATTGCATATGACAGCAGAAGAAAAAATTAAAATTGCTGTGAAAGCTCTTGACTCCAAGCGAGCTGAAAATATTCAGGTCTTAAAAGTCAGAGATTTGACGATTTTAGGAGATTACTTCATTATCGCAAACGGTAACAGCACCACACAGACAAAAGCCCTTGCAGAGGAAGTGGAATTTCAACTTTCACAAAAAGGCATTGAACCCCATCACACAGAAGGCATGAATGGTTCTAACTGGTATATTTTAGACTATACAGATGTTATTGTTCATGTATTCTATCAGGAAACAAGAGAGTTTTACAGACTGGAACAGCTTTGGGCAGATGCTGAAAAAATAGATATTTCTGACCTGATTATTAAAGAAGGCGAATAACATGGCAGAACAAGGCAAAAAAATTGTAATGGCTGTCAGCATTTATCTGCTTGTGAAACAGGTACTCAATGTAGTGATTGGAGATACAGTTTCTTCTATGCTGATACCAGTAGTGATTTCCGTATTTTGCTATTTGAATTTATGGAAGTATACAAATTATGTTGCAGCAGCAGTGATTGCCTTGATTGCTGCCCAGTATTTACCAGATAATTTGAGAAATTTACCAAATTCATGGCTGTATCTTTTAGAAGGAATACTGGATATTGCTGTGGCTGTGATATTAGTAATTTCACAGGATGTAAAGGCATATTTTAATAAATCTTAGAAAGAAGGATTTTTTTCATGAACAAGTACGATTATGAGAAGATTGAAAAGAAATGGCAGAATTATTGGGATGAGCATAACACATTCCATGCTGAAAATGACTATTCCAAGCCGAAATTCTACGCTTTAGTAGAGTTTCCGTACCCGTCCGGTCAGGGTCTGCATATTGGTCACCCAAGACCTTACACAGCAATGGACATCGTAGCCAGAAAAAGAAGATTAGAAGGCTATAATGTTCTGTTCCCGATGGGGTGGGATGCGTTTGGCCTGCCGACAGAAAATTTCGCTATTAAAAATAAAATTCACCCTGCCATTGTTACAGAAAATAATGTAAAACGCTTTAAAGGTCAGCTGAAATCGTTAGGATTAAGCTTCGACTGGGACAGAGAAGTGAATACCACTGACCCAGATTATTTCAAGTGGACACAATGGATTTTTCTCCAGCTGTTCAAAAAAGGTTTAGCTTATAAGAAAGAAATGGCTGTCAACTGGTGTACTTCTTGTAAAGTCGTTCTTGCAAATGAAGAAGTCGTTGGCGGTTGCTGTGAACGCTGTGGCGGAGAAGTGATTCGTAAGGTGAAAAGCCAATGGATGCTCAAAATTACAGAATATGCACAGCGTTTAATTGACGATTTAAGTGAAGTGAATTATTTAGACAAGATTAAAGTCACACAAACAAACTGGATTGGACGCTCTGAAGGTGCAGAAGTAGATTTTGATACAACTGCTGGAGATACACTGACTGTTTATACCACAAGACCGGATACATTATTTGGTGCAACTTACATGGTAATTGCTCCGGAACACCCCATGCTTGAAAAATGGGCAGATAAGCTGACCAATATGGACGAAATCAAAGCTTATCAGGAATTAGCTGCAAAGAAATCTGATTTTGACAGAACTGAAATGAATAAAGAAAAAACAGGTGTCAGATTAGAGGGCGTGAAAGCCATTAACCCTGTAAACGGCACGGAAATTCCGATATTTATTTCTGACTATGTTCTGATGAGTTACGGAACAGGTGCAATCATGGCAGTACCGGCACACGATGACAGAGACTGGGAATTTGCAAAAGTTTTTAATATTCCCATGATTGAAGTCGTTGCAGGCGGAAATATTGAAGAAGCTGCTTTCACAGACTGTGCAACTGGTGTGATGGTGAATTCCGGCTTTTTAACAGGCTTGTCTGTAGAAGATGCTAAAATTAAAATAAAAGATTGGCTCGAAGAATCTGGTAAAGGTCACAGAAAAGTTAATTTCAAGCTGCGTGACTGGGTATTCAGCCGTCAAAGATATTGGGGTGAACCGATTCCGCTGGTAAATTGTCCGAAATGTGGCTGGGTAGCAATTCCAGAAGAAGAACTGCCTTTACGTCTTCCGGAAGTGGAAAGCTATATGCCAACAGATAACGGCGAATCACCACTTTCTACACTTGAAAGTTTCATCAATACAACATGCCCTTGCTGTGGCGCACCTGCAAAGCGTGAAACAGATACAATGCCTCAGTGGGCTGGTTCTTCTTGGTATTTCTTAAGATACTGTGACCCACATAATGATAAAGCATTAGCTTCTAAAGAAGCGTTACAGTATTGGATGCCGGTAGACTGGTATAATGGCGGTATGGAACATACTACACTGCATTTACTTTACTCCAGATTCTGGAATAAATTCTTATATGACATTGATTCTGTACCTTACAAAGAACCATATATGAAAAGAACTTCTCACGGCATGATTCTTGGTGAAGATGGTCAGAAAATGTCTAAATCCAGAGGAAATGTTATCAATCCAGATGATGTTGTCCGTCAGTATGGTGCAGATACGCTCAGACTGTATGAAATGTTCATCGGTGACTTTGAAAAAACTGCTCCTTGGAGTCCTTCCAGCATTAAGGGCTGTAAGCGTTTTCTGGACAGAGTCTGGGCTTTACAGGAAATTTTAACAGATGGTGAAGCATATCGCCCTGAACTGACTTCTGCTTTCCATAAAACTATTAAGAAAGTTACAGAAGATATTGAATCTCTGAAATTTAACACTGCAATTGCTTCTATGATGGCATTAGTAAATGATATTTATGCAACCGGAAGCATTAACAAGGCAGAATACAGAACACTGTTAATTTTACTGAATCCGTTTGCTCCTCACTTAACAGAAGAACTTTATGAAATCTGTGCATTTGGTGGTGTGCTGAATGAACAGAAATGGGTCACTTATGATGAAGCCCTCTGTGCTGATGAAACTGTCGAAATTGTCGTTCAAATCAACGGCAAAGTTAAAACAAAGCTCAATATTCCGGCCGGTGCGGAAAAAGACGCTGTTCTTGCACAGGCTCTTGCTGAACCTAAAATTGCAGAAGCTGTGGTGGGAAAGAACCTTGTCAAGCAGATTTATGTACAAAATAAGCTTGTAAATTTTGTTGTAAAATAACAAAAATCGTGGAATTTTCAAAAGTCTATTGACAAATTAACTCTTGTATGCTATAATAGTGATATGCCATTCGTAAAAAATATTAGAAAATTATGAATGTTATGAGTGTAAACTAATTCCCGTAAGGGTTTAGTATACTGCTTGTTTTGCGACAGGCAGAACCTCTGAACAAAGGGAGGGAATAAGAAATGGCAGAAGTTCGTGTTGGCAAGAATGAATCTCTGGATACTGCTTTAAAGCGTTTTAAGAGAACTTGCGCAAGGGACGGCGTAATTGCTGAAGTTCGTAGAAGAGAACATTACGAAAAGCCTTCAGTAAGACGTAAGAAAAAGTCCGAGGCTGCTCGTAAGCGCAAGTATTGATAGCTACGATGAAATGCAAGGGTGTGCTGTTCGGTGCGCCCTTGTTTTTTCAAAATTGGGGGTGAGTTTTTGTTTAAAACAACAGCTGCTGTGAAATCAGTGTGTGATATTACGCCGGAACTGTTGTATAGTATGGGTGTACAAGGGTTGTTGCTTGATATTGATAATACATTGACAACACATGATAACCCTGTTCCGCCGGAAGATGTGATAGACTGGCTTCTGGAAATGAAACGGTTCGGCATTCAGATGTGCCTGATTTCAAATAATCATGAAGCGAGAGTTGCCCCATTTGCACAACAATTAGAAATTCCTTATGTATGCGAAAGCTTAAAACCTTTAGGCAAAGGCTTTCGGAAAGCAATGCGCAGGATGAATTTGAAAAAAGAACAGCTTTGTGTTGTCGGTGACCAGATTTATACAGATATTCTCGGCGCAAACTGGTTTCATGTCAAGAGTATTTATGTTAAGCCGATTCAGCGTGAAACATGGAAAGGACATGAATTCTTAGTGATTAAGAGAGTATTGGAATTACCATTTTTGCCAGAGAAATATCAGTATCTTCCAGCGCAAAAGAAGAACAGAAAGTAGTGAATTCATGAAAAAAATTTTAATCATGCATGGACCTAATTTGAATTTGTTAGGTGAGCGTGAACCTGGAATTTACGGAGATACAAGTTTTGAAACGCTCAACAGGCATTTAGTGGAATATGCGGAAAAACTTGGAATGCAGGCAGAAATTTTTCAGTCAAATCATGAAGGTGTGTTAATTGACAAGTTGCATGAATCCAGAAAGAATTTTGACGGAATTGTACTGAATGCCGGAGCATATACACATTACAGCTATGCGATTTCAGATGCGATTAAAGCAATTAAAATTCCAGTCATTGAAGTGCATATCAGTAATATTTTTGCAAGAGATGCATTTCGTTCTAATTCAGTCATTGCACCAGTATGCGCCGGAAGTATTTCAGGATTTGGGTTGTTAAGCTATGATTTAGCAGTTAAGGCATTAGCGGAGATGAAAGCATGATGGAAGAACGAATTCAGAATTTAATCAGATTAGTTCAGAATAAAGCAGACTGTGCTTTGATTACAGATGATATTAACCGGAGATATCTGACCGGAATGAAATCTTCTGCCGGTTATGTGCTGATATTTCCGGAACAAAGTTATCTTATCATAGATTTCAGATATATTGAAAAGGCTCGTCAAGTGGT
Organism: Oscillospiraceae bacterium; assembly: GCA_045541055.1. GTDB lineage: Bacteria > Bacillota > Clostridia > Oscillospirales > Ruminococcaceae > UBA3855. Next base: position 29,919 of record JAZQIL010000267.1, read on the forward strand.
CAAGCACTGTCAGTTAATTGAACAGGAAGCAAATATTTTCAGACAGATGCATGAACTGTTCCAGAAACATCATGCGAAAACAATTGCAATTGAAGCGCAGAGCCTGACCGTTCAAAGATGCGAAAATCTGAAAGCACAGATGAAACAGTATACTTTCCTGACAGATTACACATTAAGTCAGAGCTTATACGATTTAAGAACGGTCAAAACAGCACAGGAGCTTGAAAAAATAAAAGCTGCTCAGAAAATTGCAGAAGATGCCTTGGCAGCATTGTTAGAAAAGCTTCATGCTGGCATGACGGAAATTGAAATTGCATTGGAACTTGATTTCTATATGAGAAGTCATGGCGCAGAAGATTTATCTTTTGAAACAATAGCTTTAACAGGAGCGCATACTTCTATGCCGCATGGTGTACCAGATGAAAGAAAAGTCCAGAAAGGCGATTTTGTGTTAATGGATTTCGGTGCAGTCGTGGACGGCTATCACAGCGATATGACCAGAACGGTTTGCATTGGTGAACCGTCAGAAGAAATGCGTTTCGTTTATGAAACAGTCCGTACTGCTCAGGATACTGCAAGAGCTTTTGCAAAATCTGGTATTACTGGAAAAGCATTGGATGCTGCTGCAAGAAATGTTATCGCAGAAGCAGGTTACGGCGAATATTTTGGTCATTCGCTAGGGCATGGCGTAGGCCTTGAAATTCATGAATACCCTATTGCAACACCCAACAGAGATACGATTCTTCCTGTTGGTGGTGTTGTGACGATTGAACCAGGAATATATCTCCCTGGGAAATTTGGTGTTCGTATAGAAGATTTCGTGCATATTACCAAAAATGGATGCGAAAATTTGACAAATATTCCAAATAGTTTGATTTGTCTCTGATATTTCAGAATATCTATTGCAAAATTTCTGTTTTTGGTGTAAAATAAATATATATTAAGAAAAATACGGAGGTTTTTAATTTATGATTACAGCAGGCGATTTCAGAAATGGTGTGACTTTTGAACTGGACGGAAACGTTGTTCAGGTCGTAGAATTCCAGCATGTAAAACCTGGCAAGGGTGCTGCTTTTGTCAGAACTAAGTTTAAGAATGTTATTACTGGTGCAGTGGTAGAACGTTCTTTCAACCCAACAGAAAAATTCCCGACTGCTTTCATTGAAAGAAAAGATATGCAGTATTCTTACGCAGACGGCAATCTGTATCACTTCATGGATACAGAAACTTGGGAAGATGTTGTCATTGATGCAGATAAACTCGGTGACAATTTCAAATTCGTAAAAGAAGAAATGGTTGTAAAAGTACTTTCCTACAAGGGGAATGTATTTGGTGTAGAACCGCCTTATTTTGTAGAGTTGCAGGTAACACAGACAGACCCTGGTTTTGCTGGCAATACTGCTACTAATGCATTAAAGCCCGCTACTTTGGAAACTGGCGCAGAAATCCGTGTACCGCTGTTTATTAACGAAGGCGATATGATTCGTGTCGATACCAGAACTGGTGAATATATGGAGCGTGCATAATATGGAAAAAATTGCTTATTTAAAAGGAATTATGGAAGGCCTTGGAGTGCATCCAGAATCCAGAGAAGGCAAATTATTCGGAGCAGTATGTGAAGCACTTCAGGAATCTGCTGATTACATTCAGAAGCTTGAAAGCCGTGTAACAGAACTGGAAGAACTTTACGGCATTCTGGATGAAGATTTAAGCATTGTTGAAGATTTGGTGGATAATGAATCTTCCGGCTGTGGTGCTTGTCCGTCTTCTGAAACAAAGATAAAATATTACTATCCTGAAAATGAAGAAGCAAAGACAGAAACTGCACCTGCTGAGGAAACGGCAGTTGAACCTGCTGTACCTGTGTTGATGCCTCAGGATGAGTTTGTACCAGCACTCGATGAGGAAGAAGAAGAATTTCTTGATGAAGAAGAATATGAAACTATCTGCCCGACATGCGGAAAAACCATTCTCCTGACAGAACAGATGCTTGAAGAAGGCGAAACGGTTTGTCCGAATTGCGGTGAAGAACTGGAATTCGATTTTGATGAAGAAGAACTCGAAAGCCTTTCACCGTCAAATGATACAGACAAATAAAGCAGTTTCAGAACAGCGGCGGAGTGATTTCGCTGCTGTTTTCTGCATATGATAAATATTATTGCAGAAAGGATTTGAGAACAGATGGTTAGAAAAGAAATTGAAACATTAGAACTGAATCCGTTTACAACTATTGGAAATGATTGGTTTCTTCTGACTTCCGGAACAACAGAAAATTATAATACAATGACCTGTTCATGGGGAGCAATGGGAGAAATTTGGAATGCACCAAGTATCACAGCTTATGTGCGGACTTCAAGATACACGTTTGACTTTACAGAAAAAAATGCATTGTTTACAGTCAGCATGTTTCCGGAACAGTACAGAAAAGCATTGGCATTTTGTGGAAGCCATTCCGGCAGAGACTGCGATAAAGCTAAAGAAACAGGACTCACTCCCATCGCATTAGATGGTACAGTTGGATTCGCAGAAGCAGAAAGAATTTTTATCTGTGAAAAAGTTTATGCACAGATGATGAATACAGATTCTTTTATACAGAAAGAACTGCTGAAAGATTATTATGCAAGCAATCCAATGCATAAAATGTATATCGGAAAGATTCTTGCAGTTTACGAGAATCAGGCATAAGAAAAGAAAGTAGAAAGCAGCTTGCAGTCATTGCTGTAAGCTGTTTTTTTCAGAAATGAAGTTTTTATTCCGGAAGACTTGACAAATCCGGAATTTTGAGATATGATATAGAAATCATGCTAAGGAGGCGTTGTGAATGAATTTTTCACCAAAGGAAATTCTGGATTTTGTAACAGAAAATGATGTCAAGTTTATCCGCTTGACATTCTGTGATATGCAGGGAAATCTGAAAAATATTGCTATTATGCCAAATGAATTGCCAAGAGCGTTTTCACATGGAATTCTGTTAGATGCAGCAGGCTTTTCGGACTGTTATCAAGATTTGCTGTTAGTACCGGATATTTCAACATTGTCTGTGTTGCCGTGGAGACCGAAATCAGGCAGAGTTGTCAGATTTTTCTGTAATATTAAAAATCTGGACGGAACACATTATGCAGGAGGAATCCGTCATACGTTGCAGGAATATATTCAAAAGCTTTACACCAAAGGCTATTCCTGCGAATTCGGAACAAAAAGTGAATTTTACTTGTTTGACTGTGACCAAGAGGGAAGACCAACAAAAATTCCGCATGACCATGCAGGATATTTAGATATTGCGCCTTTAGACAAATGTGAAAATGCAAGGCGTGAAATTTGTCTTTCTTTGGAAGAAATGGGATTAAATCCCCAGCGTTCCTGCCATAAATATGGACCTGGTCAGAATGAAATAGATTTCAAATGCAGTGAACCGGTCACGGCTGCTGACAATATGGTACACTATAAAGCAGTCGTTAAGACAATAGCGGCACAAAACGGCTTATATGCCTCTTTCATGCCGAAGCCTCTAAGTGGCACTTATGGGAGTGCTTTAACAATCGTGATTACTATAAAGAACAGTGGAAGAAATATTTTTGCACAGAAGAATCACGAACTTCAGCCAGAAGGGGCATCTTTTATTGCTGGCATTTTAGAGCATATGCCAGAAATGACAGTTTTTTTAAATCCAATTGTAAATTCTTATACTCGGCTGAGACATCGTGGCGCACCGAATCATATTAACTGGTCAATGGAAAATCGACTTCCGATGATACGCATTCATGACGATGACGGTGAACCAGCAAGAATTGAAATCCGTAGTACAGACTGTTGCTGTAATCCTTATTTATCGTTCAGACTGTTATTAGCTGCCGGCATGGAAGGCATCAGACAGCATTTGAAACTTTCAGAAGAATTACAAGTTACAGCAGTAGAAAAACAGTTCAGAACTCTGCCTGAAAATCTTCGCTCTGCTTATGAATCAGCCAAAACAAGCGAATTTATTCAAGAAAATCTTCCGGAGGAAATACTCCGTAATTTCTATCAGAATGTAGAAAAACAGCTTGCATTATATGACGCTGCGGAGGACAAGGCATTATTTGAAGAACAGCAGTATTTTTTATCTGAATAATAAAAATTAAAGGAGCTGACTGGATGGACAGAGCATTGATTATTTCCGGTTCTGAAAAGGGAATGGAAATTATCGCCCAGTTTCTGCATTCTTACGGTTATACAAATTTGACCTCAACAGCAAGCGGAAGTGAAGCAAGGCGAATGGTTCAAAATACAGAATATGCCTTAATCATCATCAATACACCTCTAAAAGATGAATTCGGGCATGAACTTTCCGTAACCATGTCAGAAAATACAAATTCTGGAATTATTTTACTGTGCAAAGCAGATATTTCAGATGATGTGGCAGATAAAGTGGGAGATTACGGGGTCTGTGTCGTGTCCAGACCGATGAATCGAAATTTATTTCATCAGTCTATCCGTCTGGTGGAGGCGACACGTTCCCGCATGTTAGGCTTGAAACGGGAAAATTCCAAACTCATGGTCAAAATTGACGAAATGCGTTTAATCAATCGGGCAAAATGTGCTTTAATGCAGTATTTGAAATTCACAGAACCGGAAGCACACCGCTATATTGAAAAGCAGGCGATGGATACACGCTCCACACGAAAAGAAGTTGCACTTAGAATTTTATCTACCTATGAATTGTAAATGCAAATGTTTTTACAGGCTTTTACAGCCAGAAAAAAAGCAGAATGCTTTTAAACTTTTAAAAATAAGTTTAAAAGCATAGAATACTGACCGTGTTATGAAATATAACTGAAACGAAAAAGCCAGTCATGAAAAATTAAGACAAGTTTCACACTTGACAAATTTCTGAAAATAGGTTATACTAGTAACTGTAAACAGCAAGGACGCTGAGAAATGCAAAGAAGCATTTTTCAGCGTTTTTTTGTTACAAAAAATACAAAGTCAGGAAGGATGACACAAGATGGATGCTTTAAGCGAAGTAATGACAAATGTAGATACGGAGATATTTGGAATTTGGTTTCTCATTGGCGCATCTCTGGTATTTTTCATGCAGGCAGGGTTTGCCATGGTGGAAACGGGATTCACCAGAGCGAAAAATGCCGGAAATATTATTATGAAGAACTTAATGGATTTCTGTATTGGAACGGTAGTATTTATTTTAATTGGGTTCGGGTTATTTCTGGGAGAAGATGCACTTGGCGGATTCATTGGAATGCCAACATTAGGAATTTTCACAGATTATAAAAATTTTGACTGGTCGAATTTTGTATTTAATTTAGTTTTTTGTGCAACGACAGCAACAATTGTATCCGGTGCAATGGCTGAAAGAACGAAATTTTTATCTTACTGTGTATATTCAGGAGTGATTTCAGGAATTATTTATCCGATTGAAGCACATTGGATTTGGGGCGGCGGATGGCTGGCACAGTTAGGATTTCATGATTTTGCAGGTTCTTGTGCAATTCATATGGTAGGTGGTATTTCTGCTTTAATTGGTGCAGCGATTGAAGGCGCAAGAATTGGCAAATTTAAAAAAGATAAAAACGGAAAAATTTTGCAGGTTCGGGCAATTCCGGGGCATAACTTAACAATTGGAGCATTAGGCTGTTTTATTTTATGGTTTGGCTGGTATGGATTTAACGGTGCAGCAGCAACTTCTGGCGGACAGTTAGCAAGTATTTTTGTCACAACAACGATTGCACCGGCGATTGCAACGTTCACATGTATGATTTTCACATGGTTAAAATATGGAAAACCTGATGTTTCCATGTGTTTAAATGCTTCACTTGCAGGGCTGGTTGGTGTTACAGCCGGATGTGATGTAGTAGATGCTTTCGGGGCAACATGTATCGGAATTGTATCTGGATTATTAGTAGTGTTTGGTGTATGGCTTTTAGATTATGTATTGCATATTGATGACCCTGTCGGAGCAGTTGCAGTACATATGTGCAATGGTATTTGGGGAACATTTGCAGTCGGATTATTTGCAACAACGAGTGTACCGGGGAATGATACAGTACAGGGCTTATTTTATGGCGGAGGTGTTCACCAGTTAGGTTTGCAATGTTTAGCCATTGTTACAGTCGGTGCATGGACAGCAGCAACAATTACAGCAACATTTATGATTATCAAGAAAACTCTGGGTATCAGAGCAACCGCAGAAGAAGAAATTATTGGACTTGACTTAACAGAACATGGTTTATCCAGTTCTTATGCAGACTTTGCACCAGCAGCGGATACTATGCTGCAAGTTAGCAGACAAGCAGCCCGTCATGATGTTGACAGTGAAGAAGTTCGTCAGGTATTTGGTTCAGATGCAAACAAACTGAATACAAACATGCCAGTTATTACAGAAACAAAACGGGAATTTTCCGGAAAATCCAATACTAAAATGACAAAACTTTCCATTGTCTGCAAACCCGGCAAACTGGAAGAATTACAAGCAAGTCTTGCAGCAGTCGGCATTGACGGCATCACAGTAACCCAAGTGCTTGGTTATGGGACACAGATGGGACATACTGCTTATTACAGAGGCGTAAAACAAGAACTCCCTTCACTGCACTCTAAAGTAAAAGTCGAAGCAGTTATCACAGCTGTACCAGTTGACAAAGCCCTTTCCGCAGCAAGAAAAGCCCTTTATACAGGCAATATTGGAGATGGTAAAATCTTTATCTATGATGTGGAAGACGTTGTCAAAGTTAGAACAAATGAAAGAGGTTATGATGCTTTACAGGATTCTCCACAGAAAAAAGCACAATAAAAGAACAGATTCAGAACAGTCTGCAAAGGCTGTTCTGAAATTTTTTCAGTTATGCAAATTTTGAACATCAAATGTATTATGATAAACATATAGAATAAAACTTGACTTTTTAAGTAAATTATGTTATACTGAAAAAGTCAGGAATCAAATGCATAGAGGTGTCTTTATGGATAAAAATCAGGCCAAAACAAGAATTCAAGAACTTTCAGAACTTTTAGAGAGATATAATCAAGAATATTATGTACTGGATAATCCCAGTGTAAAGGATTATGTCTATGATGAACTGATGCAGGAACTGAAACGCTTGGAAGCAGAATTTCCGGAATATCTTTCCCCACAGTCACCTACACAGCGAGTTGGCGGGAATGTTTCAAATCAATTTGAAAAAGTGGCACATTCAGTACAAATGCAGAGTTTACAAGATGTATTTAGTTTTGAACAGGTGGAAGAATTTGTCATGAAATGTCTGGAAGTATTTCCAGAAGCAGAATTTAGCGTAGAGCCAAAAATTGACGGATTATCTGTATCATTGGAATATCATGAAAATAAATTTGTGCTTGGCTCAACCAGAGGAGATGGCTTCACTGGTGAAGATGTAACTTCAAATTTAAAAACTATCAGAACAATTCCGTTAAATTTGAATTTAAAAGAAAATTTGTCTTTGCTGGAAGTGCGTGGAGAAGTCTACATGCCAAAGGAACAGTTTTTAAAACTGACCGTTCAGCAGGAAGAACAAGGAGAACAGCCTTTCAAAAATCCAAGAAATGCTGCTGCCGGCTCTTTAAGGCAGAAGTATTCTGAAATTACTGCAAAAAGAAAATTGGATATTTTTGTATTTAATCTGCAAAGATGTGAAGGCAGAACGTTTAGCACACATAGTGAAACATTAGAATTTCTGAAAGAAGCAGGTTTTCACATGATACCTGACTGGAGTATCTGCTGTACAGCTGAAGAAATTCAGGATAAAATTACTGAAATTGGCACAAAAAGGCAGAATTTGCCTTATGATATTGATGGTGTTGTCATTAAGATTAACAATCTTGAACAAAGAACGTTATTCGGTGCAACTTCCAAAACACCAAAGTGGGCAATTGCTTATAAATTTCCTCCCGAAGAAAAAGAAACTACTTTAAGAGAAATTGAAGTCAATGTCGGCAGAACAGGCGCATTAACTCCGGTAGCGGTCTTTGATACAATTACTTTGGCAGGAACAAGCGTTTCAAGGGCGGTTCTGCATAATCAGGATTTTATCACTGAGAAAAATATTTGCATTGGAGACAGAATTATTGTTCGGAAAGCTGGAGATATTATACCAGAAGTGCTAAGAAGTATTTCTCACGGCGAACATGCTGAACCTTATCATTTACCGGAATGTTGTCCTGTTTGTGGAACAAAGGCAGTTCGTGATGAAGGAGAAAGTGTTTTACGTTGTCCGAATATCAGCTGTCCAGCGCAGCTGCATAAACAGTTAGTGCATTTTGCTTCCAGAGATGCAATGAATATTGACGGTTTAGGAACGGCTATTATTACAGCGTTATTAGATGCGAAACTTGTGAAAGACCCAGCGGATTTATATAGCTTAACAGAAGAACAGCTTTTAAATTTAGAGGGCTTTCAGAAGAAATCAGCAGAAAATTTAGTAAAAGCAATTGCAGCTTCTAAAACTGCTTCACTGGATAGAGTGATTTATGGTTTAGGAATCCGGAATATCGGACAGAAAGCGGCAAAATTATTGTGTGATGCGTTTATGAGTCTGGAAAATCTGGAACGTGCAGAACAGTCAGAAATTTCAGAAATTGAAGGCTTTGGAGATATTATGGCTGAAAATGTTTATCAAGCGTTTCATGATGCTTCTGTGCAGGAAATTTTGAACAAGTTGAAAACGGCTGGATTAGCGTTGCAGTATGAAAAGAAAGAAGTACAGACAGATACATTTTTTAGTGGAAAAGTATTTGTTTTAACCGGAACGCTCACAAAAATGAAACGTTCCGAAGCCAAACAAAGAATTGAATCTGCTGGAGGAAAAGTTTCTGGTTCTGTCTCTAAAAAAACAGATTATGTTATTGCTGGAGAAGAAGCTGGAAGCAAATTGACAAAAGCACAGGATTTGGGGGTGAAGATATTAAGTGAGTCTGAATTTTTAGAGAAATTATAATTTAACATTCGGAAAATAGTTCTGGATAAATGCCGGAACAGGTGCTTGAATTTTTTGAGCTTTTAAATAAGCTAATAATGGAGAAGTCACATCAGTGAAATCCAGTGTATAGGCGCAGAGACACTGCATAGATTCTGTCCCTGAACCGTCACCATATTTGGGGTCGCCTAAAAGTGGCGCACCTAAAAATGCAAGATGTGCTCTGATTTGATGAGAACGGCCTGTATGAAGCGTGATTAAAACAAGTTGTTTTCTGCCGTGCTGAGCAATTACCTGATATTCTGTCATAATTTTCACCCAAGGGGAAGGCTTTGGCACAGCAGAAATTTTGACTTGATTAGAAGAAGCATTTTTATTTAGCCAAGCGATACAGCAGTCTTTTATTTGTGGAAGAGGCTGGGAAGTCACAGCAAGATAAAGTTTTTTGACTTGATGCAATTGAATTGCTTTGTTCATTTCACGAAGCGCAGCAGCATTTTTGGCAGCAATCACAAGGCCTTCTGTATTGCGGTCAATACGGTTGCAGAGTGCAGGTGTAAAAGATTGTTCTTCTGCTGGGGAGTAATCACCTTTCTGAATTAAATATTCCTGTACTTGTTCAATTAAAGAAGGGGTTTGCAGGTTTCCGCCGCTGTGAACGTCCTGACCGGCTTTTTTATACAGAAATAAAAAATTTTCATCTTCTAGAAGGATAGAAAGCGGCTGACAGGAAGAAAAAGAACGTTCTGCTTTTTTCCCTTTTTTTAGAAAAAATTCTTCTTTAGCGTAAATGTGAAGCATATCACCTTCTTTAAGAATTTCATTTCCATGGCATCGCTTGCGATTATAGCGAATATCTTTCTGACGAATCAGCTTATACAGCATATTTTTGGGCATAGCCGGCATATATTTGGCGCAGAATTTATCCAGACGCTGGCCGGCATCATTTTGCTTGATAATAATTTCATGTAACATTGGATAGGACATCTCCTTACTTTTATGTTGTTATTATTATAGCATATTTTTTAGAGTTTGCAAAGAAAAATTTTAAATTTTATCCTGAATCCGCAAAATTCAATCTGCCATTATGACTGATATTTGTCTAATTATAGCAAAAAAATCAGTTAATTTTGACTTAGAATTTTCTTCACCCATTGGGTGAAAAAAGTTAAGTTTCAAAAATATTTAATTTTGAACTATATGTAGCCTAAAATTGGATATTTTTCAAGTGTGAACTTTGTGGAATCAGGTTTTATCTGAAAGGAGTAAGAAAAATGGATCAAGAAAAGAAATCAGGTCAGTTACATTTAGGGCATAGAGAACGAATGAGATTTCGTTTTCGTAAAACGTTGGGGAATGGTTTTGCACCGCATGAATTATTGGAAATGATATTATTTTATGCACTTCCAAGAGGAGATACAAACGAACTGGCACATGCTTTGCTGAAAAATTATGAATCTCTGCCGGAAATGTTTATGAATTGTACGTATGATGATTTTATCAGAGTCGACGGCGTTGGTGAAAAAACAGCAAATATGCTGGCTGTGATTGGCGCAGCCTTTAAATCTGACAGAGTACATGGCGGGCAGAAAATGTTTTTAAAAACAATAGAAGAGCGAAAAAACTTTTTTATTCAGAAAATGGAATGGGAAACTTCTCATGATGAAATTATTTTAGCAGCATGTTTATCAGAGAAAATGCAAATCATGCGTTGTGAAGTACTTGAAAGAGGTTCAGTTGGTCAGGTAAGTGTCAGCGCAGGAAAATTAACAAAATTTGTATTTCAGTCTAATTGTTCCAGAGTGATTTTAGCACATAATCATTTAAATGGTGCTGCAAAACCGTCTTATGAAGATGTGATTGAAACGAAAAGACTTTGTGATTTATTATCTGCACTGGAAATTGAACTGGTTGACCATATTGTAGTAGGTGAAGCAAGTGCCTATTCTATGGCAGAACATCATGATTTTTAGGAGAAACTGCAATGGATTTCAAATTACATGCACCATATCAGCCTTCCGGCGACCAGCCTCATGCAATTGCTCAATTGACAGAAGGCTTTCAGAATGAAAAAAATTTCCAGACTTTACTAGGGGTAACAGGTTCAGGAAAGACATACACCATGGCGAATGTGATTGCAAATCTGAATAAACCGACTTTAGTACTGGCACATAACAAAATTTTAGCGGCACAGTTATGCTCAGAATTAAAAGCATTTTTCCCTGAAAATGCTGTGGAATATTTTGTCAGCTATTATGATTATTATCAGCCGGAAGCTTATGTGCCAAGTACGGATAGTTATATTGAGAAAGATTCTTCCATCAATGAAGAAATCGATAAGTTAAGACATTCTGCAACAACTGCACTTGCGGAACGGAATGACGTAATTATTGTTTCAAGCGTTTCCTGCATTTACTCTTTGGGAAGTCCTGAAGAATATCGAAATATGACAGTTTCTATCCGAGTGGGCATGGAAAAAAATTTAGCTGACTTGATTCAGGAGCTTGTCAGAATTCAATATGAAAGAAATGATATTGACTTTACAAGAAATAAATTCAGAGTCCGTGGCGATGTGCTTGAAATTTTTCCAGCAGCTTCTACAGATACGGTTATCAGAGTAGAATTTTTCGGCGATGAAGTTGACAGAATCAGTGAAGTAGAAGCACTTACAGGAAATGTCAAGGCAAGATTACAGCATTGTGCAATTTTTCCGGCATCTCATTACGTTTACAGTCGTGACAAGACAGAAAAGGCAATTGCTGAAATTCGTCAGGAATTGCAGGAACGAGTGAATTATTTCACAGAAAATCATAAATTGATTGAAGCACAGCGAATCGCTCAAAGAACAAATTATGATATGGAAATGTTGCAGGAAGTAGGCTTTTGTTCTGGTATTGAGAATTATTCCAGAGTATTGGCCGGACGACCTGCCGGAAGTGTTCCTTATACACTTTTAGACCATTTTCCGAAAAATTTTCTGATGATAATTGATGAAAGTCATGTGACTGTTCCGCAGGTCAGAGCGATGAGCGCAGGAGACAGAGCCAGAAAGCAAACTTTAGTAGATTATGGTTTTCGGCTGCCAAGCGCATTTGATAACAGACCATTAGTATTCAGTGAATTTGAACAGCATCTGCATCAAGCATTATTTGTCAGCGCAACTCCTGGAGAATATGAACAGGAACATTCTTCACAAATTGTAGAACAGGTAATTCGTCCGACAGGCTTGGTTGACCCTGAAATCAGTGTCAGACCTATTGAAGGACAAATGGACGATTTACTTTCTGAAATTCGTGTCAGAGCAGAAAAACAAGAGCGTGTACTTGTGACAACTCTTACCAAGGCGATGGCTGAAAATTTAACAGCATATCTTGAAAGTATGGGTGTAAAAGTCAGATATTTGCATCATGACATTGATACTATTAAGAGAATGGAAATTATCAGAGATTTAAGAGCAGGGGAATTTGATGTTTTAGTTGGCATTAACTTGTTAAGAGAAGGCTTAGACATTCCGGAAGTTTCACTGGTGGCAATTCTTGATGCTGATAAAGAAGGCTTTTTAAGAAGTGAAACTTCTTTAATTCAGACGATTGGCAGAGCCGCCCGAAATGCGGAAGGAAAAGTTATTATGTATGCAGATAATGTGACTGGTTCTATGGAACGTGCTATCCGTGAAACAAACCGCAGAAGAGAACTGCAATTAGCTTATAATGAAAAATTCGGCATTATCCCTCAAACTATTAAGAAAGACATTCATGATGTGATTGAGATTTCCAGCAAAGAAACCGTTTCTGAAAATATTCATCATAAAAAGCTTTCCAAACAGGAAAAACAAGAACTGATTCAAAGCTTAACTGCACAGATGAAAGAAGCAGCTCGAATGCTTGAATTTGAACACGCTGCTTATCTTCGTGATGAAATTGCTAAATTGAAAGGAGAATCTGTATGAGACGCAAAGACAGAGAAATTACAGATTTTAATATCATGCTGGCTATTGTGGAAGAATGTGATATTATCAGAATTGGTCTTGCTGACGGAGAATTTCCTTATATTGTGCCATTAAATTTTGCATATACTGTAGAAAATCAACAGTTAAAGTTTTATATTCACGGTGCAATGGCTGGCAGAAAATACGAGTTAATGCAGAAAAATCAGAAATGTTCTTTTGAATTGGATATACCCTTAGAGATGGACTGCCTTTATGAGCAAAAAGATGTCACAATGAGATATAAATCTGTTATGGGAACAGCTGAAATCAGATTTCTGGAAGCAGAAGAAAAGCAGTTTGCAATTGATAAGATTATCATGAATCGCTATGATGAAACCAGAAATTTTGAATATAATAAAGCTGTGGTCAAGCGGACGGCAGTTGCAGAATTAAAAGTTATCAGCTGGACAGCAAAAATCAACCCAATTAAGGGCGGTGCTGACTGATGTTATTATCAGAATTAGAATTAAAGTTAAATATTCGATTTCCGGAGAAATTTCATAAAATCTATGATTCTGGTGTATTGCTGAACGGTTTTGAACTGCTCTCAGCAGAACAGATTCCAGAACATATTGCATATATGGAACAGTGGTTTTTCGATTATCTCGAAAAGGAACACCATTTTGTCCGCCGGAAAGATATCCGATTGATTCCGTTCGCACGAATCAGCAGTGTGGATTTGTACTGTCTTCTTTATGAGGAGAATTGTCCAGAGCCGAAAGTTGTCTTTTGGTGGCATGACGAATATATGCCTGTTTTGATTGGCAAGGATTTTGATGAATTTTTATACTATGCCATGCTTTGTGCCGCCTATGAAGGTGAGGACACCCACGGGGAAGACTGGAAGAGATACTATCAGTTTTTAACAGAAGACTATCAGAGAAAACTTGACAGCATTCCAGAAGAAGATTTGCCCTATGCAAGTGAAGATTTCGTTCATACTGCTGTTAATATCTGGGAACACTGGAGGAAGATACTATCATGATTTGTCCGAAATGCGGTAAAAATATGACATTAGGGAAAATCAATTTAGCCTATGGTTATAGCTATATGGGGGGTGGTGCTCCTTACTGGGCAGAGAAAAATTATTTTATCAGAGAAACGTTTCCGAATGCGAAAGATGCTGAAAAAAAGGGTGTTGGCTTTGCTGTAAAATTTCCGAATGAAATGATAAATGTTTCTTTCACAAACTTGCCGGATGCTTATGCGTGCAAAGAGTGTAAAGTAATTTTACTTGAATGTGATTAAAGGGGCTTGAAATTATGAAAAATGAAATTGTCATTAAAGGTGCAAGAGTGCATAATTTAAAAAATATTGATGTGAATATTCCTAGAGATAAGCTGGTCGTTATGACAGGGCTATCTGGTTCAGGAAAATCTTCTCTTGCATTTGACACGATTTATGCAGATGGGCAAAGACGTTATGTAGAAAGTTTGTCATCTTATGCAAGGCAATTTTTAGGGCAGATGGAAAAACCTGATGTAGACAGCATTGAAGGCTTATCGCCGGCGATTTCGATAGACCAGAAGACGACTTCTAAAAATCCTCGCTCTACAGTGGGAACAGTAACGGAAATTTATGATTATTTAAGATTATTATATGCAAGAATTGGCATACCACATTGTCCGGTATGTGGGAGAGAGATTTCTCAGCAGTCGATTGATGAAATTACAGACCAGATTCTAGCACTTCCGGAGGGTACAAAGATTCAGCTTCTTGCACCAATCGTCAGAGGCAGAAAAGGACAATATCTCAAAGAATTAGAACAGGCTAGAAAAAGTGGTTATGTTCGAGTTAGAATTGACGGAATTGTTTATGATTTGTCAGAAGAAATTAAACTTGATAAAAATTTAAAACATACTATCGAAATTGTAGTGGACAGATTAGTGATAAAAGAGGGCATTTTGTCAAGATTAACAGACAGTTTGGAAACGGTAACTTCTTTAACAGGGGGAATTATTCATGTAGATGTCATTAACGGTGAAATGATGACATTTTCACAGAATTATGCTTGTCCGGAGCATAATATTAGCATGGAAGAATTAACACCAAGAATGTTTTCTTTTAACAATCCTTATGGAGCATGTGAAAAATGTACAGGTTTAGGAATGTTTCAAAGAATTGACCCTGATTTAATCGTACCAAATCCTGAGTTAAGCATTTTAGATGGTGCAATTCATGCTTCAGGCTGGAATCATTTAGAAGAGGGTTCGATTGCCATGATGTATTATGAAGCCTTAGCGAAAAAATATAATATTTCATTGGAAACACCATTTGCAGAACTTCCGGAAGAAGTGACAAAAGCTTTTTTATACGGCACAAACGGCGAAAAATTAGAATTAAAACGCAGTGCAAGTTTAGGTGGAGGAACGTATACAGCACCTTTTGAAGGAGTCATTCACAATTTAGAAAGACGATATCAGGAAACAACAAGTGTTTATTCTAAGGCAGATTTAGAAGACTATATGAATGAAGTGACTTGCAAAGCCTGCAAAGGTGCAAGGCTAAAGCCGGAAATTTTAGCTGTTACAGTCGGCGGTTTGAATATTTATGAATTTACAGAATTATCCGTCCGGAAAGAACTGGAATTTTTAAAAGAATTAAAATTAACAGAGCATGAGAAATTTATTGCTGAAAGAATTATTAAAGAAATTCAGGACAGATTAAATTTCTTGTCAAGTGTAGGGCTGGAATATTTAACATTAGCAAGGGCATCAGGAACGCTTTCCGGAGGAGAAAGCCAGAGAATTCGGTTAGCCACACAGATAGGGTCATCTTTAATGGGAGTATTATATATTTTAGATGAGCCGAGCATTGGCTTGCATCAGAGAGATAATGCCATGCTGATTGAGACAATGAAACATTTAAGAGATATTGGAAACACGCTGATAGTAGTGGAGCATGATGATGATACTATTTTAGCAGCGGATTATGTGATAGACATTGGAAAAGGTGCGGGCATTCACGGCGGAAATGTGATATTTTCAGGAACACCGGAAGAACTGCTCAAATGTGAAGAATCCATTACAGGGCAGTATTTGAGCGGTAAGAAAACAATACCCGTTCCAAAAATTAGAAGAACCGGAAATGGAAACTTTTTAACAGTGAAAGGCGCATCAGAGCATAATTTGAAAAATTTAACAGTGCAATTTTCATTGGGAAAATTTATCTGTGTGACAGGTGTGTCCGGTTCGGGAAAATCTTCTTTAATTAACGAGATATTATATAAGCATCTTGCAGCAAAGCTGAACAGAGCCAAAATCAAAGGTGGTCAATGTAAAAGCATTGAAGGACTGGAAAATTTAGATAAAGTAATTTGTATCGACCAGTCTCCAATCGGAAGAACACCAAGGTCAAATCCGGCGACTTATACAGGAGTTTTTACAGATATCCGAAATTTATTTGCACAGACAAATGCTGCAAAAGCACATGGATATAATGCCTCTAGATTTTCCTTTAATGTAAAAGGCGGACGTTGTGAAGCTTGTGAAGGTGACGGCATTTTAAAAATTGAAATGCATTTCCTGCCGGATATTTACGTTCCTTGTGAAGTCTGCAAAGGAAAGCGTTATAACAGAGAAACCCTTGAAGTGCATTATAAAGACAAATCTATTTATGATATTTTAGAAATGACTGTAGAAGAAGGTGTTTTATTTTTCGAGCACATTCCAAAAATTGCTAAAAGATTACAGACTTTGCAGGAAGTGGGACTTGGTTATATTAAAATAGGACAGCCTGCCACAACGCTTTCTGGTGGTGAAGCACAAAGGGTAAAACTTGCAACAGAATTATCTAAAAAAGCAACTGGAAAGACAGTTTATATTTTAGATGAGCCGACAACAGGACTGCATACAGCAGATGTGCATAAATTGATTGAAGTCCTTCAAAAATTGGTCGATACTGGAAACACAGTCATTGTGATTGAGCATAACATGCATGTCATTAAAACGGCAGATGAAATTATTGATTTAGGCAGAGAAGGCGGAGACAACGGCGGAACTATCGTTGCACAGGGAACACCTGAAGAAGTTGCTGAAATAGCAGAATCCTATACAGGAGCGTATTTAAAGCCATATTTGGAGCAGTGAAAAACTTATGTTTCGGAAACTGATTAGATTATTATTTAATCGAAATACACTTTTTATTTTAATGCTGTTAATACAGGCCGCATTTTTATTGCTGACTGTATTATTTTTAAGCAAGCAGTATATATTTGTTTATGTAGGGCTGATGTTATTAGATGTAGTACTTGCAGTGTATATTAGTAATACGGCTGAAAATCCGTCTTATAAAATGCCGTGGTTTCTGTTAATGATATTATTTCCATTATTTTCAGGATTAGCGTATATTTTAGTAAAGACAGATGCAGGACACAGAGCATTCAAGAAAAATTATGCCCGAAGGGTACAGGAGACAAAAAAATATATTCCTCAGAATAAACAGATAATACAGCAAATGCAGGAAAAAAATTCTGTGAATGCGCATTTGGCAGAGTATTTAGCAGAATATGGAGGTTATCCAGTATATCGGAATTATATTTCAGAGTATTATCCATTAGGGGAACAGATGTTTGAAGCGATGAAAAGAGAAATTCAGAAAGCCAAGCATTATATTTTTTTGGAATATTTTATTATTGACAAAGGCATTATGTGGGAGGAATTGTTAGAGCTTTTGAAAGAAAAAGCGGCTGAAGGGGTTGACATTCGCCTGATGTATGACGGATTCGGAACACAGTTTTTAATGCCGATGCAATATTTTAAAAAATTAAGTGAATATGGAATTCAATGCAGGGTATTTAATGGATTCAAGCCGTTCTTAACTTCTTCACAGAATAACAGAGACCATAGAAAAATTTTAGTAATTGATGGATACACCGCATTCACAGGCGGAATCAATATTGCTGATGAGTATATCAATCAGAAAGAACGCTTTGGACAGTGGAAAGATGGCGGAATCATGTGTCAGGGAGAAGCTGCATGGAGTTTTACAGTAATGTTTTTACAACTTTGGCACTTGGAAGAGACAGATAAAGGAGAACTGGAAAAATACCGTACAGCAGAAGAATTTCCAGCGAATTATGATGGATTTATCCAGCCTTACAGTGATTCGCCGACAGACGGGGAGTATGTAGGCAGAAATGTGTATCTGGATATTATCAATAATGCACAGGATTATGTGTATATTATGACACCGTATTTAATACTTGACCATGAACTGATTACAGCTTTGGGATTAGCAGCCAAAAAGGGTGTAGATGTGCGGTTAATGATGCCGCATATTCCAGATAAATGGTATGTCTATTCCATTGCGTGGAGCTATTATCAGGAACTTTTAGAAGAACATGTTAGAATTTATGAGTACCTGCCCGGATTTGTTCATGCAAAAAATTTCGTATCAGATGACCGGATAGCAGTTGCTGGAACGATTAACATGGATTATCGCAGTTTATACTTGCATTTTGAATGCGCAGCAGTAATTTATCAAAGTCGCACAGCAATCGCAATTAAGCATGATTTTACAGAATCGCTTAAAAAATGTGTGAAAATTACATTAGAGGACTGCCGGAAAAGACCGCTTTTCAAAAGAATTATCAGTGGAATTTTAAGATTATTTGCACCTCTGATGTGATATAAATTATTTAAATTTAAGGAGTTGTATTAAAAATGAGTACAGAAAATTTAGAATGTACACATGATTGCAGTACTTGTGGAAGTGCCTGCGGACAGCGCACTGCACCGCAGGACTTGCACGAAAAGCCGAATGAACTGAGTAATATTAAGAAAGTCATTGCCGTTGTCAGTGGTAAAGGCGGTGTCGGAAAGTCTTTAGTTTCTTCTTTGTTAGCAGTGGGAATGCAGAGAGCCGGCAAACATGCAGCAATTTTAGATGCTGATATTACAGGCCCTTCCATTCCGAAAGCATTTGGTGTGAAAGAAAAAGTGCTTGGCAACGAATTAGGCATGATTCCGGCACGTTCTAAGATGGGGATTGATATTATGTCTGTGAATTTAATGCTGGAACATGATACAGACCCTGTTGTGTGGAGAGGGCCTGTGATTGCCGGTGTGGTCAAGCAGTTCTGGACAGATGTTATCTGGAATGACGTAGATTATATGTTTGTAGATATGCCCCCTGGAACAGGAGATGTCCCTTTAACAGTTTTCCAGAGCATTCCGGTAGATGGAATTATTATTGTCACTTCACCGCAGGATTTAGTATCCATGATTGTACAGAAAGCTGTCAAAATGGCAGAAATGATGAATATTCCTGTATTAGGACTGGTTGAAAACATGAGCTATGCAGTATGTCCTGACTGTGGCAAAAAAATTATGATTTACGGTGAAAGCCATACAGCAGAAATTGCACAGAAATATCATATTCCGCTGTTAGCACAGCTGCCGTTTGACCCTGCCTTAGCAAAGTGCTGTGACTTGGGTGTGATTGAATTGCACGAATCAACAGAAATTGACAGTGCAGTAGCACATTTATTAGGCGAATAAGAGAAAAAATGCTGTCTGTTCTCTACAGACGGCATTTTTTTTCAAAAATTCAGAAAATTAAGTGGAGATTAGAGGAAACTTTCTTGACAAATAGTCTGATTTGTGTTAAAATAAACATGGTATCATGTTCCGGAAAGAGATTCCGGAATCTTGTGGACGTGAAGGAGACATGTTTATGAAATTGATTTCAATCGTTGTACCATGCTATAATGAAGAAGAAGTATTGCCATTATTTTACGAAGAAATTCAGAAAATCATGCAGCAGATGAAAGAAGAACATGCAGAATTAACATTTGAGCTGGTATTTATTGATGACGGCTCAAAAGATAAAACTTTAATTTTGCTCAGAGAAATGGCTTTAAAAGATGAAAGAGTCAGATATATTTCTTTTTCGAGAAATTTCGGAAAAGAAGCTGGTATGTTTGCAGGATTGGAGAATGCAAAAGGGGATTATGTTGTCGTGATGGATGCAGATTTACAACATCCGCCGGCATTTCTCCCCAAAATGTACAATTTTGTGAAAGATGGTGAATATGACTGTGCAACTACCAGAAGAGTCAGCCGAAAGGGTGAATCAAAAATCCGTTCTGCCTTTGCAAGATTATTTTATAAAATTATGAATAAAATTTCTCAGACAGAAATTGTAGACGGTGCGCAGGATTTCCGGTTCATGAGTCGTCAGATGGTAGATTCTATTTTATCCATGACAGAATATAACCGCTTTTCAAAGGGCATTTTCAGTTGGGTTGGCTTTAAAACCAGATATATTGAATATGAAAATGTAGAACGTGCAGCCGGAGCGACTTCATGGTCATTCTGGGGATTGTTCCGGTATTCCATAGAAGGAATTATAGCTTTTTCTACAGCTCCTTTAATGATAGCGTGTATTCTGGGAATTTTAGCCTGCATAATAGGATTTGTTCTGTTCATCATTTGGATTGTGCAGATGGTACAGGAAGATATTCTGCATGTGCAGACAACTGGAATGATGTGTGCATTATTTTTGCTGGGTGGTCTGCAAATGTTCTGTACAGGAATTTCAGCACAATATTTAGCGAAAACTTATATGGAATCCAAACACAGGCCAATTTATTTAATGCGGGAAAATGAAGAAATGTATTGTTCCCGTCAGGGGCATCTTACAGAAGAGGAGCTGTAATTTGTGAGCAGCCAGACAAAATTTCTGATTTCCATGCTGTTTATTGTAGTAATTATTCTATGCGTAGTGCTGACAAGATTTTATTTTGATGTTTCCAAAAATACAGGAAGCAGCAGCCGTGACAGCCGGATAGAAGCAATTACACATACGTTTGGTGAAATTCAGGCATTTCGGAGTGAAAATGGCGGTGTCGGACTGTTAAATGCAGATTTGTCAGTTCTGATAGAACCTGACTGGCTAGATGTGGTAGATGTGACGGATAAACTGATATTAGTCACTGACCGGCTGGATAATCGAATATTAACAGGCGGAATTGATTATGAAGAAAATATTATTCTGCCGTTTGTATTCCGCTCAATGGAAAAATCAGAAAATAATATTCATATCGGCATAGTAGAAGCAGACGGCCGTTGTATTATTTATGATGAAAATTATCAGCCTATCTTTCAGGAAAGTTTCGCTTCCGCAGAGTATCAGGAACATTTATTGGTATTGAAAAATCAAAACGAAACATTTAGTTACGATATGACAGGTCAAATGCCAGTGTTAAGAAATGTGGAATTTGATTGTCAGATTGCAGAAAATGTTATTTTGCATTGGAAAACCAGCAATCAGTATTATTTTTCCGAACTGGAGGCAGATGACCTGCGCAGAATCAATGCGATTGCACAGAAATATATGCAGATGCTACATGATGATAATTTTTCAAATTTGTCAGAAATCAGCACAGGAGAATATTTTGCTTCTTTAACAAAGCCGAATTTGCTTCACGGCATGACATACACGCAAGTAAATGATTTTTCGTTCTCCAGACGGGAGAGCGGTGCATATGATTTTTCCTTCCTTGCAGAAGGTCAAAAGAATATGCGAATTCATTTTTATTTCCGAAAAAATTCGGAAAATCAAGTGATTCTGACAGCTGCGGATGTTAATCCAAATGCTGAGGAATAAATTTTCCCTACAATAAAAGCCGTGCAGAATTGTAGGAGAATTTTAAACTATTGCACGGAGAAACGAGGCATTTTATGTCAAAAAAAGTAGCAGTCATCATGGGAAGTGACAGCGACTTTCCAGTAGTGCAGAATGCAATTACCAAACTGAAAGCATTCGGCATTCCGTATGAAGTGCATGTCCTTTCCGCACACAGAACGCCTGTTGAAGCAGCAGCATTTGCAAAACAGGCAGCTGAGAAAGATTTTGGTGTCATTATTGCAGCCGCTGGAAAAGCAGCACATTTAGCAGGCGTATTGGCAGCAGAAACTGTTCTCCCAGTTATCGGCATTCCGATTAAATCCAGTGCGCTTGATGGAATGGATGCATTGTTATCTACAGTGCAAATGCCACCGGGAATTCCGGTTGCAACAGTCGGCATTGACGGCGCAGCCAATGCAGCAATTTTAGCAGTGCAGATTCTTGCCCTTTCTGACCCGTCTCTGACAGAAGATTTGCAGAAAATGAAAGCAGATATGGCAGAAGGCGTGAAGAAAAAAGATATTGCAGTGCAGAAAATGGTAGAAGCTTTATAATTTAATTATTTTTGGAGGTTATCAAGATGGAAAATATTGTAAAAGGCGAACAGCTTTATGAAGGCAAGGCAAAGAAAGTATATGCAACTAATGACCCTGATTTAGTAATCGTTGACTATAAAGACGATGCAACCGCTTTTAACGGCGAAAAGAAAGGCACTATCGCTGGTAAAGGTGTTATCAACAACAGAATGACAAACTATATGTTCAAAATGCTTCAGGAACAGGCTGGCATTCCTACTCATCTGGTAGAAGAAATTTCTGAACGTGAAACAATTGTCAAGAAAGTAGAAATTCTTCCTTTGGAAGTTATCATCAGAAACGTTGCAGCAGGAAGCTTTTCCAAGAGAATGGGCGTTGAAGAAGGCAAACAGCTTTTAACTCCGATTCTGGAATACTCCTACAAGAATGACGATTTAGGCGACCCGTTTATCAATGATTATTATGCATTGGCATTAGGTCTGGCTACCCGTGAAGAACTGGATAAAGTTGCAGAATATGCGTTCAAAGTCAATGCTTTCATGGTAGAATTCTTTAAGAAACTCAATATTGATTTAATTGACTTTAAAATTGAATTCGGACGTTTTCACGGCGAAATTCTGTTAGCAGATGAAATTTCTCCTGATACATGCCGTTTCTGGGACAGCACAACTCATGAAAAGCTTGATAAGGACAGATTCCGCAGAGATATGGGCGGTGTAGAAGAAGCTTATCAGGAAATCATGAAAAGACTGATGGGAGAATAATATGGGCGGATTTTTCGGAGCAGCATCTGAAAACGACTGTATTACAGATGTATTTTTTGGAACGGACTATCATTCCCACCTCGGCACTCGCCGTGGAGGGATGACAGCCTACTGTAAAACACATGGCTTTCAAAGAAGCATTCATAGTATTGAAAATTCTCCGTTCCGTACAAAATTTGAAAATGATGTTTCCTCTATGCAGGGAAAGCTGTGTATTGGCTGTATTAGCGATACTGACCCGCAGCCAATTTTGATGCGTTCCAAACTTGGATTATTTGCTGTGTGCAGTGTCGGTATTATTCAAAATGCAAAAGAATTAGTAGAAGAATTGCTGGAAAATGGCTGTGCAAGCTTTGAATCCATGAGCAGCGGAAGCATTAACTCCGGTGATTTGATAGGTGCTTTAATTTCGCAGAAAGATAATTTTACAGACGGTATCCGGTATGCACAGGAAAAAATTATTGGCACAATGTCGCTGATTATTTTAACAGAAAATGAAATTATTGCAGCTCGTGACAAATCCGGCAGACTTCCGATTATTATTGGAAAGCGTGAAGATGGCTATTGTCTGTCTTTGGAATCTTTCGCATTTCAGAAGCTCGGCTATGAAGTCTATAAAGAATTAAAAGCTGGTGAAATTGTCCGTTTGACTTCTAAAAGCTGTGAAACACTTTCTGCTGGAAAAGATGAAAATCTGCATATTTGTTCGTTTATGTGGACATATTATGGATACCCAAATGCAGTTTATGAAGGTGTCAATGTGGAAGTCATGCGAACTCGCAACGGGGAAATCATGGCGGAAAATGATATGAAAGCCGGTCGCCTTCCAGATGTGGATTATGTTTGCGGTGTGCCGGATTCCGGAACGCCTCATGCTATCGGTTATGCGAATAAAAGCGGAATTCCTTTTGCAAGACCATTTATTAAGTATACACCTACATGGCCAAGAAGCTTTATGCCTACAAGTCAGACACTCAGAAATCAAGTCGCTAAAATGAAACTGATTCCGGTGCATGAATTGATTGAAGGCAAAAAATTATTATTTGTAGATGATAGTATCGTCAGAGGAACACAAATGCGTGAAACAGTTGAATTTCTCTATGAAAACGGAGCAAAAGAAGTGCATATGCGTTCTGCCTGTCCGCCTATTATGTACGGCTGTAAATATTTAAATTTCTCCAGAAGCACTTCTGAAATGGAATTGATTGCACGTCAGGTTATTGACTATTTTGAAGGTGCAGAAGGTATGAAGCATTTAGCAGAATACAGCGATTCTGATACAGAACGTGGCAGAAAGCTCAGAGATGAAATCTGCCGGAGATTGAAACTGACTTCTTTGGAATTCCAGTCTTTGCCGGGAACGGTCAGAGCCATTGGAAAACAGAAATGTCAGTTATGTACTTACTGCTGGGACGGAAAGGAATGATTTTGCTTGCATCATCAGGGAATTCATGAAGAATGTGGTGTATTTGGCGTATATCTGAAAGATACAGCGGATATTGCACCCTTGACTTATGCCGGATTATTTGCATTACAACACAGAGGACAGGAAAGCTGTGGTATTGTTGTGAATGAAAAAGGTGTTTTTTCACATCATAAAGATACTGGCTTAATACAGGAAGTATTCAGTCAAGATGTCATCAATTCGCTTGGAAAAGGAAATATTTCCATCGGGCATGTACGTTATTCTACTACAGGAAGTAATAACAGAGTAAATGCCCAGCCATTAGTTGTTCGCCATGTGAAAGGCCCTCTGGCAATTGCACATAATGGAAATTTAGTAAATGCACATATGCTCAGAGAGCGTTATGAACTCAAAGGCGCAATCTTTCAGACAACAAACGACACAGAAGTGATTTCTTATTGTTTAACAGAACACAGACTCAAAAAGGATTCTATTGAACGGGCTGTAGAACATGCAATGTATGATTTAAAAGGCGCATATTCATTAGTGATTATGTCAGCGCAAAAGTTAATTGCTGCCCGTGACCCGAATGGTTTCCGTCCTTTAGTAATGGGAAGCTTACCAGATGGAGGAATTGTATTTGCTTCTGAAAGCTGTGCTTTAGATGCAGTTGGTGCAGAATTTGAACGGGATTTACTTCCAGGGGAAATCATTGTCGTTGAGCCGGAAGGAATTCGTTCTATCCGGACACACTGCGGAAGAAAATCTGCTGTATGTGTGTTTGAATACGTCTATTTTGCAAGACCTGATTCTGTAATAGAAGGTTGTAGTGTCCATCGTGCAAGACTTCGGGCAGGGGAATTTCTTTGGAAAGAACATCCTGTAGAGGCTGATGTTGTAATTGGTGTACCGGACAGCGGTTTAGATGCTGCACTTGGCTTCTCTCATGCTTCCGGAATTCCCTATGGTGTAGGCTTTATTAAAAACAGATATATTGGCAGAACGTTCATTCAGCCTAGTCAGCAGCAAAGAACAAATTCTGTCAATTTAAAATTAAATGTCATTCGAGAAACAGTTGCTGGAAAACGTGTCGTTTTAATTGATGACAGTATTGTCAGAGGAACGACTTCTGCAAGAATTGTGAAATTAGTTCGTGATGCTGGAGCAAAGGAAATTCATTTCAGGGTATCCTGTCCGCCTTTTGTCAGTCCATGCTATTTTGGAGTTGATATTGACAGCAAAGAGCATTTAATTGCCTGTCAAATGAGTATTCCTGAAATTTGTCAGCAAATCGGTGCAGATTCGCTTGGTTATTTAAGCGTAGATGGGGTGAAGCATATTGCTCAGGAAGCAAAATGCGAATTTTGTACAGGATGTTTCACGGGAGATTATCCGGTTGCTGTTCCGGCGGAAATGCCGAAAAATAAATTTGAACATAAAATAGGAGAAAATTTATGAGTAATAGTTTTTCTGAAAGTTATAAAAAAGCTGGTGTCGATGTCACTGCCGGTTATGAAGCAGTCCGCTTGATGAAGGAACATATTGCAAAAACAAATATTTCAGGTGTATTGTCTGGAATTGGCGGATTTGGAGGACTGTTTGAACCTGATTTGACCGGAATTGAAAAGCCGGTATTTGTTTCAGGTACAGACGGTGTCGGAACGAAGCTCAAAATTGCATTTTTATTAGATAAGCATGATACTGTCGGAATTGACTGTGTCGCAATGTGTGTGAATGATATTATCTGCTGTGGAGCAAAGCCACAATTTTTCTTGGATTATATTGCAGTTGGCAAGAATTATCCTGAAAAAATCGCTCAAATTGTTTCTGGTGTTGCAGATGGATGCGTGCAGGCAGGGTGTGCTTTAGTCGGTGGTGAAACGGCTGAAATGCCTGGTTTCTATCCTGTAGATGAATATGATTTGGCAGGTTTCTCTGTTGGTGTCGTTGATAAGAAAAAAATTATCAATACTGCTTCTCAGAAAGCCGGAGATGTGTTAATTGCATTAAAATCTTCCGGTGTACATTCAAATGGTTTTTCACTTGTCAGAAAAGTGTTTGATGTGAATAGCAGTAATCTTTCTATGCATTTTGACGATTTAGGTACAACACTGGGCGAAACTCTTTTAACCCCTACGAAAATTTATGTCAAGCCTGTTTTGAAACTGATGGAAAGTGTAACAATTAAGTCTGTTTCTCATATTACAGGCGGAGGATTTTATGAAAATATTCCTCGTTCTCTTCCAGAGGGCATTTCAGCACATATCAAGAAATCTGATGTGCAGATTCTGCCGATTTTCAATTTAATTGCAAGAACTGGTCATATTCCGGAGCGTGACATGTTCAATACGTTTAATATGGGTGTTGGTATGATTCTTTCCGTTGCGCAGGAAGATGCTGACAAGGCTGTCAGAGTTCTGACAGAAGCTGGCGAAGATGCTTATATTTTAGGCGAATTAGTGGCTTCTGATGAAGGCGTGATTCTGGAATAATCTGTTGTTATGAATGGGCTTGCACAATTTACTACGTTCTTATCATGTGCCATAATACTAATATTCTATTGGCATGTAGTTCGTTGCTATATGTGTGATACTGCCAAACTTCTTCCTGTTGCTTATCTGACAGATATGAAAGCTTTAATCATTGGCTCTGTCATCATACTGATTGCGAGTATCGCCAAACTCGGACTTGAAATACTGTTTGTTTTTTTGGGGTATGCTGATGATTTGGAATACAATACAGATTATTAGATTAAGCCATCAGATTAGTCAGGAAGTACAGACAACTGCTGTTCTGAAAAAATATGAATCGAAATTATTAAAACGCACTTACTATCAGAGAGGTGGCAGAAGCCATACAGATGTATATACTTTTTTTGCGCCTGTGATGTGCTATGAAGCAGACGGAAAAGAAATAAAAGCTGTGTCGCAAATATGGTTGCAGAATACAAAGTGGGAAGAAGAAACAGAGTATTTGATTTGTTACAGTGCCATCAATCTGAAATTATTCTGGTTTCCGGAACAGAAAAGCCAAATAACATTGCCTTATGTGACAGGGCTGTGTATTTCAGCAGTATTTTTCCTCATTGGTCTGATATTGTATTTCACAGCATAAAGGAGAATTATGAAATGAAAAATATTATTGTCTTAGTTTCCGGTGGAGGAACAAATTTACAGGCTTTAATTGATGCACAGGAGCGGGGAGAAATTCAAAATGGAAAAATTACTTGTGTGATTTCTTCTAATCCGAATGCTTACGCACTCCAAAGAGCGGAAAAACATGGTATTCAATCACAAGTTCTCAACCGGAAAGAATATTCAGATAATCAGACTTACACAAAGGATTTGTTAAAATTATTACAGTCTGAAAATGCAGATTTAATTGTTTTAGCTGGATTCATGATTATTCTGGATAAAAGTTTGATTCAGGCTTATGAAAATAAAATTATTAACGTACATCCGTCTTTAATTCCTTCATTCTGTGGTGATGGCTTTTATGGTCTGCACGTTCATGAAAAGGCACTTGAAAAGGGTGTCAAGCTGACAGGCGCAACTGTGCATTTTGTCAATGAAATTTGTGACGGTGGAGCAATTATTTTACAGAAAGCTGTTGAAATTGAAAACGGTGATACACCTGAAATTTTACAAAAGCGTGTCATGGAACAGGCAGAATGGAAAATCCTTCCTCAGGCTGTCAGCCTGTTTTGTCAGGACAGATTGACAGTGATTGACAATCATGCTTATATTGATTATAAAGGAGCGTAAATTATGAAAACTTTAAATATTTATGAAGAATTAGCAAATAATGCTTATCCGGGCAGAGGAATTATCATTGGCAGAACTGCTGACGGTAAATCTGCTGTGACAGCTTATTTCATCATGGGCAGAAGCGTGAACTCCAGAAACAGAGTTTTCACTGCTACAGAAGACGGCATTAAAACTGAAGCTGCTGACCCTTCTAAGCTTTCCGACCCACATTTAATTATTTATTCTCCTGTAAGAGTTTTAGGAAATAAAACAATTGTCACAAATGGTGACCAGACAGACACAATTTATGAGCTGATGGACAAACAGCAGACTTTTGAACAGGCTCTCAGAACTCGTGAATATGAGGACGATGCACCGAATTATACCCCTAGAATTTCTGGTATCATGCATATTGGAGAGGGAAAGTATAATTATGCAATGTCTATTATTAAGTCCGCTGACGGCAATCCCGACTGCATTGAAAGATTCACTTATTCTTACAATAGCCCTGAAAATGGAATTGGTCATTTCATTCACACTTATATGAGTGATGGAAATCCTTTGCCAAGTTTTGAGGGCGAACCGAAAAAAATTGCTATCAATGATAATTTGAACGATTTCACTGAAAAGCTTTGGAATGCTTTGAATGAAGATAATAAAGTTTCTCTGTTCGTGCGCTATATCAATATTGAAACCGGAGAAGCTGAAACAAAAATTATCAACAAGTATACAAAAGCATGATGCAGTTTCCGGAACGGCAGAATATTAGTGAAACACTGACATTAAAAATAATTTTAGGAGGAAATCTCAATGGCAAATGAAATGCTTTTAAAATACGGATGCAACCCAAATCAGAAGCCCTCTAAAGTCTTTATGAAAGACGGCTCTGAACTCCCGATTACTGTTTTAAATGGCAAGCCGGGTTATATCAATCTTCTGGACGCTTTAAACGGCTGGCAGTTAGTTTCTGAACTGAAAAAGGCAACTGGCGTTTGTGCAGCAACTTCTTTCAAGCATGTCTCTCCGGCAGGTGCTGCAATCGGCAGACCGCTTAGTGATACGCTCAAAAAGATTTACTGGGTAGACGATTTAGGAGAATTAACACCTTTAGCAAGTGCCTATGCCCGTGCAAGAGGCGCAGACAGAATGTCCTCTTACGGTGATTTTATTGCACTGTCTGATAAAGTAGATGTTTGCACTGCTAAAATGATTCAGCGTGAAGTTTCTGACGGTGTGATTGCTCCGGCTTACGATGAAGAAGCCCTTGAAATCCTGAAATCTAAGAGAAAAGGCACTTACTGCATTCTCCAGATGAATGAAAAGTATAAGCCTGCACCTATCGAACATAAGCAGGTTTATGGTATTACGTTTGAACAGGGCAGAAATGAACTTGATATTAACAAAGAATTGCTTGCTAATATCGTTACTGAAAATAAAGAGATTCCTGCTGATAAGCTTGACGACTTAATGATTTCTCTGATTACGCTGAAATATACACAGTCTAACTCTGTATGCTATGTGAAAGACGGTCAGGCAATCGGCATTGGCGCAGGTCAGCAGTCCAGAATTCATTGTACAAGATTAGCTGGTCAAAAAGCGGATAACTGGTGGCTTCGTCAGTCTCCGCAGGTGTTAGGCTTAGATTTTGTAGATAATATCCGCCGTGCTGACAGAGATAATGCAATTGATGTTTATATTGGCGATGAATATGAAGATGTTCTCAGAGAAGGCGAATGGCAGAAAATCTTTAAAACAAAGCCTGCTGTATTCACTACAGAAGAAAAGAAAGCTTGGCTGGCAAAGAATACAGATGTTTGTCTTGGTTCTGATGCATTCTTCCCGTTTGGTGACAATATCGAACGTGCAAAGAAAAGCGGTGTTGCTTATATTGCTGAACCAGGCGGTTCTATTCGTGATGATAATGTCATTGAAGTATGCAATAAATATCATATTGCAATGGCATTTACAGGAATCAGATTATTCCATCATTGATTTGATGTATGGATAACTGGAATTTACCGCTTGCCATAGTAGATGCTGTACCAGTGGTATTGTTTTTCGTAGCTTGTGTAGAGCTGATGAAAGTATTTTATGCTAGAATGTCGCCGGTACAGTATAGCATGTTTGCATCAGGAGGAATTTTAGTCTTTCTGGCAGGCATGATGAAAGTAGTCTGGAAGTTCTTGTATGTCATGAAAATTTGTGATTACACATTATTGTCTGATTCTTTTTTCCCAGTACAGTCAGCAGGATTTATATTATTAGCATTAGGCATGTCAAGTTTTGTAAAAAAGAAGAAAAAGAAAAAAGCACAGGCAGATTATGATACATTATCAGCAGTACCTGTTGTAATGACAAAAATGCCTTTTATTATGATGACATTTTTAGGAACAACTTTATTTTATGGAAGTTTGACAGCATTAGGAATCAAGCGGAAAAATAAAATGATTGTATTATTTTTTATAGGGGCATATGCTTTTGATATGATACAAGTTGCAATGGCAACCAAATTTGATGATGCTTCTCCTTTAATGCATTGGTTGGCAGAAATGGTTAATACTCTTGCACAGTTAAGTCTTTGGCTTGGTGCAAAGCGTATGCGTTCAGAATATGAGGAGGAACATTATGGTTATTGAAAAGCCTGAAATTACAAAAAAGCTGGCATGGATAGCCTTTTATCTGGAAATCGGCTGGATTATCATGAATGTTGTTTTAATTTTTCTTGCATGTGTTATTCCGTTTTCAGATACATACAGCAGTTGGAAAGATATTAAAATTCCGCTAAGTATTCCAATCATAAGTACGGTCGGACAATGCTGTATGATACCTTTTGCATGGTCTTGTCTGAGAGGTGCTTTGCAGAAAGAAATTTCCAAAAATCATGGAGAAAGTGGTGTAATACTTCCGGCAGTACTGTATTTTATTGGAATTGTGCTGAACTGGCTGATTCAGAATTTTGGTATAAGATTGATAACTAGATTCATTCAGAGTGCAGATGTGTATGGTGCATATGCTTTGAGAATGCAGTATCGGCAGTTTCTGAATATTCTTCCAGTGCAGACAGCAGCACTTGTTCTGATTTGCTGCGCAGCAACGATTGAAATATATATTTTAAAACATAAGGAGTCCTGAATATGAAGATTTTAGTAGTTGGCGGCGGTGGCCGTGAACATGCCATTATTATGAAGCTTGCAGAAAGTGACAAAAAACCGGAATTATTCTGCGCTCCGGGAAATGGCGGAATTTCGAGATATGCAAAATGCTTTGATGTGAAAGCAACAGATATAGAAGGCATGTTGAAGCTTGCAGAAGAGATTCAGCCCGATTGGGTCTTTGTTGCACCAGATGACCCACTTGTCATGGGAATGGTAGATGCAATGCAGAAAGCCGGTTTCAAGACTTTTGGACCGAAAGCAAATGCTGCTATTCTGGAAGGAAGTAAAATTTTTTCTAAGAATTTAATGAAAAAATATCATATTCCAACCGGTGCTTATGAAGTATTTGATAATAGTCAGGAAGCAATTGCTTATATTAAAAAACAAAATACGTATCCGACTGTGATTAAAGCAGATGGCTTAGCTCTTGGAAAAGGGGTTATTTTAGCACAGAATGAACAGGAAGCTGTTGACGCTGTGAAATCTATGATTGATGACAGAAAATTTGGTGAAAGCAGTTCTCACATTGTGATTGAAGAATTTCTGACAGGACCTGAAGTTTCTGTATTGTCTTTTACAGATGGGAAAACAGTTGTTCCAATGATTTCTTCTATGGACCATAAAAGAGCTTTAGACAATGACGAAGGCTTAAATACTGGCGGTATGGGAACTGTTGCGCCGAATCCTTACTATACAGAAGAGATTGCGCAGGAATGCATGGAGAAGATTTTCAAACCAACGATTGAAGCCATGCAACAGGAAGGCAGACCCTTTACAGGGTGTTTGTATTTTGGCTTAATGCTCACGCCTGACGGTGCAAAAGTCATTGAATACAACTGCCGTTTCGGTGACCCTGAAACACAAGTTGTTCTGCCTTTGCTGGATACAGATTTGATTGATATTATGCAGGCAGTATATGATGGAACACTTGCTGAACTTTCTGTAAACTGGAAGAAAGAATCTGCTGTTTGTGTTGTTCTTGCAAGTGGCGGTTATCCTGTTAAATATGAAAACGGCAAGGAAATTTCTGGTCTGGATGAAAATGGCCAAGTGCAAAATGCTTTTGTTTATCATGCAGGAACAAAATGCACTGACGGGAAATTTTATACGGCAGGAGGTCGAGTTTTAGGTGTGACTGCTACAGCAGATACTTTGCCGAATGCTTTAAAACAGGCTTATGCAAGTGCAGAAACGATTTGTTTTGAAAAAATGCATTATCGCCGTGATATTGGAAAACGTGCATTGCAGGCAATTCAGGGGTGATGCACAGTGCATCCGAAACTGAAACGATGTTTTATCTGTGGTCAGTATGCAAATATTTTATTTCTGATATTTGCGCTGTTTGCCTATACCTATTATTGGTCAATTGAACGGCACAGCTTAGAATTAGTACCTTTGGAAATTGCGGCATATACCGTAGAAACAGGCGGATTTATCTTTATGTTGTTTTCTTTGATTAACTTTCATAAAATCGTTCGTCATCGGTATATTATGAAAACGGCCATGCTGGTTTATTTAATTGTTGAAGTTGTGATTATGATTTTAGATTTCAATGCGGATAAGCTGTCATTTTATAATTCTGCCTCTATGGCTTTAAACTTGACGCATTCAATATTTTCGGCAGTAATTTGTTTTACTTATCTGTCACTTGAACCGAAGAATAAAGCACTTGAAATTTCAATTGTCATTACAGAAGCAATTATTTTATCAGGTATGTTCGGGGTTGTATTTGGAATGCATGTATATATTTCACTGTTTGCGAATGCAATCGCCTATGTAACATTTTTCACAATTATGAGGTTCTTGTTATCGCAGGAAAGAATTATGATTGACTGTCATGGCGACAAAGCAAGAGAAGCGAAATTTAAAAGTTCGTTTTTTGATGAATAATATAAAAATCTGCCCCGATGCACTGCAAAGGGGCAGATTTCAGAAATGAGGGATTATAATGCAGGAAAGGCTTTCTTATTTGCGGGAGAAAACAGCTGCTTTAACGTCTTCGCCGGGGGTGTACCTGATGAAGGATAAGCAAAATCAGATTATTTATATTGGTAAGGCGAAAAATTTGCATAAACGTGTGAGCAGTTACTTTCGGATTGGTGCGGAACATCTTCCGAAAGTTGAGAAAATGGTTTCTCATGTATGGGACTATGATTTCATTGTGACGGATTCAGAGTATGAAGCGTTACTGTTGGAATGTAGTTTGATTAAACAGCATCAGCCACATTATAATATTTTATTAAAAGATGATAAGGGTTACTGTTACATCAGGGTTTCAGATGAACCGTTTCCAAGGATTACTGTTGAGAAAAATAAAACAAAAGCAGGGAATTATATTGGAACGTACACAAGCGGTTTTACAGCATATTCTGCTGTTGAAGAAGTGAATACCGTTTTTCAGCTTCCGACTTGCAAAAAGAAATTTCCGGAAAGTTTCAGAAAGTCCAGACCTTGTTTAAATTATTATATTAAACGCTGTGCAGGTATCTGTCAGGGAAATTTTTCTGAAGAAGCCTATCAGGAGCGAATACAGCAGGCAGTGCAGTATTTGAAAACAGGCAGTCAGGATTCTGTGAAACGATTGCAGAAAGAAATGCTGGAAGCTGCTGAAAATCTTGAATTTGAAAAAGCAGCTGTTCTGCGTGACAGAATGAAAGCAATTGAAAAAGCTGCCGCTTCACAGAAAATTCTGGATAATGAATTTCAAAATGCAGATATAATTGCTTTAGCAGACAATCAGGACAGATGCTGTATTTCTGTATTAGTTTACCGGAACGGCAGATTACAGGATAAAATTAGTTTTGAAATTACAGATTATGCAGGAGAAGCTGTTTTTGATAGTTTTATTCATCAGTTCTATCAGGAACATGAAATTCCGTCCAAAATTTTAATCAGTCAGGAAGTTTCTGACATTGCATTGACAGAAAAATTACTTTCTGAAAAAACAGGGCATAAAATAAAATTGTATGTCCCTAAAAAAGGCACAGGGGTTAGCTTAATACAGATGGCACGTCAGAATTCTGCTGAAATGTTGGCAGTGAAAGAAAATCGCACCGGAAAAGAATTGCTCGCAGTGGAAGCGTTAGGAAAATTGTTAGGTTTGAAAAAAGTACCGAAATATATTGAATCTTATGATATTTCTAATTTAGCATCAGATGCAATGGTTGCTGGAATGGTTGTTTTTGAGAACGGCAGACCGCTCAAAAAGGCTTACAAGCGTTTCAGCATGAAAGAAAATCAAAATCAGAATGATTATGCTTGTATGCAGGAAGTTATCAGAAGAAGGCTTTCTCATTTATATGATAATTCTGATATTTATTTTTCAAGAGTGCCGGACTTGATTCTGCTTGACGGCGGAAAGGGGCATGTGAATGCAGTGATTCCGATTATTGAAGAACTTTGTCCGGAAATTGCATTATTTGGCATGGTCAAAGATTCTAAACACCGTACAAGAGCAATTACTACGGAAGACAGAGAAATTCAAGTATCCGGAGAGGCATTTCAGTTAATTACAAGAATTCAAGATGAAGTGCATCGTTATTCAGTAGCTTACATGCATCAGAAACATAAAAAGCAAAGTTTTGCTTCTGATTTGCTTCAGGTGCAGGGCATTGGAGAAAAGACAGTCCAAAAGTTAATGCTGTATTTCAAGACGAGAGATGCACTTTGGAATGCAGATATTTCAGAATTGCAGAAAGTCGGTATTTCAAAGAAAACAGCTGAAAATTTATATTTCTATCTGCATGGAGAAGCTTCAAATGAATGAAATCGGCTTTTTGCTAAGGGCTTTGCTTGAAACGTTTGCACCGTTGGGGATATTTTTATATTTATTTCAGAAGCACGGCGGAAGAATTCAGCCTTATTTTGCTGGTATTTTAGCATTGATGGCAATTGCACTTCCCAGAAAAGGCTTATCTGTTTTGCTCATTCCAGAAGAGGGAGAATGGGCAGTTCAAATTGCACTTTCTATTTTGATTGGAGCATTTTGCGAAGAAATTGCAAGATATATTGCGATGAAATATGTTTTGACAGAGTATGATACTGTAACAGATGCATGTTGTTACGGATTGGGTCACGGCGGTATGGAAATGCTGGCATGTTCACGGAAGCCGTGGGAATTTTTCTTAGCTGGTTTAGGAATGATTTCAGAAACACCAGAACGAATGCAAATGATTTCAGAAATCAGTTTTTTGGAAAATATAGAAATATTGTTTGCAGATGACTGTATGGCGATTTTATTGCATATTTCATGTTCTGTTCTGGTACACTTAGCAGTCAGGTATGGAGAGAAAAAATATTTCTGGATTTCTGTTCTGTTACATGCAGTAAATAATATATTCACAATCTATTTTGATGTGACAGGAAGCGTGCTTGGAACAGCAATGCTTTGTTATCTGACTTATCAGGTTTACTATAAAAATAAAGGAGAATTTCAATTATGAGAGTTATCACAGGAAAAGCCAAAGGCATCAGATTAAAAACTTTAGAAGGCTTGGAAGTTCGTCCAACAACGGACAGAGTCAAAGAAGGTATGTTTTCAGCAATTCAATTTGACATTCCAGAAGCGAGAGTATTGGATTTATTCGCCGGAAGCGGTCAGCTTGGCATTGAAGCGTTGAGCCGTGGCGCAAAACAGGCAGTATTTGTTGACCAGTCAGCAGAATCTTTAAATATTGTAAAGGAAAATCTGAAAAAAACAAATTTTATTGATTATGCAGAACTTTATCAGAAATCAGCAGAACAGTATTTAAAATCAGCACAGAAACAGGCATTTGATTTCATTTTTCTTGACCCGCCTTATCGAAACCAGATTCTTGAAAAAATTCTTCCAGAAGTCAGCACTTTACTCAAACCAGAGGGAAAAGTTATTGCAGAACATGAAATAAATTGTATTCTTCCAGAAGAAATTTCCGATTTGATATTGCAAAAAAATTATTTCTATGGTAAAATAGTAGTATCAGTATATCTGAAAAAATAAATTCGTCAGAGGAGACAGAAATATGAGAAGAATTGCCGTTTGTCCTGGAAGCTTTGACCCCGTCACGCTGGGA
This sequence comes from Oscillospiraceae bacterium, assembly GCA_045541055.1. Taxonomy (GTDB): domain Bacteria; phylum Bacillota; class Clostridia; order Oscillospirales; family Ruminococcaceae; genus UBA3855. The sequence goes on from JAZQIL010000267.1 coordinate 66,113, forward strand.
CATTTGGATATTATTACAAGAGCATCCACACTGTTTGATAAAGTCATTGTGCTGATTTCTACCAATGTAATGAAAAATCAGGCGAGCTTTACTGCTACAGAGCGTATGATGATGATAGCAGATGCAACGGCGCATTTAGATAATGTCGTGATAGATATTTTAGACGGCTTGCTTGTAGATTATGTCCGCAGAGTACAGGCGGTTGCGATTGTCAAAGGGTTAAGAGCAGTCAGTGATTTTGAGTATGAATTTCAAATGGCATTGACAAATAAGGCACTTTATGCAGGCGCAGAAACAGTTTTTCTGACAACAAGTCAGGAAAATATGTATTTAAGTTCCAGCGTTGTGAAACAAGTCGCTTATTTCGGCGGAGACATCAGCCCGTTTGTGCCAACCTGCATTCAAGAAGTAATACAGAAAAGATTAACTCAGCAAGGAGAGGAAAAGTTATGAGTATTGAAGAAATTCTGGACGATATGGAAGAACTGCTTGATAAAGCAAGTACAATGCCCTTTGCAGCACATAAATCTTTAATTGACGGCGAACGGCTTCGGGAGCTTATCGATGATGCAAAGCTGAATGTCCCTCAGGAAATCAAACATGCTAAAATGGTAGAATTTGACCGTGACAGAATTATTAAAGAAGCAGAAGCAAAAGCTGAAAAAATTGTCCATGATGCCGAGGCACGGGCAAAAGCAATTGTAGAAGAAGAAGCAATTGTCAAAGAAGCGAAAAAAAGAGCTTTGGAAGCTGTGACAAAAGCTAAGAAAGAATCTGATGCTATCAGAGCTGCTACAGATGATTATGTCACTGGAAGATTTCAGGAAGTGGAAGGCTATTTCAATCAGGGGTTAAAAGACGTTCAGGCAAGAAAAGCGAAGTTTGAACAGCTTGCTCAGAAAAAAATAGAGAAAAAACAGAATAAAGCATAATTTTATTAAGTTTATTCACTATAAATTTAAAAATTATTCATATTCAGTTCATAATTTTATGATAAAATAAATTTTGTAAAAATAGCACGCAAAGGAGCGTATTTCCCCATAAGGGGAAGTATGCTCTTTTTCTTTTAGAAACAGGAGGAATGAAAATGGATACGATTGACCAGAAATTGATTGCAATTTTACAGCAAAATGCAAGAATGCCTTTAAAAGCAATTGCTTCACAAGTATTTTTATCTGCACCGGCGGTTAGTGCCAGAATTGAAAAGTTGGAAGCACAAGGTTTGATTCAGGGGTATCATGCACAGATAGACCAGCAAAAATTAGGCTATCATATTACAGCATTTATCAGTTTGGAACTGAGTGCAAAACAAAAGCCTGAATTTTATCCGTTTATTGCAGGATGTCCGAATGTACTGGAATGCAACTGCGTGACAGGGAATTATTCAATGCTGATTAAAGTTGCATTTCACAGTACACAGGAACTTGACCAGTTTATCGGGCAGTTACAGCATTTTGGAAATACTTCTACACAGATAGTTTTTTCTACACCTGTACCACATCGTGATGTAGTAATTCAAACAGAAGAAGAATAAGTTAATGCTGTTTTCGTTTTGCACCGGCAAGAGGAGAATTCTGCATTGCTTCCCGTTCTGCGGTTTCTCCTAAATGTGTGTAAATTTGAGTTGTAGCAATAGATTCATGACCAAGAATGGATTTTAATGTTAAAATATCTGTACCGCCCTGCTGATACATGAGCGTTGCAGCAGTATGTCTTAATTTATGTGTAGAAAGTCCTCTTCCAGCCAGACCAGCTTCTTTGAGGGAGTTTTCTACAATCTGCTGAACACGTCTTCGGCTGATGCGTTTTTTCTGATTGCTGAGAAACAAAGCAGGTTCAGCTGTTTCAATTTCCCGCCGGATTTTTAAATAGTTTTGCAAGGCGTCCATACAGGCGGAATTTAAATAAATAATGCGTTCCTTGCTTCCTTTTCCTAAAATTCTCATTTTTTCTTCCAGCATGTCAAGAGAAGACAGGTTTAAACCAACTAATTCGCTGAGACGGAGGCCACAGTTTAAAAACAGCGTTAAGATACAATAATCACGGATTTCAGAAGAGGTTTCAGAAGAAGCTTTTGTTTCAAGCAAATCCATGCTTTCATTGAGATTTAAATATTTTGGAAGGGGATTTCTTGGACTGGAAATTTCAAGATTTTCAGTCGGGTTACTGTCAATTAGATTCGCCTGTGTTGTCAAGTAGTGGAAGAAACTTCTTAAAGAAGAACCTTTCCGGCAACGGATTTTTCCCTTATTGGCACAGACATTCGCTATAAAATTATAGTACTGGTAAATATCTCTGAGGGTAATTTTCCGAATGTCTTCGGAAGTCATATCACGAATATCAGTTTCAAGAATCATTTCAGCAGTGATTTGTGTATTTCCGGTTTTTTTGAGCAGATAAAATCTCAAAAACTGCCGGATATCCTGATAATAGCCCATTACTGTACTTTCTGCCAATCCTTTGACAACAGAAAGATGTGTGATATAATCATTCAGGAAAATAGGATTTTCATCATATTGAATATGCATTGCATTCACTCCAGACAATTTAAGATAATTCTATTATAGCATAAATTCAAAAATCAGACAAGCAGGTAAGTGTAAAATTTTCGTTGGCAAGAGGAAAGAAAAAATAAAAAAGAGAGTGCAGAAGACTTGCACTCTCAGCCACAATATGCTTTAATAGAAGTGTGAAATTCTCAAAGAAAGCACGGTGGCTGATATGATGATAACAT
>JAZQIL010000268.1:0-5036 GCA_045541055.1 Oscillospiraceae bacterium
ATGTTATCATCATATCAGCCACCGTGCTTTCTTTGAGAATTTCACACTTCTATTAAAGCATATTGTGGCTGAGAGTGCAAGTCTTCTGCACTCTCTTTTTTATTTTTTCTTTCCTCTTGCCAACGAAAATTTTACACTTACTCCCCCGCCTAAGAGGCGGGGGTTTTCTTGCTAATCTTTGATAAAATTGAGGAAACAGGAAAGCAATGACAGAGGAATGGAGAACATTCCATCTGTGCTTTGCAAACTTTTTGAGATTCATGGTAGCAAATTTAAGCCTTACCCATTTTCTGACCTGAGAAAGACTTCTTGATTTCTTCCACTGTCCGTCTCAATGATACAATCCCGTACAAATGCTGTATCAGCACCATTTTGAACAATATTACTGGGCCTATTCCTAGTTTTCCACGCAAAATTCTTTCTGTTCATTTCGCTTCTTTTCTCGATTATATCCTATCTATCAAAAAAGTCCAGCTTTTTACCGGACTTTTTTGACAGACTGAAACTCACTCAGGCAGGGAGTTTTTTAATAAAATTGATTACTGTACAGGGAATTCTTTTATCAGTCCGACAATATATTTTAAAATATTCAAAGAATCGATAGAATTGATTTTCTGATTCAAATCCACATCTGCATTTTTCTGTGCCTGTTCATTGATAGTTTCCTTGCCAAGAATGTTTTTATTTAATGTAATAATATCAATGATATCAATTTCACCGTCAAGATTAACATCGCCATAGTTAACAGTATTTTCTGTAGGCTTTGTTTCAGATTCTGTGAGTTCTTCTGTCGTGAGCTGTGATTCTGTTACAAGTTCTGTGGTTTCTTCTGAAGGAAGTTCAGGTGTTTCTACCACAGCAGGAGTGAGAAGCCAGTTTTGACCGATACCGCCCCAATAATTCCATTGGCAAATATTTGCACCAGCTTCCTGACTGATACCATAAACATCAAAAGCAGATGAAGAATCAGACACTGCTGTCAGAATAGAGTAAGAACCATCATTATTTGTATAAATCTTAAATTTCTGAGAAATTTTATCAGAAGCTTCTTCTAAATAAATATCTTTTCCGTCTTCCTTGCTGGAATCCTGAACAGTTAAAGCTTTCCCCTCTGGATTAAGAATCTGATAATAGCCGTCACTTGTCGTTTTCACTGTCCAGACAGTTTCGCTGTTATCCTGAATTGCACTGCCTTTTTCATCAGAAGAGAGATATAAACCACTGTTGACACTCTTTATGACATAATCGGCATGATTCACTTCCGGATAAACAGGTGTAATATACCATAACTGACAATCGCCGCCCCAGTATTCCCACTGGTTAATATTACCGCCGTTTTCCTCACTCCAGTCATAAACATCTAAACCAGCCTTATCTGCGGAAGATTTTGAAACAATGCCATAAAATCCTCTATTTTGAATCAACTTAAACTGCTGGTTATCTGCTCCGGTATATTTTGAAACCTGAATATTCAAGCCGTTGTCTGCATTTGTACCATCAACTGTAATTGCCTTGCTTTCGTCTGCCATAGAAACAATTTTACAATAGCCATTTTCTGTAGCGAGAATGCGCCATTCCTGCTGGCTGCCTCCTGTGAAAGCCCATTGTTGTAAATTTGTACCATCATCTGTTTTTCCATCTGCAAGGTCAAGGGATAAGCCGTTAAATTTATTTGTAATATAATAAGAAACGCCACTCAATAAATCGGTATCATCAATTTTAACAGTATGATTCTGTTCTGCATTTGCATCTGCCTGATAAACAAGTTTTCCTGTACCTGTTCTGTCAACTAAATCTTTGGTGATATCGTAAGCCTCCGTTTTACTGCCCCAAATACAAATATTAATACCTGTTGCTGTGAAAGTCATTTTCTTAACAGGTGTATCAGATTCGTCATTCTGTACTAAAAATGCACCTTTATAGGTCACACCGCCCCATGTAAAACTCATATACGGTGTACCGTCCGTCATTGTCCAAGTTGCTTCAATATCCCCTGTTACAGAACCATCAGCATTTAAAGTAATATGAATAGGCTTTTCCACATCAGCAGATTTTTCATTCACAAATTTCTGATTCGGATTATGCCAGATTAATTCATAATCGCCAATGATGGCTTCTTTTGTATGGCCTTTTTTAGAAAGTTCTTCTCCGGAATATTCATAAGCCGCAGCAGTAATCCAGCCGTCTTCATTCATAATCATCTGATGTGTACGGACTTCATGGAAACCCCATTCATCATCGAACTTATTATGATAAATTACAAATAATTTCCCGTCATCGTCTAATAATGCCGAATTATGTCCCTGTGCGGTATTAGGTCTGGAATTGCAAGACCATTGATAATTGCTCATCAAACGTTCACCAGTATTTCCAGCAGTATTTGCATCACCTGTTACAGTTTCATAAAATGCACTGTTTCCATTCTGGTCTAAATAAGGGCCTTCTGGACTTTTACTCCGGAAGACACGCATATTATACCCGCCTTTATTATTAAAATATCCATAAGATAAAAACAGATAATAATAACCATCATTGCTTCCGGGAGGTGTCATATATTCAATATAAGGCCCTTCTCCAGAAGCCCAATGTCCCCCAGCAACTTTCTTTCCAAGATAAGCATCTGACTTATTCGTTCCGGAATCAACAGTTTCATATTTAACCGCATAATCTCTTAAACCAGTATTTTCATCTAAGTCCAGCATATAAATTCCGCCGAACCACGAACCATACACCATTTTTAAATTTCCGGCTTCATCGTAAAATGTACATGGGTCAATGGCATTTGTACCATATTCAGCATTCCACCTTCCGGCAGAAGTTAAATAACGGCTTAAATCAGGATTATTTCCAAGTACTTTCTCTACATCAGTATTTTTATAGCTGTTCGCATTATTTGCAGGTTTCGTTTCAAATCCCGAATAAACAATTGTATCCACATAAGTATAAGGACCGTCAATATTATCCGCTGTACACAGTACAATAGAAGAATGCCAGTCATTTCCGTTCACACTTAAATACATGCACCATTTCTGCATGTTTTCATTCCAAAGAATATCCGGTGCCCATAAATTGCCGGATAAATCATAATTTGCAGAAGTATTTGACCAAGTATTGGGCTTTGCTAAATCAGTGTAAATATCTTTAAAATAAGTTGTATTTTTTGTACCCGCATTGGAATTTGCTGTCGTTGTCCAGTTCATTAAATCATTAGAACGTGCGCCGGCGAGATGTGAACCAATAATATAATAGCTTCCATCTTCAAGCTTAACCACAGACGGGTCATGCACACCAACACGAGCATATTCCGCATCAGCTGGAATTGTTAGCGCAGAACAGATTAACAAACTTATCGCTGTCAGCGCACAAGTCATTTTTTTCCATACATTTTTCTTAATTTTTTGATTCTGATACATATCAAAATCCCCCTTCAATTAAATTGTTGTTTTCATCATATCATATATTCATAAAAAATTCAATATTTATTTAAAATTTATTCTTAATATTTCATGAATATTTTAACAAAATTAACAAAAGCTTCATCTGTTCACACAAATGAAGCTTTCAAATTTAATTAACAGCAAAACTTTTGTCTGACTTCCTGCATTTTAGACTGTTCTGCACAATCTGGCTGATACCAGCCTTTTGCAGACATTTCAGAATAAATTTTTTCCTGCATATTCAAGGAATCATTCAAAGCGGATTTAAAAGACTGTTGTACTTGACTGGAACTGGATTCAATTGTTCCGTGCAGATACATATCACAACCACTTTTTTCAAGAATCAGCAAATTTTCCATTAAATTCTGGTCATTCATGGTGATACCCCCTTAACTGAGCAAACCGTACAGACTTGAAAAAATCTGTTCATGCTGGTGTGCCATCTGCTGAACACAGTTTTTCAAGCACTCATCCTGAAGCAGAGAAACAGTTTCCTGACATTTTGTCTGAAAAAACTGTTCATGACCGAGTGCATCTTCCACATATAATAACTCTTTTGATGTCATGTGAATCACCTCCGTACTAATACCATTCCCCAAAATAAATTTTTTATACATGAAAAAATAAAAATAGGACTTTTTTGACAGACTGAAGCTCTCTGCTGAGGGAGTTTTCTTTATTGACAAACGCTGCAAAATATAGTATAATAAAATCAGATGAATGAAAGGATTTGAATTTTCATGTTTGCAAATTATCATACACATACTTTCCGATGTCAGCACGCAGCAGGTGACGACAGACGATATGTTGAAAACGCTATCCGAAATGGAATGAAAGTGCTTGGCTTTTCTGACCACTGCCCTTGGGTTTATCCTGATAACTATGTTTCCAATATCAGAATGCGTGATTCAGAAACAGAAGATTACTTCACCAGCTTGACGAAACTCCGTGACGAATACCAGAAAGAAATTACAATTTATATTGGCTTTGAATCAGAATACATTCCAGAATTGCTTCCGGCACAGGATAAACTGCTTGCAAATTATTCTGTAGATTATATGATTCTTGGTCAGCATTTTGTCGACCGTGAACCATCTGTTTATATGGGAAAAGTCTTTCATGAAGAAAATTATTTGAAAATTTATGTAGATTCTCTCATTGAAGGTATGGAAACAGGCAGGTATAGCTATCTTGCACATCCTGATTTAGTTGGTTTTTCCGGTTCACAAGAAATTTACGATAAGCATTACGGCAGATTATGCCAATATATGAAAGAACATCATTTTCCTTTAGAAATCAATTTGCTTGGTATGCAATTAAAACGCCATTACCCAAATCAGCATTTCTGGAAACTTGCCGGAGAAATCGGCTGTACTGCTATTCTCGGCTGTGATGCACATAATCCTGAATTGTTGGATTTTCGCCAGCTTCAAGAACAGGGAAGAATGCTTGCTTATCAAAATGGTCTGCACTTAATTGACTATTTGCCAGAATTGAATACAAAATTATAAAATATTAACATAAAAGCGTCTTGTTTTCCAGCAATTAGCTGAAATTTAACAATTTGTTCATAAATTATTCTTTGAAAATTTATCCTGT
>JAZQIL010000269.1:0-15177 GCA_045541055.1 Oscillospiraceae bacterium
TTCTCCGCACTTCTGACAGGTGAACCAATGCCCGAAGCTCCCGAATGGCACAAGAAATGCTTCGGCTGCGGAAAGGAACAGAAATGACAGTATGCTATTTTACCGCAACGGTTAACTGTCTTTATGTAGCAAAAAGGATAGGCGGAACTCTGCTGTCAATTCCTCAACTTATGAGACAGGATAAAATAGAGATCGAGGACGATGCTGTCGGCATTGTTGCTCCATGCTATGCTGTGGAAATGCCCATGATGGTAAAGGAGTTTCTTGAAAAGGCGCATATCAGAACGGAATATTTCTTTTTCATCTATACCTATGGAATGGGCTATGCACAGGCATTTACCCATGTTGAGGTGACTGCACGAAAGGTCGGACTGTCACTGAGCTATATCAATGCCATTCAGATGGTGGATAACTATATCCCATTTTTTGATATGCAGGAGCAGATAGACACTCTGCCGCAGAAGAATGTTGATGGACAGATAGCACAGGTGTCAAATGACATCAACGAACGTCAGCTAAAGCAGGTATGTCCGACAGAAGACGATCTTGCCGAAATGGAAAAGTGGACTAAAAATCATGCGGCTAATATACTAAAAAGGGACACTGCCCTCGGATACACGGTAAATGCCGATTGTATCCGCTGCGGTATCTGTGCAAAGGTCTGTCCCGCGAATAATATCACGGTAACAGACAGTGGTGTGCAGTTCTCAGACCATTGTGAGGTGTGCTATGCCTGCCTGCATAATTGTCCGAAAAGTGCTATCCATATGCCGCTTGAAGCTGGAACAGCTCATTTCAGAAATGAGCATATCACACTGAATGAAATTATAGAATCCAACCAATAAGAGGTGCTGAATATGGAGCTAATGGAGCTTATCAGAACGAGAAAGAGTGTGCGAACCTTTGACGGGAACGCAGTTTCAGAAGAGGACAGAAAAAAGCTGTCGGAATACATCAGAACGATAGATAATCCCTATGGTATCCCGGTAAAATTTGTTATGCTCGGAGCAAAAAAGCACGGACTTTCCAGTCCTGTGATACAGGGAGAGCATATCTATATCATTGGAAAAGTGCCGAAGGTGGAGCATTGTGCTGAGGCTTTTGGATACTCTTTTGAGAAAATGGTACTGTATGCGTGGTCACTTGGCATCGGTACGACATGGATCGGCGGCACGATGAAGCGTGAATTGTTTGAACAGGAAGCGGAGCTAACGGACGGAGAGATCATGCCATGTGTTACTCCGATAGGTTATCCTGCTAAAAAGCGCTCTATCAAGGAGATCGGTATGCGGACAGCGATCAAGGCTGACAAGCGAATAAAGAGCGAGGAACTGTTTTTTGAGAATGATTTCAGCAAACAGCTTCATACCGATGATGTTACAATACAGAATGCCATTGAAGCAGTCAGACTTGCCCCGTCAGCAGTTAATAAGCAGCCGTGGCGCATTGTAAAATGCGGTAATGATTATCATTTCTATGAGAAGAAAACGATTGGCGACAGCGGTGCAGCGTGGGATGTGCAGAAGATCGATCTTGGAATAGCTATATGCCATTTTATGAGTATCGCAGGCGGTACTTTAAGTGTTGCAAAGCCTGACATAACCACCGATAAGGATACAGAGTACATTGCAACGGTTACGCTGTGAACAGGAGGCGGATATGGCAAAGAAAGAACTAAAGCTCCACGCTGTTGTAGCACCAACACAAACGGTGATCGTTTCGGCGTATGACAAGGACGGCAAAGCCGATGCTTGTACACTTGCATTTTATATGGTGAGCAGCCACAAGCTGCCCTGCGTGACGATCGCTATCAATGCAACTGCAAAGCGTAAAACTCTGCAAAGCATTTTGGAGAGCAAGGCATTTGTCCTCGGATTTCCGAATACAGATCAGATCGCCGAAGCTGATTATCTCGGAGTAGAATCGGGATATAATTCCTATAAGCTGAAAAACTGCGGATTTACTACATCTGATGCAAGAACAGTCCACGCCCCCGTGATAAACGAGATACTGCTGTCTTTGGAGTGTGAGTTAGTACACTCCGTAACCGTAGGCAGCCACACACAGCTTACAGGCGAGGTCAAAAATATCCTTGCCGATGAAAGAATCCTGAATGAGAACGGCAGGATCGTGCTTGAAAGGCTGAAACCTATCATCTACAACGAGGAAGAAGTGTCCTATATGTCGGTAGGCGAAAAGTTGGCAGATGCGTTCAAAACAGGGATGCAGTTCAAGAAGCAATTGGACGGAGGAAATGACTATGAGTAAACAAATCGTAGTAGTAAATGCAGGACCGAGAAAGGGCTGGAATACTGATACGCTCATCACAGAAGCCGCAAATGGTGCAGAAGCGTCGGGTGCAGAGATCATCAGATTTGACCTGTTCAGGCTTGAAAAATACACAGGCTGTATCTCCTGCTTTGGCTGCAAAAAGGAAAAATTCAAGGGTCACTGTGTCTGTAAGGACGGGCTGACACCCGTTCTTGATACGATAAGATCGGCTGACGGACTTATCATCGGTTCACCGAATTATCTTTCCGAAATGACAGCATCATTCCGTGCACTGTACGAGCGCCTGATCTTCCAGAGCCTGACCTATAACCTCGAAACTCCCTGTGTCAATCAGAATGTGATCCCGGTCCTGCTTATCATGACAAGCAATGCACCAGACAGCTCATATCGTGGACTTCTGAATAATTATCAGCAGACTCTCAGCCGTTTTGTGGGTCCGACCGAGGTTTTCGTCAGCGGAAACACGCTTCAGCTAAAGGATTACAGCAAGACCGACTGGCAGTGGACAATGTTTGATCCTGCGGCAAAGCAAGAACGGCACGATACTGTGTTTCCGCAGGAGTGCAAGAAGGTTTATGAGATCACTAAAGCATTGTTCAGGGAATAATGGTATATCAATAGGCTGTAGTCTATTGGAACACCTGCAAACCGTTCCGTACAAGCCCGTTTCATCATTATGGCGCGCGCCACAATGACATCGTACCAATTTGGAAGTGAATAACAGAATAATTCCTGAGATTTGCTCACACAAGCATTTCTCAGGGCTTTTCTTTTCAGACGGTTAAAAGTTTTCCGCTCCGCAAGCTCGGACGACTCTGAGGGGCTTTTCCGTTCGCCAGAAGGCATAGCAAGAGCGAGCTGCCGAAACAACTCGCCCTGCTGATTATTCGTCCTCATCACTGCACTCGTCAAGTCCGTGCATAAGCTGAATGTAAACGCATTCTGCACGTTCACGCTCCTCGCCCTCGGTGGATATCATAAGTTCAAGGAAATACGCCTTTGCTTGTTCGTAGTCAGACCAGACCTCTCGCTTACCGTTGCAGACGGTAGTGACCTTGCGTGATCTTGGCATAGCCAATTCGGGTATCGCTAACATATACTGCACCTCCCAAAAGTATTGTAAGATTATTATAGCCTATTCCGTTTTCGGAGTCCAGCCCTGCACAATAATTGTAATAATTCTTGTGCAGGGCGCAGCAATAAAAGCAATTTCCTCGGTGAGTTTTTACCGACTAATTCTTAACATCTTTGTGAGCCTTATCGACTATCGCTCTGAACGTCTGCGGTGTCACGGCAAAGCGTTCCAACTTTGCTTGATACTCTGCAAGCCTTGCCGAGATTTCCTCAACTCCCTGGCGTATTTCCTGCATATCTTCGGGATAAATATTTCCCGTCTGATTGACCTGAATAGCTATGGAATTTATGCGGTCGGCGATCTCTTTGAATCTTGCCTTTTCGGGTGCAAGTTCTTCGTCCGTGATCTCAATTATGGGAGTGGCGATAATGGAGTTAAGCATATACTCCGACATTGAGCGCAGACCGCTTTCCTCCGTGTACTTTTTCAGCTTGGCAAACTCACTGTCATTCAAGCGTATTTTTAACACTTTCGACTTTCGTTCATCATCACTTTTTACATTCATAGACAAACCTCCAAAATCTTAGTATTCGCCCATTTTCATTGTCTATTATATCACTTTTTCTTTCATTTTTCAAGCGGGGTCTTAGGGGTGCAAAACCCTCTAACAAATCTGTGTGCTTCGGGGTGGCATTTTTTCAAAATGTACCCCAGAAACACCGTGCTTGCTGGGTTTGAAAGCCAGCGCATATTGTGAACTTGTGTACACAATATGCAGAGCTTGCTGGGTTTGATTTTGATATTCTTCCGACCGCTGAGGTCGGACAGATTTATTTTCATCGTTCCCATGAAAATATTTCTTAGCGAACTCTCATAGTCGCATAGTCACTCCTCAGAGCGTTTGAAGCTGTGCGACTTCGTGATAAAATCAAATTCCCCATAACAATTTGTCGAACGCAAAACTCATCTGGCACACCAAAGTTCATGCGCACTGCCAATAGACAAAGCAAAGCGTTGCGCGCTATAATATTATCATCGGGTATCTTCCCGAAATCGAAATGAACGGTGGTGATGATATGGCTGACATCGCAAAGAAGATCACGAAGCTCGATGAGAAGATCGGCAAGCTGAAAGAGCGTATCAAGACCGACACGGCTGAGTGTGAAAAGCTGAGTGAGCAGAAAGCTCTGCTGATCTATCAGTCGCTGTGTAAGCAGTATAGTTGTGAGGGACAGGCTCTTGCCGATATGATCGCAAGAGAACACGAGCAGGCGGCTACGCCCGATGCTGATGAAAAATCCGTGTCGGATAACAGCGATGATGATGTTGCTGACGAGGAAGAAATGCTTGGTTAGACTTCCTTCTTTGAGAAGAATGATCCTTACTCGGATTAACATATATCCGACAACAAAACGTTCCGTGCAGGAGTAACGACCCTGCAACATTTAGCCATTGCGTGTAGAGAGAAAAATATCGCAGGCGGAAAGGAGACAATTGAAAGAGACAACAATATCTGCCGTAGAAAGAGAAAAGGCAGGAAAGATGTTTGAGCTGAACGAGAAGTACAAGGATTTTCCTGAGAGGATTTCCGAATATGAGATCGATGGGAAGAAGTACATCGTTCACAGCCGCTTCGTCGGAGAGAAAAATATCGACGAAGTGATCGGCAGGCTCGCCTTTGAAAGAGCCGTAAAAGAAACACTGGCGTAATTTTGTCGGCAAAGCATTGACTATACCGACATTTTGCGCTATACTGAAGATGTCGGTATGGTACTGCTTTGATTTGAAAGGAGTTACTATGGCAAAGCAGACCATTTACAATGCAGGAATTTACGTCCGCCTCTCGCAGGAGGATATGAGAGCCGGCGAATCCCTGTCAATAGAAAACCAGAAACTTATCCTCACCAAGTATGTCAAGGAGCAAGGTTGGAATCTTGTGGATACCTACGTCGATATAAAGTAAGTGAAAATGATACAATTTAATAATTCCTCTTGGGGTGGTCAAAATCAGTCAGGGGTGGCTAAAACGGATAGAAAAATTAAAAGGTGGCTAAAATGGAATGCTCCGCTTTTTCAGGCAATAAAAAACTCCCCGCACTCAATGAAGAGTGCAGGGAGTGATGTAATTTATATCTCTATCTCTGTTCCGTTTCTGAAAGTAAAGCGGACGTCATCCTTATCATAAACTGTTACATAGTCGAGCAGACTCAGCCACATATCATCCGTAAATATGGTTACTGCACTTTTTTGTTTTTTCAGGTATGCAAAGAATTCATCCATTTCAGACTGCCGCAGAAGTTTATCTGCGATTTCTGCACTGACGGATTCATATTTTGATTTTGCCTCATCCATCCGCTGTTCGAGTGCATCAAATTGTCTGCTCCATTCGTTCTGGTCTTGTGCTACAGATGCATTGTCACGGAGAGCTTGATGCATCATTCCGGAAATGAGATGCATTTCATTTTCAAGTTCTGCCTGCTGTGCAGTCAGTGCAGAGATATCAAATACCGTATCCCTTGCTGCCATAAAATCTGTAACTACACGTTTTCTTTCCGTAAGAAGCTGATTCACGGCTATGATGAATTTTTCCTTTATTGTTTCCTCGCTGAGATGCGGTGTGGTACATTTCTGTCCTTCAAATTTATGGTTGCACTGCCATATCACACGGCGGTACTTGTCATTGGAATGCCATACTTTTGAACCATACCATCCTCCGCATTGGGAACACCTGATTTTTCCGGAAAAGAGATGTGTTCCGCTGTACCGATTCTTTCCCCTGTGGCGTGAAGCTATCATTTTCTGTACCTGTTCAAATACTTCTGGTTCAATAATTGCCTCATGGTCTCCTTCCACATAGTACTGCGGAATCTGTCCGGTATTGGGAACAAATTTCTTTGTGAGAAAATCCGTGCAGAATGATTTCTGAAGAAGTGCATCACCCTTGTATTTCTCGTTGGTGAGAATGCTCCTCACAGTGCGGTCAGTTCACTTTGTCTTCCCCCCTGGAGTAGGAATGCCTTCTGCTGTGAGCTGTTTCGCAATGCCATATGGAGTCATTCCCTGCAAAAACAGGCTGTAAATCTTTCTGACGGTTTTCGCCTGCTCCTGATTGACAACAAGCTCGCCGTTTTCTCCACGGTCGTATCCGAGAAAACGTCCGAAGGGTACACTGACCTTGCCGTCTGCCATGCGTTTCCGCTGTCCCCATGTGCAGTTCTCCGAAATAGAACGGGATTCTTCCTGTGCGAGGCTCGACATGATGGAAATTAACAATTCTCCACGTCCGTCAAATGTCCAGATAGATTCCTTTTCAAAGTAGCATTCTACATTATGTTCTTTCAGCTTGCGGATGGTTGTCAGACTGTCAACCGTATTTCTGGCGAACCTGCTCACACTTTTTGTGATGATAAGGTCGATGCGACCGGCAAGTGCATCAGCAATCATGGAATTAAAGCCCTCTCTTTTTTTGGTATTGCATCCGGTCACACCTTCATCAGCGTACACCCCGACAAATTCCCAGTCGCTGTGATTTTTGATGTAATTCGTGTAGTAACTGACCTGTGCTTCATAAGAAGTAAGCTGTTCTTCATGGTCGGTCGAGACACGGGCGTACGCACAGACTTTCCGCTTTGTAACCGCTGTTGTTGGTGCTGATGTGAAACGGTTGAGGGTTGCCGGAATTGTTGTCACATTTTTTGCCACGTTTTTATCCTCCCGTCTTTGAAATAATACTGTAAATCTCCATTTTTCAGAACAGTTATTTTCTGAATCTGCTGTTCAAACTCTGTTTCTGAAAACGCTTCTGTTTCCATAATGTATGCCGAAATCTGCCGGAGCTGATAATCTGTATAGTTTTTGTTTTTACAGTGAACTCCGGTCAGATATTTTCCTCTGCACTGCCAGTAAATGTATTTTCCTGACCTATAGATACGATAGCTGTTCCCACAATATTCGCAGAAAATTTTATCTTCAAAGCAGTCTGTCATTGTAGTCGAATGATGAAAATCTGTCACATGAATATTTTTCCAGACTTTGCATTCTCCACCTGTCAGGTAAAAAAGAATATCACCATTTTCCGTTACTGTCATTTCACGGAGCAGGCTTTCAAAATCCTCGCCAATCATATCCATGCAGATGTTTATCAGGTCTGTTTCTCTGAAATTGACAGAAGTACAGGTCATTCCTTTTTCTTTCTTGCTTCTGCAAATCCAGTTGACATAAGTGTTTCTCTTAATATTCTGCTTTTTTCTTGTAAAAACATTTCCGCATAAGGCACAATGAATTTTTCCGGTAAAACAATAAGTCGAATTCAGCATAGATTCTCTGCGTTTCATTTCTGCCTGCACTTTTGCATAAGTTTCACGGTCAATAATGGGTTCATGACAGTCGGTCATCAGGTACTGCGGAAGTTCTCCACGATTCAGGACCTTGTGCTTTGTGACGGGATTTTCCATAAAGCATTTCTGTCGAAGCAAGTCTCCGGCATAGATTTCGTTAAAAATAAGAATCCGGATGCTGCCTTCTGTGAACTCGTTTCCAAGAACAGAACGGACTCCGGCATCATTCATGGCTTGAGCCATCAGTCTGAGTGAAACTCCGTCAATGTACATCTGAAACATCCGGCGGACAATTTCGGCTTCTTCCGGAATTATCACATACTGCTGTTTTTCATCATCATACTGATACCCCAGAATGTGCTTGTTTGCCATGCCGATTTCGCCTGACTGCATCCGTTTCCGCAGTCCCCATTTCACATTTTCAGAAATACTTCTGCTTTCTTCCTGCGAGAATGATGCCAAAAGTGTCAGCATCAGTTCACCATCTTCTGAAAGCGAATTGATATGTTCTTTCTCAAAACGTACTTCCACACCAATTTCTTTCAGGTGACGGACAGCATTCAGCAGGTCGACAGTATTTCTTGCGAACCTTGAGATGCTCTTGCACAGGATGATGTCGATTTTACCGGAATCACAGTCCGCAAGCAGTCTGGCAAACTCATCACGGTCGGCAGTTGACAGCCCTGAAATTCCGGTATCAGCGTACACACCCACAAAAATCCATTCAGGGTTATTCTGAATCAGGTCATTGTAGTAGCTGATTTGTGCTGCTGCTGAATGCAGAAGCCTGTCTGTAGAGCGTGAAACACGGACGTAGGCAGCGACACGCTTTCGCTTGGGCTGTACAGGAATTTTCGGCTCTATTTTGCTGATTTTCTTCATAAAACAGTCTCCTTTCAGCTACTATATTAACTCTTTACAGGGGATAAGTCAACGAATAATGTGCCGAAAATCGGGCGGTATTTTTCAAGCAGAATTGTATCAATCTGAGTAAATTCCTCTTCTGTCAGGAGTCCCTGTTTCAGGAAGTTTTCTGCAATCTGCCGTGCAGCCTGATAATTCAGCTCTGCTTCAAACTGTTCATTCTTCATGATGCATCATTCTCCTTGTAGCGGTCTTTAATATAGCACTCATGGGAACAGTATTTTCTGTGAGAGTTTCCATAAGCGGTGAAGGCTTTCCCACATCCGGCACAGGTGTAATGATACACTGCTTTTTGTCTGACTGCATCCGGATGAGCATTCCACCAGAGCTGACAGCAGGAAGCAGAACAGAAACGTTTCTTTTTTCTTCCTGCAATCTGATGAACAGGCATACCGCACTGCGGACAAACCGGAAGTGTGGTTTCCGGCTTTATGGGTTCAGCAGTAACCTTATGATTCCGGCAATAGGAGCGTACAGCTTCTTTTGCAATGCAGAGCCTGTCTGCAATTTCTGCATAGCTCACTCCTGATTTTCGCATTTCGCTGATTCTGTTTTTCTGTTCAGTTGTCATGGATATCTCCTCCTTGAATTATTAAAATGTGAGAGCCGAAAATGAAAGCCTGCAAAGCAAAATGCTTCACAGGCTCATATTTCATCATTTTTTGTTCAGCTTTCCGCTGTAAGTTTCGCCGTTGATGCTGACCTCTACTGTAGCCTGATTTTCTATTTTTGGCATTGCAGGTGTGACGGGTGCAATCGGCGGAGCATCAATGATTTCACATTCACTGAAACCGTTCAGACCAGCAGACTGAATTTTTTCAGCGTAGTCAACATAACATTCGTTGATGTCAACATTTCCGCTGATTCCTGAAATTCTCCCTGTTGAGGACTTCTGCCACATTCCGACAGAGCCGTTATAATTCAGTTTTTGTCCATATTCTGCCAACCAAAGAGCATATTTTGTCTTGATATCGTCCTCCATGTAGCTGTTAAATGGCGAACGGCTCATGTATAATCCGGCGAAATATCCAGCTTTTTCGAGTTCTCCACAAAACGCTCTAACCATAGCGGAACAGTTGGATTTTCCTGTTGCAAAAGCAGACTGTTCTTCCAAATCAAAATACACCGGATATTCAAACTGTTTTCCCTGCAAAATGGAAAGACAGACCTGTGCTTCAATTCTTGCTTCTTCAACACCTGTCGCATAGGAATACCAGTAGCTTCCTACGGGCATACCGACAGCTTTTGCATTTCTGTAATATTCCTCGAAACGCTGGTCTTTCTGTGATGTTTCTCTGCCGTATCCTGCACGGAGAATCGCAAACTGGACACCGTCATTTTTCACCTGATTCCAGTTGATAGAACCGTTGTGAACACTCACATCAATGCCCTTTAAAATCATTGATTTTTCCTCCTTTGCCTGAGCTGTACTGCCCCTTGAAATACCATAATATTTATAAAAATCATCTGTTACAGTGTGGTAATTGATGACTTCATTTCCGTACCAGATATTAGAAGTTCTCACATCAAGATGTGTCACTGTATAGGAAGTATCGATGTTTGCAATACCTCCAAAGCCAAGGTCTTGAGCTGTACAGCAAACCAGTTTACTGCTGATTCTGTCACCATTCTGATTGTAGCAAACCACATCAGCCGCCTTGCCAAGCGGATGCTGTCCGCCTCCGTTACCGCCGATAGAAATATCATAGGACGGACATCTCATACCGCTTGTGATGATAATTTTGGAGCAGTCCAGTTTTACATAG
Source organism: Oscillospiraceae bacterium (assembly GCA_045541055.1). GTDB lineage: Bacteria > Bacillota > Clostridia > Oscillospirales > Ruminococcaceae > UBA3855. The sequence continues at coordinate 10,395 of JAZQIL010000269.1, forward strand.
AGCCTTTCGAGCTTGTCTACAAGCTCCTCTGCAATCAAAATATCATGATGCTGACTGCATTTACAGCGGAACTCCTGCACATTGAAGTGCGGAGAAAGCTGTGTGGCATCGTCAAATTTATAAGTCTTCACTGCCATTTTTGTTTTCCTCCTCTTCTTCTTTTTCTTCGATTTCTTCCAGATGTTCCTGTGCATCTTCATCAGTGCGTCCGGCTTTTTTCTGCAATACTTCAAGGGCTTTCAGCATGGCAGGCGGATAGCTGATTCCCATCAATGATGTATTTTCCACGATTGATAAAAGTTCATTGACACAGAAGCCGATACAGGTCGCATCTCTGATGTAAGTTGTGCCGAGCAGAATATCCACTCGCATAGCCACAACTACCATCAAAAGAATGCAGAATTTTTTAGCCAGTCCCACCCATCCGGCTTTGCTGTTGAGCTTTCCGGTTACGCTGTGCTTGGATTTTCCCATTGCCGCCGTGACAAAACCCGTGATAAAATCCACCGCCATGAAGGTGATGAGTGTAATCAAAGCCGAATCCCAGCCGCCGACAAGAGCCGCAAAAAATGCACCAATGATGCCGATTGCCGTGCAGATGTTCTCTTTCATGCCGTTACCCTCCCAACACTTTAATCGCCTTAATTTTTGGATGTGTATTGTCGGACACGCCTTTCCAGACAAGATAATACTGACCGACAGCGACATCGGTGCAGTCTACCAGCACTGAAACAAAATCATTGCTTTGCAGCCATTGAAATTCCAGCCTGACAGCATTGCCGCTCTGAATCTGCTCATACACAACCTGTGCAAGTTCCGCATAAGTCCTGCCTGAGATTTTTCGCATCAGATACAGTTCTCCGACAGCAGATGCACCGGACTGATACGTCAGCACAATGCCTGAATTTTTTGAAATACTGAACGGCTGGAGAATCATGGTGTACACCGTACCCGCCCAGCTAAAATCGGACTGGTTATAGTAAAGTGCATAATCATTTTCGGCAGAGCAGAAATTCGGATACGCCTGTGCAAAGCCATTCAGCGAACGGTAGCCGTTATTATAAAAAGTGTAAGTCGTTTCGCCGTATTTTTCAAGTGCATCTGCACCGCTTTCAAAAATTGTCTGGATATTACTTCCGCTGCTGTTAATTTCTGCCTGCATTGCTTTCAGTGTTTCCTGAATGATATCAAAATTCGGGAGGTTCTTGATTTTTTCCTGAATTTCATCCAGTTCTGAAATGATATTATCAATCGTTGCTTCATTGGCATGAAGTCTGTCAGAATTGCTGCTGCACTTATTTTTCCATACAGTCAGCTCGGTAGATAATCCGTTCAGTTGTGTCTGTAATGTGCTGATGCTGTCCCACTTCTTGATTCTGTCTGCTGTAATTTTGTCAAGAACAGCAAGATTGTCATGAAAATGTGCCTGCCGGACAACAGGTGCAATACTTTCTTTAATTGTCTGAATGTCGTATTTTGTGACATCTTCAAACTGCTGTAAATCAGGCAGTAAAGCCAAAGAATCAGCAGTTAATGAATCAAGCAGTTCTTTATTTTGATGTGTATGAGAGTCCATTCTGATTGGTGTAATAGCTTCATGCACCATCAAAATTTCATCATTCAATTTTCTGACTGTGACATAATCCGAAAGATTGAGTTCAGCAAGTTTTTTCTGTTCTTCAAGTGTGTAGCTTGCCGTTGTATTGTCCAGAATGTCTTTGTTCTTATGCGAATGAGCATCCATTCTGATTGGTGTGATGGCTTCATGAATCATCAGAATTTCGTCATTCAATTTTTCAATAGTTACATAATCGGACGGAATGACCGTTTCTGAATTTGCAAGAGCCTGTTCAATCATTTTCTGGATTTCGTCTTTTGTTGGGTATTTGGACATATCAGGAACAGTGACCTCTTCAATTTTTTGCAGAATCTGCGTATATAAATCGGGAGTGGGTGGAATAGGTGAATCATCATCACCCACAAAACCAGATTGACGAATATTCAGAGTGACGGGAACAGTTGTCGCTCTCAGTCCCGATGTATTATCTGCATCGTAGCCAAAAACAGACATTTTGACTGCACCTGCATGAAGCTCCGCAGGAAGCAGACAGGATAAGCCGTCAAAACCAAGCACACGATTGTAAGTTTCATCGCACTGCGTGAACTGCACGACTTTATAGAATTTCTTCCAGTCACCGTCAAATGTAAATTTGAGCGTAACAAAAGAAATCTGGTCGGAGGCAATTACCTCACGCTCCAGAATTTCAATTTTTTGATTTTTTACCAGAAATTTGAGCATTATTTCTTCACCTCAATCCATTCTTTTTCCTCGTCATCCCATTTCAGATAACCGTCAAGGCACTGAATTTTTGTCAGATTAGCTGAACTGCTGTGTGAGTCCCAATTTTTCTGCTTTTCGATTGCCGCCCAGTCTTTCAGATTGCCCTCATAAGTCAAGGTTTTCAGTTTACTGCAGGAATTAAATGCATATGTCTGAATTTCCTTTACCGTTTTCGCAATCGTGAAATCAGTGAGTGACGTACATCCTGTAAACATATACGAGCCAATGACCGCACCTTCATAACGAACCGTGGCAAGGTCGGCACAACCTCGGCACGCATAATATCCAACGGCAGTCACCGAACGGGGAATTGTCAGACTTATAATCCGTGTGTTGGCAAAGGCATACTGACCGATTTCTGTCACTTTGCCGGGAATGGAGATTTTTGTGAGACCATAAGCATCAGTTGCAAGAGCAGCAAATGCATTTCTTCCTATTTTCGTAAGAGTGCTGGGAAGAGAGGCAGAGGCTAACTGATTACAGTAGTTGAAGGCGAACGTCCCAAGTGTAGTAATACCGTCTGAAACAACCAGAGATTTGATGTTCTGGTCATCAAAAAAGGGAGAAAGATTGTCACCTGCACGCTGGTCATTGAGAAATTCTATCCAGCCCTCCAGATTGCCGCTGTATTTTCCGACACCAAGGTCAGCAGCAAATGATAATACAAGGGAAGCATCAACAGCGTTAATCGAGCCGTCACGATTAACATCAGCAAGCAGCTCCTGTTCAGGGGTCAGACCCGATTCAAGACCAACGCCAAGATTGGAGGCGGCAGCCAGAATCAAAGATGCATCCGAAGCAGTGACACGTCCATCACCATCAACATCAGGATAATGAACATCAGAAAGAGAAATTGCTGTCCCATAATCGTACATTTCACCAGTGCCACGGAGCAGAAGTTTTCCGTCTGAATACAGCACATAATAAATGTCATCACCGCACTGACCGACTTTTACGATGTCGCCCGTCATGTCGTCAATTTTAAGCTGTAAGGTGTCAATTTTGTTATTTAAGCCTTCGATAGTTTCATTGTATTTATCAATCTGTGCATTCAAAACCGTAAGCTGTGCCAGCATATCCGTGACTCTGCATTTTCCCAGAATACAGCGGCAATACCCGCAAAGATTCTCATCTTCCCTGTAGTCGAACCAGTCAAATTTGGAGAGCGAAACCGCACCCACATTGAGTCGAACAGAATAAAGTGTCAGCTTTGTACGGTTTGCATCAACAGGAATGAACGGAACAGAGGGATTTTCTGCTGGAGTTCCAGCGACCACTTCAATTCTGACATCACGCACGCCTTCGGAGGCATCACAGACAATGCCGATTGTAACATATCTCGGCAGGGACTCATCCTGATATTCTGACAGGTCAATGCTGTACTTTGCATCATTGATGAAGTAATGCCCGTTTATCCATGCTTTTCCTGTGCCGAGAATGACTTTTAAGCCCTTTGTCGGTGCTGTCAGTTCAAACTGTTCTCCGTAAGTGTCTAAAATTCCGTTGCAAATCAGGCTTGACAGATAATCGGTGAAATTCTCCGCCGTGTACGTTCTGTCAAGTCCTTTTGAGTTAAAAAATCCGCTTGAAAAAGCCATAAGTTACGCCTCCTTAAAAGTTGGTGTCAGGCTTCTGCCGTTCTGGTCGAATCCCTCCACCATGCCGATGAGCTGTATTTTCGGCTGAATCATGCCGAAACGGATATGCTGAACAGTGACATAATCACCGACAGCATAGTCCTTCTGATATTGATATTGTGTCGAGTTTGCCGCAATTGTTGACTCTGATGCCGTTTTCGGAGATACCATTTTCTCTGAACCTCTGTTTCTCAGCAGTTCGATGTATTCCTCCTCCGGAATCTGACGGGTTTCACCGTCAAGCTGTTCTTCTTCAGAAATATCATCAGCATCAACGTACACCTCATAACGCTCTAAATATGACGGCTCATCACCATAAAAATAGGTTGTTCTTTTGCGGTCAGCACCCTCACCGTGTCCCAGAACATAGGCAAAATTTTGTTGAACAGAAATGTCCTCCGCATAGCTGAACGACAGTAGATTGCTGTATCCGTCCGAAAAAACTATATGCGGATTTTCCTCCTGCAAAATGCTTCTATCCACACCCTGCGAAAGTTCAAACAGTATCTGATAATGCTCGTTCTCGATTTTGGAAAGCCGAATGTTCGCAGTACCACCGATTTTCTCGCAGATGGTATAAATCCACTCCATGAGATTGGTGTAGCTGACCTGTAATTTTGTAGTTTGTTCCCAGCACTCACCTCTGACTTCACCAAGAAAAAGCCCCGGTATTCTGCGGTTATCGTCATTCATGCAGTTCTGTGAAACGACAGAGTGAACAATATCACTGTATTTTGTCGGTGAAGTTGCTGAATATGTCGGATAGATAATTCTACGTTCAAGCAAAGTCGGAGGCCAAGCGGTC
>JAZQIL010000270.1:0-5087 GCA_045541055.1 Oscillospiraceae bacterium
TGTTCTGCTCGTCACGGTCAACACGAATTTTGTCAGGCATCAGCGCATAAAGTCCGAGAACTTCACCTCTGCCGTTTCGGATGATTTGTGCAAATGCGTTTCCGTAAATCAAGAGATGTGACATCAGCGTTTCACGGAAAACAAAACTTGTCATTTCCGGATTTGGCTGGTCATGAAGCAAAAAATAAAGCGGATGCTCCGGCACTCGCTCTTTTCCCTTATCGGTGTATTTGTATAAATGCAGCGGCAATTGTGCAATCGCCTCTGATAAAACTCTCACACAAGCATAAACGGCAATCTGCTGTAATGCCGTGCGGTCATTGACTCGCTTTCCTGCGTGAGTCCGTCCGAAAAAATAAGTGTAGGACGGACTGTCGTAGCTGTCCTTTGGTTTGTCACGGGATTTGAATAATCCTGAAAAAAGTCCCATCAAAATCACTCCTATTATAAATGTATATGAGAACAGCTCCCCCTTGCGGAAGAGCTGGATTTATCAATTATTTTTTCAATTCTTCTTCGGTCTGGAATTTCAGCATGGTGTGCCAGAACATCAGGTGAATTTCATACTCCATGTCGCAGGTGTGCATGAAACGTTCCCCGTTGGGAGCAGTCATTTCAAAAGTCTCCGGTTGCTTGAAAGTATGAAGTGTCTTTCCGTCAAATTCAGCACCCCAGCCATATTGATACTCAATGTTCATGAACCATTTCAGCATTGGGGTATCATCAGTATCGTTCCAGTTGTCTGATACCGTGCAGACCGCCACAGCATAAACGTGCTTCTGGTATCGTTCCACGGTCATTCTGATTTCCTGAATCTTTCCGTAGAACGGTTCAGCATTCAGGTCATCGGCAAATTCATTCAGGTCGATGTGTTCACCCTCTATGGCAGAACGGAGAATTTCTTCATAATCGTCCGCACTGCGTGTATACATCTCACGCTCACCAGCAAGAATTACCGCAGGGTTGCTGTAAAGTTTCACTGTCCTCATAAAAACGCTCCTTCAGATTTTATTCCGGCAGGCTTTCTGCCTTCCGCTGTATGCTATATTAACATAATTTCAGGAGAATAGCAAGCGGCTAAAAGCACAGAATATCGAGGGAAATGACGACTTTCTGTTGTGTAGTATACACTTTCCGCACAAAGGCTCGGACAGCCGTTCTCCGGGGCAGTTTCCGGCAGGGGCAGGTTATCCGCACCAAGCCGGAAAAGCCCGCACAGGCGAACGTGACGGTAAACAGCCCCGAAGGGCTGTGCCGCTGGATTAAAGTCTGACTGCGATTCCGTTTACTGTTTCAATATCGCCCCATGAAGTCGTTCTTGTCACTTTGCATATTCCCTGCACCATTGCACCGTATTCAGCAAGTTTGTGCAGTCTGTCCATCAACCCCGTGCTGTGGTCGGTGACTGCCATTTCTGCAATGCCTGCTCTGCGGAGCGTTGTCACAAAATCCTCAATGTCACGCTCCCAGGGGAGGCTGTCGCATTCGTAGCAGCTGCTTCCATAGCAGATTGTGTCGTGGTAAACATGGTAGGCGGCAATCTCGCCGTTTGTCCACTTTTTCTTAGGATTTGCTTCCATTTCTCTTCTCATTTCTGCAAAGTAGCTGTTTGTTTCCATTATGGTTTCCTCCGTTTGGTTTTTTATTCGGTGGGCTTTCCGCCCTTCCGTTGTATGCTATATTACCACATTTTCCGGAGAATAGCAAGTATCTAAAAGCACAGAAATATCGAGGAAAATCAAGGCTGCCCGTTGTGTAATATACACCAGAAACGACAGCCCCGCAGGACTGCCGTTTCTTTATCGGAAGAATCATAGGAAAAAGCGGATTATATTTTCAGACGGATACCATAATCAGTTTTCTCATCGATATTGAAAATTTTCTTCCAGACAGTGCAGGTCTGGTCAATCGTACAGCCGAGTGCATTCATTCTGTGCAGAAAATCAATCAGTCCGCTGTCGTTGGTGAAAATAACTTCTTCTGCACCAGCCTCACGGAGCGTTTTCAGGAAGTCCTCAGCGAATTCTGTCTTTGGTGCGGCTTCGCATTCCAGAACGGATTCTCCGTCCACTGTACTGTGGTTGATGTCGCTGTCCTCGTAGCAGCGGTAGGCATTCAGTGCGCCCATGCTGTAAGGCTGCTCTGTGCCGTTGTCATCGTGTCTGACGACCACATCACGCATCTTCTCGAAGTATTCAATTGTTTCTTTTTTCATGGCAGTTTTCCTCCATTTAGTTTGATTTTCCGGTTGTTCCGGTATGCACCATATTACCACACCTGCCGGAATAAGTCAAGCAGAACTGTTGCCAAAAATCAGTCTGTTATTTGTGGATATTATGCCTCATCAGCAGAAAGCTCACTGAGCCATGCGGAGATGCAGTTTTCACAGTTCTTTTCCGCCGTGCGGCATCGGTATTGCGGAGAAACCGGAGAATCCACCAAATCCATGATGCAGTGACCGCAGACGATTTTCAGCTTTTCGTTCAGCGGAAAAATAAAATCACCCATCGTTTCATGGAACACTTCATTAAAAAGCTCCCTCAGTTCAGAACGGCTGACTTTCACGGTCACATTATAGGCATTATCTGAAACCAGAATATCCTGCTGACCATCACGGAAGCCTTTTTCATAGACTTTCTGCATGATGCTGTCACCCCATCCGATTTCATATTTTGACTGGCATTTGTTGCAGACCTGTATCCCTTCCGGAATGCTGTCACCACAGCAGACACAAAGATTTTCATTTTGCATTGGCTTTCTCCTCCATGAAATTGTACAGCGTTGCACCATCTGTGATGGTTGCGAGTGCCTGAAACTGATTCAGGTCGTTCAGAATCATCAGCGTGACATGAGCCGAGGAATCCAGGGCGTTGGCGGCTTTTTTCAGGTCGGTGCAGTAATCTTCAAATAATTTTATCATTTGATTCCATTTCTTGATACCGTGAATCACCGCACCTGCCGACACACCGTCTTTCCAAATCTGGATTCTGTAGCTGTTGGTGATGGAATTATAAGAAACAAGGACATTTTCGGTTATCTGCTCTTTCACCGTGATTTCGAGAGCCTTTCCGATAATTTCCGGACTGAATTTATTTTTATTCATAAAAATACACCTCATCCATGCTTGACACGGTCACCGACTTCGGCAAACTTGGCATCATTGAAACGGTCAAGTGTGCCGACCAGATAGCCCGTAATTCTGCGGATTCTCTGAAACGGAACAATATCGTAGCTGTATTTCAAATCCACAAATTCGCCGTCAATTCTGATTTCCAGCTCCGTGATGACTTTATCAGGATGCTGTTTTTTCAGGAGGCTGATGTACTCCCTTTGTTCTGCTTCGGACATGAAACCGCCTGTTACTGTCACTTTCATTTCAAAGCACCTCCGTCAAAATTCTGAAACCCCTGAAAGAATTATCTTCTATGGTGACTTCGACAGGCTTTCCGACAAGCTGGGAAACATCGTTAACTTTGGCATCATTCAGCAGTTGGTACAAATTTTCAATGTTTTCAGTTACCGCCTGACTCCGCTGATTTTCTTCCCAGACTTTGCACTCCTTATCGATATTCAGCGTGTATTTTCCGCCGTCCGAAACGCCTGAACCGTTCATGGAAAAACTTAATTGCAGACCAATCAGAAACGAATATTCTTTCACTGTGCCGTATTCCGCACGGGTGATTTTGCCTAATAATTTCTCTGTCATAATCATCAAAACTCCTTACAGCAGAATTAAATCTCTGGTATCATATACACTTTCATCGGACTGCGAACCGCACCGAATAGCCCTGTCCAGAGCCATAATTGTGGCAACAGCACCGTCAATTTTCTCCGTGGATTTTTCCTTGTCGGGCTTGATGTTTCCGGCAGGGTCAGTCCGCACAAAAATATTGTCCATGTTCCAGCGAAGAACCGGATGACCGTTGTGGGCGAGTTTCTGTTCGAGCGTGAGCTTCATCAGCTCCTTGCTCGGCGGACTGAGGTCTTTATAACCCTGTCCGAACTGCACCATTGTAAAGCCGAGGTCGGTCAGGTTCTGCGACATCTGGACAGCACCCCAGCGGTCAAATGCAATTTCTTTGATATTGAATTTATGCCCAAGATTGTCAATGAAATTTTCAATAAAAGCGTAATGAACCACATTCCCCTCCGTGATATTCAGGAAGCCCTGCCTCCGCCAAAGTTCATACGGCACATGATCCCTTCTGACACGCAGGTCAAGTGTTTCCTCCGGCAGCCAGAAATACGGCAGAAGATAATATCTGTCATCTTCCGGAATTGGCGGAAAGACCAGAACAAATGAGGTAATATCGGTCGTGCTTGAGAGGTCAAGACCGCCGTAGCAGATTCTCCCCTCAAGAAAAGATTCATCAAACTCGACTTTGCAAGCATCCCATTTGTGCATCGGCATCCAGCGGACATCCTGCTTCACCCACTGGTCGAGCCTGAGCTGACGGAATACATTTTCTTCAGCAGGATTCTGCTTTGCTGATTCGCAGGCAGTTTCCACTTTATCGATTCCGATGGTTTCCCCAAGCGAGGGATTGGCTTTTTTCCAGACTTCGGGATCCGTCCAGTCGTCATCTTCATCGACACCGTAAATCACCGGATAGAAAGTTTTATCAATTTTTCTGCCCTCCAGAATATCCTTTGCCTTCTGATGCTGTTCATAGCAGATGCTGTGGATGTCCGTTCCGGCAGTCGTGATAAGAAAATACAAAGGCTGCATACGGGCATCGCCTGAACCCTTTGTCATGACATCAAATAATTTTCTGTCAGGCTGAGAATGCAGTTCATCAAATACGACTCCATGAATATTAAAGCCGTGCTTGCTGTATGCCTCTGCGGACAGCACCTGATAAAAAGAATTTGTTGGTAAATAAACAATTCTTTTCTGAGAGGTCAAAATTTTGACTCGCTTGGAAAGTGCCGGACACATCCGCACCATATCGGCGGCAACATCAAAAACGATGGATGCCTGCTGTCGGTCAGATGCACAGCCGTAGACTTCGGCTCTTTGCTCACCATCCCCACAGGTCAGAAGCAGGGCAACAGCAGCAGCAAGCTCACTGTTATGAGTTGGTAAA
>JAZQIL010000271.1:0-6641 GCA_045541055.1 Oscillospiraceae bacterium
AGACAGCTTCGGATTTTATTTCAGAAATGATAGAACACAATGCTGACCAGATAGCTGCAAAAGAAAATTATGTCGGCTACCTTGCAAACCGTCCGAAAGCTGTAAAATTTGGTACACATGGTTTATTTTCTCAGGAAGATGCTCCTGTTGATTTGAATGCTGTGATAAAGGAAGTCGGCAGTCATGCCGGAAATGTCTGGACTCATGTGATTTCACTCCGAAGAGAAGATGCCCAGCAGACAGGCTATGATACTTTGACTGCGTGGAGAGAACTTGTCAAACGTCAAATTCCAAATATCGCCAAGCAGACCGGAATCAAGCTCTCTAATTTGAAATGGTATGCTGCCTTTCATGACAAGGAAAACAATCCGCATGTGCATATGATTGTCTATTCAAAAAATCCGAAAGAGGGATTCCTCACGAAGCAGGGCATTGAAAAAATCAGAAGCGGATTTGCTAACGATATTTATCATGATGAGCTGTATCATCTGTATGGTCAGCAGACCAATGTCAGGAATCAAATAAAGAATTTGACTGCTGACAGAATGAAAAAATTATCAAAACAGATTTCTAAAAATCAAACTCCAGATGCTGAACTGCTCCAGCTCATTAAGATTCTTTCAGAACAACTAAAAACCGCAAAAGGAAAAAAGCTTTATGGCTACTTGAAAAAAGATACAAAGAAAACTGTTGACCTGATTTTTTCAAGGCTCGCACAGGATAAGAGCATCATGCAGATGTATGCTCTCTGGTGTGAGATGGAACAAGCCAAGCATGACGTTTATTCTTCAGCCAAGGTGGATTTCCCTGAACTAACGGACAATCCGCAGTTCAGGTCTGTGAAAAATATGATTATCCGGACTGTTTCAGAAATAGAGAATCATCAAAAGCAGAATCAAATGTTTGCATACACTGCTTTTAGGCTGCTTGTAAATCTCAGCAAAGTAATTGAGGATGACTACAATCAGTCTGAAAGGACGCTTCAATCGCAGACTGACAGCAAACTCCGCCGGATAATTCAAAAGAAAAAACAGGAACTCGGTATTAAGGACAGCCACTCTCAAAGCATGTGATTTTCATATTGACATTTCAGAATTGATAGGCTATAATAAAAGAAATCAATTCTGGAGGTTATTATGAATCTACTATTGGAATATGTTTCTCAAAACTATATGACTCTCATGCTCCTCGCTGGACTGATTGTCATTCTGCTTGCAAACCGAAAAACAAAAATCAATGGTGTGCAATATGTATGGGGCATTATGGCAATTGTGCTTGCTCTGACGATATGTGAATATGTCGAGGTCTGGTGTAATACCTATCATAAACCGTTGTGGATACTGTATGTGAAAGCTGCACTCTCTTATACACTGCATCCGCTTTTAATTGTACTGGAAGTGTACCTGATTGCACCAATCAGACATAAAATACTGGTTCTGATTCCGTTTTTTGCTGATTTTGTAGTTATTATCGCAGACCTGTTCGGAGCAAACCTGATTTACGGCTATACACCAGCACACACATTTTCACCTGGGAAACTGCATAGTCTGCCGGCTTGGATTATCTGCTTTTACATGATACTGCTGCTGAAATATTCTCTGGATTTTCTTCACAAAGAAGATTATTCCAAAGCAATGATTGTATTTTTCATGCTGATTTCAACGTTCATCACGGTATATCTGGAATATTTCAATATTATAACAGACCATACAACAGATATTGCCGCATTGGATATGTTGATTTATTATTTCTATCTGGCAGCAATCCAGCACATCGAAGCGCAGGAAAAATTTTATCAGCAGAAACTGGAGCTTGAACAAAGTAAGAATAATCTGCTGACTGCACAGATTCAGCCGCATTTTATCAATCATTCCATGCTTGCCGTTCAGGAACTTTGCTATCAGAATCCCGAACAGGCTGCAAAAATGATTGGACATTTTTCTGCTTATCTGCAAAACAGAATTGAAACGCTGAACTATTCCGAACTCGTCAGCTTTGAATATGAAATACGGGCGGTTCAAGAGTATCTTGCACTTGAATATGCTGACCCGTCAAGGAAATTTAAAATAGAATATCAGCTTCAGGAAACTGGTTTTCTTGTTCCGGCTCTCAGCGTTCAGCCGCTTGTTGAAAATGCTGTCCGGCACGGTATCAACCGCCGTTCTTCTGATTCTTGGATTAAAGTTTCTTCATGGAAAGATGATGATTATTTTTATATCGCTGTCGAAGATAACAGAACTGCACAGAAGCAGCTCTCCGGTACAGGTATCGGAATCGAAAATGTCCGTACCAGAATCGCCTTTATGTGCGGCGGTACTCTGACTGTCAGTCAAACGGAATCCGGCACAAATGCCGTAATTCATATTCCTAAAGATTATGGAGGTAAACGAAATGTATACAATCACAGCTGATGATGATGATTTTGCAATTTCTTCTTTGATGAGAAAATTAAAAATTGTTTTGCCTGATGCAAGACATGAAAGTGCAAATTCTGCTGAGGAACTGCTTGCTCTTTGTGAGGAGTGTCCGCCGGATATTGCTTTTATTGACATTGAAATGTATGGCATGGACGGCATGAGCCTGACCAGAAAACTCGCTGAATTATATCCTGATTTGAATGTATTTTTGTATACAGGTCATATTCAGTATGCACTGGAAGCCTACAGCCTGTACATCTGTGATTATCTGGTGAAGCCTGTCAGTGAGGAAAAACTTCGGGAGGCTCTGTGCCATCTGCGCCACCCCATCAAGCAAGTCTATTTTCAGTGTTTCGGGAAGTTTGAGGTATTCTGCAATGGTCAGCCTCTCCGGTTTAAACGGAAAAAAAGCAAGGAGCTGCTTGCTTATCTGGTGAATATTCGTGGGGCTTCTGCAAGTACAGATGAACTCCGCTGTCTGCTTTGGAACGAGAAAGAGGACACAGATTCCAAAAAGAATTATGTCCGTGTGCTGGTGCAGGATATTCGCAGTACACTTAACCGTGCAGGGCTGGAAGATATTCTGGTGAATCTTCATGACTGTTACAGTCTTGACAAAGAAAAAATTCACTGTGATTATTTTGATTATCTGGACGGAAAGCATATTTTACTGACAAAAATCGACACATATATGAAGCAGTATCCGTGGGCAGAAACAACCAGAAAGAAGATATTTACTAAAAGTTAAAAATAAATTTACAAAAATTTCATATCGAAAACGTTTAAGTGTCACTAGTTTGTAACACCCCTTGTGGTATAATAAAAGTAAATGCAATATCTGATAAAAAAATCTTTTCAAAAATTTTTGAGAAAGGGGCTTGACAAGAATGCTGAAACGTGATATGCTTATGACAGCACAGCACAGCACAGCACAGCACAGCACAGCACAGCACAGCACAGCTAATACTGCGCCCTTTTGTCATGCCCAAAATTTAATAAGTTACTCGCACATTCAGGCAGTTGCAAGATAATTGTAACTGTTTCTGGGTGTGTTTTTATATTTATAAAAGGAGGAAGCGAATATGAAAAATAAATTTTATAGACGTGCCTTGGCGTTTGCGCTGGCTCTGGCTCTCGTGGCGGGTGTTTCGCCTGTAAACGTCGGAAGAGGAGAAATCGCAGACAGGGCGGAGATTGTCGTTAATGCTGCTGACGAATGGTCAAAATCAGCAACTAATACCACGCTCGGCACATCAGGCATTAAAAGTCCGTCAATTCCTGACAATGGCTGGATAGGAAACTATGTCTACTATGGAAAATATAATAATAATCCCGTGAAATACCGTGTGCTTGACCCGAACTCTACTGCTTTCGGAGTGTCTGGCGGTTCTATGCTCCTTGACTGTGATACAACACTCACCACTATGGCTTTTCACGGAAGTTCTAATGTTTGGAGCAGCAGCAGTGTAAAAACATGGCTTAATGGCGATAATTTTTACAAAAGTACAAGTGTATTCACCTCACTTGAAAAAGATGCAATCGCTTCCAGCACGAAATCCGCAGCAGCAACAGGCAATAAGGCTGATGGAAAAGGTTATGATGGATTAAACTGGGCAAGTCTTGATAATGACAAAATTTTCCTGTTAGATGCAAAGGAAGCAACTAATACAAGTTACGGCTATACAGATACAGGAGGGGATGATGCGGCAAGATCTAAATATAAATTTACAGATTTTGGCATTAAAGATTCCAGCTGGTGGCTGCGGTCGCCCAGCATTAATAATGGTGATTCTGCCGGCTTGGTCAACAGCACTTACGGCTATCTCAATACTACTTCTGTGAATCTTGATTTCATCAGGGTGAGTCCCGCTTTCAATGTCAATCTGGAATCTGTAATCTTCTCATCTGTCATCTCTGGTGAATCTACAGCAACTTCCGGCAAGGAATATAAGCTCACACTCAAAGACAGCAGCACAAGCATAGCTGTTACAGAGAAACAATCCGTTTCAAAATCTGGAAATACTGTTACTGTGCCGTATACTGTTACAGATTCAAATGCTAATGATGGCATTACAGCAGAGCAGGTTTCTGTGCTGATTACAGATAAGGAATATACAGAATCAGATGCAAAAATTAAATACTACGGCACATTGAGCGGTACCTATTCTGCAAATAATGGTTCGGGAACTTTTACGCTGCCGCAAAGTTATGATGCGACAACTGATAAGGTATATATTCTTGCAGAAGATGTCAATGGGCAATTTGTAACAGACTATGCAAGCACACCCACGAAAATTGAAATTCCCAATCATGTGCACAGCATCACCTACGAAGCAAGCGGCGCAACAATTACTGCAAATTGCACCGGTGAGGGCGAATGCGACCTCGAAGAAAACAAGACTGTTGTCACCCTCACCGCACCCACAAACCTGACCTATAACGACTCTGCAAAAGCGGTCACCGTTACTACGACAGCCGATCAGCTCGGCACAACTCCGAACGGCACGCTTGAATACTATAACGGCACCACAAAGCTCAATGGTGCCCCCACAAATGTCGGTACCTATACAGCAAAATACACTTACGGCGGAGCAGTTGCGCAGGTTACATATGCGATTGCAAAGGCGGGTAATCCTTTGTCTTATACTGCAACGCAGACGAAATCTGCAACTTTCAGCACAAGTTCACAAACGGTAGTTTTGGATGCTGCATCAGGCGGACAGGGTGCGGTAACTTATGCAATTAACAGTCAGAAGAATAGTTCAAACAACACTGTCAGCTATTTCTCAATCAATCAAACAAATGGAACGCCGCTGACAATTGCAGAAAATACTCCTGCCGGAACATATACAGTTGTTGTCAGAGCATCCGCTGCCGGAGATGGCAACTATAATAGCGGCACAAAAGATTCGACTGTCACCGTGACAATCAATAAGGCAAACATCACCCCAACTGTCAGCATTGAGGGTTGGACATACGGCGAAACAGCAAATTCTCCCTCTGTCACTGGCAACAGCGGCGATGGTAGTGTTACTTATGAATACAAGGCACAGAATGCAGGAAATTATTCTGCTGATGTTCCTACTGATGCTGGTAACTATACTGTCAGAGCAACCATCGCTGCAACCGATAATTACAACGGTGCAACCGCAACTGAGGACTTTACAATTGCCAAAGGTAATTCCCTCGTGGAAGCTCCCACAGCAAAAAATCCCACACGTTACTATAGTGCGGTTGAGCTTGTCAACGCAGGCACAGTAGCAGAGGACTGCACAATGTACTATGTTGTTGCTGATGAAAAGCCTAATGAAAGTGCAGCTTGGAGTACAGCCATTCCAAAAGCCAACGCCCAAGGCACATACAAGGTCTGGTACAAAGTCACTGGCACTGCAAATTATGCAGATACAGCCGTTTGTGAAACTCCCGTCACTGTCACTGTTTCGCAGTATACACCAGTTGTTGTCCGTGCAAGTCAGACTTGGACACTTTCACTCCCCAGCTACATCTATGACGGCACAGCTCACGAAGCAACTATTAACGGCACGCCCATCGGAAAAGTGATTTATTATTACTACAATGCTGACACGGATGAACTGCTTGATGAAGCCCCCTCAGAGGTTGGCAATTACAGGGTAAGAATTTATGTCTCCGGAAGCAGTTCCTACTACAGCAGAAGCCAGAGTGCAGAATATTCTATCACCAATCCGATTGACGAAAACGGTATGGCAGATGTCAGGGAATTCAAGAATAATGATGCAATCCCCACGACTGATGGTAAGATTTTCGCAGGCTATTTCACTGATTCGACCTGTACCACACCTTACACCGAAGATTCTGGTAAAGCGTATGCAAAGTTTATCGATGAGAAGATTCTGACTGTGAAAGCACAGATTTCCAGTAACACGACTGCAAACAGCGAAAAAACTTCTATTCGTTTCATCACATCTGTCGATTCACTGAAATACCAGAATGTCGGTTTCAAGATTACCTACAATGGCAAAACCATTGATAAGCAGATGACAAAGGTCTACAGTACACTCAATGCCGGAGGCAAAAAGGTCTATCCAAGCGTATTTTCAAAAGATTCCAATTATATGGAAGCCTATGCACTGAACAATATCCCGAACAGCGCATTCGGAGAGAAATTTACAGTAACACCCTATTACACCACTCAGGACGGTACTATTGTGGACGGCGAAACAAAAACCTTCACAATTGCCAATA
>JAZQIL010000272.1:0-4392 GCA_045541055.1 Oscillospiraceae bacterium
TGCCTGATTCAGATTCTGCCGTTTTGAAAGCTTGCTTCCTTTGTCAGAATAGGCTCTGTACTGGGCTTTCAGCTTGTTCTGGAGTGTCTGAAACTCTGCCTGATAGCCTGAATTTCGCAGAAAAAATGCCGAGCCTGCAAGTGCAAGTTCAGCAAGATGATGATATTCTTTTTTCTGCATTGCCTGATTCAAAATTTCAGGACTGAACGGACATTCCGTCATAGAATCCACAGAATTTTTGTAGCATTCAAGCCGTTTATGCGACACAGCCGGAAGAGCTTCTGCTCCGTGCATTGCTTTCAGAACTTCGTTAAAGTCTTTCATTTGAGGTGCAAATCTCCTGACATTTTGATAGCCATGCTGATTTAAAATATCCCTAAATCTGTACGCTCCGTCAATTCCGCCCTCATCATTGTCCGTACAAATGATAATTTCCTGCAAATTTGAATGCGTTTCCAGAGAGTGGAGCAGGGCTTTTTCGTACACACCGTTTGTGGCGATATAGCTGTGTTCCTGCCAATTTTTCGGATAAAGCGTCAGGAAACTGAGCATATCAATCGGGGCTTCAAAAACAAATAATCTTCCGGATTTTCCAAAATGTGAGAAACTGTATCTTGTGTCTGAGCCGGTGCAGGTCATTTTGAAAGTCTTGTAAGTGTTTGTCGACCGCTTGTGAGCCTGACGGGGGATGCCGTTCTCATCCAGCCCGACAAACACAGCATTGTGATACTGAGCATCTTCGTAAAGTGTGTGCTGATGAGCGAAATAATTTATAATTTCCGGCAAAATAAAGCGGCTTTTTACAAGATAGGCATAAACTCTGTGCATGTCCTGATTCCGTTCCGGAAGCTGAAACTCTTTTTTTATTTCAGGCTGTTCCGGAGGACTTCTCTCATATTTTCGGCTGTATTCCGGCATAACTGTATAGCCGAGCAGTTCCTGAACGGCGTCTGGAAAGTTCATCCCATAAAATTTCTGCATAAATTTGACAGCACCTCCGCCGTCCTGATTCTTATGGTCATACCATTTTGAACCACTGATGGTAATGCTATCATGTTTTCCCGATTCATCGGAGTAAATTAACTGATATTCTCTGCCAACACACTTCAAAGTTTCACCTTTCATTTGCAGAAATGACACTAAATCAGTACTGTTTGCCTGTTCTTTCTGCTCATCTGTAAATGGAATATATGGCATTTTATCGCCCTCTTTCTGAAATAAAAAATCCGCCATCAGGCGGATAAGTGCAGTAATTTTTTGTATTTTTGGTAATTTTCTCGCATAGCATATTTTCTCCTGTCCTCTCCGGTGTACTCGATGGGAATCGTCATCTCATACAGACGGCTGTAAATCCGCTTTTTACTGATATTTTCCTCCTGCTTCATCTGGGCGGAGGTCAAATTAGTTGTGACAATTAAAGGCAGTCCGAATGTACATCTCGTATCAATCACATTCGTGACAATTTCGTCAGCATATTCCGTGCTTCTTTCTGCCGATAAATCGTCAATAATCAGTAAATCGTTCCTACACAGGGCATCAATATATTCCTGCTTTCCCTGAAACATCCCCGAAATAATGTTGATAATCCGTGAAAAATTTGTCATCACACAGGTATAGCCGTTATCAATCACATAGTTCGCTGTACAGGCGGCAGCATAGGATTTTCCAACTCCCTGCGCTCCGTAAAGCAGAAGCCCTTTCCCATCTTTGAGCATTTTGGCGAAATTTAGGGCATACTGATGAACAGAATCCATTGCAGAAGCATCGCCCTGATGGTTGTCATTTGCGAACGTCCATTCCTCAAGCCTCTGGTCGATGAAGCATTTTGCACGGATTTGAGCGATTTTCAGTGAGCGTTCCCAAGCCTGCTGTGCTTCTTTTTCTTTTTGTTCTTTTTCGATTTCACATCGGCAGGGAACATACGGCTTTTGGATTATTCCAAACAATTCCGAGCGGGTTTGCTTCGGAGTCCGGCATTTTCCGCAGTAAAGCAGTCCGTTCACAAAGTAGTCTTCCGGATTCTGCACAGAATTTTTCTGATTTTCTTCTAAAATTTCTGCAAACACTTCCAGCATGATAATCACCTCTTCTCAGAAAATTCCGTCCAGAATATCGGGCTTCTGCGGCTTTGGTGCTGATTTGTTCGGGATTTCAGGGGCATTCAGATAGCCCTCAAATTTTTCTCCGAACAGAGTCTGCGGTCGGAGATACTGTGCAAATTCCGTGCCTGTCCACTCTCGGTGCTTCTTGTCGATAACCCTGTAGAAATCTTCCAAATCAAAGCCCTCACTGAGCCGTTCTGAAATCAGCGACTGTGTCTTTTTCGTTTCAGCTCTGTAGGATGCCCCTGTGACTTCGTTCAGGTGGGTGATGATAGCGAGGCAGATTTTTTTCTTTTCTGTATTTTTGGTTTCTTTGTTTTCCTTTTTTTGTTTCTTTACTTGGTAGTTAGTATTTTGTTTATATAAAGTATGCGGCGGCTGATTTTCAGCTTCGGGCTTTGTGCGGCGGACTTCTTGCTCCGGCATTTCTGCTGTGGGAGGGCATAATGAAGCAGCTTTCTCTCCGCCGGAACTGTTGTTCTGTTGTTCTTCCTGCGGCTCTTCAAAAATATTATAAATGCAGTCGAACTGCCCTTTTTCGTTGCGCTCTCTGGTGCGCTTCAGATAGTGACATTCCTCCAGCTCTTTCAGGGCGGACTGAATGGCGGTTCTGTTCTCTTTACAAATCGAACTTAAACCTTCTACAGAATAGTCCCAGTCTTCCGGCAGGGACAGCATTAAAGTCAGCAGCCCTTTTGCTTTCAGGCTGATTCGCTTATCTCTTAAATGCACGTTGCTGATGACTGTGTAATTTTTATTTTTATGAATTCTCATAACTGCCATGATAATTACCTCCATATTAAAAATTGGTGCTGTCAGCACGATATTTTTTATCAAATTTCGCTGGGTACTTGCAATTTACCCGATTTTATGGTATGATTATTATAGAAAGGATTTCAATTTTATCAGTCGGATTCGCAAAAGTAACTTTTTAAAAACTAAAAGATTGCAAAGTTACATAAATTGAACCTAAATACATTATAGTTCTTTTTCAGTAACTTGTCAATATAAAAGTTCGATAAATATGGATTTCGTGTTTTTGCATAAAATAAAGGGGTGTTTTTTGTATGTTTTATGATAATCTAAAAGCTATTTGTACAGAAAAAGGACTTAAAATGACACCTGTCGTTTTGGAATGCGGCGGTACAAAGGGGATGCTTGGCGGATGGAAAAATGGTGCTGCACCTAATAGTGACATCATTATGAAACTTTCTGAACGGCTGAATGTTCCGACAGATGTACTGTTATTTGGCAAAGACTGCCGTGATATTATTATCGCCACAGATGAAGACGAACAGCAGATGCTCCGTATGTTCCGCAGTCTGCCGGATAAAGAGCAGATTAAACTGCTTGGCAGAGTGGAACTGCTTGTAGAAATGGCTTCCAATAAATCTGAATAAAAAAGCAACTCACAGCTTTCACCATGAATTGCTTTCGTGCTATCTTTCTCTGAAACTTTTTACAATCTGCTGATACTCAATAGGAATATTCTTCTTTTTGGCATATTCTTCTGCAAGCGGCGCACCTTTTTCACCGCCAAATATGAGCAGAAGGTCGCTCTGGTCAATCATTTTTTCATCCGTGTCAAAGTAACAGAACGGATTATATTTTGTATTCGCCAGCGTGACACTGTCGGCTTTCTCATGAATCGAAAAATAGCGGTTTCGGAGTTCTTCTGTCCAGTTGGTAGTCTGCTCCTCATAAGGTGTCATGATGTGCAGTTCAATTGGATTTCCTGCCTTTAGACTGAGAACGAATTCCGCTGCCCACATCGGTGTGCCATAATCGCAGTTGACGTAAAATCGGTCATAGCCTTTCTGGTACAGTTCCCAGATTTTTTCCTGAACAATCACTTTGATGCCGAAAAATGGCTGTTCTGATTCGTTCCGGCATAAAGTCCGAAACTCATCACCTGATGATAAAATGGTACATGTCATCTTTATAGCTCCTTTTCATCTGATTTCGTAAAATTAAGCATTTCAGGAGAAAAATCTTAAAAGTGGTGAAATTACTGAACTTACAAAGATGTGTCTGACGAACGCTGACACACGGCTGACGTTATGCCGCTGACCAAGAAAGCAGATTCATACAGGTCTGTTTCCGTTCCAGCGAGGAATGGACATATCTGTTCAAAGTGAGTTCAATCGAGCTGTGACCGAGGATTTCTGATAAAGTTTTCACATCAAAGCCCAGAGCTACGCAGTTTGTAGCGAATGCGTGCCGCAGAGCGTGATAATGGACTGACGGCAGATTTGCGTTTTCTAACATTTTGGAGAAGCGATACTGCATG
>JAZQIL010000273.1:0-21720 GCA_045541055.1 Oscillospiraceae bacterium
GTTTCTGCTTCAAAACTCTTTATTACAGATTCATCCAGATATTTACCATAGTTTAAAACAGTAAGTGTTTTTCCAGAGTTTTCGTTATTTTCAGAGTTTGTATTTTCGCCACATCCAGCAAGGAGAGCGGTGCTTAAAGCAAATAAAAGGCTAAATAAAATCAGTTTTCGTTTCATTTTATACCCTTTCAAGTTCTGCTGCTTTCTTTCTATTTGGCAGATAGTTTACCAATAAGAGAAGAATCAGTACAGTAAAGAATAAAATAGTAGATAATGCGTAGAGTTCTGGTTTGATACCTTTTCTAAGCTCTGTATAGAGCATAGTAGAAAGTGTATTTACACCTGCACCTTTTGTAAAGTAAGTAATACTAAAATCATCTAGTGACATGGTAACCGCCATTAAAAAGCCGGAAAATACACCAGAACGGATTTCTGGCCAGGTTACTTTATAAAAGGCATAGAGAGGTGTTGCTCCCAGGTCTAAAGCTGCTTCGTAAGTAGAACGGTTGGCTTGTTTTAGTTTTGGCAGAACATTTAGGATAACATATGGAATACTAAATGTAATATGTGCTATTAAAACGGTGATAAAGCCAAGGTCTATAAATTTTACAAATAAAAGCATCATGGAGATACCAGTTACAATATCTGCATTGAGCAGTGGTATATTAGTAGCTCCTAAATAAAAGGTACGACTTTTTTGTTTCATGGCACTGATACCAATAGCTGCAAGTGTACCGATAATAGTAGATACCACCGCAGATATCAAAGTGATTTGTAATGTAGTTGCAAAAGCCGTCATAATGGTTTCACTTTGGAAACATCCGATATACCATTTTAAGGTAAATCCTCCCCATTCTACACGAGTTCTTGAGTCATTGAAGGAGAGTATAATAAGTACTGCAATTGGCAGATACAGAAAGAGAAAAATAATCGCCATATAGACGTTGGATAGTGTTTTCTTTACCATACAGCAGTTCCCTCCCCATCTTTATCAAATATATTCATAATCGTCATACTTACCATTACAAAAATCATAAGTACCAAAGATAAACTGCTGCCTGCGTTCCATTGCATACCCTGCATGAAGCTTTCTTCGATGACATTACCAATCAAGAGTACTTTTCCTCCACCGAGAAGTTCAGATACAGCAAACGAGGTCAGTGCAGGTACAAATACCATAACAACACCGCTGATAATACCAGACAGGGTTAATGGGATAATAATCTTGAAGAAAACAGTAATATCATTTGCACCAAGATCATGGGCAGCTTCAATATAATCTTTTTTGATACGAGCCATAGAATTATAAATAGGTAAAATCATAAATGGAAGGTATTCGTATACCATACCGAAAACTACGGCTGCTGGTGTATTTAAAATCATTACAGGGTCTAAACCGAGAGACATAAGCATTGTGTTTAATACACCATTTTTATTTAATAACAATTTCCATGCCAGGATACGGAGTAAAAAGTTCATCCACATTGGAAGCATGAAAATGAATACAATAAGACTTTGGTTTTTGATTTTTAAGTTATTTAAAATCATAGCCAAAGGATAAGCAAGTAAAAGGCAAATCACGGTAGCAGCCAGACCTAATTCCAAAGAAAGAATCATAGCATGCATATTGATTGGAGTAGTAATGTTACTCAAATATTGGAGTGTGAAATTGCCATTTTCATCAAAAAAGGCATAGTACAGTATCATGATGAGTGGAAGTACGATAAATCCGATAATCCACACCAGATATGGACCAGCCAGTAATTGGCGTTTCAGTTTATTCATCGATTTCTACAGCCTCCTCATCGCTTGATGCTGGTTTGTTCATAATCTGGATATTAAAAGGAGTTACTTTGATACCAACATGAGTTCCAACTGGAACTAGTTTGGTGGTATGAACCAACCATTCGTATCCGTTTGCCATAACATCTAATTCATAATGAACTCCCTTGAAGATGAGAGAAGTAACATCACCTTCTAAATATCCATCAGATGGATCCACGAGTTCTACGTCTTCTGGACGAATGACTACGTCAACAGGGGTATTATTACCAAATCCTTTGTCTACACATGGCATTTTCACACCGAGGATTTCTACTACTTCATCTTCCACGAAAGTCGCATCAATAATATTACTTTCACCAATAAAGTCTGCAACGAATGCATTTTCAGGTTCATTGTAAATCATTTCAGGTGTACCAATCTGCTGGATATAGCCTTGATTCATGACAACAATGGTATCTGACATGGTTAAGGCTTCTTCCTGATCGTGGGTTACATATACAAAAGTGATACCTAATTCTTCTTTTAAACGAATGAGTTCATATTGCATGCTCTGGCGCATTTTTAAGTCTAAAGCTCCAAGTGGTTCATCTAAAAGAAGAACCTTTGGTTCATTTACAATCGCACGTGCGATAGCAATACGTTGCTGCTGACCACCACTTAAAGAGTCAATGGCACGATTTTCATATCCATCTAAGTTTACAAGCTTTAATGCATATTTGATTTTGTCATCGATATATGCCTGACTTTTTTTGCTGATGCGAAGACCAAAAGCGATGTTTTCCGCGATTGTCATATGTGGGAAAAGGGAATACTTCTGGAATACAGTATTTAATTTACGTTCGTTAGCAGGTAAATAGGTAATATCCTCGGAATCAAATAAAATCTGACCTTTATCAGGTGTTTCAAAGCCACCAAGCAGACGAAGGGTAGTAGTCTTGCCACAACCAGATGGTCCAAGGAGAGTAACGAACTCATTTTCACGTACGTACAAGTTAAATTCATCTAAAACAAGTTGTTTTCCATATGATTTTGAAATATCTACAAAGTTGATTAAAGCTTTTTTCATTTCAGTGTCCTTTCTATATTAGAAACTAGGTGGGTTAGAAACCCAAATTAGAACAGCATCTCTGCTGGATTTGTTTTCTATAAAATGGCGTTTGCCTGCTTTAAAATAGAAGGATTCGCCTGCACGGACCGTATGGTATTTACCACCATAGTTTACACGAACCGTTCCTTTTATGATATAACCAAATTCTTCTCCGGAATGTGGCTGTAAAATTTCAGATATACCACCTGGATGAAGGGTCAATCGTACGGGTTCCATGGCATTTTTCTGTGCATTTGGAACTACCCATTCTACAAGCGAATTGTTTTCTTCATCTTCTTTTTCAAAATAATCCGATTCCTTGAATACAATCTGTTCCGGTTCTTCATCTGCAAAGAATTCGGCAGGAGTCGTACCGAGACACTGTATAATGTCCAACAGTGTGCTGACAGATGGTGTGTTTTGATTACGCTCCAATTGTGAGATGAATCCTTTTGTTAGTTCTGAACGGTCTGCAAGTTCCTGCTGGGTAAGACCGTACTGGATACGTAGCTCTTTCATACGATTTCCAATATCCAAAATAATCGCCTCCGATTCTTATCATATATTTATCTGGAATGTTTTAATAATAGATAAAAAGTTTATTTTTAATGTGACCACGGCAATAATTGACTCCGTGTTTACAATTAATAAACAATTATAATAGATTTTATACTATTTATATAGAAAGTCAATACTTATTTTAAAAATGCTTGTTTTCCCTGTAAATAAGCAGGTTCATCATGTTGTTAGTGCTAATTTTTTTAAAATTTTTGATTTGTTGAATTTACTGTTTCATCCTGTATTATACTGTTTCATACGGCTAAAATGGTGCAAAAATGGTGCAAAATCCTGTGCCCGGACATGAAAAATTGGTGCAGAATTTGTAAAATGGTGCAAAACGCATAAATTGGTGTAAAATATATATGGTTATTTTAGGAAAAGACCAGGTCTTAAAATATTATTGTCGATAAAATATAACATGTCAAACAAAAAAACAGGTACCTGTTTAAACACAAATACCTGTCTCCATAATCAAACATTCTCTGATTTTATCATTAAAACACTCTCATTATTTAAAAGTAAAACTGAATTCCTCTCAGAAGCAAAAGGAAGATTCACCCCTTTTTCTTTCCATTCCCTTATGATTTCCCCTAATTTTTCCGCTGCCACCTTCTCCAACAGAACGTCATCCATGCCATCAGGAGAGTACCATGCGCTTTTAAAATCCGGAAAAAGAACCACGGCGGATTCCATGGCAGGAAATTTCCTTACAACTGCAGGATATTCCGTCTTGCGTCCGCTTTTTATGCATTTCCTGTCCATGTTTACAGCCTGCTCAATATACCATGCAACCTCATCGGGAAGGGCAGGTGTGGAAGGGATTGCCTTTGTATTATTTTCATCGGTTTCTGGCTGTGTATAAATTTCATGGTATTTGGACTGTAAAAACAACATGCAGTTTTCCTTATGTGACATTTCAGCCAGGAATTCACATACAGACAACAGGATGTAGGACATCAGGCTGTATATGCAGGCAGGACTTTCCGGTGGAACGCCGTTTGCCCGCAGAAATGAAAACAGCAGGACCAGGACCACGCATTCAATGAACAGGACCAGTACGCCTAAAGCAAATGCAGTTTTCCGGGCTTTAACGGCATCAGGGATAGTAGAACCAACCATGTCCGTGTACTGTATGTATGTTACGGTAAAAGCCATGACAAAACCAAGAAAAGCAGATGCGATAAAAAACACAGGCATGATAAACAGGACTGGCAAAGGGACGGATGCCTGCATTAAAAATATGAATGAAAGAAAAACCGACACTGCAGCTGACAAACAGAATACGGCATTCAGCATATTTGAAATCAATTTTTTCATAATTCTTAAAACTCCCTTCTGCCTATCAGACTGTTTACTGCCTGGGAAAGTTTTAAGTCCGCCTGCGTTTCCCGTACGGTTATGTTTTCCACGATGTCCCTGTAATCCGCGCATAGATTCTCAAGGTTTTTTACCATGGATTTGTATTCGTTAATCTGCCCCTGCATGTCTGCAATCATCTGGGTGTATGCATTTACCTGTTCCAGAACATCCTTTGAAGCCTGTTCTTTTTCTTCCTGTGCCTTCCTTATGTTTTCCATCATGATATCCAGGTAATTTTTGTTGAATTCATCCCCGGCACCAAAATCAATACGGTAAAGCGTAATGACGTTTTTTGTTTTAGGGTCAGTGAACACGACCCAGAAATCCTTGAGGTAAACGTCAACAATACCGGCCCTGTCCTTGAAATTTTTGCCATGGTAAATAAGTTCCCCGTGTGCAATCATTTTGTTGATATCATCCTTTATTTTAGTCTTGTGCTCCATGATAAACCTCTGTACATCAGAAAATCTCTCCCTGTTCTTGATTCGTTCCGCATACCGTTCTTCCGCATGCTTTGTAATGTTGTACTCCATAAAAAAGAATCCTCCTTAAATTTTAATACGGGCATTTCAAAGTCCCATATATAGAATGTAAAATATCCCTGGTGAAAAAAATCTGGACAGGGCAGAGCCAGCGGGCAAAGTACAGATTTATAACCTTGTAAAATGCCGGAATTTATAATATAATTTGTCTGAAAAATACGTTTAAGGAAAACGTACACATACTATATATAAATAAAGACACGAAACATACGATAAAGATGTTACGGCTTTGTATATCAACAGGAGGAATGAACCATGACACCAGCCCAGTTAAAAAAAGTAATCAGGGAAAACGGCAGATTTTTGAATTTAACAAGCAGGACAGATGTAACTGCAGGAATCCAGCTTGTGGAAGGTTTATTAAGGGAAGAAACTGCATTCTTAAAAGAAACACAGCCAAAAGCAGTAGTGTCAATTTCGGAGATGGAATGTGCACTCCGCGTAATCGGGGATTTGTGGAGCAGTGTTGAAAACATGGATACAGGTGAACTGGCGGAAGAACATGTTTTCGATTAAAACATACCGCAATTAAAAATACAACCAGGCCATTGGCGGAAGTCCGTTGTACGGACAGTAATGGCCCGCCATCCGGCAGAATATGTTAAGACCATGGAAAACATAAGGGATTCCATGGTCTTTTTTATTTTTAAAGAAACAACTCATACTAATACCAGAAATACAGTTCATAGAAGACAGGAGGCTGAAAATGAAAGAAAAAAGATACAGGGTCAGTAAAGAATTAAAACCATTCGTAAGACGTGTGCTTACATTAAACCATGTCACCCACAGAATGGAAAAAGACAAAGACGGACAATGGTGGTGCGTCACAAGAATTTCATCCAACCATTTCCACCGCATTGTACAGCGCGCAAAATGCGAAAAAGCCACGGAAGAGACAGGGGTCCTTCACGTGACATACAGGGAAAGCCTTAACCAGGCGTTCACAACGGCATTATTGAAACAGAGAAAAGAAACTTCTTTTGCAGTCATTGATGATGACGATGCCAAAAGAAGAATGGAACTTTTTTAGTCGCAAAGAGACTGGTCCTGCATCAAACCGGCAGGCTGGTCTTTTTTTATGCCCGCTTTTGGGAAGAAAGGAGCCACTATGGGACAAATTAAGAGAGAAATGGAAGAAATATTAAATGTATATCTTTTCAGGACATACAATCCTGTCGGTTACGAACATATTGCTGAAAGGCATATGGAAATAAACCTTAAAGACCTGCAGAAACGTCTTTCAAAAATTCCTTTTGACAAGTATGGTGACATCCAGAGCATGTCAAGGTTTTTGAAAGGAATGTCCATGGAACAGGTGTGCACAATGATTTATGGCTGCATGAGTGCAAATGAAAAGAATATCCGTACTTTTCTAAGCGGAAATACGGTTGGAAAAGCCCGTGATTATTACATGGATTTCCCTCACCCTATCGGGGAAGGTATCGTAAAAGGCACTGACGAGTGTTCATTTTTTGAAATGAGCCGTCTCTGCGTCATTGTGGGACATTCCGACAATGATGAAAGAAAAATGGAAATCATTTCTGCATACCCGGTATTTGCCTATGATGAAATTGATGATGTCATAGATGCCGTGGAAGAATGGCAGTCAGGGGTTTAAAACAAATCAGGAAGGTACATGCCTTCCTTTTTGTTTGAAAGTTTTTCTTTCCTTTCTTTCTTAAATATGATATCTTTACAATGTATGTACAAAAAGAGGAGAAATCATATGAAATACATATTTCCGGCCGGGATAACGGCCATTGTCATTACCGTGCTGGTAATGCATACTGTCGCAAATTTGTTTGTAAAAAAAGACGAAAGGAAAAAGAAACAGTCCGTGACGGGAAAATCTGTGGAGCTGGATGAGATATGTACCCTTCTGTTGCAGACTGTTTCGGAAGGAAAGGATTTAACGGAAAACCAGGTAACAAGGCTGGAAGATTTTCTTTCCGCGCTTCTGGATGAGGATTTGTTCTATTCTGGCATTAAGATGGAAAATCCAGATATTCCGGGGATTATAATGGGACTGCTCGGGGAAAATAATTCAGGAGGAACATCCACGGAACAGGTTTTCCTGAGGGGAAGGCTGTATGCTTCATTAAAATTCATTGATGAAATTGTATAAAACAGGGAAAGGGCTTTTGTCCTTTCTTTTTTTTGTCCAGAAATTTACGGAAGAAGATTTTTTACATACTAATATTGAATTTTATAAAGGAGGTGCAGCAATGCGTGAAAGCACGTACAGTATATGGGAAGCAGCATTTGTGCTGACTATTCTGATGTTTGCAGGTTTCCTGTTCTTTAGCGCAGAGGATTACCGTCAGACTGAAAACTGCCAGGAACTTGTACAGGAAGAAGGTTATGGAGTGTATTTAAATGGTGAACGGATAGATGGGGAAAAAATGGATTTCCACCAGTATTCAGTATCCATTGACCATGACAAAAAAGAAATTTACCTTGCATTCCGGGGAACAGGCAGTACACATAATGTAATGCCGGTCTTTTTTCCTAGGTAATGGAAAAGTGGCTATTTCAGGAAATCAATGAAACACAAAAAGGAGAGAAAAATAAATGGACAAAACACATGAAAACAACCAGGTATCATTAACAGGGGAAATCGTATCGGATTTCGTTTACAGCCATGAAGTTTACGGGGAAGGATTCTACATGACGGAAATTGCCGTGAAAAGACTTTCAGACTTTGTGGACAGGATTCCCGTAATGGTATCAGAAAGATTAATCAACATAAATGATAATTACACCGGAATGCGCGTCTGTGTAAAGGGACAGTTCCGTTCATTCAACAGACATGAAGAAAACAGGAGTACCCTTGTTTTGTCGGTTTTTGCAAGGGAATTCGAAATTGTGGATGAAACAGGTGATAAACAAAACAACAACCACATTTTTCTGGATGGATATATCTGCAAACAGCCTTCATACCGCAAAACACCGCTTGGCAGGGAGGTTACGGACATCCTGGTTGCCGTTAACCGCGCTTATGGGAAAAGCGACTACATTCCATGCATCTGCTGGGGAAGATGCGCAAGGTTTGCCTCCACGCTTGAAACAGGGGACAATGTGGTTTTAAACGGCCGAATCCAGAGCAGGGACTACATTAAAAAACTAAGTGAAACAGAAGTTGAAAGCAGGACTGCATATGAGGTTTCGGTATGCACACTGACAAATTAGGACGCCGTGCGAGTGCCTGCCTGCGTTTTTTACATACTATTATAAACAAAGAAAAAGGAGACCAAAAATTATGGAACAGTTAACTTCATTATTTGCCGTATCAATGACGGCTGCACTCATCACCCTTGTAATATGTATTGCCGTATACATTTTGTACTGCATTGCATGGAAAAGAGTCTTGAAAATGTACGGGTACAAAAATACCTGGATGGCATGGATTCCTTTCCTGCAGTACTATGCCCTTGCGGATGCTGCAATCGGGAAAAAGGATAAGGTAAAATTCCTTTGCTGGGACATGACACCGTTTATTTTTAAATACTGGATTGTGCTTCCAGTCATCCAGTTCTTTTTTATCAATAACATATTCCTTTCATATGCCGTTCTTATTGCGCAGATTGTATGCCTGGGAACCGTATTTGCATACATTTACGCAGATGCAGAGGAAGAAAACTATGACAAGACAAAATTTATGGGATTAGTTTCCGGAGCATTCTGCATTGTTGCAATGGTAAAATTCCTGTCTTACGACAAAAATAAAAGAATCGGACAGGCGGATGTGTTTTAGGAACTGCAAAAGAACATTATAATTCAAAGCCCCAAAGCAGTCCTTACAAGGGCTTCTTTTGGGGTGGTAAAAAACAAATAAAAGAGAGAAAACTAAAAACATGTATATCAGGACACAGAACAGGCGCATCATCATGGAGCAGGAATAAACATGCAAAGCCAGGGTTCATCATATACATGCTGTGTTAAGGAGAAAAAACATGTGTTTAAATGATTTAATCAGGGAAAAGGACTATGACTGCATTGAACTGCGCATGGTCTGCAGGGAAAGAAAAAGCGGTTCCATTTTTTATGGAAGAGTAAGAAGTGAAAATGGTAAACTGGTTTCCCCTGACGGGGATAATTTTGATGAAGAACTTTTTATGAAGCCTGTTTCATTGGAAGAGTGGGTAAATAAAAAGAAAAACATAAAAAACGGACTGACGGTTGTGTTTCAGCCGTCACTGGTAAAACGGAAATAAGTTTTACCCATAAATCTCCTGTCCTTTCCAGGAGATTTTTTTTATGCGCGTTTTTATCATTCTATCCTTAAAGGACTAAAAGGAGGAATGAATGGACAGGGATTATATAAGAAATGGCGACAGCCTTGAAATCATGGATGAAATCCCGGATGAGAGCATTGATTTCATCCTGTGTGACCTTCCATACGGGACAACCAAAAACAAATGGGATATCATGATTAATTTTGAAAAACTCTGGAACCAGTATGAACGCATTATAAAGCCACATGGATGCATTGCACTGTTTGCCCAGAGTCCGTTCGACAAGCTGCTTGCATGTTCCAACCTGGAACATTACAGGTACGAATGGATTATTGAGAAGACAAAAGGCACGGGACACCTGAATGCAAAAAAAATGCCCTTAAAATGCCATGAAAACATCCTTGTATTTTCAAAAGATGAAAATGCATGCCAGCTGCAGAGGGAAGAATACATGGAAGAAAATGATGACGGGGAAATAATCTCCATACAGGTTTTTTATAAAAAACTTCCGGCATATAACCCTCAGAAGACTTCCGGACATAATCCAGTACATTCTTATACCAAACATGCCAGTGATGGGACAAATTACGGAAAGACCAGAACAGGGATTACAGGCGGGGGAAGCACGGAAAGGTACCCAAGGGATGTATTAAGGTTCCAGTGGGATACACAGAAATCCAGTCTTCACCCGACACAAAAACCGGTTGCATTATGTGAATACATGATAAGGACATACACAAACCCCGGGGACATTGTTCTTGACAACTGCATGGGAAGCGGGACAACGTGTATTGCAGCACTAAGAACAGGGCGCAGTTACATAGGAATTGAAAAAGATGATACTTATTTTCAGATTGCAGAAGAAAGAATAAGAAAGGAAAAGGAAATTTATGGGAAAACAGACTGACGGATGCAGGAAACTTGGCATGCGCTGGAAAATTTTAATTCCGGTCGCACTGGTATTTATCATGGGATGTGCCAGCCTCTGCATGAACTGCATAAACAATTATGATGAACAGCTGGTAAAAACAGCATTGTCAAAAGCAGAAGCTGCCTGCAACATTACACTAAACAGTATTGATGCGGAAACCGTGGCAGGATTTAAGGCGGGTGATGAAGATACGGAAAGTTATGAATCCACACAGAAAACAATGTCACTCATTGCAGAATACAGCAGTATTAAAAACATGTACACACTGCACAAAAATGAAAGCGGCAGGGTTTGCTACGGGATGGATACGGATAAGACTTTAAAACATGCTGCCATTGGAACCCTTTACACCGATGATGCGGAAATTGTGGAACGGGCATTTAAAGGGGAAACAGCAGGGACCAGTGAAATCAGCGAAACGCCTGACGGGGAACACATACTGACACTTTACATGCCACTGCATGATAAATCAGGAAACATCAATGGTGTTATAGGATGTGATTACGACGCGGCACATGTTGTTGAAAGCCGCAATGCCATCACAGGGAAACTTCTTGTTATTTTTATCCTTACACTGGGGGCTGACATGGTGCTTATAGGTTTCCTCATTAACGGCATCACAAAAAATGCAAATTTAGTAAAGGAAAAACTGCATGACCTTGTACACAGCGACGGCGACCTGACACAGGAGCTTGAAATTTCATCCGGGGATGAACTGGAACTGATTGCGGATGAAGTAAACAACCTGCTTGCATACATCAGGGAAGTAATTGTAAATGTCACACAGAATGTAAGCACACTGGATGAATCATCAAAAACAGTCATGGAAAACATTAATAATTCCCAGATGAGGATTACGGACATTACATCCACCATGCAGGAAATGAGTGCGGCAATGGAGGAAACCAGTGCATCCTTAAACCAGGTAAACGGAAGCATCATGGGAATCAGGGAGGCAGTAGACGTTATTTCGGCAGAAGCAGAAAAAGAAAGTGTTTTCTCTGCCGAAACCATGAAACATGCAGGCATCATTTTTGAAAATGCAGTCCGGGAACGTGACCAGGCAAAAGAACAGGGTAATGCCATTGCGGAAACAGTAAGGGCCATGATTGAAGAATCCAGGGCAGTGGAAAAAGTCAACAGGCTTTCAAAGGAAATTCTTGGAATTGCAAAGCAGACAAACCTTCTTGCACTGAATGCATCCATTGAGGCTGCCAGGGCAGGGGATACAGGCCGCGGGTTTGCAGTAGTCGCGACTGAAATCGGAAAACTTGCATCTGATTCCAGCATCGCGGCGGCTGAAATCGGAAGGGTTAACGAAGAAGTTCTTTCAGCTGTAAATGCGCTTGCAGGGGAAGCGGAAAAAATGGTTGGATTTATGGAAAACACAGCCATGCAGGGATATGAAAAACTGCTTGAAACAAGCGGGGAATACGAAAAAACAACGGAACAGTTAAACCAGGTGCTCAGCGGATTTTCCGGACAGTGTGAAATGTTAAAAGACAATATCACCGACATCGGGGTAGCCGTGGATGCAGTAAACACCGCGGTTGAGGAAAGCACAAAAGGAATTACCAATGTGACGGAGAATGCAGTGAACCTCACATCTGATATTGTGGATATTTCGGGCCAGATGGAAAACAATGCGGACATATCACATAATCTTGAAACAGAAGTACATAAGTTTAAAGTATGACAGGACAGCCGGTTTTCAGACCGGCTGTTTTTGTCTGGAAATATAAAAGATTTTTTATTTATCATTCTATATGCAGAAAGACAAAGGAGGTGCAAAAAAATGAATTTGCCAGAAGAAAGTAAAGAAATTTTAAAGGATGCATTAAAGTTGATTAGTCCTTGGATAGTAGGCATTTTAGCCATAAGTTTATTACAAACAATATTGTAAATACGAACAAGGTGTAGATAATGAATGAAATATAAGTTTAAAGTATGACAGGACAGCCGGCTTTCAGACCGGTTGTTTTTGTCTGATATTATAAAAGTTTTTTTTATTTGTCATTCTATAAGCAGAAAATACTAGGAGGTGTAAAAATGAGCCGTATAGGTATTGGAGCAAATATCCAGACGCCAAATAAACAGTGTTTGTCCTGTAAACGATGGAAACCAGCAGGAAGACTGAACTTTCCAAACGGATGGAATGTTGGTGGAAAATGTTCACTGGGATATTGTGAAAAACAAAAAAAGATTTAGTACAGTAAAGAGGTATGCATGGAAAGAATATTAGATGCCTGTTGTGGCAGTAAAATGTTTTGGTTCGATAAAGAGAATCCAGATGTTGTATTTGCTGATAACAGAGAACTAGAAACAACTCTTTGTGATGGCAGAAAGCTTGTTATAAAGCCTGATGTACATATGGACTTTCGTAATATGCCATATGAAGATGAAACGTTTAAGATGGTAGTATTTGACCCGCCACATTTGGTCAGGGTAGGCGAAAAATCATGGCTTGCCCAAAAATATAGAATCCTGCCTACGAAATGGAAACCATATTTGAAAGATGGGTTTAATGAATGCATGCGGGTTCTCAAGACAGATGGAGTTTTAGTTTTTAAGTGGAATGAAGAACAAATTAAATTATCTGAAATCCTGGCCACGATTGATTATAAGCCATTGTTTGGAGATAAGAGGGCAAAGACACATTGGCTGGTTTTTATGAAATAGTTTTTGAGAGTCAAATTACAAAATAACAACGATTTAACACATTAAGTTAAATTCATTTTAATATAGGTGTTATTTCAAAGGATTTATTAAAATGAAATGCTCTTTTCTTAAAAAAAGTGTAAATCATTTTGAAATTGGAGGATTTATGAATTACAGACAACATAAAAAACAGATGTTTCACAAAAGAAAGAAGCATGGGTATTGGAAGAAACACAAGAAACAATTAAGAAAAGTATTGGCAGAATGCCCATGCAGAATTGATAGTTCGAAATTTCCAAACAGAAGACGAGTGAGACAGCTTTACAAATACTACGACTATTGGGAAAATAGCAGGTTTGCAATAGAACGAGATTGTATTTACTAAGCTAAATTACAATTAAAAAGGCAGGTAGTTCATTTTGCAGAAAGATAATATTTGTAAATGGTATCAGCAAAAAGATACCACTTACTGGCATGGTGATGTATTTGAACATCCTTCATACCAGAGCTTTTGTACATGGAATGGAGAAAAGAGGGAGTTGTTACTACCGGACATTCAGTGTGCCCGTTGTAAAATTAAGATGGGAAATAGCGAAGGAGGGAAATTATGATTCGATTTGAAACAGTAAAAAAACTTGTTGATGAATTAAAAAAATGGGATGGTAAAAGAAAAGTTTTTGTAAAAGAAGACGGCTATCATTACGGAGTTGCAGACGTTTATATTGATGAAGATGGCGATGTAATATTAGAAATCGAAGAATAACAGGAGAGTAAGCCTATTATGAATAATATACAGGCAAAAACAGTCATAGAAAAACCGTGTGAAAACAATGAAAGAGTTAAAACTGCTTTTGACACAGGAATTAGAACAAATGATTAACAAAACAAACATTATTTGTCCCAAAATTTATCCCTTTCTTTTTTCACCATTCTATAAGCAGAAAAAGAAAGGGGTGGTAACGTGTGTACATCACGAAACATGCTGAAAAGAGGCTGAAACAAAGATGTGGCTTCAATAAAAAATCAATGGAAAGGATGGTATCAAAGGCATTAAATGAAGGGGTAAGCCATAAGGAAACAAAGGGGGAACTTAAAAAATGGGTATCAGGTGTGTACCTGAAAGAAAAGAAGACGAATAATATCCGCCTGTATGGGGACAAGGCATACCTTTTTCACAGTGATATGCTGATTACGGTATTCCAGATACCGCCATACCTTACAAAAAACATAAAAAAAAGAATTATAAGCAGGAAAGAAAGGGAGTCAAATGGAGAAAAGCAATATCACTTTGGAAATCAATAAAAAAACCGGTGTAAAGGCAACAATTGTTGACTATAACAACGGCTGGCAGAAAGCAAAGCTGCGCATTGATGGATTCCAGGAAGATAAAAGGAAGGAGAAAACCGTATATATCTGGGTGGATTATGCAGATATGCATGAAATTAAAAATAATGCAGTTCAGCAGCTCACAGACGAAGACGCTTCCATTATTTATGGAGCCCTGAATGTTTATGCCGAAATGGAAGGAATACCGGAAGACATCAAAAAAAAAGACGGTCAGTTTAAAGAACAGGTTAAAGAAAATTGTAAAAAAGGTGGTATAAGATGATAATAATTTTACACATTGTATTTGCAGGACTCGGACTATTATTGCTGGTATCAGGAATAATAAGTATACAACAGGAATGCGGTGGGATTAACAATATCTGTCCATTATGTGAAATTGTTGCAGGCATAATATTTCTTTTTTATGCATGCCTTAAATTTTTGTAACTAATCCTGGTTTTGTCCAGAAAAATTCCTGAATGCATTTTTTACATACTATATGTGTAAGGCAGTTATGCCATATAAAACAGGGGCTTGTAAAGGTTTCGACAGGGGCAGGAAAGCAAACACTTCGCCCGGGTGGTTCCGTCAAAAACCGACCCTGAAAATAAACGCAAACAGAAATTGCCAGATGGCTGCCTGATGCAGCCGCCAGCAGGAAAATGGATATGAAACAATGCAAAGTTGTCTGCCAAACGGCGTAAAGGGTGTTTGCAAGTAATGTTTCTGGACACGGGTTCGATTCCCATCAGGTCCATTTGTCCCGGACAAAACATATGCATTATAACTTTTGTCCAGAAAAAATCATCAAATGCATTTTTTACATACTATATACGAAGCTTAAAAATGCGGTCCCTGGTCCTGTAAGGAACCGGGGTGGGAACGGGATGTAATTCCCCAAAAAAAAAGAAAACACAACAAAAAACCCGTAAAACGGCTGAGTTTTCACGGGATGCATACGGCACTCCAGGTTCCCTTATTGTTTTCGGCACTGCCATTTAGACGGAGTGCATTATGCGGATATTTTTTCATGTTACTTTCATCATGCATGGAATGGAAACAGTCTTATTGCCTGGGTCCATGCATGGCGCAGTAGGCATAAGAAAACGCATGTGAATGCACAGACTGGCTGCGCTTGTACCTCTAAAAACAACACGTCCGCCTGGTGGAAAGGAAGACACGGCCGGTTCAGGTCCGGCTGCCGCAGGGCGTGGGGGTTCAAGTCCCCCGGCGGATATTTGGTATGTGTAAAACCACACGGAAGTTTTGTCCAGAAAAATTTCCAAAGGCATTTTTTACATACTATAATTGTAAGCCTGATGGCGTGACTTTACTGGTCTTGTCGTTTTGGTTTTGCTAATAGTTTAGTCATCTTGCATGGAATGAAAACAGTCTTATTGCCTGGGTCCATGCATGGCGCAGTAGGCATAAGAAAATGCATGTGAATGCAGAGACTGGCTGCGCATTCTCTTTTATTTTAATTCCAACCAGCTTCCCGTAGCTCAACAGGACAGAGCAGGACCCTCCTAAGGTCAAGGCTGCAGGTTCGATTCCTGTCGGGAAGACTCATTGGGTACAGTCCATTACCCAATGATGTTATTTTTATCTCATTCCACAAAGCACACCGGGGAGACCCGGTGGCATGGTGTGGTGGCAGAGCTGGTTTATTGCACCTGACTGCTAATCAGGCGTCCGTAAAAGGGCACATGGGTTCAAATCCCATCCACACCGTTTCAAAAACAAAAAGGGCCGTTAGCTCAGCAGGTCAGAGCACCCGTCTCATAAACGGGCGGCCGTGGGTTCGAACCCCACACGGCCCATCACCAGTCCCCGTCATTCCCGTGATGGCAATACCAGCCGGACAGGTGTTTTCTCTGATTATTGGATTCCATTACCCATGCTGGTTACAGGTATTTTTTGTGCACACCCCGTGGCGGGAAACGCGGGGATATAAAAACTGTTGCATGGCGCAGACATCATTATGCATCAGAAGAACATATTGTGTTTTGCAGTATGTATGGCTTGTAATACAGGCAGAAGGATATATAACCAGTATCTGTATTTCCGTTTATACTGCAAAGCATAATGCCAGATGTCATGTTTCTAACCGAAACAAGTGAATTTATACCAGTATTATGCTTCAAATACCACCAGCCTGCATTATTATAATGGCAGCCTGCCGGGCTGGCTCCTTAATATTTTCTAGAAGCTACGACGTGTCTTAGCAGGCTGCAGACACAAAAAAATATGAAAACAGGAACCATTTATTTATGAATATGCCTGTGAAAAGCAGGTGTCCGGGTCCGAACCCCGGATGGTTCATTACAGGCTGTCAGTCCGAGCTTTGAAATGCGGGGCTGCATACTAGTTACAGCCGGTAAAAACCGCTGGAAACTATGTTGTCTGCATGCAGATGGTCGATGGTTTCCGGTGGAATAAAAAAGAAAAGGAGAAACTTATATGGATTTAAATGTTTTAAGGGAAACTTCTGAAAACACAGACATCCTTTCAGAAGAAATTTTTAACAAACTTAATGAGTTTGTAAACTACAACAGTACCGGTATGAGGGTTACTGTAACGGAAATTCTTGGAATTTTCAGGAAACGCGTTGAGAAGGGTGAAAACATCACATTTTTTAAGACCGGTAAAAAACTTGACATGGAATCATTTAAACCTGCCGTGCTGGATGCATTTGGTGAGGAAATATTTGAGGATGTGTTCGGGATTGAGCTGGATTAATAGTTGAGGAAGGTTAATTTATGGAGAAATTATCTCAAATGCCACCATGCATTTTTATATTTGCAGCATTAATTCTATTTTTATGCAGTATCTACCGTGTTACAGATGTAAATAAGGCTCTGATTGTATCGGGTGGTAAAGAAACAATTATAAAAACTTCAGGTGGTAGTTTTATCATTCCAGTTTTTAGAAAAGCTTCATACTTTGATTTAGGCATGGTGACGGTCGATTCCAACAAAGCTGAATTAAAAACGATAACTGATGTACCAATTATTGT
Organism: Oscillospiraceae bacterium; assembly: GCA_045541055.1. Classification (GTDB taxonomy): domain Bacteria; phylum Bacillota; class Clostridia; order Oscillospirales; family Ruminococcaceae; genus UBA3855. The sequence continues at coordinate 17,500 of JAZQIL010000273.1, forward strand.
AGACTGGACAGCACAGATACGTCCATATACTGAGGATACGAAAATTCTTAAAAAAGCAGTTATTTCCTTCAAGAACCGCGGAACACATGAAATGTGTAATGTTGCAAGAATGATAATTATGGATTCTATGAAAAATATTGCTGCTGCATCTACGCCTGAGCATCTACAAAATGACAGAAAATCCTTTAAAAATGAAAGTATAAAGGCTGCTGAAAGTGAATTGCATGAAATGGGACTTAAGCTTGTTTCATTGAGCATTCAGGACATAACACCTGTAAGCAATGATAAAAGCCTGTAATAAGACATGAAATAAAAAGAAGGGAAAAGAATTTGAATGGTATCCATGAAACGTTGTTGGAATTCAATTAAGTTCATTTTCGACATAATTTTTGAATCCAGCGGTTTGTTTTATGCAAAATATTCCGTAACTGAAAGAAAAGCATGGCCGCCCGGAATTACGTATCCATCACTTCCTGCGAGGCATCCGATTCCCGGAAAGCCGGCAGGCGTGATAACAATGCAGGTCGTATGGTTATGATGCAGGCCGGCAGATAACAATACTCTGTAACAATTTATGGAAAATATACACACAATATATATAAGGCGGATTAATTTCCGCCTTATGCGGCAGTATAGCTCAGTGGGAGAGCCCCGGCGGTCTACCGGGATGTCCCGGGTTCAATTCCCGGTACTGCCATAAACATATAAAAGACTGTTTCAGATGAGTGAAATGGTCTTTTTTGTTTTTTTAAAATATTTTCATTCTATATACAGAACTTTATTCACAGATGCATGGAAGGTAAAGGTTCATAACGTATAAGGAGGATAACAGAATGAAAATTGAGAACGTGAAATTTATTTACACAAAACATTACCTGCCAGACAGTAAATGCAGAAAGAAAAGAATCTGGGACACGTTCCCGGGAACGCTGGATGTGGAGATAGCAGAGCCAACGGCGCAGGAATTCCCTGTTGCATTCATGGTCCGGGATTATAAAACCATATGCAGGGATGCATTGACCGTACAGGATTTTAACAATGAAAAAGAATTCAGGGCGTACACGGAGGAAATCCGCTTGTTCAAAGGTGATTTATATAAGCCTGTCCGTATCCGTTACGGTGTTGCCATAAGCACACTGTATGAAAACGGACATTATATCCGCAACAGGCTTTCATCTGCATATGAAGGATGCCTGCCTGATGATTACCAAGAAGGAACATCCATTGTCACAATGAGTACAAAAACTGACAAGGAGGAAGGAGTTCATAAGTCAGCGGAAGATTTCCTGTTCTTTGATGGAAAATTCTGGGAAAAATGCGGGGAGCCGTACTATAAAGCAGAAACATTCAGGGTTGGGCAAAACCGTGTTGGAACATCGCTTTTTATACATTCCACAACGGATAAGGATGAAATGTTTGATGATGACACTTTTAACGCACTGGAACACAAGAAAGCCGTGCGCCATGCCTTAAAAACAGCAAAAGAACGCGGGGATGAGTTTTCCCTGAAAAACATAAAGGATTCCCAAAAATACATAAAAACACTTATTCCGGATGCAGTACACATCCGTTCCACTGACATTTACGAGGCTTATAAAAAAGAACGGTTTGAAGAAATGGAAACAGACTGCACATTCACCATCGGACAGCTCCGTGTGATTGCAAGGCAGTTAAAGGATGTGAACCCGGAAATTGCAGAAACTGCAGAAAACATCATTAAAGGAAAGGAAAATGCTTAAATCCTGGTAAACCAGGTTCTGATGGGAGTGCTTGTACTTCAGATAAAATCCTGGAAAACAGCGTGAGTTTCTTTTTTTTGGGGGAAACGAGCATGGGAGGCTACCAGGATTTCCACAGGCCGGACTTGGCATGTGGTATGGCATATGAAAAAAACAAAATATTATGTAGCAAGCTGTTCCTGTGGAAAGGACAGCATTGCAATGGTGCTGGGGTTACTGGAAAAAGGTTACCCGCTTACGCATGTAATATTCTATAACACCGGGATGGAATTTAAAGCCATCCTGAATAACTGGAATAAACTGGTAAAAATCTTAAATGAAAGGGATATCGCAGCCGTGCATCTGCAGAATGAAACATCTTTCCTTATGCAGATGCTTCTAAACCCCGTAAAGAAAAAAGACGGAAGCACAGGGTACGGATATGACTGGTGCGGCGGATTATGCCGGTGGCGTACCACAGATAAATGCACAGCCATAAACAAATTCCTGAATTCGCTGGATGGTGATTACACGCAGTATATCGGCTATGCAGCGGATGAACAGGCACGCATCAGCAGTAAAATCAGTAAATCGGGCAACAAGCAGTTTCCACTGGCAGAATGGGGCATGACAGAAGAAAAATGCCTCCAGTACTGTTATGACAATGGATTTGACTGGATGGAAAACGGTGTGGAACTTTACAGCATATTAAAAAGGGTATCCTGCTGGTGCTGTAAAAACAAAAACCTGGAAGAACTCAGGAATATGTACCATTTACTGCCAGAATACTGGGGATGGTTAAAAGGCCTGCAGTCCAGGATAGACCGTCCGTTTTACAGGGATAAAACAATCTTTGAGCTGGAGGAAAGATTTAAACTTGAGGATGCCGGTCTGTGGAAAAACAAAACAAACAGAAAAATAAAAAACAATATAGTAAAGAAAACCGGGGAATATGTTGTGGAAACAACAGAAAAATACCACCAGTTTTCCATTTTTGATTATTAGCAAAGGAGTAAAACATGGCGAAAATTAACGGATTGTCAGTAAAAGGTTTAAAAAAATTTACAGGACACGAAGGTGAATGTTACCAGGGAAACTTATACCTTGGGAATAAAAAAATCGGTTTCTGGTCACAGGATTCTTACGGGGGTCCGGATGACGTTGTACTGGACGCGAAGTATTCCGAAAGGAAACTGGAAAAGGCGGTAAATACATTGAACCGGGAAAAAACAAAGACCATTAAAGTACCATCAGGGGAAGAAACAGTGCTTGAATACGGAATGGGAAAACTCATGCATGACTGGCTTGTGCTTTCCATGGATGAAAAGGAATACAAAAAAGCCGTAAAGGCCGGATACAAAGGCATCCTTATCCTTACGGACGGATACCATGTTACAACATGGAGACTTCCTGACAGATACGCATCCATGAATGATGAGACATTAAAGAAAGAAATGCAGAATGAAATAAAACAGGCTGAAGGAGAAATGTTTAAACACAGCATTAAAGAAGTTAAAATATACCGTTCCCCGGAAGATTTCATGATTGGCAGGGATATATCCACTGATGACATTCTGATTAAGGAGGATGAATAATGACAAAGGAAAGTATGGAAAAAGATATTGCGGAAGCAGCTGTACTTTTATATGAAAAAATGGAAGAATGCCAGAAACAGCTGGAAATACTCCGGAACATGGACCCGGATAAGGCTGTCAGTGAAAAAGAGTGGCATGAAATCTGCCGCACACCACTTAGAAACAGTGAAACCATGTGCCATCTGTTAAGGAATATATTCCCGGAAGCGGAAAATATCAAACATACAGCAAACCATGTAATGTTTGACCTTTATGGATTCCAGTGCGGCATGCCGTTGAGTGAAAAATATGGCATCTGCATTGACATGAAATGGTGGAAAATGGATAATGGCGGTCCGACGAACTGGGTATTGTCACACCGTATGAAGAAATATTTCGAACTTGTGGATGCCGGGGCAGGATGGGAAGAATTATTAGACCTCAGGTTTCCGGTTTTTAAGGACTGTGCAAGAAGAAAAAAAGCATTTTTATGGTTCACCAGATACAGATGGAAAAAAACGGACAGAAAAGAATGGGAAGAAGAATTTAAAAACATGGAGGAAAGATACCGCAGGAACCTTGAAGAATACAAAACGCAGAGGGCGGAAATTAAAAAACGCCTGCATGACATGTATTACAGGCTCCTGCCTGTTCTGTCCTGTTTCTCAACGGATTTCAGGCGGTTTGAAGAATATGGATATACCCCGTTAAAGATGATTATGGAAAAAGAAGGGTATGATTTGGATTGCATTAATCAATAAACATACATGCCTGAAGGAGATTTAAAGATTATGGTAAAGAAAAAATGGATACCGGCTGGTGTAAGCATGCCGGAACAAATGAAATTTGTTTTAATTTGCAGTAAAAATGGAGAAATACATAAAGCTTTCCAAAATTTGGGGCATATATGGATAATGCAGAATGTAAAA
>JAZQIL010000274.1:0-5411 GCA_045541055.1 Oscillospiraceae bacterium
CTGTCTGACATGTCACTCGTATATATCTTTCCAAACTCCATGCTGCATTCCTCTTCCTAGTTTTATTTCCTTTATTATACCACATTTTCATTGTGAAGACAACCTCTGAACTCTATCAGCTGTTATCTACAAACACTTCTCTATAATATCATCCGAGAATTTTTGATTTGTCAACTGATTTTCAGATGAAATTTTTTCAGATTTTTCAAAGTTCTGCACATTGAATAAAAGATATGGCTTGAACTTATGAATTTTGACAGTATATTTTGATAATTCCCCAGTCAAAATGCGGAACGGAATATTATATCTGATACGCAAAGTTTGTCTGGATTGCAGATAGACAACACTAAGCAAAAATGCTATAATTATACTGACAGACAGCGTGAAATCAAATGGACCAGACTGTCGGAAAGGATTTTTTATATAGACAACAAAAAAGCCGTCGCAGAGAGAGAAAAGACGGAAGAATATTACACACAAGGTATTAAAGTCAAAGTCACATATCCTGACAGCATAAATAATACAGTCAGACAGCAGAAAATCAACAGGATATATGACATTTTCCTCGGTGCAATTCGCCGCAATGAAACAGAGGAAACAACTGAATAATCTGGCACTCTGCCGAAAAAGAAGAAATACTATTGCAATTTTCGGGCGGTTGTGCTATGATATAGATGTAAAACCAACTGTCCGATTGCAAACGCAATTGGAGGTAAACAATGAAGAAAACAAGTAAAGTTACGAATGGAATTACGGCAATTTATGTACGCCGTTCGGTGAGTGATAAGGACAAGGGAAACAACTCTCTTTCTATCACTGCCCAGAAGGAGGAATGTGTAAGATTTGTAGGTGACTGCGAGTACCGTATTTACTGCGATGATGGAAAGAGTGGCAAGGATATTGCTCATCGTCCTGAATTTCAGGCTATGATGCAGGATGCCCGTGACGGTCTTATCAGTCGCATTGTTGTGAAAAAGTATGACAGATTTTCAAGAAATATGCGTGAGTATCTCAATATCACGGATGAGCTTGACCGCTACGGTGTGACCGTCTATTCGCTCTCCGAGCCGTTCAATACGGAGACAAAAGAGGGGCGTATGATGAGGAACAATCTGCTGAACTTCGCTGAGTTTGAGCGTGAGACAATCGCTGCCCGTGTAGCCGATGCCTTCCAGACTAAGGCAAGAGAAACGGGTTTCTATCAGGGCGGCAAGGTGCAGTTTGGCTACACTCCCGAAAGAAGAACGGTGGGCGGCAAAACAGGCTCGGTGCTTGTTCCCTCGGAGAATGCAGAAGCGGTGCGTGTGGCTTATGACTTGTATCAGCACCCTGAAAATTCTCTGACCGACATTATCCGCTACATGACGGAGAACGGTATCAATGCCACAAGACCTGCCCCACGGTCAAGGACGGGAGTATCAAATCTTGACAGGTCACATCTGAGCCGTATCCTTGAAAATCCGCTTTATGTGAGGGCAAACAAAGAAGTCTATCGCTATTTTCTTTCCAGAGGATATGAATTGCTTGACGATATTGAAGCCTATGACGGTATTCACGGCTTGTTCGTTCACGCTGGGCTTGATGATACGCACTTTGTCAAGGTAGCATACCATGAGGGGCTTGTGCCTGCGGAAACGTGGCTGAGAGTACAGGACAGGAAGTCGCACCAAAGCAAATTCCCTACGAACGGCAAGGCTATGAACTCTTGGCTTGTGGGTATGGTGAAATGTGCCTACTGTGGCTATGCGATGCACTTCAATCATTGTGCCAACAGAAAAGGAGTGGTATATCATCGTTTTGTCGACTACGGCAAATTCACGCTGAACGGCTGTCCTACTCCTCCGATCCAGTTAAAGCCGAGACAGGTCGAGGACGCTGTGCTGAAAGAAATGCAGAAACGCATTGAACAGCTTAAAATCGCAAAGCGTGAGGAAAGCAAGCCCGATGCCGAAACGGAGAGTATCAAAACTGAGATCGTTCGCCTTGACAGCGAAATACAGAAACTTATGGAAAAGCTCGCTGATGCGGACAGCGTACTCTTTGACTATATTCAGAAGCGTGTGAGTGCCTTGCATGAGCAGAAGTCGGAGCTTGAAAAGAAAATGCAGACGATGAGCCGTAAGCATAAGGCTATCGACACAAAGCCGTTGGAAGAACCTATGAAGCAATGGGATAAACTGACGGTGCAGGAAAAGCATGATGTAGCGGCAGCTATGATAGATGTAGTGCTTATTTCCGATGAAACAGGTATTGAGGTGAAATTCAGCATTTGAAATAGTGCGGAATTTCGGTATTTTTAGTGTTGATAAGGTGATGCGTAGGGCGTGCCAGTTGCAAAAATACATCCTTTACCACCTGTTTTTTCATCAAGATAACGGCATTTCAGAAATAAATCAAGAGCCTTCTGTGATGCAGACTGTGAAATTCCGGCTATATTTTGCAATTTTGTGGCGACGAACAATAGTGATAGGTAACTGTTTGAAGTTATCTCCGAGTTTTCCCCCACTCCACGCTGTGCGTGCGACTTTCGCCGCACACAGCGTTCCATCAAACAAATTTACTTTCTCTGATTTCAACAGAATTGTAATCTCACGATATACAATCTGCGATAAATTTCACTTTTTGAGTTTCTGTCGATATTTTAATATTTTTTGTTCTGTCTTAACATCAACATTGATAATCGGGCTGTTATGAATCATATAATGACATTCCATACATACCCATGCTAAATTCTGCACTTTATTGATTTTCTCCAGTGGTAACTTGTTGTCAACATGATGACAGTGACCAATAACTGTGCGGCTGAAAAATCTTCCACAGCATTTGCATTTCCCTTTGTCCCTGTTGTAAGCGTACTCACGATTCATATAATACTCAAAATTCTGTTTCCAGTATTTCCCTTTTGCATAAATAGAAAAGGCGATTTCTTCGGGAGTATTGATAGAAGGTCTGTCACATGGCAGACTTTTGTGTTTATTACATTGCTGTAAATATCGCTTTCTGCCTTCTTCGGTGTAGGGAGTTGTTTTCTGGTCAAAGGGCTTTGCTTCATATCGGCTGTGCGTGATAAACGCATAAGTCAGCCCAAACCAGTTTCCTTCAGCCTGAACCGCAAATGTCGTGCTTGTATAATCCTGATGTCGGTGCGGAAGATTACAAAGGCATTTCAAGGGGACTTGCATCTGGTTGTAGTTATGCGGAAACATATTTTTCCATACAGCGAATGCCGTATTGTTCACTTTTCTGTCAATAATTTCAAAGGCATGAGAACAGATTGACGGCTGTAAATACTGAGCGATTCCCATTATCATAGAATTGATTCTGTGAATCTGTGCAGCTTTGGCGACAGGCTTTCTGAATGTCTCTATTTTTCTGATTTCTGCCTGCAGCTTCTCTGTTTTCTTTTTCAGCCTTTCCAAATCAGGATAAGGCTTGCCTACAAGATTTTCTGTCCATGTTTTCGGGTCAGGAGTTTTCCTTTTCCGTTCCGCTTTGACTACAAACCCAAGAAATTTAATACCCTTGTGCCGCAGGTCTGTGACATACGTCTTTTCCTGTGATAATTCGAGTTTCAGTCTGTATTTGAAATACTTTGTCAATTCATGTTTGAGCCTTTCGGCTTCTTCCTTAGATGTCGTCAAAATGACCCAATCATCGGCATATCTGAAATTATACTTAGGTGTCACACCCTGTGATTTCAATCTTCTGCTGTCATTTGCTTTATGCTTACATTGTCTGTGTGGTTCAAAATATTTCCGTCCCACATACCAATCGAAATCATTCAGGTAAACATTAGAGAGAAGCGGCGACAGGATACTTCCTTGTGGTGTTCCTGCTTTTGTCATATAATATAGACCTCTGTCAATATAGCCTGCTTTCAGCATCTGGCTGATAATTTTCAGAACTCTTTTATCGTGTATTCCCATTTTCCAGAGTTTACACATGAGAATCCTGTGATTGATAGTATCAAAACAGCCTTTGATGTCGCCTTCCACCGCCCATACCGCCTTATCTGTCTTATTCCCTGTTGCATTTACAACGTTTATGATGTCACGAATTGCGTGCTTCTGCGCTCTGTATGGTCGGAAACCATAACTGTGCGGATAAAATTTTGCTTCGCATATCGGCTCTAAAATCAGTTTCATGCATTGCTGTATGATTCTGTCAAGCATAGTTGGTATGCCAAGCGGACGCATTTTTCCGTTGCTTTTGGCGATATATTCTCTCCTTGCTGGTTTGGGTTTATAATTCTGAAATCTGGACTGAATCAATGTGAAAAGTTCTTCTCTGTCCATTTGCAGATAATTGTTGATGTTTTTCCCGTCCACTCCTGACGTTTTACTGCCATGATTGGACTTGATGTCATGAATTGCCGTCACAATGGTAACTTTGTCGCACATTGCTTCGAGCAATCCTGTAAAAGTGACGTTTTCAAGGCTTTTCTCATAAAGAAAATTCTGAAATTTCTTTAAGTCGCTTTCGTTTGAGAACATGATGTTTAAATGCATAAGGTATCACCTCATAGTTCGTCACCCGATATTTCAGGAAGTTATTTGTTCTCAATTCGTGAAATTTATCATTTGTCTGACTCGTCCCCTTCGCCGTGGCACATTTCAGTTCCGTGTGACTGGCTCTCCCAATCTCTGACTACTATGGGACGGCTGACTTCCTGCTGTGTTCATCATTCTGTAAAACTCCCAAAGCAGGCTCTCAAATGTTCCTGAATCTCTATCCTTTTATGAAATCTTTAGGCTGCTGCTTTACACCGGAAGAATCTGACCTTGATTTGAATTACAGTTCCTCAAAGTCCCCATAAGGATTTCAGCTCATGGGACGTATACAGAAAAACCAGCCATATACATTTTCTTCAATTTTCTACCTTTCGGCAGCCGAATTTAACGGTGCTGCACAGCTTCAACTAACGTTTAGCCATGAATTTCGGAAGTCCGCATCATTATTATCCATGCCCTTTCGGGTTTAGGTTTTCAGATTACGCCTTCACCACGCTTTATACTATGTGAATTTACAGCTTCACACAGCATAGTGGAGTATTAACTCTCGTACTGCTGACTTTGACTTGTCATTGCATTAATTCTGTACGGCAGAGGAATTTCACCTCTGATTTTGAGATTCAAGTTCTCTGTAAAATTTTCTTATTGCTAAGTGCTTTTACATGGTGCTTTTCGGTACAGTTGTCAATTGCACCTTATGCACAACATTTCGCACAATTCTTGAATTCATGTGCCTCATCAATAAAGAGCCTGTCCACACCAAGCTGTTCAAAAGTCAAAGTATTGTCCTGATTTGATTTTTCCAGTTTGTCAAGCTGTTTCTGCAAACTCTTACGAGAGCGTTCCATAGCCTTAATCTGAAATTTTGAACCGTCTTTCTTTTTTAATTCCTCAATGCCT
>JAZQIL010000275.1:0-14944 GCA_045541055.1 Oscillospiraceae bacterium
CCTCCAGGATTCAAGCTTGTAAGAGAATTTTCCCGATATTTCTTCTAATTTGTTTGCCAACGTTTCTTGAACACATACACCATCAGAAAATTCCTTGACAAAAAGGGAAATCTATGGTATAATGCTGATATAGAAGGGAGCGTGATGGCTGTGAAACCTATCCCGATTGGTGTGGAGAATTTCAGGGAGATTATCACATCTGATTACTATTATACTGACAAGACTATGCTGTTTCGTGACTTGCTTGACAGCGGTGCAAAAGTCAGCCTGTTTACCCGCCCGAGGAGATTCGGAAAAACACTGAACATGAGTATGCTTAGATATTTCTTTGAGAAAACGGATGAGGACAACAGTTACCTGTTTGACGGATTAAAAATCAGCAAAGCTGGAGAGAAATATATGTCCTATTGTGGACAGTATCCGGTGATTTCTATTTCGCTGAAAAGCATGAGTAAAAAGAGCTTTTCCAAAAATATAGAGGTGTTTAAAAATCTGGTATCTGCGGAGTTTTCAAGACATAAAAGTGTATTGAAATCTGACATTTTGTCCGATGTTACTCACGAGGCTGACCGTGAAGATTTTATCAATATCTGTAACAGACGTGGAGAAAGTATTATCTATGAATCATCATTGAAATTCTTATGTGATTTACTACATGAAATATATCAGAAAAAAGTCATTATTCTGATTGATGAATACGATGTTCCTTTACAGAATGCATGGCTGAATGGTTTCTATGATGAAATGGTTGACTTCATTCGTTCACTGTTTGATACCGCATTGAAAACTAATGATTCTCTTGAATTCGGTGTACTGACGGGCTGTCTGCGAATCTCGAAAGAAAGTATTTTCACAGGTATGAACAATTTGAATGTCAATTCTATTTCAGATGTACAGTTTTCTGAATATTTCGGATTTACAGATGAAGAAGTAAAGGAGATGCTAAACTTCTACGGTCTGGAACAATATTATGATACCGCAAAACAGTGGTATGACGGCTATCATTTCGGAAAAACAGAAATGTATTGTCCCTGGAATATTACCAAATACTGTAATGATTTACGCTATAATTCAGAAGCACAGCCAAAAGCTTACTGGATTAACACCAGTGGAAATGATATTGTAAGGCAGTTTATTTCATCAGCTACTGCTACCATGAAGGATGAAATCGAGCAATTGATGTCCGGAGAACCTGTCAGAAAAACAATCAATCAGGAACTGACTTACAGGGAACTGAATGAGAGCAATGAGAATTTATGGAGTATGCTCTATATGACAGGCTATCTAACCATGTGCGGAATGCCGGACAGAAATGTGCTGGAACTGCGGATACCAAATCTGGAAATCCGTGAAATATTCAGCACACAGATTTATACATGGTTCAGTGCCTATGCTGTTCAGAACAAAGTAAATCTTACCGACTTCTGTACGACATTCCGGAATGGCGATGCAGACAAGGCACAGGAGCTGTTCAATCAATATTTGAATGCTGTTATCAGTATTCGTGACACCAATGTAGAAATCGCTAAAAAAGAAAACTTCTATCACGGAATTCTGCTTGGATTGTTCAGCCATATGGATGACTGGATTGTAAAGTCCAATGTGGAATCCGGTGACGGTTACAGTGATATTCTGATTCGCATTCCTATTGATGAAATCGGAATCGTCATTGAAGTAAAATACGGTGAGGATGAAAAGACAGAACAGGGATGCAAAGAAGCCTTAAAGCAAATTGAGAACAGAAATTATGTGCAGTATCTGCTTGATAAAGGCATGACAACGATTCTGAAATATGGTGTTGCCTGCTACAAGAAAAAATGCAGAATCATCAAAGCTGAAAAGTAGTATATAAATTACGGCAGAGAACTTCAAAATTCTCTGCCGTTTTTTATTACGCCATAGTTTTACCAATTTAAATTAATAAATTAAATTCACTGTAATTGTTACAAATTCCGTACATGATATTTGTTGGTTATAGTAATGGCTATTTTCCTTGAATTATGGTATGATAGTATCTCAGAGAGGAGGTGCTTATCATGCTGAAAGAACTGTACCATGGCGAAATTAGTCCGTCAGAACGAAAGGCAGAGCCTGATAACAAACTGACACAGAAATGGCTGAAACTGTCCGCAGAGTTTGAACGGACACTGACAGCGGAACAGATAGAGACATTTCATCAACTCAGTGACATACAGGGTGAAAATTCAACACAGGACAATGAAATTCTGTACATTCAGGGATTCAAGGACGATGCTTTGCTTGGAAATTCTCAGATAACAAAAACAGGCTGCGGTTGTTGCTTAACCGCAGTCTGTTTTTTACTTCATAAAACTAAGATTATACCTTCTTCCATCTATGGGGAAAGACATATAACAATCTATACTTGATCTTATGTTTTGTATATCAGCGTATCCGAAATAATGCTCTGCAGTGTTAATCATTTGAGAATTCAATGTCAGTGCATCCGGCTGTGAAAGCTGCTGGATAGTATATTCATAAGATGTGGGTTTTTCATACTGATTTCTTACCTTTGGTGGCTCAACTAAATTAGAATCGCCAAATCCAAGTAGTTTATTAACAGTTAGCCCTTCTGTAGGCAATAGTCCGTAGATATCAGAGTTTCGATTGAAAAACTTATAAAAAACACTAAGTGATACAATAGCTAAATTTTTTGAAACAGGACAGATGAACATATCATACGGTGTAAGCATCTGTGCAACTTGAAGTAAATATGGATTCCTTGTTTGTGTAGCATAGGATAGCGTATACGTACATTTATCAAATGTTTCTGAAAATAGTCCAAGAGGTGTTGCCCGATAGGCGAAACCAGTATCTGGTATTATAAAGTTTTCTTTACACTGTCTTGTGCTTACAAAAATAATGTAGGAATGCATGATATTTTTTATATCAACAAACAAGCGATTCAATTCACCTATGTCGCCATTTATCACTTTGCCAAGTTCCTCAAATGGATTCACCATCATGTACTTAGCGAGTTCGTCCGTGTTCCGGCAAGCCAACACTTTATTAATGTTATCATAAAAGTGAGATGAATAGCCTTGTACGGCTTCTTCAGGATTTCCAAAGTTTTGTAAGGCTTCCGTACGGTTATAACGAATTGTTGTAACAATAAGAAATTTTTTCAAAATGAATAGTTCTTCTCTTGTTAACATGATGCGTCGCTTTTCTTTTAGAATTTTGTTGTTTAACAGATTGGCAAATTGACTTTCTGTTTTGTAGCACATTTCCTTTTCTATCTCATCAGGATAGTAGCCTTTTTCTGAAAAAGCTGATTTTATGTTTCGTGTCTCTACGATTCTCTTGGTGAGATTACAATACTGTATCCGATCATCCACAGCAAAATTCCGAAGTATTAGCTGAGGTACATAATGACTATTTACCATTTAATCACACTCCAAATCATGTTCCCAGATGGCTATCAACTACAGCCATGATTTTCTCAATTTACTTATCGTTGTTTTCCAGCAATCTGCTTGTGTACTGCATCAGAAAGGTTTGTAATTCCTCAGAGATTTTTATAATACTCTTCAATCATTCGAGCCATAAGATGCCGACGCTGGGATAAGAAATTGTCGTAATCTCTGACGGTCATGTGAATAATATCAGATGGCAGTGCATTTTCTTTGATATTTTTATTAAGTGCATCCATACTCATAATATTTCCAATCTTAGCAGTTTCTGAATCAAACTGCTCAATGATAGTTTTGAAGTAAACAGTGGGAGCATCATCACTGATTGCTTTGTTCACCTGCGTATCGAGATAGGTATAATTTACCACCTGATTATAACGTGATTTTACAGTAACACCATTGGCTTTCAAATATGCTTTCGGGAAGATGTGATGTACATCTCCGGATATATCAAGCAAGTCAGAAATCATCGTTCCGTGCATAAACAGTGAATTTTTGTTCATATTGATTTGAGCTGCAAGGAAAGTATTAAATGCAGGACTGTTAACTGAGGATGTTTCAAGGTTCTGCGGAAGAGTAACCTCCCAGAAAGTATCCGGCAGAGCAGAACGTTCAATTTCATTAAAGAATTTCAGAAAGCCTTTTTCTTCTATACTTCGGATGTCACGACTCATAACAGTTTCAGGAGAGCCGATGTATCTGCCAGTCAAAGTTGAGAGAACAAACCATTTTTGAACATAACGCTTTACTTGATTCTTAGGTATAGAAGAATCATTTGACAGTTTCAGGAAAAGATAATATGCGAAATCAAGCGTCATCATCGAATTCAGCAGTTTGCTGGATTTGAAGCCAGCACTCTTTATTGCAAGGATAAACTGAGCGAAGTGATACTCATTGATAAACGCTTGAATGCCTTCATCAAGTTTTTTATAGGATTCCTCAACAATTTCTTCCTTGAATTCTCTGGTCTCAAAATCACGTCCGGAAAGCAAACTAACCATGTCAGAAAGCTTGCCTCTGCTAAAGCTGTACATGAAAGCTACTCTCAGCGTATCACCATAGTCCGGATTATAGATATCCTCTGTGCCTTTTGACAGCCATTTAATTTTTTAGCGTAGACTGTTTCTGAAAACTCCGTATCCTTCTGTACTTGCGGATAAAAATCGGGCTTCACGGCAAGATGGCAGAAATAGTCCACAACTTTGCGAAGAACATTACCATTATGAACAGTATCCGCTGCCATTTTTGACATTACGAAGTCAGACTGACTTAGAGGAGTTCCTTTTGAATTGATGCGGATGAATATTTCGGTAACTTCATCAATATCAAGTGTATGATCCAGCTCTATAACACCAATCTGACGATTGGCTATGGATTTAAGCTTTGTCAGCACTTCGGATACTTCATCGAGGTCTACACCTTCATTTGACTTTGCATATTGATTCTCAAATGCACGCTGTTTGAAGTCGGGCTTAAATAGAACAGATATATCCGGAATCCATTTCTTATCTTTCAGGTGTGAAGCGTCCTGTACTTCAAAACGCTTTGAAGAATCAATTGCCAGCGGATTGAAAGCGATTTTTATGCGGTCTTTATTGAAATCTTCATCAAGCACTTCTAATCCGGATATTGCAGCCATCAAAGCAGTAATTCGCTGCTGACCGTCAATCAGGACGTGCTTACCACCTGCAACAACTCCGTCTTTTGTCTTGATGTCAGGATTTTTCCATGTAATAATATAGCCTGTCGAATAACCATTATAAAGAGAGTCAATCAAATCTCGAACCTGACTGCGTTTCCACACAAATGGACGCTGGATTTCGGGAATTACAAATTGCTCAGCATCAATAAGCCCAAGAATGGCACTGACTGAATACTGCATCAATGTGAATTTTTCTCCAATCATTATCTTACCCCCATATTAATAATATTCCTCAATATAGCTGTATGCCTTATTAAACACATCATTGTCGTGAATCTTGTACTTGTTCCAGATGACACTACGCAGAGCCTTTTTCACTTCTTTCTGACCAGCGGTTGTATTCTGCCAGCCGTCAAAGCGGACAACCTTGACGATACTGTCAATATCTGCTACAATACGTTCCACAATGACAGGTGTTTTGTCGGTTTTAAGTCCATTAAAAAGCTCAGTCAATGCAGCCTTGCCCTTGTCGATTTCCTGCTCCGGAACAACCTCTTTTTCCGCCTGACGAGCCTCTCTTGCAAGAACAAGCAGCAACCTCAGAAATTCTACACTGGCAATCAAACCTCGTTCGTGACGTTCTCTCAGTTCTTCCAGTTTTTCACCCAGCTTGATGAAGCGTGGCTCCTTGCTGTGTGCCTGAATACGGGCAACGAGGTCAATCTCAATCTTCATGGTTGTTTTCCTGATGTCTTTTTGTTTTTTGATATACTCATCAATCAGCTCTGCATCGAGTTCCAGTATTTCTTCGTCCTCATGCACATCACCGACAATAAGATTTTCATGAACCAGCTCCATTGTTTTTGTACCAAGAGCTGCCCATACAAGTCCGCCAATATCTGTTGTGGGCTTGACTGATTCGTATACACGAGTAAGCCACTGATAGTCAAACTTATATGGTGCGAGGAACGGATCAGGAGAAAGAGAGTTCCACACTCGGTTCAGCACACGGTAATCTGCACCGAAGCTATCCTTATCGTCATTTGTAGAAATACACTCCTGTGCAGCCATTAAGCCTTCCCAGCTGTCAATAGTTCGATCAACGCCGATGAAGTATTCCAGACACTTTGCTATCAGTTCAGGAAACTTATTCTGGACTTCTTCAATATTTGTGATGACCTTTTTCATTCCGGCTTCGTCAAATTCAAGAGCCTTTGCCACATTATCGAAAATGCCAATATAATCTACAATCAGACCATGTGTCTTTCCTTCGTCATAGGTTCTGTTCGTACGACAGATTGCCTGCAACAAATTATGATCCTTCATCGGTTTGTCCAGATACATGACCTGAAGAATAGGCGCATCAAAGCCTGTGAGAAGTTTTGCTGTAACAATAACGATTTTTAACGGGCTTGTTGGTTCACGGAAGAAGTCGAGCAACTTGGCTTCCTCATCACGACTGCGGCGATACGCTTTGTAGCGGTCGCTCTTGTCGTTATTGGTATCCATGACAATCGTTGTCGCATCTTCACCAAGCAGCCTGTCAAGCTCCGCCTTATACAGCAAACAGCATTCACGGTCAAAAACGACAAGCTGAGCCTTATAACCGTTCGGTTCGATTTTTTCACGGAAATGCTTTGTAATATGTTCGCATATTTTTCTGATGCGCCCAGCATCATACATAATCGCTTTCATATTAACACGCTTGGCTAATTCTGTTCTCTGCTCCTCAGACATCGAGTCGGTCAGGACATCAAATTCAGCGTCCAGCTTCTCACGATTAACATGGAGGTCCACCGGAACAGGTTCAAAATGCAGTGGGAGCGTAGCATGGTCACGGATAGAATCAGAGAATGAATACTTGCTCATGTAGCCGCTTTTATCCTCGATAGCACCGAATGTCTTAAATGTATTCTTGTCCAGTCGATTGATAGGAGTACCTGTTAAGCCGAAGAAAAATGCATTCGGAAGGGCAAGACGCATTTTTTCACCGAGGTTGCCTTCTTGTGTACGGTGTGCTTCGTCAACCATAATAATGATATTATCACGGTCGTTGAGCTGCTCCTCCACATCACCAAAGCAGAAGATTGTTGTAATAGCGATTTTTCTGGTGTCCTGCTGGAAGAATTTAATCAGCTCATCCTTCGTAGCGATACCTACCAGATTTGGAATATCTGAACCGTTGAAGGTCGCTGTAATTTGTGTTTCGAGGTCAATACGGTCGTCGATAATAACAACGGTCGGATTCTTCAGCTCCGGTATCATGCGCAGCTTTTGTGCGGCAAACACCATAAGTAACGATTTACCAGAACCCTGAAAATGCCAGATCAAACCCTTCTTCGGGTATCCGGCTTTAACACGCTCAACAATAAGATTTGCACCTTCGTACTGCTGATAACGACAGATGACCTTATATTTGCGATACTTCTTATCTGTAGCAAACAGCGTGAAGAACTGGAAAATGTCCATGATCTTCCACGGCTTCATCATATCTGCAATACTGATTTTGACATCTGCTAATGTGCCTTCAACTTTATGATCCGGTGTATGCCACGGTCCCCACATATTGACATGCATTCCGACAGAACCTTAACGGAACATCTTACCCTCAGTGGCAAAGTTGAACACATTAGTCACAAACATCGGAGCGACGCTTTTTTCATAGTTTGCGATATCACTTGCACCGTCAAGCCATGTGACAGAGCTGCGGACAGGCGTTTTCAGCTCGCCAATAGCAATCGGAAAGCCATTGATAAGCAGAACAATATCAAAACGGTGTCCGCCTTCCTGCATCGGGTAAACCCACTGATTCGTTACGATATACTCGTTCAGAGCGAGGTTCTCCTTCGTCATCGTGCCAAAGAAACGGATCGGAGTCATTCTGCCGTCCTTGCCGAAAGGATAGGAATTCTCTTCAAAAATGAGCTTTTTGAAGATTTCATTCTGTGTGACGAGGTTATGCGGCTGCACCGAAAGAATCAGTGTACGCAGTTTATAGATGACGGTATCAGCTCTCGACGGATCTTCTGCGATTTCCGGATTTAGGCGGATAAGTGCATCACGAACCATCGGCTCTACCATAACGTCAGAATAGTGCCTCGGCAGCTTTTCGGCTTCAATGTACTTCCAGCCGTTTGCTTTAAGCGTAGCTAAGACCATCTGCTCTATGGTGTTATCTTCATTAAACATATATGGAACCTCCATTCTGATAAGATTTGAAAGAGTATATTTTGATTTATCGGTTTGCTGGACAAAGGATGCAAACCGATTTTGAGACTCTATCGGTGGAATATTAATCATTAGGTTAAGTAAGTCCACTTTTGTTGTGCTTGGTAATGTTGATGCCTTATTGAGTTTTGAATAATCAAGCTGCTTGCAGTACCAGTATAGATAGATGTAGTTAAGGAACTCGTTATTCGGAACAACACCAAATGATGTATCTACGTTCCAGTATTTTTCCCGCATTATATAGGGCTTGTCAATCGTACCTTTTCGCCCCATTACGATACTATTCTCCGGACAAAGATACTCTGTTGCGTATCCCATAATACCGCCAGTACCACAAATAGGATAGGCGCCATTTTTAGATGATACTGCTTTATGATCTCGTCCATTGATTATAGTCAGTACCTCTGACCACTTTTTTCGAGGATATTGGGAATCATCATCTATATGACCAAACATCTCGATAAATTGAGATTTCACCAGCTCGTCGGTCTTTTTCAGCAATTCTTTGTATGCCTCGATGGTACGGATTACAGCCCATAATGCCTTTGCCAGCTTGCGCTGCTCCTCCAGTGGCGGCAACTCAAATTCCAGACCTTTCAGGTCACGCCAATTAATCGTGGGCGACAACGAACCGACAGAGATTTTGATTGCTGCGTCAAGGAAATAATCAGAGCTAATGAACAACGGAAAGAAGTCCTTGTCAATGACCTCTTCCTTTGGTCGCAATACCATACCATGTGCAGAGAAGATTCCGTCAAAAGGAGCGATAGCCACTTTCTTCTGGTAGGATCTACGCTTTCCGAAAAGAACATCGCCTTTTTTCATGACCAGTTTCTCACCAATAGGTGCAACATCGGAGCCGAATCGAGTGACGGTCAAGGAACCAGTGTCCAAATGCTCCAATCCAAGAT
Organism: Oscillospiraceae bacterium; assembly: GCA_045541055.1. GTDB lineage: Bacteria > Bacillota > Clostridia > Oscillospirales > Ruminococcaceae > UBA3855. Next base: position 9,213 of record JAZQIL010000275.1, read on the forward strand.
AGGTGAACTTGTCCTCCTCTACAGGCTTTTTCTTTTCTGTGCTATTGATAGCTATCTCATCAAACCGATATTTAGGCATCTGATTCACCTTCTTTCGTAAGCATCGTATTGAGCAGTTCAAAGCTCTCTTGCATCTGTGCGGATAGAGAAGTCCATTCCGCATATATTTCCTGCAAGCTGCGCTAATCTGTATCCGCTGCGGCTGCACTGTCTTTTACATATAATGGAATGCTGAGCGAGGACGCATTGCTCTCCATCTCTTTCAGCGTGGCAACTGCTGCAAAACCGTCGATCGTTTCATACTGTGCATAGGCTCGTGCGATCTTTTGGATGTGCTTGTCCTCAAGATAGCTCTGCGCATTCTTACGCTCGACCTCGTTGACCGCATTGATGAACAACACCTTACCACGACGGTCAGATCTCTTGTTCATGCGGCAGATCACGATACAGGCTTCCATCGGTGAATTATAAAATAGATTCGCACCCAAGCCGATGACGCATTCCAGATAGTCGCCACGAATCAGTTTCTCACGCATATCGCTCTCTTCATTACGGAAAAGCACACCATGCGGAAACAGAATTGCACAGCGACCGGTCTTGGTGTTCATGCTCTTGATGATGTGCTGTAAGAACGCATAGTCTGCACGTCCCTGCGGCGGAACACCGAGGAAATTTCTGCCGTACTTGTCGCTCTCAAAAGCCGCTCTGTCCCACTGACTGATGGAGTACGGCGGATTGGCAAGCACCAGATCGAAGGTCTGGAGCTGACCGTTTTGGATGAATGCAGGATTTTTCAGGGTGTCATCGTTGACGATAGTGAAGTCCTTGACACCATGCAGAAACAGGTTCATTCTGCCGATCGCAGAGGTCAGCACATTGATCTCTTGACCGTAAACAGCAACGTTGCGCCATTCTTTGCCTTGCTCTTTCAGATATGCGATAGCAGAGATCAGCATCCCGGCGCTGCCACAAGTGGGATCGTAGATAGATTCGCCGGACTCCGGTTTCAGCATCTCCGTCATGAGGTGAACGACCGTGCGGTTCGTGTAGAATTCCTGAGCCGTGTGACCGCTGTCATCGGCAAACTTTTTGATAAGGTATTCATATCCCTGTCCAAGCTCGTCTTCCGGACAATTCTCAATAGACAGCGTTTTAGAGCTGAAATGTTCAATCAGGTCTTTCAGCAAGCGATCCGGCAGACGATTCTTGTTTGTCCATGCGCCATCGCCAAAGACACCTTGCAGCTTATCAGAATTGGCATCCTCAATGGCACGGAACGCCTTAACGATGGCTGTTCCGATATTCTCGGATACAGCACGAACATCTTTCCAGTGTGTGCCCTTCGGAACATTGAAGCGATGGTTCTCCTCCCATTCGAGAGCTTCCTCATCACCGTCATATTCCTCTAAAATCTGCACGCACTCTTCATCATACACATCGCAGATGCGCTTGAAAAACAGCAGCGGGAAAATATACTGCTTATATGCTCCGGCATCAATGCTCGTGCGGAGCAGGACGGCGGAGTTCCAAAGGTAGGATTGCAATTCCTCTATTGTGATTCGATTACTCACTGATGTAGCCTCCTTCCACAAGCAGACGCTTCATAGCTTCCTCTGCATCCTTGACTTCCTGCAATGCAGCGAAATACTGTCGGCACACTTCCTCTGGCGGCACAGTTTCTGCTTCTTTCTTTTCGATGTAATTATTGATAGCGAGGGTGTAATCCTTCTGACGAATATCGTCCAGTGTCACGATTTTAACCTGCTCGATCAGGTATTCGTAGCTGTCACCCATTACATCGTCAGAATAATTCTGATTACCGAGCTTAATTTTGGACATATGCTCGACAAGGTTCTTCAGACGTTCGTCAGAGAGCTTGCCTTTGTCTGTCCAGTTAGCATCATCGAAGCTGGAGAAAACTCCACTCAGCGTGTCAGGATTAACTCTCTCAATGCCAGTCATGGCTTTTACGATAGCGACACCGATATTTTCGTGTGCCTCATGAACATCATTCCAGTGACAGCCTTCTGGAATTATGAAGCTGTGGTTCTCCGGGAAAGCGGCATATTCTTCGTCACCGTCGGATTCTTTCAATGCGCTCTGTGTTTCCTCATCATACACATCGGAAATACGCTTGAAGAACAAGATCGGGGTAACATAGCTTTTATATTCATCCTGATTGATCGGTCCCCTCAGGATATTACAGGCTTCAAACAAATGAGAGAACAACTATTGACTTGTTGTTTCTTCATTTGAAACTGCTTGTGTTTTCTTTTTCACCATTGATTTTCTCACTTTCATTTTTAGAATGGTATATCTAAACCTACAGCTGACTCCTTATCTTCATTCATGATTTCTGAATCAGCCTGTATATTTTCTGCGGTCACTAATGAGTTATCAGCAATAATTGACATTTTAATGTATCTGTCACAGATGCCATCGGTGTCTTGAAGTGGCGGTGTTGGCATTATTCCGTGCTTCATAATTACTGAATACGGACGTAGGATATTTTGATGATTGTATGTGGTTGGAAGCCCACAAATTTTGCAGAAACGGGCATTGCTTTTGTTTTTATGCTTAGGCATGTCATGCTGCCAGTCACCAATACAAGTGTTATATAAGGTCAATCCGCAAATCTGGCAGTATTCGGAATCAAGATCAAGTTCCTGATTCCGGCAGCGTGGGCAGTAACGTACACGTCCATTGTCGTCCATTGGGACTCCGTCTGAATATATCATTTACAAAACCTCCAAAGTTTCAAAGAGTTATGCTGTATCAACCAGTTTCACAGTAATTTTGGCCGGCTCAATTTTGTCATAGTGTTCAATGATGCTTAAAAGATTATTCTCATTTCTTTTGATTTCATTTGCTGCGCCTTGCGTATCAGTAACAATGACAAGATTATCATCATCATCGAAATATGCAACCGTATAAAAAAGAGCCGGAATTACTGCTGAACCAAAGAATGCAGGACTGTTTTCGATTTTCATCCTAATATATAGCCAGTGATCGTACTGAATGTAGTCATTGAATTGTGGGCTTGTCCAGTTCTCAATACTTTGAAGCCGTTTCTCCATTTTTTTGTAATCTTCGTTAATGGTTGCAGGAGCCCCACACAAAGGACAGAATGATGTATCAAGAGGAAGGTCAATGTGTTCAGCAGTACATTCATTATGAACGAAAGAACCACATATAGTACAGAATTCAGAACTATCATCAATTTCTTGATTTAAGCAGTTTGGACAGAAGTTCATTCTACTTGGATCTCCCTTTTTATCATCCCATGTAACTTTGTGTGGTATAAATGGATGTGTATAGCCTGATTTTTCTTGAGAAAGAGGCTTAAAGCTAAAAAATGAGTAAGCATGAGGCTTGTCTCTCGCCACACTTCCGCAGTGATAGCAATATTTTGCTTTTGCATCAGTTATATATGATTCGCACTGTTCACAACAACGCCATCCATTTTCAGAATGAGCTAAAAAGAATCTACCCCAAAATGAGTGACTCCGACGGTAAACGGTGTCAACTAAGTCTCTCACCATAAAACGGTAGAAGTGGCGGAGCAACAACTCGTCATAACTGGAAGATATATATCCTTTTTCATAAACACGCTCATGTTTCTTATTTGCAGCTTCATCAGATACACCAAAAAGTATCGATATCTCACCGACAGTTAAATCGCCCATCATTTTAACAATTGGTGTCGGCATTAAAAATTCTGCAACAAACCAGTTTGTTTCTACTTCAAGAACACCATACGCTTCCTTGGTTAAACCGCCTCTGTCAAGAGAAGTTACCCCAAAGTCATCAAGATGCCCAAGCAAGATATGTCCTATTTCATGAAGTATAGTCCAGTTCGTTCTTTCAGGTGAGCCAGACATCTCATCGTATACTATAAAATATATATCATAGTCTCTCCGCTTGATAGAATGTGCATCAGCATTTGTCTCACGAAGATGAAATGGATCATCTGATTTCAGTACTTCACGAGCTTTTGACCACGGCAGACATACAATAAAATCAGAAAGGTCGTTTAAGACCTGCTCCGCAGTAATTGGGAACTTGTTATATCCCAGCTCAAAAAGCAAGTCATATGCCTTCTTTGTTACATAATCAAATCTCGGTTTACTCGGTATCTTTTTTCTTTCTTGCATAATCTATGAACATCTCCACCTGTCTATATAGGCCGTCTAAATCCTCATCAGCGAGATCAGAATTTCTGGAAAGTACATCTACTATTTTTCCTACGGTTTCCTTCTGCTTTTCAGTTTTCAGTCCGGGAAAGACACGATCAATAGCCGGAGTGTCGTCAGATGGAATGTATCCAGCATACTTCATCAACTCTTCCTGTGGTACTTCTAAAGCCCGTGCGAGTGCCGACATAACTTTTAGGGATGGCTGCATACGCTCACCAGTTTCGATCCTATGGACTTCTGTGTGACTTATACCTGCACGGGTAGCAAGCATATTCCTACTAATGGCTAAAGACTTCCTTCTTGATTGAATAAACTCGCCTAATGTCATGAAAATCACCTCATTTTATGTATTTTGTTTATTGTTCATATCTATTATAGCACATTTTGAACCTAAAAGCAATACTTTTTTGATTTTTTTTGAAAAAAGTTTCAATTTTTTTGCTAATCTTCTTGACAGACTACAAAGTTAGGTGTATAATATAAAGTAAAGCAGAACTGATAAGTTCAAATTTACTGGCAGCATATGCCATTTATTTTTAGTTGCACTTATTAGTTCAAGACAAACTACTTTTATTACCGGAGGTTTATCTATGGAAATTGATATCCGCACACCGAAGGGGAAGAAACTCTTTGAGTGGAACCCCGAAACAAAAACGATTACTATTGTGATCAAGAAACATCGTTATCAGGTAGAACAACAATCTGCCTGTGCGACCAAGGCGGAGAACGGATAGACGTTCTGAAAGATAAAACAGCTACGCTCCGAGCAGAAGCACATCATCCGCCGTGTGTACTGGAATCAGCAGGATTCTGCACGGAACATTCCGCAAAATCAAGAAGTATCGGCTATGAGGAAGAAAAATCTCCTACGCTCCGAGCCGGAGTTGTTTCTGCGACTGTCGCACTGGAATCACACCCTGCTGATTCTCGTATCAAAATTTCTGATGATGAAATTTGTCAGACTTTGACTTCAAGGTGCGGTACAGGCGGAGGAAACGTTCCGCTTCTGATGGAAGCTCCGAAAGTTTCAACTACTGCAATCAGTTAATTTCTGCCTCTCTTCCAAACACTCTTACAAAAATAGGAAGAGATAGAAGCCTTGCAGAAACAAATTGACAGTCTTAACAGCAGTAATTTTATCACGCTGTTCAGCAATGAAAATTATGCTCAGTATGCTCCCGAAATCGGATTGATTCTGAACGGTGGATATCATCTCATGAACGATTTTATGAGCCTGTATCCGAATTTCTGTACTTCCGCAAATGATTATGCATTATCATATTCACAGACAGATTTTGGCTGGGATTCGGAGATTCTGACCGTCTGCACAAAAGAACTGAATCTGTCCGAAAAATCTAAAATAATCATCAGTTTCAAGTCTGGTGCGGCGGAGGACGGAAAGCTGTATCTCGTGGAAAAACCGCAGTATATTGATGTTCCTGTTACAATTTATGTGAAAGACAAAATTGACAGAGGACAGGCTGTCGATTTGAATTTTAAATGGTTACAGTCAGAAAATTATGTGTCTGTCATGAC
>JAZQIL010000276.1:0-4318 GCA_045541055.1 Oscillospiraceae bacterium
CGAAAATCGATATGAAAAAGGAATTAAAGTTTCGGATTCGGAATTTGATTCTTTGCGATTAGTTGGGGATGAATTTCACCCAAATTGGAATTATACCATCTCTCCTTTATATGACTGATTTATTTTTGCACAGTTCCTTAATAACAGCAGTTGTATGTGCTGGGGAGACTGTCTGAATTTCTGTAATGGACTCTGTTTCAGCAGCAGGAACAGAGGTAGAAAGTGCTTCAGTTTCTGTAGTTGGAACAGCAACAGTTGTAACCGTTTGCGTTTGAGATATTTCCATTGTGATGACAATATCAGTTTCAAAATTTTCTGTTGTCGATTCGTCAATTATTTCTGGGTGTTCCGGAATACTTGGCAGTTTTTCGAGCCTTTCCCAATAATCAAGTCCAAACATTACCACAACGCAAAAGCAAGCTAAGACTGGTAAGGTTCTTTTAATCATGCGAACTCGCTGCTTCTTTTTTTCTGATATTCATTCCATCTGGAAAGCACACTTTGATACATTTCATCATCATTCTTCATATTCAAAGCCATTCCTTTCCAGTTCAGATTTTAACGCTTTTTTAGCATTGTACAGCAATGATTTTATCTGTCGGTCTGATTTTTTCATGATAAAAGCCGTTTCTGTATTGCTGAATCCTTCAAAAAAGCTGAGATACAACACCTGACAGTATTCAAGTTTTAATCGGTGCAGTGCCTGATGCAGTATGCGTTTCTGTTCAGTTTTAATGTAACGTGAGTTCGATGAAAAAAGAATAGAAAAAACCGCCAGAATGTGCTATAATGAGAATAACAACAAACTCAAAGTAGCAGAAAGGCGGTTTTTTCTATGGAACAGGTGGCAATTTTTTGTGATGTAGATGATTTTTGTAAGGCATATGAGGAATATTGCATGCATTCGCTGATGATGGAAAAGCAAAAAATAATCCCCAGAACGAGAATGGCATTGAGTGAAATCATGACAATTCTGATTATGTTTCATCTTTCAGGATATCGGACATTCAAAAAGTGTGTGACAATCACCGTATCAGAACCAATCGTGTGTTTAGTGAATATGCCAAAAGAGGGAAAAGTTCTATGGGATGGTTCTATGGTTTCAAACTGCATTTGATTATCAATGAACAAGGCGAAATTTTATCTTTTTGTCTTACTTCCGGAAATGTGGATGACAGAAATGAGGCAGTCATGGATTCTCTGACAAAAGAGATTTTTGGGAAACTTTTTGCAGACAGAGGCTATATTTCTCAGGAATTATTTGAAAACTACTGAAAAAAGACATTACACTTGTCACCAGAGCAAAGAAAAACATGAAAAACAAACTGATGAATTTATACGACAGGCTGATGCTCCGTAAGCGGACGGTCATTGAATCTGTCAATGATTTTCTGAAAAATATCTGTGAAATTGAGTATTTCAGACATCGTAGCATCACAAACTTTCTTGTGAATCTCCTTTCAGCTTTGGCTGCCTATTCTTTTTTGCCTAAAAAGCCTTCTATTTGTTCTGCCTCTGATACACCAAAGGCTTTTTATGCCTTGTTGACTGATTTTTTCTGTCGAACTCACGTTAAATATAGCGAATGGAAACAGACTTCTGTAAACAAGCTCCTGCATTCTGAAACTTGATTAATTAAAAAAGCCAGTCCCACACGGACTGACTTTTTCATTGTAAGATGTTGAATATTGAATTTATTAATTTTCTTTCTTTTTACGGAAAATTCCAGATTTCCATACTGCAAAGACACCAGCAATCAAGCTGAATACAGAAACAGAAGCTTTCACAGCAGTATCCGGAGTATTGTTGCCGGTCTGCGGAAGATTTACTTTTTCGCCGTCTCTGTTTGTACCTTTTCCAGTAACGGGGTCAACAATGTATTCGTCAAGACTTCTGTCATCTTCTGTAGAGAGGCAAACTGTTACAGAACCGTCACGGTTATAGGAAGATTCTACATGTTCCGGCTTTGTGCCTGTTTTCAGTTCATAGTCTTTTGCAGCCATTTCTCCAAGTTTTTCAAGAGAATATGCATTTTCAGGAATTTCCGGAACGAAGGCTTCTTTTATATCAACAGGATTTCCGTCAAAGTCTGTTCCTTCAGCGGTCTGCGGGTCAATGATATAGATATCTATCACATTACCATTTGCATCTAACAGGTAGAAAGAAATTGTACCTTCCGGATTTTCATAAGTATTGATAGCTTCTGCTTCTACAGGAGTATGTGCCATAGCCATATCTATTAACTGGTCAGTGGTATAGAAAGAGAATTTTTCAGCAGATTTTTCATTCAGATATGTCAGTCTTTCAATATAGCCATCAGGACCAACCATAGTGATCGTACCGTCTTCCTGCGGATAAAGAGAGAATTCAAAAGAGCCTATACTTTCTTCCTCGCCCTGAATGTAGATTATTGCACCGTTTGCGGTCATTTTATAAGTAAACTGATATGCGGTATCACCAGACAGAAAATAAGCATCACAGATGTTGTCATCATTGAAAATATAATATCCTGAATTTTCACCATATGAGAACCAAACGCCATTTTTAAAGGGATTTTCCATCGGAGCGAGTGTAGATGTCAGGTCAATTTGTTCTCCTGCCTGATTGATACCATGAGCAAATTGTGTGTCTACAGTATAAGATTCTTCTTCTGTCATCTGAATGGTGATAGTACAATCTTCATTGACAATACATTCCGGTGTTCCGGTATAATCACCATGCTGTGCTTTATAGTAATCTACCGCCATAGCAGAAAGTTCGTCATTGTGATAGAATCTGAATGCATCAGGAGTACCTGCATATACAAGCATCATATTTTCCGGAGGTGCATCGACTTCTGTAGCTTTGGTAAGGATAGCAACATTCCAGTCATCTGGGAAAGAATAATCTGAGAATACAATTGATGTATCTTTTTCATCAAACATATTTATGTTGAATTGCAGTTCTGTGTTGTTGAGTGTATAGCTGATTGGCATTTCTACACCGTTTTCCTGTGAAATCATTTTGCCGGAATCGAAATCAAAATAATAGATTTTTTCATCGATTACTGTCGACAGCACTGCACCCTGAGCAAAGTCATCAAACGTAATCGGGAACAGATTGGGCATATTCTCTGATGTTGCCTCTACGATTTCTCCGGTAAAGATATTCAGTTTATAGTCTCCGAACCAGTTTATTCTGCCCTCGTAAATTCCGTAGCCGTTAAGACTTGCAATACCATTATGCACAGAAACTTCTGTTTTGGCATCCTCATAGCCGTACATATTTATAATAACATCACGATAACGCTTTTCTATCTGGTCAGTTGTATAGAACGGATAATCTTCTAAAGTGCCATCAATGTAATAATTCAAAGTGAGAGTGGTATTTTCTGAACTGAAACGGATAGTTTCGTCACCTGTCTGATATACTGAAAATTGTTCTCCGTTTTCCAGTGTAAGTATTCCATTCTCAAATGTATAATGTGTGTTAGAGAATAAGTCATTTGATTTACCGTCTTTGAAATTTACCAGATTTATATTTTCTTCTGTAAGACAAAGAAGCCCGTTATCACAGATATATACACCCTGCGGAATATTTTCTGCAAGAGTAGGTTCATTTTCAATATAAGAAAGATTATAGGCTTTGTCCATTGCGGAAATTGTGTAAGACTGGAAATCTGTAATATCATATTCAAATGTGAATACACCGCTTTCATCTGGTTCAGCTACAAAAACATCTGCAAAATTGATATTTTCAAGTTCTGTATCCAGCATTGTTCCGGAAAGGAATTTTCCAATCAAGGGAAGTTCAGAAGTAGAAAAAGGGTGTTTGTTAAAAGTGCCTTCCAGCGTTAAGACTTCTGTTGCATAGTTGACCATATCCAGAGTTTTTAAATCATTCTCGCTGTTGTCTTTAAAGCCTGTGATATAGATACCGTCCAGATTGCTGTCTGTTGCAGTGATTTTGAGTATTTTTCTGCCGTCTTTTTCAGTAAGTTCAGAATTGAGTACAGGAGCAGTCTTATCAACAGTGAACTGAAATTCTTTCTTCTGAGGATTTTCTATAGAAGTCTGATAATTGACATAGCCTGTAATCTGTGCAGTATAAATGCCTTCTTCAAGGTCTATTATGTCGAAAGCTTCTGCATTGAAGGTGTCCGGTCTGGTGTTTACATCTGTATCTTCACCAGTAAAGAGCAGTTCGCCCTTGTCGTTATAAATATTCAGTCCATTGTAATGGTAAAATCTTTTAGTAGAAACTACCATGCCGATATTGTCTGCCAGACCGTCACCATTCGGAGAAATATAGTATTCTTCTGTTTTAAGATTTTTCATCT
>JAZQIL010000277.1:0-4683 GCA_045541055.1 Oscillospiraceae bacterium
AAAGGAGGAGCTGGAGCGCCTGTACGGCGTGCGCGTGCTGGCCCTTCAGGCGGACGTGAACCCCGGCGCGGACAACGAGGCTGTGGTGCAGAGCGTCGTCGACCGGGCTGTCGCCGAATTCGGGCGCATCGACGTGCTCATCAACAACGCGCAGGCGTCGGCCTCCGGCGTCTCCCTGGAGCAGCACACCACCGACCAGTTCAATCTGGCCATGTTCTCCGGGCTGTATTCCGCCTTCTATTATATGAAGGCCTGCTACCCGCACCTGAAGAAGACGCAGGGCAGCGTGATCAACTTCGGCTCCGGCGCGGGGCTGTTCGGCAACAAGGGTCAGGCGTCCTACGCTGCCGCCAAGGAGATGCTGATGCGAATAACAAGAACATTTTACGGACAGCAGTTTCATCAGGAAAAACACACGATTTTAAGTTGTTCAAAGAAAACCGTCCGATTCTTCCTGATGATACACTTTTTGTCCTCGATAAGGCATATCAGGGCATTTTTGAAATTCACCCTATGAGTCTGATTCCAATCAAAGCTACGAAAAATCACAGACTGACGCCAGAAGAAAAAGCATTCAGTTCTTTTGTTTCAAAACTCAGAATTTTTATTGAACATATCAACCGTTATATCAAACGTTTCCGTATTCTTTCTTCACGCTGCAGAAATAAAAGAAAAAGATTTACTCTGCGTGCTACATTGATTTGTGCCATCTATAATTTTCGGTATTCACTTTAAAGTTTCCGAACAGGTCTATTATTTTCCGGTGTTTTTGTTCAAATACTCAATCTCTTTGAAAAGCATTTTTCTTTTGGTAAGTAACCCTTTGATTGGACGATAAACCCAAAGTACTGGTATCAGCCACTTATGCCGGTAAAAGAAGTTCCAGTAAGATTCTATTTCTTCCATTGGCAGAAAGATTCTCCGAAATAAGTAATGAGCTTTTGAACCATTTCCAAGCCTGTTGAATTTATGCTCTATTTCATTTTTTTGAGTTCCATATGAGCCGGAAAAGAGATAATAATCCAGCATGGCGGTTTCTTCTTTGGAAAGTTCCTGCTCGTTGAAAATTTTTTTAGCAATTATTCTGCTTTTTTGTTCGTAATCCTGAATTTTTAGCTTTTTTAGTTCTGTGTTCAAATAATCCCAATTTAGAGAAGATTCATATTTTTTCATGAAAATATAAGCATCTACGAGTGAACGCACGCCCACTCCGCCGGAAGCAAAATGCTTATATTCATGTGCTGTAAGATAAAGATAAAAATCTTCTGTTCTGAAATGATAGCCGTATTGATTATCTTCGTCTTTTATCAGCTTTAATTTTATGTTTTGGTAATACTCATAAAGTTTTCCAATATGAGCGGAAGCAAACAAACTGCTGTGCATTTCAAAATTGGAAACAGGCGGTTTGAAATAAGCATCATCATTTCCGCTGTTGAAGTCTTTGCAGATGAAGCCCAAATCAAGCATAATATTTTTTACTTTCATACGGTATTCGCTGTCAAAGAGAATATCATTGTCTGACATCTGACGCATTCCAAGTTTAGGATACCAATCTTTCAGAACGGCCCCCTTTAAAGGCATATACCAGATTTTTTCCTGTTCCAGCCTGTTCAGAATTTTCTTTCGTTCTGCATCCATTAGAATGTTCTTCCGGATTGCTTTTTCTTTTGCCTGTGTAAATGCATGATGGTAAATTCCAGCCGATTCCAGCGCATAAGCTGTGCATGCTGTTAAAATATTTTTCTGACAAACTTCGAATAATCCGTCTAAATCCATTATTTCTATCCGTTTGTTGTCAGGCTTTTTTCCTTTTACTGCACAAATTGTTAAATACAGCATATCTTCTGCATTTTTTTTATACTGATTTTTTTCCATGAGGAAGCTCTCTCCATTCTTTTTGCTTGATTATGGTGAATTTTCACGAATTATTATAGCATGATTTGTCATAAATGTCAAGAAGAAAATTCTGTCTCAAAATTTTAAAACTACGAAAATCAGTCATTTTTTAGTTTTAAAAAAATTTTAAGTCTTTTAAACTATTTTAAAAAAAATAAAATTTTAACAATATGTTTGCAATCTGTTGAAACTTATTTATGATGTTTTAAAATTGACAAACGGCGAAAAATCGGATATAATATTCAAAGGGGGTGTTGCATCCATGTCAGTGTCAAAAAATAAGGCAGTCACGGGCGTTGTGATTCCGAAAGAAATTAAAGAGCAATTGGAACAAATGGCAAAAAGAGACAGGCGAAGCTTAAGTAATTATATTTCTGTTATTCTTGAAGATTATGTTAGACATAATGAAATGAAAAATCAAGATTTAGAAGTAAAAATGGGAAATGGTGAATGATATGAAAAATTTTAACAGCAGAGAGTTACATATTGTTTATGCTTCAGATAATCGATTTGCAGAGATTCTTGGCGTTTCGGTTATTTCTCTTTATGAAAATAATCAATCTATGAAAAAAATTTATGTTTATGTTCTGGACAGCGGAATTTCTGAGGAAAATAAAGAAAAACTGCGTTCTGTCAGCAGAAAATACCAGCGTGATGAAATACAGTTTATTTCTGCCAGAAATATCAGTCAGATTCTTTCTGTGGATGTCAGCACGGACAGAGGTTCGCTAAGTCAGTATGCCCGCTTGTTTATTTCCAGAGATTTACCACAGAATCTTGAAAGAGTGCTGTATCTGGACTGTGATATTATCATTAATGACAGCCTTTTTGAACTCTGGAATCTCAACATGAAAGGCAAAATCATTGCAGCTTTGAAAGATGCATTCAGCAGACAGTACCGTAAAAATATTGAATTACATCCTGATGATGTCATGTTCAATTCCGGTGTCATGCTGGTAGACCTGAAACGCTGGGCTGAATTTAAAACAGAACAGAAACTGCTTGCTTTCATCAAAAGACATAATGGTGTGATTCAGCAGGGAGACCAGGGCGCATTGAATGCGGTGCTTTCTAAAGAAACTTATTGCTTTCATCCAAAATTTAATTCTGTTACAATATTTTATGATTTTACTTATGAAGAAATGCTGATTTATCGCCGTCCTGTTCATTTTTACAGTGAAAGGACGATTCAGGAAGCAAAAGAACACCCTGTTATCATTCACTACACGACAAGTTTTACAAGCCTCAGACCGTGGATACAGGGAAGTCAGCACCCATATAAAGATAAGTGGCTTGATTACAAGAAAAAAAGCCCATGGGCAGATGCTTTGCTGTGGAATGTACCGGAACAAAACGGTTTGAAAGGTGCTTATATTAAATTATCTAAGAAAATGCCCCGTTGGTTGATGCTTCGCTGTTCCAGTTTGCTTCAAGTTTATGGGAGACCATTTATTTATAGTTTAAAAAAATAGAACAGGAGCAAGCCAGATGAAAAAAATTTTATATATTGAAGCCACTTCTTCCAAGGGCGGTATTGAAACGTTTATTTTAAATACATGCAAATATTTAGACCGGAACGCTTATCAAGTGACTGTTCTTGCCAACTGTCAGGAATGTTCCATTGAACAGGAGCTGAAAGAAGCTGGTATAAAAATTCATCATATCCGACCGGCAGAACAAGGAATTTTTGCGTATTATCAGGATTTAAACAGCATTATTCGTCCGGAAAATGTTGATATTGTGCATATCAACAAAAATTCACTTGCTGAACCGCTGGCACTTTGGATAAGCAAAAGACACAAAATTCAGAAAATTATCTTGCATTCACATAATACACACCCTACTTCCAGAAAAATCAGTTCCATGCTTCACAAGATATTCCGAAATTTGCTGATTTCTCCGGAAATATGGCAGATTGCATGTTCGGAACAAGCCGCAGAATGGATGTTTCCTAAAAGAAAAGACTGCCTTTTACTTAAGAACGGCATAGAAACAGAAAAATATGCCTTTCGTCCTGAAATCCGTGAAAAAGTGCGGAAAATACTGGGACTTTCTTCAAGTCAGACTGCAATTTGCAATGTCGGTCGCCTTTGTCCTCAAAAAAATACGCTGTTTTTACTTGAAATCATGCATCAGATTGTCAGAAAGCAACCAGATGCGAAATTGTTTCTTATTGGTACTGGAGAGTTAGAAACTTCTGCCAGAGAAAAGGTAAGTGATTTACAGCTTGAAAAAAATGTTGTTTTTATGGGAAAAAGAACAGATGTCAACATTCTTTTGCAGGGGATGGATTTGTTTTTAATGCCTTCTTTGCATGAAGGTCTGCCTATTGCCGCAGTAGAAGCGCAGGCGGCTTCGCTTCCGCTTTTGATTTCTGATACAGTAGACAGAGATGTTCAAATTCTGAATTCCACAGAATTTCAAGAATTGAATTCTTCTCCTGAAATCTGGGCGGGACACTGTCTGAAACTGATAGAAACATCTCAAAGAAGTGATACACAAGCAATTTTAAAGAGAGCTGGCTATGATATTAGAGAATCTGTGAAAGAACTTGTGAATCTCTATAAAAAATAATGATAAGGATGAAAAACAAATGATATATCTTGCAACTTTCGGGCTATCCTGTCTCTTTTTATGGATTTCAGAAAAAATAGAGAAGCCTGAAAAAAGATTTCTTTTTTATACATTAAGTAAACCAAAGCAGAATTTTATTTATTATGCCTGTATTGCTGCTGCGTTGCTGATTCCGTCACTGCTGGCAGGTATGAGAGATTCTTCTGTTGGTAC
>JAZQIL010000278.1:0-27047 GCA_045541055.1 Oscillospiraceae bacterium
ACATGGCTACGATCCGACTTCAATAACTGCTTTAAAGACTGTCCTGCTCTTAGTCTGGTAGTACAAGGTGATATCTACACAATTGGTACTTCTGCATTCCAAAACAGCGGTATTACAAGTGTTAATATCAATGGTATGGCTGGTGGTACAGTTGTTATTGGTACTTCTGCTTTCTCAAAATGCGGAAATCTGACAGAAGCTACTATTATGTCCGGCGATGCTGCAAAGTTCTCTGTCGGAAATACACTCTTCTCTGATTGTCCTAACCTTGGAAAAGCAAAGTATGAAGGCATTATCATTCCACAAGGCATGTTTAAAAACTGTGCTGCTTTGACAGAAGTTTGCACGAATGCAACTTCTATTAAGGCAAATGCATTTGAAGGATGCAGCGCACTCACAGAAGTCAAGAACCTTGCTGGTACTTCTTCTATCGTTGCACAGGATATTGCTGCAAGTGCATTCAAGGGCTGTTCTGCTTTAATTACTGCACCTTCTGACATGAATACTGCTTTTGATGGAACAGACCAGTATAATGGCTGTGCAAGCCTGACTTCTGTAAAGGTGAATGCACTGACAAAGAACATGTTTGCTAATTGTTCTGCTTTGAAAGATATTACCATCAAGGAAGATATCAATGCAATTCCTGATGGCGCATTCCAGAATTGCATTAGTCTGACAGTATTTGACCTGAGCAAGATGCAGACTGTTGGTCAGAATGCCTTTGCCGGCTCTGGTTTGAAATCTGTAAAAATTGAGGATGCAGCTACTATCGGTAATAATGCCTTTGCTTCTTGCAATGCATTGACAAGTGCTGAAGTTGCAGCAACAAAGATTGGCAACAATGCATTTAATAAAGCTGTTTCTTTAACAAAGCTTGTTGTTTCAGCGGATACAATTGGTACAAATACATTTTCTGGCTGTGCTGCACTGGAAGCAACTGGTTTGATCTTGAAGAATACAGATAATCATAAGCTGACAGAAATTGGCTCTACTGCCTTTGACAGCTGTCCTTCTTTGATGGGTGTATTACTCCCAGATACAATTGCAGAAGGAAAGATTGGTATAAGAGCATTCGGCTATAACAACAATAAGAAAATTACTAATTTTGTAATTGGCGGTGAAGTCGGTTCAGAAGCTGAAACTTATGCAACAAAGAATGGCTTTACCTTTGTAACTTCTAATAAGTTCGATGCAAGCAATCTTGACAAAGTAGAACCTACTACTGAAAAGACGACCGAAAAGACAACTGAAAAAACAACTGAGAAAACAACTGAGAAAACAACTGAAACACCCCAAACATTCAAGAAGGGTGATGCTGACGGTAACGGCGAAATTGATATTCTGGACGTTATCACAATCAATAAGGCTGTTATGGGTAAAGAAGTCCTTTCTGAGACACAGAATAAGGCTGCCGATGTCAATGATAGTGGCGTTCCAGATTCCGGAGACTCTCTCCAAGTTCTGAAATTTATCGTTGGTATGATTACTGAATTTTAAAATTTTTATTTGATTTTTTAAAAAAATCTGGACGTTTTCACGAAAAGTAGCGTATTCCTTGCAATACGCTGCTTTTTATGTTATAATAAGAAAGAATATATTTTAAGAAACAGGTGACAGCTCTATGAAAATGAATACAAGTGAACTGCTTTGGTATACCAAAGAAGCCCCTGACTTTAACAGTGCGCTTCCTGTCGGTAATGGACGTATGGGAGCAATGTTATATGGCGGTGCAAAAACAGAAATTTTAAAACTGAATGAAGATTCTATTTATTCCGGCGGAAAAAGAAACCGCATTAACCCAAAAGCTTATGAAGGTATGACTGAAACCAGAAGTCTGCTCGCTGAAGAAAAAATTCAGGAAGCGGAAAAAATTGCATTCGAGAAAATGCAGGGTGTCACCCCAAGTTCCAGACATTATATGCCTTTGGCAACACTGACGTTACAGCACCAGTTTATCGGAAAAGCCAGAGATTACCGGCGTTCTTTAAATTTGCAAGATGCTGTTGCCCGTGTAGAATTTCATGATGATGCTGGTGTCAGCTTCATCAGAGAAGTGTTTGTCTCTTTTCCTGCTCAGTTGTTAGTGATTTCTGTTAAAAGCGATACCAAAGGAAAAATTAATTTTTCTGCTTCACTGGATGGACGGGACGATTATTACGATGATAACAGACCCGTAGAAGAAAATTTAATTCTCTATACTGGAGGTACAGGTAGCCGGAATGGTATTTTCTTCGCCGCTGGTATGCTGCTTTTATCTAAAAATGGTACTGTCGAAACTGTTGGAAATGCTTTGCAAGTAAAAAATGCAGATGAAACATTGCTGTTAATTTCTATGGAAAGCAGTTTTTATCAGGGAGATGCTTATGTTCAAAAAGCTTTAGAACGACTGCATTTTACTGCAAAAAAAATGAAAGATATTTCTGTATTTTTTGAAACATTGAAATCTGAACATGTTGAAGATTATCAGAAATTATATCAGCGTGTACATTTTTCTCTTGAAGATAACAGTGAAGGAGCTTCCGCACTTCCGACTGACCAGAGAATTGCAAGACTGAAAGGCAATGCAGATGATGATAAAGAATGCCATAAACTTATTCATGATAATCAGCTTGGAGTATTATATTTTAATTATGGACGTTATTTAATGATTGCTGCAAGCCGTCCAGACAGTCAGCCAATGAATTTACAAGGCATTTGGAATGAAGATATGTCTCCAGCTTGGGGCAGTCGTTTTACTATTAACATCAATACAGAAATGAATTATTGGAGTGCTGAAACTTGCAATTTGTCAGAATGTCATCTGCCTTTATTTGATTTAATTGAAAGAATGCGTCCCAATGGCAGGGAAGTCGCTCAACAAATGTATCATGCAAAGGGCTTTTGCTGTCATCATAATACAGATATTTGGGGAGACTGCGCTCCGCAGGATTTATGGATGCCTGCTACAATCTGGTGTACAGGAGCGGCTTGGCTTTGCCTGCATATCTTTGAACATTACCAGTTTACACAGGATAAAGCATTTTTGGCTTCTCATTTTGATACACTTTGTGAAGCAGCTGAATTTTTTACAGATTATCTTTTTGAAAATAAACATGGGCAGCTTGTTACAGGCCCTTCTGTTTCGCCTGAAAATACTTATCTTACAAAAAGTGGTACAAAAGGCAGTCTTTGCATAGGTCCTTCTATGGATACACAAATCATCACAGTACTGTTTCAAGATGTCATCAAAGCTTCTGAAATTTTGGATTCACGTCATGAATTTGCACAGCAGCTTTCTGAACTGCTTCCGAAACTGCCCCCGATTTCAGTCGGCAAGTATGGTCAGATTATGGAATGGGCAGAAGATTATGATGAAGTCGAACCCGGTCACAGACATATTTCTCAGCTGTTTGCACTTCATCCGGCAGATTTGATTTCTCCTCAGAAAACACCTGAACTTGCAAAAGCGGCAAGAGCTACAATGATTCGCCGGCTTATCTACGGTGGAGGACATACTGGCTGGAGCTGTGCTTGGATTATTAACATGTGGGCAAGATTGCATGATGCAGATATGGCTTATGAAAATCTCAGAAAATTATTAGCGCATTCTACGAATCCTAATTTATTGGATTCTCATCCGCCATTTCAGATTGATGGTAATTTTGGTGGTACTGCTGGCATTGCAGAAGTACTTCTTCAAAGTCACAGCGGTGAGATTCATTTACTACCCGCACTTCCGAAATCTTGGAAAAACGGTAGTATTTCAGGACTTTGCGCACGAGGCGGATTTGAAGTCAATCTAACTTGGAAAGACAGTAAACTGACACATGCAGAACTGATTTCTCATCATGGCAAACCGTGCTGTTTAAGAGCTTCCGGTGTTATCAGCATTCACCGGAAAGATGATACACCTGTCAGCGCACAGCTCAGAGACGGTATTATCTGCTTTGAAACTCAGCCTGAAACAGTTTATTATATTAAAGCTTAAAGGAGCAGAAATTTTCATGAAGAAAAAAATTCTGTACAGTATTGCACTGGTACTTCTTTCAGGGCTTGCTGTAGGTGGTACAATTGTAGCTGTCATGAAAGAAAAACAAAACGCTCAAACTAAATCTGCGGAATCAATGACAGCTTCTGAAACAGAAACAGTTTCAGAAGAAAATGTTCTTGAAACGGAAACGCTTTTAAAAGAAGTGCATTCTTATCCGGCAGTGCCTTTAGCACTTCCGGAATTGCAACATCAGGATACTGTTGTTGTCGCTGAAGCGGAACACACAGAATATTCTGATGTACTCCAGCTGGAAGAACGCTCTGAATGCAGTAATGGGCATTATCTTTCCGGTGTGCAGGAATCTGCTGAAATAAATGCACCTTTTATGCTTCCGGCGACACAGCATTATGATATTACACTCAGTGTTCGTGCGGAACAGCCTGCAAGCAGTACACTCATGCTGAACGGTGAAAAAATCGGTTCATTTGAACTGACAGATACAGAGCATTTCACAAGAGTGACATTTTCCGGAATTTATCTTCCTGCTGGAAGGATAGACTTAACATTTCAGGATACCAAAGGTATTTTCTCAATAGATTATTTTCAAATTTCTAACAATACAGAGTTGCAAAATATCAAATATCAGAATTTATATTCTCTCTCAGATAAACAGGCTTCTCCTCATGCACAAAAGTTAATGCATTTCTTAGTTGAAAATTATGGGAAAAATATTATCACCGGTCAATATGTTTCTTCTGAAAAAAATACAGAATTAGATACTGTCTGTGAAATCACTGGAAAATATCCTGCTGTTCGTTTCGGAGAAATACAGAATGATAAAAACAGTGAGAATATCATAAAATCTTGTCGGCAGTGGGCTGCACAAGGTGGTATCATTGGACTGACTTGGTATTGGAATACTGCTGAATTTTTGCTTTCTGAAACGCTCCCGTCTGAAGAAACAGATATTGCTTTGCTTTCAGAAACAGATATTGAAAAAGCTCTTGAAAAAAATCGAATTTCAAAATCCTGTGTTACTCTTCTTGAAGAAATTGACCATATGTCTGAAAGTTTAAAGCCCTTAGCAGAAAAAGATATTCCTGTACTTTGGCGGCCTCTTCCTGAAGCTGGCGGCGGCTGGTACTGGTGGGGTGCAGACAGTGCAGAATATTGTCAGTTATGGGATATTCTTTATAGAAGAATGACAGAATATCATGGACTGCATAATTTAATATGGATTTGGAACGGACAGAATCAGGCATATCTTGTAGATACGAATCAATATGATATTGCTTCTATGGATATTTATTTAGCACCGGAACAGCCTTTTAACAGCCGTTATGAAGAATTTGTTTCACTTTACCGCATGACGAACCATCAAAAATTATTAGCCCTTAGCGAATGCGGTATTGTACCAGATGTAAATCAAATGTTCTTGTACAATACTATCTGGAGTTTCATGGGCTTATGGTATGATGACTATCTTTCAGAAATAAATTCTGAAACTTTGAGTAATTTTTACAATTCTGAAAAAGTACTCACGTTAAGTGATGTCAAAAACGTTTTAACATAAAATTTGCACCATCTGGAAAAATCCGGATGGTGCATTTTTAAATATGCATTGCGTCCATAGGCGAAATCGTTTCTAAAACAGGTACATAAATGCCTTTATGCGGTCGGCTTTTGTAAAGTTCTTTTCCATTCTGAAAAGCAATTGTTTGCGCCATCGGAAAAGAAATCCACTCACTTTCATCAAGCGGATGTGTTGAAAAAACAAATCCATTTGGAAGCTTTTTATAACTTAAAGTATTTTTCATATTTTTATGCACATACAGAAAATCGCCGTCATATATCATTAAATTCAATTTATTTCTGAAAGCGTTGGAAGCAATGAAACGGCTGACTGTTTCAAATCTTGCTTTTTCAGAAGTTTCCCCACGGCAGAGACTTTCATTGACTGCATCCAGCAAGGCTAAAAACAAACGCTCTGAATCTGTATCACCAGTCTGTTTTTTAAAATACTGAAAATTTAATTTTCCGGAATAAATTGTTCCATTATGAATGAGTGTCCATGTTCTGCCGGAAATATCTGTTCCCGTGTAAGGATGACAATTCTCTGTACGAATTTTCCCGACAGTCGCAAAACGAATATGGCCTAATACTAATTTCTGAGGAGAAAGTTTTTCCAGCAAAGCAGTTAATTTCAAACTGTCACACGCCCGAACTGGTTCTTTCATAATCTGATGCTGTCCGTACATGATGCCCCACCCATGAGGATGCAAAACACTATGCGCATAAAATGTTTTTAAATATTCTGCCGTCTGAATTGGTTTTGCAGTAGAAATGCCGAGAAGTTCGCACATATTATCACTCCTTACTGATAAAAATCTTCTTTCCGGATTTGTTCACAGAATCGTTTTCCGGTGAGTTTCTGTTCTTGATATTCTATGATAGTGCAGGCTTTTCTGTTATCCTGAAAATAATTTTTCATACTTGCCAGAATCTGCAAAGCTTTTTTAAAAAATTTCTCATCTGGCTGGTAAAGTGCTGCCTGCTGATGGTCTTTCACAGCCTGCTCCTGCTGTTCCGGTGTGAAAGTTTCATCTGGAAGCTGTAATAAATACAGCATCAACAGATGTGCAAACTCTAAATCCTTCTGATTGACACCAAGTGAAGTCAATGGATTTAAATCAAACATTCTAAGTTCAATATGGTCTACTCCTGTTTTAATTAAATTCTCCAGTGTATTTTCTCCTCTGGGCTTTAAACGTATGGGAAGATACAATTCACTTACTGAAAATAAAAGCCCTTTGTTCACATATTCCCAAATACTTTCTACAAAAGCCTGAATATTTTTATGATTTAAAACAGGAATGAATTGATTCCAGTATCCTCTTTCGCTGTTTCGGAGAGAAGCATATTGGCTTTTCACTGCACCGCTTAAACCGTCAGCATCTAAAGATTTATCATATACCGGACTGACTGCCGTCAGCAGAACAATCAGCCAGCTGTGCCGGAATAACTGCCGATATAACCGGAGATACAAATTATTCTTGAATGTCTGGAATGCTTCTGTTCCAGTATGCCATTCATGCAGAAGTGCATAGGAAAATGAAAAATTAAAATGTACTCCCGAAAAAAGCATTAACTTTTTACCATAACGCTTTTCCAGTGCTTCACGATAGTTTTGTTTAAAAGACTGTTCACCGGAAAATCTTGCAACAGGGATTTCCTGTTCATTCTCAATATGCGGAGGGTTGCTGTAAAGCCAGATTTTTTCATTTATCTGAGAAAGCTTTTGTTCTGTTCGGGTATGCAGTTCCTGCAATGAAGAAAGGGCTTCCTGTATACTCTGACAGACTGGTGTAATCAGTTCTATCTGATTTTCGCAGAAATCCCTTGTAATATATTGGTCGTCTCCGAATGGATGAAGTGTCTGTGCAAGTTTTCCCTCTGCATCAATCCGGAGTGTTTCCCGTTCCAGACCGAACTTTCCCTGATAAAAAAATGTACTCTGTTTCATTTCTGTCACCTCTGAAAATAGTTTGATATAATGCCTACATAAACTATAGGATTTATATATTATTATACATCATATTTTCTGAAATGTCAATATCCTGACAGAAAGAAATGCATACGTTTTCTTTAGATTCAGCAATAGAAGGAAACTATAATTCCGCATACCGTGTAATCCAGTCTTCTAAAGCATCTCCATGTTGTAAACCGTTCAGGAAATCTTTTGCCGGATTAGTAAATGTTTCTGCACGTTCAAAAAGCGGTTCAAGAAAAATTTCTTCCTGAAAGCCACGTTTAGAAAGCCCTTCTTTTGCTAAGTTTAAAATTTGAATTAACAGACCAGAAAGCTGTTTCCTGTTAAAAAAGTCCGGAGGCGTTCTGTGTGTAAATAATTCCCTGAGTTCAGAAGCCGTGAAGCCTTGATGATATAGAATGCTGTCTACATCCAGCAAAGCAGTTAATTCTTCTAATTTCTGTGCCAGTCCTGCATGAAAAGCAGCATGTGTGAAAATTTCATGCACAGGCTGTTCACAGGCACTCCGGAATTCAATCGTTCCCCGATAAGTAAAATCAGCAAATTTGAATGTTCTGTGATGTGCAATATCTTCTATTTCAGGATGGAATGTATATTCCTGCCAAGTTTCATTTGCGAAATAAGTACCCATGACAGAATTTAAATTGACATAGGCATAAAGCGGAATGGGTTCAAAATGTAAATATTTTTCACCTTTCTGAACACAGTAAATGCTTTGCGTTTTAATATAGGTTAGATATTCGTCTAAGTTTTGAATTTTTGTTTCATACATACCAAAATTATGCGGATTATAGCCTTGTGAACTGTATCTCCAAAGATAGTCTCTTGAAAGAATCAGCTCCGGAAGTCTTTCATAATAAGAATTTGCAAATAAAATTGCTTTAAATGGCTCAAGAAGATTATATGCATGAATTGCCTGAATCATATCTTTTTTTTCAATGTCAAGCTGCACTTGTGAAGCAGCTGCTATCATACCAAATTCCGGTGTGTCATGATAAAAGATACCCTGATATTTCGGATAAGCACATAAATGATGATACAACATTCGGTATCTGTTATTTGCAATCGGTTTTCGGATAATATGCTCATAATACGGGTTAATGCCCATTCCTGTCAGACAATGTCTGGCTTTTTGCAGACGTTTCTGCAATGCTTCAAAATACTGTCTGAAACGCTGGTTTAATACATGAATATTTTCTTCTTTTCCAAAAGATAATTCTAATGTATTATAACTACAGTCAAATGAAAGATTATCTCCGTTCACCAAGTTTGTCATAGAATAAATATTGCCATTATCATCTTTTTTGTGGTCTGTAAACTGGAATTGTTCAGAAAATTGTTTTACAACTTCCTGCACAGCAGGGAGAAAAACTGGTTTTCTTTCCAGATTCAGGAGAGGAAATTCAAATTCCACACCAACTGTTTTTTGTGCTTTCCGTTCTGTCGGAGCAATGTATTTCTGCCAGATTGCTCCCTCTAAAGTCTGTCTCATCACATCACGTCTTTTCTTAAATTTTATGCTTTCCAGCGTAGTAAATATTTCTGTACTTGATTAAAAATAAATGTTACACCAATGACAACAAGCCCAATTACTAACAAGCCTACAATTGTTCTTGTATAATCACCGAAATCAGAATAATATTTCACATAGTAGCCCATGCCGTCCCGTGCGCCAATCATTTCCGCTGAGGTCAGAAGAATAAAGCTTACACTTAACCCTTGATTGCAGCCTAAGAAAATTTGCGGAAGTGATGCCGGAAGAATGACATTCCAAAGCATTCCGAATGAAGAAACATTTAATACTTTCGCAGAATCTAAAATTCTCTTGTCAGCGTTTAATACTCCGCTCATCGTTCCGGCAAATACCGGCCAGAATGAAGCCAAGAAAATTACAAATACAGATACACTCCGGAAACTCGGCAATAATGCAATACCATAAGGAATATAAACAATTGGTGGAATAGAACTGAAAAATTTAGAAAGATAAGAAGCTGCACTTCCTAATCTTGCATTCCAGCCTAAAAATAACCCTGTCGGAATCGCTGTAATCAATGCTAATAAAAAGCCTTGCAGAATAATCCCTAAAGAACTTTTAATGTTAATCAAAATTTTAGGCGCATCTTCTGCTGCCTGAGCAAGTACTTTTCCAAATGGCGGAAATAATGCTGCCGGAAGCAGTGCAAATTTCGCTGTAAATAACGTCCATAAAAATAAAAAAACATAAATAAAACCGATAATATCTAAAAATAAATTTAAACTCTCACGCTTTTTATAAAATGGTGTTACTGCAAGCGCAATAAGTTCTATTATTAAAGAAAACCCTATCAGCCAGCTTGTATGCGGTTCACTGATGCCTTCATGGTCAGGCAGGAACTGCACTCCCAGTAAAAGTAAGAATAATACATGTGTCAACTTGAAATAACGCTGTTTTATTTCCGGAAGAATAGAAGTTTTTGCTTTTGTACCGGAAACGACAGCAGTATTTTGTGTAATGGTCATAATACGACTTCCTCTCCGCCGATGCGCTCGGCAATATCATGATAAAACAAATTTAAAAGCTTGTTTCTGAATTTTGTATACTCTGGATTCTGAACTAAAGCTGTTCTGTCTCTCGGACGGTCAAACGGTACGGGAATAATTTCCGCTACTGTACCCGGATGTGAAGTTAATACAACAATCTTATCTGAAAGCAAAATTGCTTCATCAATGTCATGTGTTACAAATACGACTGTTTTCCGTGGTTCTGTACCGTCACCCTCCCATAAATTCAAAAGCAGTTCTTGTAATACAATACGGTTTTTTGCATCAATTGCACTGAATGGCTCATCCATTAAAAGAATATCTGTATTCATTGCTAAAGCTCTTGCAATTGCTGCCCTTTGCTGCATACCACCGGAAAGCTGAGAAGGATATTTATTTTCAAACCCTTTCAGACCAACTTTTTTCAAAAAAGCATCTGCAATTTCAAGACGTTCTTTTCCGGTTAAGTCTTTTCTGACCTGAGCGATTCCAAAAGCAATATTTTTACGAGTTGTCATCCACGGAAACAAAGAATAATGCTGAAACACGACTCCACGTTCTTTTCCTGTTCCGGAAAGCGGTTTCCCGTTAATGGAAACCGTTCCGTCAGCCTGTTCATAAAGTCCTTCCAGAACACTCAGAAGTGTAGACTTTCCACATCCGGAAGCACCAATGATACTTACAAATTCTCCGTCTGCAACGGTGAAGTTCACATCATGCAAAGCTGTGAATTCTCTGTTTTTCTCTTTATAATTCACAGTCAAATGACTGACTTCAATTCTCGGCAAAGCCGAAACAGCTGTACTCATGATTCATAACCTCTTTTCTGTATTATTCGTACTGGTCAAAATGTGCCTTTAATTCCTGATAAATTTTATCATCTGGATTTTCAGCAAGAATGCTGTCCAGTGCATTTTTATAAATATCTGTATTATAAAGCTTGTCAATATCATAATCTTCAGTATAGCCAAGTTCTACAATGCTGTTTTTTAAAGCAGAAGTGCCTTGTTTATCAGGGTCAGGATTAGAAGTACCATAACCGCCGTAAACTTCTGTACGAATGAATTCTTCGTCAATGTCAATATACTGCTTAATATCCTGAATGGTTTTGTCCGGATTTTCCTGTGAAAATTTATAAGCTTTAATCAAAGCCCGCTCAAAGGCTGTGAAAGCATTCGGCGCACTGTTTAAATTTTCTGTGTAAGCAACCTGACGGCAGCACGGCTGATTTTGAAGTGCTTCTTCTTCTGAGCAGCGGTACACAATTTCATAACCCTGACTTGCGGCTAAAGAAGCGTAGGGAGAATATACAGAAGCTGCATCAATACTAGCATTCGCAAGAGCTGCATAAGCATCTTTCTGACTGTCAAAATATACAATATTTACTTTATTTTCTCCTTCACCGATTTCAATATTGGCATTTTTTAAAAGAATCTGTAATTCTGCATCTTGAACGCTGTTTTTCACAGAAGCAACATTTCTGCCTTTCAGGAGTTCCACACCTTTTGCATCAGTATTTTCAGTAAATTCTTTCTTAATGACATAGCCATGACCGTTTGTCATTGCACCGCCGAAAATAGTTAAGTCATGCCCTTGGCTTTGGAATGTTAAAGACGGCACTGAACCAATAAAAGCAACATCTAGTTTACCAGATTCCAAACCAGTTGCTAACTCTCCGGCACTGGAAAAGAGCGTTAAAGTTGCATTTAAACCTTCCTCTTCAAAATAGCCTTCTTCTTTGGCAATGAATGCCAGTAAATGTGCTGTTGAATTTAAATGCCCAATTTCAAAATCTGTCTTTTCCAGTTCTCCGGAAGTAATTTCTTCTGCTGAACCGCAGCAGTCAGCAACACTATCAGAGCAGCATTCTTTTGTACTGTCTTTGCAGCAGTTTGAATCTGTTACTTGTACAGTTTCAGCTGGAACAGATTCTGTCACAGCTTCTGCACCTTTGCTGCATCCTGTCAAGGAAGCAATCAATACGAATGCGAATAATCCTGCATAAATTTTATTTGTTTTCATCATAAATCACCTTTTCTTTTTTAGATAAATTGTATTTGGTATGTTTCTATTATACACCAAGTTTACATACTTGTCAAATATGCAAAATAGATAATTAGCTATCAGAAATTTCTATCAAAAAATCTGCTTCCGAAAAAGCAGATTTCTGAAATTATTTATAAAGCCCTGTACTGAAATATCTGTCTCCTCTGTCAGGAAATACGGTCACAATATTGCCTTTTACACCACTGTGCGCCAGTTTTAAAGCCGCTGCCAGAGCTGCTCCAGAAGAAGAACCTGCAAAGATACCTTCTTTTTCAGCTAACAAGCGAACATGTGTAAAAGCTTTTTCATCGTTCATTTTGATAACTTCATCAATCAAACGCATATCCATAGTTTCAGCGATAAAGTCATTTCCAATGCCTTCTATATTATAGTCATGATGTTCGCCACCGCCCATGGTACTGCCTTCAGGGTCGGCAAGAATGCCCTTGACAGCAGGATTTTTTTCTTTTAAATAACGCAGAATCCCGGTAACTGTGCCACCGCTTCCAGCTCCGGCTACAAGATAATTGATTTTACCATCTAAAGCAGTCCAGATTTCTTTCCCAGTTGTTTCATAATGGGCGAGGGGATTACTTTGATTTTTAAACTGGTCAAGCGTAATAGCATCAGGAATTTCTTTGGTTAAAGCTTCTGCTTTTTCTTCTGCGCCAAGCATTCCCAGTTCTCTGGGAGTATTTATTACTTCTGCTCCTAAAGCACGAAGTAAAGCCTGTTTTTCAGATGAAAATTTTGTTGGCACAACGAAAATTAAATGATACCCTCTGTTCAAAGCGGCAAAAGCGATGCCTAAACCGGTATTGCCGGCTGTTCCTAATACAATTGTACTGCCTTGATGGAGTAATCCCTTTTCTTCTGCATCACGAAGCATGTAAAGCCCTGTTCTGTCCTTTACACTTCCGGAGGGATTCCAAAGTTCCAGTTTTGCAAAAAGCTGAACTCCTTCCGGAATGTCAAAATGCTGTAACTGTACCAAGGGTGTATTCCCAATCAGTTCTTGCATAGAATGATAAAACTGCATTTTATTTCACCTCACTTTTTTCAATTGCCTGTGCAAGGTCTTCTAAAATGTCAGAAATATCTTCAATTCCTACGGAAAGACGAATTAACCCATCTGTAATGCCGACTTGTTTTCTGATTTCTTCCGGAATGGAAGCATGTGTCATGGTGGAAGGATGGCATACTAAAGATTCTACGCCTCCAAGACTTTCCGCAAGCATGACAAGTTTCAAACTTTCAAAAAAGACAGAAATATCATAATTTTCATATAATTCAAATGAAATCATAACTCCGCCGTTTTTTGCCTGTTGTGCGTTGACAGTGTAGCCTGCATCAGATGCTAATCCCGGATAGTAAACTTTCTTTACAGCCTTATGATTTTGTAAAAATTCTGCTGCTTTTAAAGCGTTTTCTACATGTCTGTCCATTCGGACACCAAGCGTTTTAATGCCACGAATCAGCAGAAAAGAATCAAATGGCGGTAATACGCCTCCGGTAGAATTTTGAATAAATGCAATCTGTTCTGCTAATTCTTTTGTAGAAACGACTGCTAAACCTGCTACGACATCAGAGTGACCGCCTAAATATTTTGTTGCAGAATGCACAACAATATCTGCTCCAAGCGTTAAAGGTCTTTGCAGATATGGTGTCATAAATGTGTTGTCTACAATCACAAGTAAATCATGCTGATGAGAAATTTCAGCAATTGCCCGAATATCTGTTACCGTCATGAGCGGATTTGCAGGGCTTTCAATGATAACTGCTTTTACTTCTTCTGTAATGTCAGCTTCAAAAGCAGTTAAATTTGTAGTATCAGAAATTTGATAAGTAATATTGAAATGATGAAATACTTTTGCTAACAAACGAAATGTTCCGCCATAAACATTGCTGGAAATCAATACTTTATCTCCGGAATGCAAAAGACTTAATACAGCTGTAATTGCTGCCATTCCAGATGCAAAGGCAAATCCTGCATAACCTTCTTCCAGTTCAGCAATTAAAGCTTCTAATGCTTCTCTGGTAGGGTTGCCAGTGCGGGTATATTCATAACCGTTTCGCATTTTTCCAAGCCCGTCCTGCTGATAGGTCGAAGTTTGATAAATTGGAACATTAACTGCTCCGGTACGTTCATCTGATGAAATACCGCCATGAATGAAAGCAGTATTGATATTTTTAAATTTGCTCATAAATTTCACTCCTTATTCGTAAATTCTGCCGTTTGTATAGGTGGCAGAAAGCAGACTGACATTTTCAAATGCACTTAGCCCGTCAGTACGATTGCTGAAATAATTATTCTGTATTTTCTCAGGGGTCAGATAAGTATCAATTTGAAATCCTAAACGGTATAATGCTCTGGATACTTCATTATAAGTAAAACCACCCTGCATTTTTTCGCCTAATTTTTCTGTAATTTCTTCTAATTCTCTGACACGTTCCGGAAAATTTCCCTCTCGAAGCGGAAAATCAAAGGCTAATACATCTCCTGTCACAGAAAGTTCTGCAATTTGTTCCAGCGTTCCGGTGAAAACCGGAAGCGATAAATAATATGTCACACCTAAAATGCTGAAAAATGTTTTTACTTCAGGACGGAAACCAGCTTTCAAAAGTCCTTCAATCATGGTTTCTTTTTCAAAGTCCACCGGAACAAAATGTACATGTTTCGGAATATTCCATTCCAGCATCTGAATACGTTCTAATTTATATCTTTGTGTGTCCGGATGGTCAATTTCAAATACTGCAATATCTGAATTTGTATTCCGGAAAGAAAAGCTGTCTGCACCTGCTCCGCAGATAACATATTGAATTTTATCAGATTCTGCAAACTTCCGGAGACGGCTTTCCGTAAATCTTAACCGTGAAAGTGGTATCGGCGCAAAATATTGATTCACAAAATGAATGAAATCTTCTCTGCTTCCGTCTGTATAATTTTTCTGAATTGTTTTTTTCATATACTCATAGCTTTCCCAGCCCATGAGGTCATAAGCAAGATAATCATCAAAGATTTTCTGTCTTGCGGTATTGGAATGCCAAGCCCGTGCAAAAGCACAGAGCTTGGCAGTTTGGCTTTCCTGATTCTGAATCATAAATAACCTCTTTATCTGTTGGATTAAATGGAGTAGTCAGGATTACGCTCATCAATAATACGTTTAGACTTATGTTCTGAGCGAGTATCCAGACCACCGTCAGGATGAATTTTCACTCTTGCCGGTTTCACGCCAATTCTGGCTTTGAGTGCAGCAGAGAGTTCAGCAGCAACTTCTTCATCAGATTTTGGATTATCTGTATTTTTCTCTACTTCGACAGCGTAACGGCATGTATAATTTTCTTCAAAGATTCTGATTAAATATTCGCCTGTAATGCCGTCTAAATCATGAACGACTGCTTCAATATCGCTTGGAAATACATTGACAGCGGAAACAATAAACATATCATCTTTTCTGCCGTTGATATGAATTCTGCCGTGTGTTCTGCCGCATTTGCAGGGAGTCTGGTCAATATAGCCAATATCTCCGGTACGGAAACGAATTAAAGGACGTGCTTTTTTCTGTAAAGTCGTGTAAACTAATTCGCCGACACTTCCGGGAGGAAGAATTTCACCAGTGTGAATGTCAACTGTTTCTACAAGAATATGGTCTTCTGCAATGTGCAGGCCGTCATGATATTCGCAGTGTGCAGCGCAAGCTCCGAAAATATCAGATAAACCGTAGAAATCATATAATTCCGCACCCCATAAATCTTCAATTGCTTTTCTGGTAGCAGGAATAGAACCGCCTAACTCACCGGCTACAATAATTTTACGGATAGAAAGGTCTGTTTTCGGGTCAATACCGGCTTTTTTTGCCTTTTCGCCTAACTGCCATGCATAGGACGGAGATGTCCAGATTACAGTAGGCTGATATGTTTTCAGTACATATAAAAGTCTTTCACTTGGAAGTGTACCGCCCCAGATACATAATGCTCCTAAATTCTGTGCGCCGATAACATCAGGCCCTCCTACATAGAGAGAGAAATTCAAAGCATGAACATATCTGTCATTTGGTCTCATGCCAATCTGCCAGAACCAACGGCTTTCTGTATCCTGAAATGCGTCAAAGTCTTCTTTAGTGAAAGGACTCATCGTTGGTACACCGGTTGAACCAGAGGAAGTTGAAATAAATACAACATCATCTTCCGGAACGGCTGCAAGCTCTCCTAAAAAGCTGCCCACACCT
Source organism: Oscillospiraceae bacterium (assembly GCA_045541055.1). Classification (GTDB taxonomy): domain Bacteria; phylum Bacillota; class Clostridia; order Oscillospirales; family Ruminococcaceae; genus UBA3855. The sequence continues at coordinate 16,316 of JAZQIL010000278.1, forward strand.
TGTGTTTCACGTTGTGTAATTTTGTTGATAAACGGGAATTTCTGTAAATCTTCTAATGTCTGAATATCATCAGGAGAAATACCAGCTTCATCCCAAGTACGTTTATAATAAGGTGCATTGTCGTAAGCATGACGCACAATTTCTTTTAATTTATTTAACTGGAACTGTTCCAGCTGTTCACGGGGCATTGTTTCAATTTCCTCGTTCCAATATTTATGTTCAGTCCATTTTTTTGCATTGCTCATAATAGCATTACCTCCATCATCTTCATTTACAGTTTTCTGTTTGAACTGTTTCTGTAAAATATTATACACCCACAATTCCTATTTGTCAAATATGTAATAACAATAACAGGGTATTGATTTTTTCTATAACTAAATCTATATGTTTGATAGGCTAACTTTTATTGAAAATTCTTTCTCAATATGCTATAATAAAAATCAGAATTTCACACTAAAGGAGAATCTTTATCATGGAAAAACGAATCATTTACGCTGACCACGCTGCAACTACAGCCGTTTCTGATGCTGTTTTAAAAGAAATGCTTCCTTATTTTCAGGAACATTACGGCAATCCTTCTTCTGTTTACCAGAAAGGAAGAGAAAATGAACAGGCTGTTTTAAATGCAAGAACTCGTGTTGCAAAATGCTTGAATGCTGACCCGAAAGAAATTTATTTTACAGCAGGAGGCTCTGAATCAGATAACTGGGCTATTAAAGGAATTGCTGACCAGCTTTCTAAAAAAGGGAAAAAACATATTATTACTTCTGCTTTTGAACATCATGCAGTTTTGCATACTTGTGAATTTTTGGAAAAGCATGGATTTGAAGTCACTTATCTGCCAGTCAGTGCGGACGGCTTTGTTTCAGTACAGCAGGTGGAAAATGCTATCAGACCTGATACAGCTTTAGTCACAATTATGTATGCAAATAATGAAATTGGTACAATTCAGCCCATTTCAGAAATTGGTGCTGTCTGCCGTGCAAAAGGGGTACTCTTTCATACAGATGCTGTGCAGGCTGTGGGAAATGTTGTAATTGATGTCAAAAATCAAAATATTGATTTGCTTTCTCTTTCCGGACATAAATTTCATGCGCCTAAGGGTATTGGCGCACTGTACATCAGAAAGGGAATTGTTTTGCCGAATTTAATTCATGGTGGCGGTCAGGAAGCCGGTAAACGTGCTGGTACAGAAAATGTTGCCGGTATTATGGGTCTGGCTAAGGCGATTGAAGTGGCAACTGCAAATATTCCGGAAAAAATTGCTAAATTAACACCTTTACGAAATAAGCTGATTCAGGAAATTTTAAAGCTTCCGGAAACTCGTCTCAATGGCGGACTGGAACACCGTCTCTCTGGAAATGTAAATGTTTCCATCTGCGGAATTGAAGGAGAAAGTTTGCTGTTAATGCTGGATTATTATGGAATTATGGCTTCTTCCGGTTCTGCTTGTACGTCTGGTTCGCTTGACCCGTCTCATGTACTGTTAGCAATGGGATTATCTCATGAAGTAGCACACAGTTCACTGCGTATCAGTTTCGGTGAAGAATTTACAGAAGAAGATGCAGATTATATTCTTTCTGTAATTCCTGAAATTACAGAACGTTTAAGAAATATGTCTCCTATGTGGGAAACGATGCAGAAAGAACATATTCATTTGAATCAGGATAAAACCAAACTTGTCAAGGAGGAAAAGTAACATGAATTACAGCGAAAAAGTTATGGACCATTTTGTTAATCCCAGAAATGTCGGCGAAATCCCTGATGCTGATGGTGTCGGTGAAGTCGGTAATGCAAAATGCGGTGATATTATGAAAATGTATCTCCGCATTGAAGAAAATACAATTACAGACTGTAAATTTAAAACATTCGGCTGTGGTGCAGCAATTGCGACTTCTTCTATGGCTACGGAAATGATTAAAGGAAAAAATATTGATGATGCTTTGAAAGTCACAAACCGTGCTGTCATGGAAGCACTTGACGGGCTTCCACCTGTGAAAGTACATTGTTCTGTACTGGCGGAACAGGCTGTGAAAGCTGCTTTAACAGACTACTATCAGAAACAAGGCGTTGACCCTGAACCGATTATTGGAAAAATTCCACCTACTCCAGAAGGCGAGGACGAATAATGATAAAAAAGCCTGACGAAATTGTCAGGCTTTTATTTTATGTCCATAAAATCAGCAAAATTCTGATATAAAATGTCTGAAAATAATTGCTCCGGAAGCTGAAAGGAAAGTAGTGTTTTTAATTCTTCTACAGGATTCCACATCGGAAAATCACTCCCGAAGAAGAATTTAGATGTACCAAATTTTTGAATAAACTGCATTAACAGCTGACTGTCTGTAAAAGCAAGTGTACTTGAAATATCAAAGTATAAACGCTCCGAAACAGGTAATACTTCAAAAGCTTCCAGCCAATGTGCATATCCGCCCATGTGTGCAGCAATGACTGTTAATTCCGGAATGTCTTTCAATACTCTGGCTAAACGCCTCGGATGTGAAAAATCCTGTTTTTTGTCGCCCATATGAAATAATATTGGAATATTTAATCTGGCTGCTTCTTCATAGACAGGATACATATCGGAAGAATCAATATTAAAACGCTGAAAGTCAGAATGTAATTTCAAGCCTCTCAGATTTAACGCTTGAAAGCTTGAAAGAATTTCGGAAAAATTTTTATTTTCAGGGTGAATCGTTCCAAAACCAATAAAAGAATTATCTCTTTGTATCAGCTCAGAAATAAACTGGTTAATGCTTTCCGTCTGATGTGCCGTGACTGCTGGTGTGAAAATGATTTGCTTTACAATTTGATAATTTTGCTGATACAGCGTAAAAGGCTTTTGTTCTGCTTTTAAATGCACTGCTGTACCAGAAGTGTACATTGGAAGCTGGTAAAAGTCCCGTACTGCTTCTTTTGATTTTTCAGCAATTTTATCCGGAAAGACATGACAATGTGCATCAATTATCTGAATCATATGCTTTTTGCTCCAAGATAATTCTGTAGTGCTTCAAGATATGTTTTTCCAATACTGCTTAATATCATATTTTTTCTTGTAATATAGCCGATTTCCATTTTATCATTCTGTCCTGAAAGTGGTATGGCTGTATATTCTGAACCGTTCAGCTGATTACAGATAATTCCAGAACAAAATGTGTAACCATTCAGCCCTTTCATTAAATTCAGCATGGTTGAACGGTCACAGGCTTTAATCACTCGCTTATAGTCCTTGGTAGAGAAAATTTCTTCTGCATAGTAAAAAGAACTTTTCTCGCCCTGTTCAAATGTTAAACAGGGATATTCTTCCAATTCTTCAAATGTGACAGATTTCTTTTCTGCAAGAGGATGCCCCTTCCAAAGATAAACATAGACATCGCAGAAAATTAGTGTTGTAAATTCTAAGTGATTCATCTGGAAAAGTTTTGTAATTGTCTGCCGGTTGAAGTCACTTAAATATAAAACGCCTATTTCGCTTCGCATAGAGCTGACATCAGAAATCACATTAAAAGTAGTCGTTTCTCTCATTGCAAATTCATAACTGCAAGCATCAAACTGCTGAACCGTTTCTACAAATGCCTGCACTGCAAAGGAATAATGCTGTGCTGAAACGCTGAATTTTTTCTTTGCACTGCCGGAATAGTGTTCCTGAAGCGTTTCATACTGCTGATAAACTTGTCTTGCATATGTTAAAAATTCTACTCCGTCAGCAGTTAAAGTGACACCTCTGCCACTTCTGTTGAAAATCTGGATACCAATTTCTTTTTCCAGTTCTTTGACTGCACTTGTTAAAGAAGGCTGTGCAATATAAAGTTGTTCTGCTGCTTTATTCATCGAACCAGTTTCGGAAATTTCAATAATATAATGAAGCTGTTGTAATGTCATAATGATTCACCCCTGAGGTCATTTTTTATAAGGCATTTTTTTACGGATAGATTCAAGACGATTTAAAGCTTCTAACAGTGTTTCATCTTTTTTGGCAAAATGAAAACGAATATATCTGTTTTCAGGTTCTTTGAAGAAGCTTGACCCCGGCACTGCACCCACTCCAACCAGACGGGCTAAATCTTCACAAAATTCTAAATCATCTTCATAGCCGAATTCTGAAATATCCAGCATGACAAAATATGCACCTTCCGGAACATTATGTGTTATGCCGATACGGTCAAGACCATTCAGGAATAATTCTTTCATGTGGGTATATTTCGCCTGTAATGCCTGATAATATTCATCTCCAAAGTTTAAACCAGTGACAGCAGCTTCCTGCAATGGCGCAGCTGCACCAACAGTTAAGAAATCATGCACTTTCCGGACAGTATCAATTATTTCAGGTGAGGAAATTACATATCCTAATCTCCAGCCTGTAATAGAATACGTTTTTGACAGAGAAGAGCAAAGAATTGTTCTTTCTTTCATGTCTGGTAAAGCTGAAATATGTGTGTGCGTATGCGGTGCATAAAGAATATGTTCATAGACTTCATCTGTAATGACAAATGCATCATATTTTTTTGCCAAGTCTGCAATAATTTGCAGTTCTTCACGAGTGAAAACTTTTCCGCAGGGGTTGGAAGGATTGCAGACAATAATTGCTTTTGGGTGCTGTCGGAAAGCGTCTTCCAGTACTTCCGGATTAAATTGATATTCTGGTGGTACTAACGGCACATAAATCGGCTGGGCATTGGAAAGAATTGTATCTGCTCCATAATTTTCATAAAACGGTGAAAAGACGATTACTTTTTCACCGGGGTTGACAACACTGAGCATAGAAGCCATCATTGCTTCTGTACTTCCGCATGTGACACAGATTTCAGCATTCGGGTCAATTTTCTGACCTGAAAAATGTTCATGTTTTTTTGCAAGAGCTTCACGGAAATTCTGTGCGCCCCAAGTAATGGAATACTGATTGAAATCTTCTTTTGTGACTTCTGCAAGACGATTTAAAATTTCTTTCGGCGGTTCAAAGTCAGGAAAACCCTGAGATAAATTTACTGCTCCATACTGAGCGGAAATTCTTGTCATACGGCGGATTACAGAATCTGTAAAGCCTGCTGTTCTGTTAGATAATGAAGGCATAACAGCCACTCCTTTTATAAATAATTATTTTTTCCAGTCTCTGCGGATTTTCTCCCATTTTTTATCTCTGGATTCTGTGATGATTTGAATATCTTCCTCCGTGAGATGTTTAAATCGAGCCTGACGGCGAAGATAATGTGCTATGCTAGTAAATTCTTTCGGGTCACGGTTAAGTTTAAATTCTCCGTTTTCATATTCAGCGAGATACCAAAGACCACAGTCTGCAATTTCTTTTGCAGCTTCTATTGTGTCACTGACCGGAATTCCCCAGCCTGTAGGACAGGGAGCAATGACGTGAATGTATTTTGTGCCTTTAATTTTGGAAGCTTTTTCGACTTTATTCAGAAAGTCCGGCATATAGCCGACTGTTGCTGTGGCTGCATAAGGAATATCATGTGCAGCAACAATTTCAAACATATTTTTTTTCGGGCGGAGATTGCCGTGAATCTTTTGTCCTGCCGGCGTGGTGGTTGTTTTTGCTCCGAAAGGGGTTAAGCCTGATTTTTGAATACCAGTGTTCATATAGGCTTCATTGTCGTAACAGATGTAAAGAATATTATCTCCTCTGTCAATTGCACCGGAAAGAGCTTGAATGCCAATATCTGCTGTTCCGCCGTCGCCTGCAAAGCCTACAACTTGAACATCTGTAAAGCCTCTTCTGCGTAATCCTGCTTCAACACCTGTCAGCATAGAACCAGTACCGGCAAACATGGAAATAATTGCATTATTGCTGAAACATAACTGAGGAAAGTTAAACCCTACAGCAGACATACAGCCTGCTGGAAGGACTGCAACACTTTTTTCACCTAAAACTTTCAAAGCCATCCGGACAGCAAGAGACCCTCCGCATCCTGCACAGGCTTTATGTCCGTAAAAATATTCATTTTTATCTAAAGTTTTCGCTGATACGCTCATGACTGCACCTCAATTCCAATAAAATTGACACGTTCTGTACCTTGTTCTGTTTTTGTAAAGATAGTTTCAATATCTGTATGAGAAATGTTTTTTCCGCCAAGTCCGCCGATAAAATTATAAACCGGAACTTGTATGCCTGCCGTCTGGAGTGCGGAAGTGACATTGGTAAAGACTGTTCCTGCATTGCCAAAAGAAATATCTTTTTCAAGGACTGCAACCGCCTTTGCATGTGAAACGACTTTTGCAATTTCATCAGCAGGGAAGGGGCGCATATAACGAATTCTTAATACACCGGCTTTTTTGCCTTCTGAGCGGAGTTTATCCACTGTTTCACGGGCTAGTCCGGCAATTGTTCCAAGTGTGATGAAAATATATTCTGCATCTTCTGTCAGGTAGGTATCTATCAGACCGGAATATTTTCTGCCGAAAATTTCAGCAAATTTCTGTTCTGCCTCTGCAATAACCGGAACAGCCCGAAACATTGCCTGATGTTCTTTATATTTAAAAATATAATTTGTATCAGGACCAGCTGAAAACGCCATATTTTTGGGATTTTCAAAATCAAAACAGTTTTCTGTCTGATAGGGAGGAAGATAGGCTTCTGCCTGTGAACGTTCCGGAATTTCTACCTGTTCATAAGTATGTGTTAAAATAAAACCGTCTAAATTTACCATGAACGGCGTTGAAACAGTTTTATGTTCTGCAATGTAATAGCTCATTAAAGCCAAATCAAGTGCTTCCTGTGCGTTTTCCGCATAAGCCTGAATCCAGCCGGAATCTAACAGGGCTAAAGAATCTCTCTGGTCGCCGTAAATATTCCATGGCAATGCTGTTGAGCGGTTTGCATTCATCATAACAATAGGAAATCTTCCGCCGGAAGCGTAGACTAAACCTTCTGCCATGTAAAGCAAACCTTGTGAAGAAGTCGCTGTAAATGTTCTGACTCCTGCGGCACTTGCGCCAATGGCACAGGATAAAGCAGAATGTTCTGATTCTACATGAATGAATTCTGCATCTAAAGAACCGTTTTCTACCATTTCTGAAAGACGTTCCACAACAATTGTTTGTGGTGTAATCGGATAAGCGGAAATCACTTCCGGACAGGCTAAACGAATTCCTTCTGCAAATGCTTCATCACCGGATAAAAATTTTTTTATCATGACTGTTCTGCCTCCATTCTGATTGCCTGTAGTTTGCAAATTTTTTCACAGATTCCGCAGCCTTTGCAGAAATTGTAATCAATTACTGCTTTTCCTTCCTGTATGGAAATGACACCATCAGGGCAGTATAAATAACACTGCATACAGCCGATACATTTCTCTTGACAGACAACAGGCCGGATACTTCTCCAGCCGGCGTTGACAGTAACTAAATAGCCCGCTTCAAAAGAAGTATTTTCTGGCACATCTGCAAAGCAGAATGTTTTTTTCTCACGGATATAAGGTTTCATTTCAGCACCTCCTGAATGGTGTGCAGGACTGCCTGAATATTTTTCTCTCTGATTTTTTCAGGGAGATAATGTTCAATAGAAGCTTTCACTGCATCTGGAGAAATGATGCTGGAATAGCCTGCAAGGACACCAAGCATAATTGTATTGACAGTCGGCAGACGAAATTGTTTTGCAATTTCTGTACCGTCAAAAGTTACTGTATCTGAAACAGTATGTTTGCTGTTGAGTAAAATTTTCCCGTTTGCTTTTAATTTTTGACGGAGTGTTGGAACATACAATGTTTCGTCCAGCAGGATAATATAATCAGCTTGTTCTGTTTCACTCCGGTCTGACACAGGATTTTCATCTAATTTGGTAAAGGCTCTGACGGGTGCGCCCCTTCTTTCTGGTCCAAATGACGGGAAAGCAAGGGCATAAGCATTTTGTTTTTGCTCTACAAAGGCAGCTCCTAACAGTTTTGCAGCAGTAAAAGCACCTTGTCCGCCTCTGCCGAGCCATAAAATTTCAATCATTGTTTATCACCTTTTTTATCGATAGGATTACTATTATTATAGCATACAGGGACGCATTTGTCAAATTTTTATTATTGATAATGTGCTATTGATTTTTTCTATAGCTGATTTTTATAATTTTGAAAAATACTTGACAAATTTTTTAATATATGGTAAAATATATATGAATATTCCCACTTGACAAGACAGTTTTCCGGCAATTTTTACTAAATTGTTTTTCAGAAGGGAGATGACTTTTTATGAGATTGACATTTTCTGTTTTATTTGCACTTATAGTTCCTGTTTTAGGAATTTGTGCTATGTTATCCTATTTTTCACGCAAAAAAATTGGAAAAGCTGTTGCATTGCTGAATATTTCACTCATTCCGCCTGTTATTGGAAATTTAATGGTAATTGGTTCAGCCAATAGTCAGCTTGCTTATATCGGAAATTATATGTATTTTGTCGGTATGAATTTAGTGATGTATGCCTTGTTGAAATTTACTGTTGTATACTGCCAAGGGGCTGGAAATGGACAAAAAGTCCCTGTGTTTATTTACATTATGCTTGTATTGGATACAATACAGCTTTTGCTGAATCCAGTGTTCCATCATGTTTTTGAAATGAAAACGATTGAAGCATATGGGGAAGAATATTATATTACTGAGTCATATATCGGACAAATGATTCATCGTAGTGTAGATTATGGGGTGCTGGCTGGAATATTACTGGTATTTATTATGATTGTAATTCAAAATCCAAAAGTGTACAGAGAAAAATATTCTGTGATTCTGGTCGTAATGATTGTGATTGGTATCTGGCAGTCTGTCTGTGTCTTTGGACAGACTTTAATCAATACTTCTATGATTGGGTTTGGATTGCTGGGACTGTTGATTTTTTATTTTTCACTGCATTACAGGCCTTTGCGTCTGCTGGATAAAATGCTGTCTGACATTGCGTCAGAGATGCCGGAAGCACTGTTTGTATTTGACCCGAACGGCATTTGTGTATGGGCAAATGAACAGGGCTGTCAGCTGGCAGACATTAAAGCGAATACTTGCGATTTAGCTTCAGAAAAGCTTTCTGGTATCTTCGGAGAAGTTCTTAACAATACCTGTTCCCAAGCGATAGAATGCTGTATCAGCATAGAAGAAGTGATTCATTATTATACGCTGGAAGAACATCTTGTGCAAGATGAAAAGAAAAAATTAACAGGTTCTTATCTGCGTATCCGTGACATTACACAGGAAAAATGCAAAATTGAACAAGAACTTTATAATGCTTCTCATGACCGCCTGACGGGATTATATACTCGTGAATTTCTTTATAAGAGAATTTCAGATACATTGTCAGCACATCCAGATGAGACATATTTAATTCTTTTTGTAGATGTCAAGAATTTTAAGATTGTGAATGATATTTTCGGCAATGATTTCGGAGATTATGCATTGCAATGCATTGCAGACTGGGGAAGGAAACTGCTTTCAGAACGCTGTGAATTTGGCAGACTGGCAGGAGATACATTTGGAATCTGTATGCCGGCAGAAGAGTTTAATTCTGTTATTCTGGAGGAAAAACTTGCTGACTTTGTCATCAGAAACCAAAAGGCAGAGTATCAGTTGTTGATGCATTTCGGTGTTTATGCAGCAGGAAAGTCGGAAGCCAATGTTTCTGTCATGTTTGACAGGGCGCATCTGGCATTGACAACGATTACAGATGAGTATCATACACATATTGCTTATTATGATTCTGAAATCCGAAAGAAATTGCTTTGGAATCAGGAAATTTCTGCACAACTGCATCATGCAATTGAAACCCGACAGCTTCGGCCATATTTACAGCCAATTGCTGACCAGACCGGAAAAATTGTTGGAGCAGAGGCTTTAGTCAGGTGGATTCATCCGGAATATGGGTTTATGTCTCCAGGGTCATTTATTCCGGTTTTTGAAAAAAATGGCATGATTGTAGAAGTAGATAAATATATGTGGCGGTGTGCCTGTGAAATTTTACAGCACTGGAAACAGGAAGAGCGTGATTTATTTATTTCTGTTAATATTTCTCCAAAAGATTTCTATTTTACAGATGTCGTTGCAGAAATTAAAAATCTTGTCAGTGAATTTGAAATTGAACCATACCGGCTTCGCATTGAAATTACAGAAACTGTTATGATGAATGATGCTGAAAATCGCATGGAAATTCTGAATGTTTTTCGGGAAGCTGGTTTCATTGTTGAAATGGATGACTTTGGAAGCGGTTATTCTTCTTTGAATATGCTCAAAGATATGCCTGTTGATGTTCTTAAGATTGACATGAAATTTTTAGGAAAAGCAAAAGATACGGGCAAAGCCAGAACTATCGTGAAAAATGTTATCAATCTTTCCAAAGAACTGGGCATTACTGCCCTGACAGAAGGAGTGGAAACTTTCACTCAGTATCAGGCACTTTCTGAAATGGGATGTAAACTCTTTCAAGGGTATTATTTCGCCAAGCCGATGCCGGCAGAACAGTTCAAACAGTTCACAGAGAAATCAGCATAAAAATGAAAACTGCTGTGCCGTTTTTCAGGTACAGCAGTTTTCATGTCAATATGATTCTGCACAATAAAAAGCCCTGCCTTACATTTAGACAGGGCTTTTATAAAGCGGAGAGAGTGGGATTCGAACCCACGGTACGTCACCGTATCACTAGTTTTCAAGACTAGCTCCTTAAACCGCTCGGACATCTCTCCAACATTTATTATTATAGCATATTTTTCATCATTTGTCAAGTGTTTTTTTAAAATTTATAAAAATAAAAAAATATGCGC
>JAZQIL010000279.1:0-2561 GCA_045541055.1 Oscillospiraceae bacterium
GGTCGGAATTTGTCAGCCATATTGAAACACCACAGCTGGTTCAATACCTGAAAGAACGCAATCTCTATGTAAATGAAATTATCGAAACTGAGGAGGAAATGTAATTATGTGTGCATTATTTGGATTTTTAGACTGCGGAAGAAGAATTCCGCTCAAAGCTTTACAGAAACTCATTCAGGCTCTCGCCAATGCATCTGAGGTCAGAGGCGACCATGCAAGCGGTATCTCCTATATGAAGGATAATCAGCTCACTATCTACAAACGCCCTAAGCCCGCCCATAAAATGAAGTTCAAGCTTCCGAATCATACCCGTGCTGTCATGGGTCATGTCCGCTATACCACGCAGGGAAGCCAAGAGTTTAATCAGAACAACCATCCGTTCAGAGGTCATGCGGATATGGACTTCGCCTTCGCTCACAATGGAGTGCTGTACAATGATACGGCACTTCGCAGAGAAAAGCAGCTCCCCAAGACGAACATCGAAACTGACAGCTATGTCGCTGTCCAGCTGATTGAAATGCAGAAATCCCTTAACTTCGATACTCTGAAGAATATGGCAGAAGATGTCAGAGGTAGCTTCACTTTTACGATTCTTGATGAGACAAATGCTCTATGGTTCGTGAAGGGCAGTTCTCCGCTGTATCTCATCTACTTCCCTGAACTGAAACTATATGTATATTCATCCACAGCAAGCATCATGAAGACAGCACTCAAACATACTCACCTGCGCTGGATGCGCTATGAAGTGATTGAGGCTGACGAAGGTGACATTCTCAAAATCGACCATAACGGAAAAATCAGCCGTGACAGATTCCGTGTACCGACCGTATTCAATTCCAGATTCGGCAACTCTCGTTTCAGATATTCCGTCAGCGATATCACCGGATGGGACTATGAATATGACGATGCGACCGCCGAAGAACTGAACAAACTGAGCGAGACAGACTATGCTGACCTGCTTGACCTCTGCGGCTACTTCGGCGTATCGGAAATGGAAGTGCTTCGTCTCCGTCACATGGGCTATACTTACGACGAAATCGAAGAATACTTGTTCTCTGCCGACGATTTCGATGACTTCTATGGTGAAGACTGCTTCTGCGGAGAACTTTAATCTACTGCAAATGACCTGTCAGCTTTCCGGCTGGCAGGTCTCTATTCTGAAATGAGGTGTTTTTATGCCTAAGAAAGGCAATAATGAAGGCAGTATCTACAAAGATAAACAAGGTCACTGGCGTGGAGTCGTGACCATCTATACGAGCGAAGGCAAACAGAAACGGAAGTTCTTCTATGGCAAGACCAAGCGTGAAGTCACAGAAAAGGTCAATCAGATGCTGAATGAACTCCGTACAAATACCTATATTGAGCCGAATAAGACAACTTTCTATGACTGGCTCTGCACATGGCTGGAAACTTACGGAAAGACTGATTTGCGTCCTACGACTTCCATTAATTATGAGACATATATTCACAGGCATATCAAGCCAACTATTGGCAATGTGAAGCTCTGTGATTTGAGTGTACTGATTCTCCAGCAGTTCTACAATGAGAAACTGAAAAACGGCAATCTTACGAAGAAAGGCGGTCTCAGCCCCAAGACACTCCGGAACATGCATAACATGATTCACAAAGCCCTGAACCAGGCTGTCTTCCTGGAAATGATACCGAAAAATCCGGCTGACTACATCACTCTACCAAAACGCATCAAGCAGGAACGGAAATTCTTCGCAGTGGAAGAACAGCAGAAACTACAGTCCTGTATGAAGGGCGAAAAGCTGGAAATGGCTGTACTCCTTGATTTATACACAGGAATGAGACAAGGCGAACTACTCGGCTTGATGTGGAAGGATGTCCATCTTGATTTAAACGGTCAAAGCTATCTGAAAGTGACACAAACGCTCAACAGAATTAAAGTCGATGACCCAGATGCTCCTAAAAGAACACAGCTGAAAATCGGCATTCCCAAAACAAAGAATTCTATCCGGACAATCCCACTTCTACCGGATATTGCACAGGCTCTGTATAATTACAAACAGCAACAGTCATCCTATTTCAAAGAAAATGACATCAAGCCGAACGGCTATGTTTTTACCAATCGGAGTGGTTACTGGATTGACCCTAGAGATTTTCAGCGTGATTTCAAGAACCTGCTGAAAAAGTATAATATCCGTGAAATCAATGTGCATGGTCTCCGCCACACGTTCGCAACCAGAGCGTTAGAGGCTGGAATGTCTATTAAAACGCTCTCTCAGATTCTCGGTCATTCAAGTATTAACTTGACCCTTGATACCTATGCTCATGTTACGGAATCCCTTAAAATCGATGAAATGACACACCTGCAAGGATTTCTGGATTAGTTTATATGCAGCTCCTCTTCATATGGGGAGCTGCATTATGAAAAAATATTTTTCTGAAAAAATCGGAAAAACGTCCATAAATTATATTTTTTATTATAATAAAAATGAATTATAAAATTCATATATTTTCATTATAAAAATTATAGTATTTTTTCAAAGTAGATTTTAGTTGCTTAAATAAAGTAGGTGTTCTGTAAATGTATGCTT
>JAZQIL010000280.1:0-10423 GCA_045541055.1 Oscillospiraceae bacterium
ACCTTCTTTATGAGATTCAAATTCTGCTGCATTTTCAAAGGAAGCAAATGCAGTTTTATTGTCCAGCGTTCTTCTGAAACCGTCTTTGCATTTCTCCTGCAGAACACCATCATAGGCAATTCCTGCCTTCATTTCTTTGTCTTACTAAATTTTTTTCAGAAAATGTTTGTTTTTATCTATAAATGACCATATATCAGGCTGTGTCTAACCAGCTCCAGGTTAAAGTTCCGCCTGTAAAAAGCGTGGCAGAGCATGTTTCTGTCCTCTGCCACTAATCTATAAGTCGTACACAGTTGCATATAGTATCATAGAATACAGAATTATTCCTGTTTTTCTGCCACCTTACTCACTCAATCTGAATTTGATTTTTTTCATAAGTAAAATATTCACAGGAGATAGTTCAAGCTGATGGCGGTTTTTCATCTTTTCGTGTTGTCCCTGAGCTATTTTTGTGGTGAGAGTAAGCTGCTTGCCATCGAATTCAGACTTGCTTAATGTATGGCGAAGTTTTTCAAAGCAATATGAACAGGCAACAGTAATTATATACTGGTATTCCTTCCTTGTATCTGGATTTTCATTTTCCAGCACAATAATTCTTCTGCTATGCTTCTTTTTGGTATCTTCCCCATAATCGAAAGTTTCAAGCGGTATGTCCGCACAAATCGGACAGTAGATATCATAGCTTCCTCTTGCTGTAAGCAGTCTGTATATTATTTCAATATCTTCAATATCTGAAACTTCATCAGATGAAAAGTCAGCCCAATCCAGAACAAGTCTTTTCTTAACTCGTGCAAAGGTTCTTCGTCTGGAAAGATAATTCATTGTTTTCGTATCATTTCCGTTGTGAATGTATCCAAGCAGTAATTCCATTAGATACTTTGAAAGGTTCAGTTCTTTCAAAACCAAAGAAACAACAACATTTATATCAGGAACATTATCATAGAAAATATAAATATCCTTACTGTTTGATAAATATCTGGCTATCGGCTTGAATGAAGTGTTTGCATCCATCTTTATCTTAGCCCATTTGTTTCCGAAATATGCTATCACATGTTTCTTGCTGCTGGAATCAAACCTGCTAACATGTATCTTGTATCCGGATATATTGAAAATAAAGTCTCTGTTTTCCTGCGGAAGTTCATTGTTGGTATTTTCTTCGATTTTTTCAATGATTACATCATTAGGTGAATATTCGTTTTTGTTGAGTGTTACAAGTTTCGGAAGAAAATCATTGATAATATCGTGAGTAGATAGAAGTGTTTGATGACATGAAATGCTTATTGGGCAGTCTCTTCCAGTGTCTTTAATCTTCTTTCTGTACCGAATAGCCTCTAAGAACTTTCCAAAATCTGTTAAATGAATATTTTTAAGAAATTCAAGACGGACAATTTGCTGCTCGTAATCAGGATAACAGTATTCAAAAGGAGTATTATCAAAATATCTTTTTTCTCTATGTTCCCAGTTAATAACGCTTTTCTCAAATAAATACCTGAATTCACTATTGATACTGCTGAGCAATATATCATCTTTAGCTATTTTTTCGAGAAGAATTAGTTTATTATCATCCGATACATAACACTTAACTCTATAAGGAAGTTCATAACAATCATACTTGCCATTCCATTTCCTTCTTGAATAACTGCGTGGTTCTATAAATCTTATTCTGTACTTATTATACTTGTTACCAGCGTCGTAAAGTCTGCTACTGAGTACTTGTCGTTTGACTTCCGAATACTTACCATCATACTGTTCGTTCTGCCAATTTGAAAGCACACCGTTTGCAAGTTCAGGTATTCCGTTGAATAGATAGTCCTTAAAACTAAGTCTATCTTTTATCAAAGAGCCGTCAAAATCTAATGCAGCATTTAGTTGATACCTTCCTATCAGTTTCAGGCTCAAGTCCTGATTATATCTATCTCCCAGTTCCTTTTGGAGATGAGATAGCCAATAATCAATTTCTGAGTCAGTAAGCGATGCCTTTTCACGGCGTTCGCCGGAGATTTTATATGTGATATACCCTGCGACATTGGGAAAGAAATGAAGAATTTCACGGGCAATCTTGTAATTTTCAGATATGTTGAAAGAAGATATTTGCTCATAGACCAACGATACCCCATCAAGACAATCATCAGATTCTACCAGCTCGGCATAATCTATGACATTATCTTTTTCAATGCACTCAAAATACAAAGCTGTAAGTGCGGGGACGGAATCGCTGTCAAGGGGAGTCGATTTCTGATAATTCTCTAGCTGTTCATGAACTACAATATCTGATTTCGTATCACCTGAGATTTTTGGAAGATATTGATTATCAAGACCGGTTATATTGAACGGGCTTTCTTTATATATTTCTCTATCAGCATCCAGATATTTACATAATATATAGTGAAATGCGTTGCTAATATCATCAAGGTACTGTACAGATGAAATCTCCTGAGAACACATACATTGAAAAACCTTTATGATTTCTTCCTGTATCTTATGATAAGCAGCTTCTATCTCCTTTTCGCTATCCCCAAGATCATTCCGATGAATATTCGCAAATGTAGTATCAATTATCATTCCAGTGGGAAGAAATCTATTTGATGCATCAGTTTTTATATAATATGTTGAATAGAATCTGTTATTATCATTTCCCTCGGTTTCAAAAGAAAGGGAAATTCCAATAGCCATGTCAGCTCGTTTAAAAACAACATATTCATAATCACATTGCTTGTGTTCATCAAGACAAATATCTAAACCAACATTTCTAATGCTCCACTTTGCATTATCAAATTCAATTTCCTGAGATTCGCAGAAATCCTGATATTCAATAGTTACTGTATGAGAAGAACCAGAAAAAGACAATTTTGTAATGGTTGTCTTTTTCAGATACTTATTCATAAAAATCATTGAGCGAATGTCGAAAACTATTTCAGTGTCTTTTCCCGACATAAAGAATTTTCTGATTTCGTCATCAGAAATATATTGATTTTTGTCAAGCAGGGCTATGAATCTGCTCAGTTTTGCAGTGTTGAATCCACTGTTTGCAGCTTCATTTTCATCATATTCAAAATATAGTGTAGTATTATGTTTATCCCATTGTTCATTTACAGATACCTGACTTTCAACTGTACGTTTTTCTCTGTTAATTGTAAAGTCAAATATGACATTACTTTCTATCCTGAACTTTCTTACAAACTTGAAGAAAGATTTGATACCAACACCAAACTTACCTGTCTGTCCCTCATCAGAAGATTTATCAGACATTTCTCTGTTCAGGAATCCGTAAATATTAGATAATCCGAAGCCATTGTCTCTATAACGACATTCAACAGAATATATAGTGTCATCCTTGCTGACTGTGATGTCTATACTGTCTCCAGCGTGTAAATCATTGGCATTCTGAATAATTTCATTGAAATATCCTTCATTGTATCCGCTTAAAGACGATATTCCTTCTGATGATGAAATAGCTCTCAGAATAGTCTCTTTGAGTTTATTTTCGTTAGATTCAAAAAATCCGTCAAGCCAATCCGGCTTTTCGCCTTTACCTGATTTAAGATATTTGTCTGCCTTTTTAATTTCGGCTGACTTCTCACCCTGTTGAGAGAAACCACTTGCCAACAATTCATTGATATTCTGAAAAGTAACGGACATACTATTCACCTGCCTTCCATCCTTTGCCATTTCTGTATGTTTCAACAGTAGAACGATAAATACAATCATCTATAAAACAGAATATACCGTCAGAAGAGAATCCCTTTAATTCAAGATTATCAAAATCATGGGAATCAATTATTTCAAGCAGGCTGTCAATCTGTTCCTGTGTAGTCCCTAAATGATTGATTTCATCGTCAATGGAACTGGTTTCGTCTGATTCTTCTCTTGTAGTGGGAGTCTGCTCAGTATAATCATCTGTTTCTGGATATCCAATCATAATTTCATCTTCATTTTCTACTTCGCATAAACCGATTATTGACAGCCAGTTCTTAACCTGTTTTCTGAGTCTTCTGAACTCTCTGTATGCTCTGTCATACTGGTTTAATTCTTTTCTGTGGCTATCCCAGGCATCAAGATATTCTTTAAGCAGAATATAAAAGGCATTATCAATTCTGCTATCCGATTCGGAATGCAAAGCATCATTTGCATATTCACGAATGCTTTTTCCATCTGATGGAATATATGAATAAAATTTATTATCCCTGATTTGCTTTTCTTTTTTTCGCAGTGCTGCTTTGTACTCTTTTACTTTTCTCTCGTTTTCTTCGGAAAGCACCTCGTTATTCTGTTTGGCAATAAGAGACAATCTTAATGCCGAACGGTTTCGTTTAAGGAATTCAGGATAATAAAGTACCGTGTTCCTGACAGGCATATACTTACAAGTTATATCAATTTTATTGACACAATAATATAGCATACGGTTCATTTCGTTATCGTTATCATCCGGTGTGCATTCATTCAGCATAAAAATCATATCCCGGCTTTTGGCATCTTGTTTCGTGTCAATACGGTCTACCCGTCCGAATCTCTGCTCTAATTCTATGCTTGTAAACGGCAATTCATAGTGTATGATTCCGTCAAATTCTCCGAGATTCAAACCTGTACTACCTGTTTTGCCTGTTGTAACAAATAAAACTCTTTCATTATTACGCAGTACCTGAACAAGTGTGTTAATCAACTGTCCGTTTTGTACATTTTCTAAAACAGAACAGTTTTCTTTTTTTCCGTACTTTTCAGCAATCACGATATCAGGAAATTCACAAATCAGTCTATTGAAAATCAACTCCACAACAAACTGATGCTCGCAGAATATTATATATGATTTTGAATTATTGCTTAACACCTCAATCAGCTTATCAAGCTTATAATTACAAACTGGCATAAGATTTTTTTCTGAGAACATCTCATTATATTTTGAAAAGAGATATTCATCGTCCTGGTCATATTGAAGTGCTGTCAATGCACCTTTCTCACTATACATACGATAGTAAAAATCATGACGTTCTTCAGCACGCTTACAAGAAACAAATTGAATATTTCTTTCAGCCGATTTTATGCCCATATCCTCTTTGAACCAGTTTACATATATATCATTTTCATCAGGATAGTAGTTTTCAATTGGATTGATGTCATATCCAGAAATATCTGTACCTGTAATATTTCTAAACAAGGAAAGATAGTCTTTAAACACTCGCCTTCCAGAAGCACTTACAACAATGGGAGTGGCTGTCATAATCATAGCCGCTTCGGCAGATATTCCGCAATAATTGTTGAATGAAATATGTCCCTCATCAATTACAGCTAAATCCCATTTTTTGTTATATGAATAGTGTTTTATACTATCCTTTAACTCTGTGTGTGAACCTTTTCCATCACCGCCGCCCTTCTGACCGGAAATCATGATGATTTCTTCTGTACTCTTAAAATAAGCCTTCTTTAAATCCTGACAATACATATCACCATTGTCTGCTTGTTCAACAATATGAGCATACCGCCCAAGTTGCCGTCTTATATCATTTTGCCAGTCCTCACGTTTATTATGGGGACAAATAATCAGAATGCGTGAAGGTCTTCCGAGTTGCCTGCACTTTTCAATTACATTTCTTATCGCATAAATTGCAGACACGGTTTTCCCCGTTCCCACTTCATCTATCACAAGCGAAATATTGTGCTTTTTCACTTGTAACGAAGCAAGTTCCTGCCTTTCATAATAAATAATATCAAGCAACGGCTGACGGTTTCCCCAGAAAATATCGAAAACAGTTCTGTGATTGTCTTCATCTACAATGTCTGTATATTCCATTATTTCGTCTATATGCTCAATCTTATCCATCATATTTTCAAGTTCTTCCGCAAGATGTGTTTCATTCTTGGAATCATAACCATATAGATAGAACAAATTCCATTTTGCACAAACAAGCGGCGTAATCCATTCATAGCCTTCTGCTCCCTCTGATTGCAATGCTTTTTCCCATTCTTCAATAGAAAGAGCATCTTTTATCCTGCATACAGCATCAAATCGTCTGAAAATAAAAGCATAATGAAGAATTGAAAAAGGAAATGTTGTATCATAATTATCAAGCAAATCCTCAAAACGCATTAAGTATTGAGAAACTTCAGCCGTGCTTTTTCTATGAGAGGCTGACTTGAAATCAGAAAATACAATTGATTTAAGTGATTTTATATTCATATCTGCATTCCTTTCTGAAATAGTATCATTATAATCTTGGGTCAACAGGCTCACTTTCAAATGCAAGTACACCGAATGTACATTCATGTACTCTATAAAGCGGTTCACCGTGTACAAATCTGGTCAGTGATTCCATGCCGAGAGAAAATTCTTTAAGTGCCAGTATGCGTTTACGGTTCAAAGAGCGGACTTTCAGACGTTTCAGATGTTCAGGCTCAAGGTATTCCGCACCGTAAATGATACGCAGATACTCCCGACCTCTGCACTTGACAGCCGGCTGTAACAGTTTGAATCCCTGCTTTGCTGTGTAAGTTTCCGGCTTTACGACCATACCTTCACCACCGTTTCCGGTCAGTGAAAGCCACCAGTCCACACCAGTCTGAACGCTCTGTTCATCTTCTGTATTGATACAGATATACGGCGTTTCCATATATATAGGGTCAATTCCTGTGATATATTTACGGATATTCTCCATGTGCCAGATATGTTTTTCCTGAGAAAAAACTTTTCCTTCCACTGCAAGAATATGAAACGGTGCAATGCGGTAATCGTCTATGCTTTTTACCGTCCAGCAGTATTCACGGTAAGCCTTTCTATATCGTTCAATATCATTCTGTTTTGTCTGATATGCTTTCAGAACTTCCTGCAAGTCAACATTCTGTCCTGATGTGACTTTATCAACATCAAAGGCTTGATTTTTCCGTTGGCAAGCCTTTTCAAGAACTTTCACAGCCGCAGAAAGACTGCCTGCACCTGCATTTCCCGTAGGTGCATACTGTGAACGGATTAGCCCCTGTGCTTTTTCAGACCACGGCATCAGCTCGGCATCAAGGCATACCCAGTCTGTATTGAAGTCATTCCAGAAGCCTGTCTGTGTAAGCACGTCATCAAGTCTGTCAAGCAAGGCAATCTCAGTTGTATCATCATCAAAGAAACGTCTTCCTGTTCTTGTGTAAATAATTCCTCTTGTATCGTCAGTGATGCCGAAACGCCTGTTTGCAGTTTCTGATGATTTGCAAAGCACAATCACAGCTCTTGAACCCATATGTTTTTTCTCGCAGACAACATTTTTGATACCACGGCTGCGATAATATTCAAATGCCTGCAATGGATGTTCAAGATAGCTGTCAAGCTGGCTTGTCTCACAGGGCGACATGGTAGGTGGCAGATAAATCAGCCAGTGAGGGTCTGCCGCAAAACGGGACATAATCTCCAGAGCTGCTGCTGCATTATTTTCATGAATGTCAATAGATGGCATCAGTTCAGTTTCAATATGCAGCTTTCTGTTGAAATCGCCGACTGTCAGCATATCGCCCATATTGGTATCTGCTGCTTCTTCGAGAGGCTTTACCGGCTCATAATACTGCCGGAGTGCCTGAACCTCTGCAAATTCCTTTTCCGGATAACGGTATGCTGTCAGCTTTCCGCCAAAAACACAGCCGGTATCAATGCAGAATGTATTGTTCTGTGATTTGATTTCTTTTCCGGCAATATGACCGTAAACAACAGCAGCACGTCCTCTGTAATCGGCTGCCCAGTCAAGGCGGACAGGCAGACCGTAAGAATCCGTTTCGCCCGTTGTTTCACCATACAGACAAAATTCCCTCACTCTTGCTGAACCTCTGCCAATGTATTCCTGTTTCAAGCCTGCATGAGCGATAACCAGCTTTCCGTCATCGAGGACATAATGACTGATAAGACTGTCGATAAACTCAGCAACCTCATTTTTGAAAGCATCACCCTGCATTTCAATTTCAGCAATCGTCTTATCAATGCCGTGAGTCATGGCAATACTCTTGCCACGGAGATATTTCAGGAGCTTGACATCATGATTACCCGGAACAGCAATAGCGTTTCCGCTTTTCACCATATTCATCACAAGACGAAGAACATCGGCATTTCTGTTTCCTCTGTCGCAGAAATCACCGAGGAAAGCCACTATTCTGCCGTCAGGATGAGCATAAATGCCGTCAGTATTTTTATAACCGAGCTTGTCAAGCAGTAACTCCAGTTCATCACAGCAGCCGTGAATATCGCCGATAATATCAAAAGGACCGTGAAGTTCTTTTTTATCATTCCACAGCTTTGTGCGGACAATTTCTGTATTTTCAAGCTGTTCCAGAGAATTGATGACATAAACAAATCGGAAGCCTTCATGCTTTAATCCCTTGATACTACGCTTCACATCACGGCAGTGCTGACGGATGACACGCTCCGGAAAATTTCGTTCAGGGCGTGCCTTATTGCGTTCCTGCATGACTTCTTCCGGAAGATTCAGCACAATGGCAGCCGCATGAACATTCTGTTCCCTTGCAAGGTCAATGACCTGCTTTCTTGCACTTTGCTGAATATTTGTCGCATCAATGACAGTCAGCTTCATGTTATCAAGACGCTTGTTTGCTGCATAGTACAGCAAATCAAAGGCATCTCCGGAAATATTTTGATTATTTTCGTCATCGCACACCATTCCCCTGAAAAAATCAGAGGACAGTACTTCTGTCGGCTTGAAATGCTTGTGAGCGAAACTGCTTTTTCCCGAAGATGTACCGCCCACAAGTGCAACAAGGCAGAATTCCGGTATTTCTATTCTATAGTTATCCATTTTTTGTAAACACTCCCATCTGTGTCGGAGTACCGAGTTTTTCGTCTGGGTCACCGATACCGCTGATTTCACACGAATAGCCAAATGTTTCGCAGATATGCTCTGTCCACGCTCTGAATTCTTCTCTTGACCATTCAAAACGGTGGTCGCCATGACGAAGCGTGTTTTCCTGCATATGTTCATAGTTGATATTGTACTCTCTATTTGGTGTTGTCAGGATGACCGTTTTCGGAGCGGCAAATTCAAAAACAGAACGCTCAAATGCGGGTATTCTCAGTGGTTCGATATGCTCAATAACTTCTATCACACAGGCACAGTCGTAGCCCTCAAAGTGTTTATCCCGATAGGTCAATGATGCCTGCATCAGTTTCAGCTTATTCTTGCGGTATGGCTGCATACGGTCAAGATGCAGTTTCTGTGCAGCTTTTTCCAGCTCAGAAACAGAAACATCACAGGCAGTCACTTTTTTGATTTGCTGTTCATTCAGCAGCAGTGAGGTCAGACGGCATTCACCGCAGCCAAGGTCAATCACACTCGAAGCCCCACTTGCAAGAACTGCATTTTTCACTGTTTCCATACGCTGAGTATTCAGGGGCGTGCGAGCTTCCTTTTCAGAATTTTCTGTATCGTCTGTATTATCATCATCAATCATTTCATCAGAAAGAAGAATGTCCAGTGCTTTTCGGGCATAACTTTTTCTGGCAGTAAAGTAGCGTCGTGTGATTTTCTCCTTGTAAGGATGCTCCGCAAGCCAGCCTTCACCGTGACTGAGAAGTTTTTGTATTTCATCTTCAGCAATATAGTAATGTTTCTGTTTGTCAAAAACAGGTATCAGTACATAGAGATGATTCAGAAGCTCTGACAGCTTCACCGTTCCGGTGATGGTCAAGTCAATATACGGTGATATTCCCCATTCAGGAAAATGTTCGTCAAGTTTTGTTCGCTGTGCTGTCACTGTGTAGCCTAATGGCTCAAACATTTCCTTTGCAAGCTCTGTATCACCGTTATCTTTCAGAGATGAGAGACAGGCTGTTAGCTTCAAAGGAGTATCTGCAAGTTCCTGCCGCTTATCACATCTGCCGTTCATCGCTGTACCAAAAATACGCACAATAGCTGTACTCATAAAAGAAGTGGAGGCATAAGGTCTGTCATTCACATAATCAAAAAGACCGCCGTCTTTACTGCCAACTTTTCCTCTTGCAAGGTCAAGAGGGTCTATGTCCAGCAGCAGTGCAGCGGTTGTTCGTGTATCTGAAACTTCTGGATAAAACACATAAGCCTTACCATAGGATAATTCAAACTGTTGTGTCCGCTCCGGATTTTTATGTAACAGATAGCCAAGTTCCTGTGTGTTAGTTCCTTCATAGGTAATTGTCAGTAACAAAAAATTACGCTCCTTTCGCAAAATAAAAGT
Organism: Oscillospiraceae bacterium; assembly: GCA_045541055.1. Taxonomy (GTDB): domain Bacteria; phylum Bacillota; class Clostridia; order Oscillospirales; family Ruminococcaceae; genus UBA3855. The sequence goes on from JAZQIL010000280.1 coordinate 10,189, forward strand.
TTATTATAATTATCATGATTCAGCGTTTCTGAGAATATTATAGCACAAAATTCCAGAAAAATCAAGCGAAAGCGGAAATTTTCAAAATAATTTCATCAGCACCGCTTTCCAGATTTTTTAAAATTAAACTATTCCGTTACAGTGGAAGTGTAGGCAATTTTGTTACACCTTCAAATGATAGCCATCTTCAAACGAAAGCTGTCTATCATTTGCATAGTGTTGTTTGTGGAAAACC
>JAZQIL010000281.1:0-2544 GCA_045541055.1 Oscillospiraceae bacterium
GCTGAGGTTGGCGATGGCGGAATTGAGTACCGTCAGCACAGCACCTGTCAGCATCTGGTCGGTCAGCTGAAAACTGAACCGATAGCAACCGCAATTTCGACAGTCCCACAACTCATTCTTACGGAACAGCCTGCCGCCGCACTCCTTGCAAACCGTAAGATTCCGCACGATTTTCATATCCTCCGGCAGCACACAAAGAGAAGTTGCCTTCCGGCTTTTCTTCTCATTCACCGCCTGAAACATCTCCTCCGAAATGAGCTGCGGGAACTTGTGCGTACCGAGATACTTCTTATTTTCCAGAATCCGCTTGACCATATTCTTGTTCCACACAGCACCCTCACTGTAGGGGACTTCCATGCGTTTGGCAATGTCCAACAGGCTGTAACCTGCCAGATAATCGCTGAAAATTGTGACAACTGCAAGGACTTCGGTTGGATTTGTTGTGATTTCGCCATTCTGCATCATGTAGCCGAAGGGGATAGTCCTGTTTTTCAATGTTTTCACTCCTTTTCAAATATTCTTGGCTCAATCATATCACAATTTTCCGCAGAAGTCCATTCATCATCTGCAACAAAAATCCTGTTTTGCAATTGGCATTATTCCACATATTCCATCAATTTCAGACCACCAATCAGATGAAACTCCAGTTCATTCCGGCTGATTACCACAATCTTCTCCACAATGCTCTCAAATGCCTCTGGCTCGAAGTACACCATCAGTTCCTGCCGCTTTGCGAAGAAATCCGTCAGCATTTCGATCTGATCAAGGGTTTCATCCTCATCATCCGATTGCATCAGCCGTTTGAGTTCTCGCTGTAATCTGGCGATTTTCGTGTTCAGCTCGGCAGTCTGCGTCTGGAATTTTGTTTCGTCCAGAAAGCCTTTGGTTTTCAGTCGGGTGAGGACGTGCTGCTGTTCCCGCAGTTTGGCAATTTCTTTCCGGATGTCCATAATCTGTAGATTGCCGGAGTGTTTTTTTAATTTGAGTTCCTGCAAACTTTCTAAAACAGGCAGCAGTATTTCTTTATAGTTGACCTGCAGTTTATTGCATAAGGTAATAAAACAGTTCTGCAATTTCGTTTCTGGGATTTGAGATATGGAACAACTGTCTGCATTCATATCATGTTTTCTGCACAGCCAGTAGGTTTTGCCTTTTATGTGTTTTATCCGGAATAATGTACCACATTCCCCGCAATAGATTCTTTTTTGAAAAATATGCTCCCCTCTCTCCAAACCAAGTGTTCGCTCACATAACAGCCACTGCACCCGATCAAACATTTCTTGTGAGATGATTGCTGGGTGTGAATCCGGAAAATAGTATTTTTCTTTTTGCCCACGATTGATCACAGCTCTATATGGGATCGTATCTGTAGTACAGAACTTATGCCACAGAGAATTTCCAGCATACTTTTCATTCATCAAAATATAGCGTACTGTGATATAACTCCACTTTGCTTTGTCCAAATGTGCTGTTTCTGTTTCGTTCAAATATTCAGCAATTTTCCGAATCCCTTTCCCCTCCAAGTAGGAATCAAAAATATATCTTACGATTTCCGCCTCCTCATTACAGATGACAAGTTTCTGCTGAATCATACGGTAGCCGAATGGCGGTGTGGAAATAATATATGTCCCTTCACGCATTTTCTTCTCAATACTCCAGCGGACGTTCTGCGAAATAGAAACCGACTCCTCCTGTGCCAGACCTCCCATGATGGTAATCATCATTTCATCCGTCATATTCGCCGTGTCGATATTCTCTTTCTCAAAAAAGATCGTAATTCCAAGCGATTTCAGCTCTCGCACATTCTTCAGGCAATCCTTTGTGTTTCTCGCAAAACGGCTGATCGACTTCGTGTAGATCCGGTCGATCTTCCCTCTGCGACAGTCCTGCATGAGCCGCTGAAACTCGTCCCGCTTGTCCTCACGAGTGCCGGTAATGCCCTCATCAGCGTACACATCAACGAGTGTTTCCGTTTCGGAATCCTCGAATTTATGGCTATAATACGTCACCTGTGCCATGTAGGAATTAAGCTGATCCTCACTGCTGGAACTGACACGACAGTACGCTGCCACTCTGATTTTGGATGTGCGTTCGACTAAAGTCGGCTGGATTACGGTTACTGTTGGCATATTGCCACCCCCTTTTTGAATCGTTTCTATCACCATACCACATTTTCGTGCGAAATGGAATCACCATACTCAACAAATTTTATCCTCATTTTCTGTGCATTCCATCCTGCAATCTGCCCATCCTGCCGTCACGCAGCAGCAAGTGAACAGCATACCGCCGCATCCTCCAATCATTAAGCCGATGATAAACCAGATTATCTGCCCACCTCCAGTTCTCTTGCCGATGGAAAGCTGGAAACCGCCTGTTCACGCAGTTTCTTCATGCACAGTTCCTTCTGCTCTGAAGTCAGTCCTGCCAGTTTCTCCTGCACAAATTTTTCAAGCAGGTGATATGCATATTCCGCTTGTCCGTATTTTTTCATGAATTCACTCCCAAACTAATTTTGATTGCATCGTCAATTTTACGCATCATTTC
>JAZQIL010000282.1:0-5635 GCA_045541055.1 Oscillospiraceae bacterium
TATCACTGTATTTTGTCGGTGAAGTTGCTGAATATGTCGGATAGATAATTCTACGTTCAAGCAGACACATCAGGAATCTGCCTGAAACAGTCAGATAATCACCGTTTTCGGCATCTGTATCAATTTTGACAGATTCGATAATTCCGAAATGCTCCCTGTCATCATCTCTGCCAATGATTCTGCCAGTCCGGAAAATTTCAATGTTCTGCGGATTTGCCGCAATATATACCTCAAAAGCTCCGCACTGGTAACATTCAATATCCCACAAAAGAGACGAAAAACTGTCGCAGACAGCCTCCAGTGTGATTGATACGGAATCGGCATCAGCCGACATTTTATATATTTCAATCTGCAAAATTACACCCCCAGATAAGCATTAGTGTGTTCAATGCGGACTTTCAGATTTTTCAGTCCGTCAGCCGCACGGAGATAAAAGCGGTTTGTTCCTTCACGGAGAGACAGCCATGTCGAGCCGGAAACAAGGCGGTTGATGATGTTGGTCTTGATTCCTCCACGCTCTAAAGTAACAGTCTTGTTGCCTGTTTTGGTCGTGACTGTGATAATATCCCCGTTCAGGATTTCACCGATAATTTGCAGATATTCATCTGTATCGGCATTGTAGATTGTCGGTGAAACAGCCGCAATCTTAGAAGAGGAGCTTGCTTCAATCACAATCGTAAAGCCGATTTCATCGCCGTCATTCTCGATAACCATTGTGTTCTGCGTGTTGTACTTGCCAAGCGGAAATGGGTTGTCATTCTCCGGAAACGGGAAGTGAAAAGCACCCATAATCTGCGAATACAGCACCATTTCTGAAACAGTCGAATACCAGTAAATGTCCGGACAGAGAATGGAAATCTGACCGTTTGTCAGTTCCTCAAAGTTATTGACCTCGCAGATTTCCACATAGCCCTCTGCATATACATCAATATTTGCCGTAGAATAGTAAATTTTGATGTACCTTGACGGTTTTACAACTTTATAGAGCAGATGTCTCCGCCTTTCCACGTTGACTCCTCTCATTTCAAAGTGGATGACGATATTCCGCTTCTCGATAAAAGCGTTGTTCAGATAACTGCCGTTCATGCCTGCATAAGAAGAAGTGCTGACAGTTCCGGCAGGCGGATTCAGTCCCTCAATCTTGGAAGTCATGTACTGATTGGCAGTTGTCGTCATGTCGATTCTGTCCCCGTTTTCATTTTCAAGTGTTAGTTTGAAGAACATATCTGTACCTCCTTGACTTTTTTCTCAGGAATATGTTATAATAGTTAAAAATCTGTTTTACTGCACTAATTCCAAAATTCGGAGAGAACTGAAAAATGAAAGAAGAATCTGAGTCAAATGAAAAAACAAAATCCTGCACTGACTGCAAATGCTGTGCTAATCATTCTTGAAATCATAGGCACAGCAATCAGCCTTTCTGACGGAGGGCTTGTTAATTTTATCTGGTATACAGTTCTGAGCAATGTCTTTGCTATGGCTGTATCCGTCTGCTACTGCGTACAGGCAGTGAAATACAAAAAAATTCCGGAATGGACTGCCAGTCTCCGGTTTGGTGCATCTGTCTGTCTTTCGGTGACTTTTCTGATAGTGCTGTTTGTACTTGTCCCCATGTCACTGCCTTATGGAACTGCCGCAAAGGTGCTTTATCAGGGACCGCAGATTTATCATCACATTCTCTGTCCGCTGATTTCCGTCTGCTCATTTCTGTTCCTTGAAAAAAGTCCGGAAAAGGGAATGTATTCAATCATTATGGCAGCACTCCCCACATTTGTTTATGCCGTTATGCTGACTGCTTTGAATCTGATGCGAATCGTTCACGGTCCATATCCGTTTTTATACGTCTATGAACAGCCGTGGTATCTTTCTGTATTCTGGTTTCTGATGATACCGGGACTTGCTCTCGGAATTGCCGCAGTCCTGCTGAAAATCAGCAGAAAATTTGAAAAAAATAGAAATACATTATCATGAAAGGATGATAAGCAATGAAAAATCAATTGTTTGACCTGACATCCGCAAGACGGTCAGTACGCCGCTATACCGGAGAGTCCATTCCGGAGGAAATTTTAAGTGAAATCATGAAAGTTGCCCTGACTGCTCCAAGTTCGTTTGGTCACCGTCCGGTTGAATATGTTATCGTGCGGAATCATGACAGAATCAAAGAACTTGCCGGCTGTAAAAGTCTGGGCGGAAGCCAGATAATCGGTGCAGATACGGTAATAGTTGTAATTGTGAAATTAGACAGGGGTGAATTTTGGATTGAGGATGGTGCGATTGCCTCTTCCTATATTCTGCTTGCTGCCGAACAGTATCATATTGGTGCCTGCTGGGTTCATATCCGCAACAGAACAGGAAAGAAAAAATCTTCAGATGAAGAAATAAGAGATTTATTGGGAATTCCTTCTGGCTATGCAGTTTTGAACTTGATTGCATTAGGCGGAAAAGGTGAGCAGAAACAGGGATATACAGAAGCAGATTTTGAAAAAAACAAAATACATTATGAAAATTTTTAATTTATACATTCAAGGCATTTCTTGTCAGGCGGTAAATTTCGAGCCTTGACTGTGCTTTCGGAGAATTGTTTGTCTGATGAATGGTCTTGCTGTTATCGGTTGAGTAGTAGTTGTTGACGACTGCCGCAGGCTGTGTTTCGCCACGGAGCAGAGCCGCACTGTTACTTAATGTGTAATTGAGGTCGCTGTTCATGGTGAGCGTCATCGCATCAGCCACTCCGCTGATGGCTTTTTCCACGATTTTCTGATTCTGTTTAATACCTTTTGCGAGTCCTTCCATGAAATCCGGCATCCATTCCTCGAAACTTGCAAGAGGTCCTTTGTCCGGCACGGAGAAGTGCAGATATTCGCTGATGGCATTTGCAACATTGGCGGCAGCGTTCACAACGTCCCAGTACATCCAGTTAATGCCGTTGACGAGATTCTGCATCAGGTCACGCCCCCAGCCCCACGAAGAGTTGACTTTATCCATGATTCTGTTCTGCACTTCATTCATGGCATCACGGACTTTGTCGTTTGCAGACCAGTACAGATAATTGATTCCGTTGGCAAGGTTCTGCATGAGGTCATAGCCCCAATTCCACGAGGAATTGACTTTTTCCATGACTCTGTCCTGTATGCCGTTCATGGTATCACGGACGGTATCATGCACCGCCCATACTCTGTCCCAGACACCGTTTTTCATGCTGTCCCAGATTTCAAAGACAGAATTTTTAATCGAATGATTGATATTTGAAATATTGGTGCTGGATTCATTCCACGATGATGTGATGTTGCTTTTGATGGTGTTGAGAATGTCTGAAATCGTTCTGCTGATGCTGTCCCATGAATCCTTTGTTTCAATTTTAATTGCTGTATAGGTTTTTGTGATAAATGACTGCACAGTTTTCAGGACTTCCGTAACATTGGACTGCACAGATTTCAGCGATTTTGAGGTGATATTAGAAATATCGCTCATGCTGGAATTGACAGCCGAATAAATGGCTTTCAGTGTTTTGTCCGTCAAGCTTTTGACAGCATTCAAAACGGAATTTAAATTCTTCTGAATTGACGACAGATTTTTAGAAATTGTATCGGTGACAGATTTCCATGTCTTGTCCGTCAAGGAATTGACTGATGTCCAGACAGCATTGATAGTTTTCTGGATATTGTTCAGACTCTGCGAAATGTCAGCAGAAATTTTATTCCATACAGCACTTGTCTGCGAAGAAATATTATTCTGCGACAATGCGATAATACTGCTGACAGCTCCCCAGACTGCGGATACACAAGCCTGCACTCCAGACAGAGCCGAACTGATAATTTCAGAAATGCCCGTCCAGCTTTCAGCGACAATGCTCCTGATATTTTCAAGAGCCGTTCTGACTGTCGTACCCGCCTGATTCCATACATCAGTAATTGTCGTGAAGATGATTTCCATGAAGTTTTTGACACTTTCAGAAATCACTTCCCATGCCTGTTCAAGTGCGGATTTAATTTTCTCCATAACAGAGTTGGTGAATGCAATCAGTGTTTCTTCCACGATTCCCTGACTGCTTGTAATACCATCAGCCAAGCCCTGCATGAAGTCCGGCATCCAGCTCTCGAAATCTGTCAGAGGTCCTTTGTCCGGCACGGAGAAGTGCAAAAATTCTCTGATAGTATCGGCAACACCTGTCACCGCATCAGCGACATTACCGATACAGTTCCGGATACCATTGACAATGTTATCAATAATATCAGCACCCCACTGCCAAGCCTGACCTGCAAGATTTTTTACAAAATCCACGGCGACATTGAAACCGTTCACGATGGTATCTTTAATGCCTGTAATCGTGGTGGAAATTGCTGATTTGATGCTTTCCCAGATAGCCGAAACAGTCGTTTTAATGACGTTCATCACGTTTTCAATCGTGGTCTTGATGTTATTCCAGATTGACGATACCACAGTGAAAATCGCATTCAGCACGTTGGAAATCGCTGTGCTGATACTGTTCCAGATATTTGAAACAACTGTAAAAACAGCATTTAAAATCTGCGAAATAAAGCCGGAAATGGTGTTCCATACTGTAGAAACTACATTCCAGATGGCATTCAGCACTGTCGTGATAGTATTTACATAGTTGTTCCAAGCCGTCACAATGAAGTTCCAGATAGTGTTGAGAACTTCCGAAATGAAGCCAGAAACGGCAGTCCAGACTGTCATAATCACATTATGAATTGCATCCAGAACAGCGGAAACTGCATCAGCAATTCCGTTCCAGATGGTTTCAAATGTGTTTTTAATACTTTCCAGAATTGGAGTGATAAAAGCAACAATCGCATTCCAGATTGCAGAAATCTTCGCAGAAATCCAGTCCATAGCCCTGCCGATTAAGATTTTCACTGCTTCAAAGATAGTTTCAAAAAGATATGCGAAAGCATCCAGCAGAGGCTTGATAGTTTCATAGACAGCAGTCCAGACATTGACAATCGTTGTATAAATTGTGTTAATAATCGTGTAGATTGTCGTATAAATCGCATTGAAGATGGTTGCAAAGAAATCATGTACAGCCGTGAAAATGTTTGTGATAAAGTCCCTGATTGCTGTAAAAATGGAAACTGCCGTGTCATGAATAGCTGTGACAATTGTCGTAAACGTGGTAGAAATTGCTGTCCAGATTGCTGTGAAGGTATCATGCAGAATGGTCATTCCGGTCTGGAAATTCTCCTGAAAACTGCTCCACAGATTTTTGAAAAATGCAACAATGGCATTCCAGCCCGTTTCCCATGCCTCAAAAAAGCTATAGAGCGTGTTCTGGATTTCCTCCCATAAGCCAATCCAGAAGTTTCTGAATCCTTCACTGGTATTCCAGAAGTACACGAATGCCGCCACGAGAGCCGTAACAGCCGCAATCACAAGGAATACCGGATTTGTCAGGAACGTCAGATTCATGGCGGACATTGCCGTTTTCACCATGTTGATGGCATTTACCACTTTCGGAATTACCGTCAGGATTGTTCCGACTGTGCTGATAACCTTGCCAATTGCAATTAAAGCGGGTCCAATTGCCGCCGCAATCAGGGCGATTTTGACGACTGTTTCTTTCATCTCCGGAGAGAGTGAATTTAATTTGTCCGCAAAAGCCTGAATTTTAGACACA
>JAZQIL010000283.1:0-3002 GCA_045541055.1 Oscillospiraceae bacterium
AGACTACGAGATTTCTTCTTTTTATCAGGAACAAATCTGCATTATTTCTAATTTACAGACTCTTTTACGACGCTTTTAACCTTGTGAAGACAGGCTCTAATACTCAAAAATGAAAACGGCGACAGAATTGACATGACGACAACTGCCAATCAATACATGACTTCCAAGATTGAGGGGCTGAATCCGCCTGCCGGAACTGTCAGCACTTCGTCCTATGCAGGCATGAACGGCAGTTACTTGAACAATGCTTTTATTGAGAAAAGAAATATTGTCATTCACTTTGAAATGAGAGGTGTCAATATTGAACGAAGGCGGCACCTCTTGTATAAAGTCGTGAAGCCGTCAAGGTACATCAAAATTTATTATTCCACAGCAAATATTGATGTATATGCGGAGGGCTATGTGGAAACCTGCGAGGTCAACAACTTTGAGGAACTGACAAACGGACAGATTTCTATCCTGTGTCCAGACATTTACTGGTACTCGACTGTTTCTGAAATGGTGCTGTATTCGCAGATTATGGGGGCTTTTCATTTTCCGTTTCCGGAGAATGACAATCCGTTTCCGCTTGGCAAGTACAACACGCAGAACACAATGATTATCGAGAATGATGGTGATGAAATCGGCTTCACGATTGTGATTGAGGCAAGCTCCTCTTCTGAAATTGCGGCTGTTTCTCCGACTATCTACAATGCCGATACAGACGAATATCTGCAAATTATCGGTGAAATCCTCAATGGTGATATTATCACAGTCACAACCAAAACAGGAAATAAAACTGTCATGCTGGAGCGTGGTGGTGTGAAAACTAACATCATCAACCGCCTTGTTTCCGGCTCAACGTGGCTGCCGCTGAGGGAGGGAACAAACCGTGTTTATCTCCGTGCAGCGGACGGACTGAAAAACCTGAAAGTCCGTATCGAACACACTAACGCATATTTAGGAGTGTAATTATGCAGATTGAAGTTTATAAAATGACCGCTGATGCCGATTCTGTGTCGATAACACTGGAAGCTGTCTGCGACAGTTTTTCGTCTCTTTTGTGGGATATTGAATGCTATCAGTGCGGAGCGTTCGAGGTCTATATTGCCGCAAATCCGCAGAACATTGAAATTTTCCGGACGGGCAGAATCATCGGCAGAGATGATGACAGGGAGCATTTCGGCATTATCGAGTCTGTCAAAATAGATACAGATGCCGAAAACGGTGACTACCTGACAGTTTCAGGCAGATTTTTGATGTGTCTGCTTGAACGGAGAATTATCTATCCGACATATTCAGCAATCTCACCGACAAAATATAGCGATATTGTCCGTACTGTCATTTCGCAGAACTGTATGAATGACGATAACCGCAGAATATCAGGGCTTTCTCTCGGTGATGTCAACGGTGAATGCTGGGAGCAGACAACAAAATTACAGGTCAGCTATACCAATCTCATGGAGTGGATTTATACTGTCTGTGAGAAGATTGGCGGTACTGCGAACATTCGGCTTTCCAAAATTGAAAACGAACATTATCAGATGCTGTTTGAACTCTCGCAGGGAACGGACAGGAGCATCATGCAGGAAGAAAATCCGCACATTGTTTTTTCGGACGGATACAGCAACCTGTTATCTTTCAGTTATGCGGAGGATATTTCTGTTCAGCAGAATTTTGCCTATGTTCTGGGACACGGTGAGGGTGCAGACCGAAAAAGAACGACATATTTTGACGGAGATGAACCGTTATATCTGGAGCGTTATGAGGTGTATGTGGATGCAGATGACATTTCAGAGGAAGAACAGCTCGATGGTGAAACAAGGCAGATTCCGGAAGAAGAATACATCGAACTGCTGAAAAACAGAGGTTCGGAAAAAATGGTATCTCCGAAAACTGCATCAGAGTCAACAATTGCGGCAAACAATACGCAGTACCAATATCAGAAAGATTATGCTGTTGGTGATTACGTCACTGTTCAGCACAGGCGTTTCGGCATGATTCAGCCAAAAATACAGCTTATCGGCATGGTGGAAGGAGTCGACCAGAACGGCAGAAGCCTGACACCAACTTTTAAGGAGTGATTATTTATGGCATTTTCAAGCGGATTTTTCAATTCAAAAGGTCTTGACAGGACGTACACGGCAGAGAATTTCACTGACTATCTGTCAAGCTTGATTTGCAACGGAATTTTGGACACATATGGAGAACAGTTTGAACTGACAGCACCGACAAAGGGTTTAAAAGTCATTCTTGGTACAGGGAAAGCATGGATAAGCGGGCATTATTTCATTAACGATGCCAGATACAGCATTGACTTGTCAGAATATCAGGACGAGTCCCTGCCGAGATACGTCACAGTCGGCATTGTCTGCGATGTTTCTGAGGGTGTTCGTGATGTCAGGATTGAGGTTGTCGCAGGAACTCCGGCAGAAAATCCCTCTGTTCCGTTTATTCCGGTTGATGCAAACCGTACAAAATTAACGCTTTATGCTGTTCGGCTCAATGTCGGTGCAGTTTCGCTTTCAAAATTTGACTGGTTTGATTACAGGGAAGATAATAATTTGTGTGGCTACTGCCGCTGTATTCTCGGCAAATGCAGAGTCACGGATATGCTGGCACAGCTTGCAGAGCTGAACGCTCAAATTGAAGAATATAATGAAACGATTGAGGGATTAAATAACAAAATTGATACTTTACAGCTTAGAATTGATGACATGACTGGCGATATTGTCAAAGTCGGTCAGTGCGGAGATGATATTTACTATGTGCTGTATTCGGACGGAAAACTTCTCCTTCGTGGCACTGGTGAAATGTATGATTACGGCACTGCTATCCCAATTTCTGACTGCCATTTTCCGGATATTGACGGTGACGGAAGGGTGATACTATTCCTCTATTATCATATAGACAATATCCAATCTCTTCCTGTAATGCTTTTGATAGTAGATTTTGTCAGATTTTTAATAGTAAGGCAAAGCCTGTCTATCACATCATCAAGAGAATTGAAACATTCATTATGA
>JAZQIL010000284.1:0-3239 GCA_045541055.1 Oscillospiraceae bacterium
AACGTTAAAAAATGCCTGAAAATAATGCTGTTGAAAAAGCTTAAAAAGCCTGCTCCTTTTATAGAAAACAGGCTGATTTTATATTAAAATGATTTTATGTACAAAACAGACAAATAAAATTGTCTAAAGTCATTGCAAAAATGTGGGATTTATGGTATAATATGAAATATATTAAGTATCTTCAGGAGGTCGTCCTATCATGATAAATATTCGCAAGCTCGAAACCGAACTGTGGGAATCTGCCGACCTGCTCCGTGCAGGCTCGAAACTCACATCAAATCAGTATTGTATGCCTGTACTGGGGCTGATTTTCCTGCGCTATGCGTACAGCCGTTTCAAGATGGTTGAAGCAGAAATTCTTAAAAATCGCCCTTCTCGTGGCGGTCGTGTCATGCCTGTTGAAGCAAGTGACTTTACAGCAAAAAGTGCACTGTTCCTGCCGGAAGAAGCACAGTATCAGTATCTTGTAATGCTCCCTGACAATATCGCAGAAGCAAACCTCATAAACTGCGACGGTCAGAAAATGAACAGCCTCGGCGAAGTTGTCAATAATGCCATGCAGCTTGTCGAGAACCAAAGCGAACAGCTCGCTGGTGTTCTTCCAAAGGACTACACAATTTTCTCTGATGAATTGTTGTCAGAGTTGCTCCGCATTTTCAATAATTCTGCACTGGATGATGTCGGCGGCGATATTGTCGGAAGAATCTATGAGTATTTCCTGAATAAGTTTGCAAAGAATATCGCTCAGGATGACGGTGTGTTCTTTACGCCGAAATCTCTGGTAAAAATGATTGTCAATATTCTTGAGCCGACTTCCGGCGTTCTGTTAGACCCTGCCTGCGGAAGTGGCGGTATGTTCGTACAAAGCGGAGATTTTGTCAACGCTTCCGGTATGAATGCCAATGCTGCTATGACTTTCTACGGACAGGAAAAAGTCGAATATAATGCACAGCTTTGTCTCATGAATATGGCTGTTCATGGTCTGGCAGGTGTTATCAAGTCCGGTGATGAAGCAAATACTTTTTATCACGATGCACACAACCTCAACGGCTGCTGTGATTACATCATGGCAAATCCGCCGTTTAATGTAGATAAAGTCAAGGCTGAATCCTGCGAAAGTGCCGGACGGCTTCCGTTTGGTCTGCCGTCTGTCAATGCGAAAAAAGAAATCGGCAACGTAAATTATCTCTGGATTTCCTATTTTTATTCCTATCTGAACGAACACGGCAGAGCCGGTTTTGTCATGGCTTCTTCTGCTACTGACAGTCAGGGAAAAGACAAGGATATTCGGGAAAAACTCGTCAGAACAGGTCATGTGGATGTCATGATTTCAGTCGGGAATAATTTCTTTTATACAAAGTCGCTTCCGTGTTCGCTGTGGTTTTTTGATAAGGGCAAGCCGGAAACGCTCAGAAATAAAATTCTTTTCATTGATGCAAGAAATTATTATACTGTCGTTGACAGAACTTTGAATGAGTGGAGTGAATGGCAACTCCAAAATCTGAATGCGATTGTCTGGCTGTACCGTGGAGAAACTGACAAATATAAGGCTTTATTACAGCAATATCGGGATATATTGAAAAGTGATTTACCCTTTGCGGAACTGGTGAAACAACTCCACGAGGAGAAAAAGGCTCTCCGCACAGAGGCAAAATCCGCCGTGGAATCCGCCGGAAAGCGTGATAAAAAAGCGGTACAGGCGGAATATGACAAAAAAATAGAAGCCCTTGCAGAACGTCAGACCGTTGCAAAAGAGGCTCTCTGGCTGTATGAGAAATTCGGAGAGGGCGAATATCAGGATATTGCAGGGCTGTGCAAGGTGGCGGATATTTCCGAAATTGAGGAAAAAGGCTGGTCGCTGACGGCTGGTGCATATGTTGGGGTTGCTCCTGTGGAAGATGATGGAGTGGATTTTGCGGAACGCATGGCGGAAATTCACAAGGAACTGCTTGTTTTGCAGGCGGAATCAAATTCACTGATGGAAACCATCTCGAAGAATTGGGAGGAGATGGGGGTATGAAGTGGGAAAAAGTGAAACTTGGTGACATTGCAGATTTTAGTAATGGTGTAAACTTTGATAAATCCGCTTACGCATCTGGAGTAAAACTAATAGGAGTTTCAAATTTTGGAAATCGTTTCTTTCCAGCTTATGACGAATTATCTGAAATAAGGAAAGATGTTGTACGACAAAGTGACTACCTCAAAGAAAAAGATATTGTTTTTGTACGTTCTAATGGAAATAAAGAACTTGTTGGTAGATGTATGTTGATTCAAAATGCACCTGAACCCGTGACTTACTCTGGATTTTGTATTCGGTGTCGTATACATGATATTGATAAATATGACCCTGTGTTTTTTACATATCACTTTAAGAGTAAATTATTTAGGCAGGCAATGTCTGGCACAGCAGTAGGTGCAAATATTCAAAATTTAAGTCAAGGAAGAATGTCGTTGTATATCGCAAATATTCCTGATTATGATACTCAACACCGCATAGCTTCTATCCTCTCCGCTTATGATAATCTTATCGAAAACAACCAGAAACAAATCAAACTGCTGGAAGAAATGGCACAACGGCTCTATAAAGAGTGGTTCGTTGATTTGCGTTTTCCTGATTGGGAGAATACCAAAATTGTGAACGGTGTGCCGGTGGGGTGGAAAATAGAGGATGTTGGAAATTTGATTAAAAAAGTACAGCGAACAAAACAAATAAAAACTGTGGATTATATCGAAAATGGTTTGATTCCAGTAATAGACCAAAGCAGAGAATTTATAGCCGGATATACAAACGATAAAGATTCAATTGTTGATTTTGGGTGTCCTGTAATAGTTTTTGGAGACCATACTCGTGTTTTGAAATATGTTCAGTTTCCTTTTGCCAAAGGTGCAGATGGTACACAATTGATTTTAAGTAATACTGAAAAAATGCCTCAATCTTTACTGTACTGTAGCCTTGTTAATGTGGATTTGTCTAATTTCCATTATGCAAGACATTTTAAATATCTTAAAGCAGAAAAAATAATTGTTCCATCAAAAGAAGTTGCTAATTTGTTCAATACGATAGCAGAACCATTGTTTAAAAAAATACAAATAAGTAGAAATGTATGCATTAAAGCAATAGAAGCCCGTGACCGTCTGCTCCCCAAATTGATGAGCGGAGAATTGGAGGTTTAATATGAATATACAATTAATGGAATTGAATGAAATAATTGATATATGCAATGCACTCGTTGAAAGGG
>JAZQIL010000285.1:0-9391 GCA_045541055.1 Oscillospiraceae bacterium
ATTATTGACTTTCGTAAATTTACGCTGTATAATTATGTAAGAAAGCATAAATTTCTGCATCATTAACTGAAATATACACTTTTCCTATTTTTATTATAGCACACATTTTTCAAAAAATCAAGTCTTTACGAAAATTTTTCAAATCAGAAAAGAGGGAATACTATGACAGGCATACCCAACATGACAGTAATAAGGACTGAAAAAACCTCAAATTTCACTTGTCTGAGTTCAGATATTTTCTTTGATGAGAACCTTTCCGACACAGCAATGGTTCTTCTTGCACAAATGCTCTCTGTTCGTGCGGAAACATGGAATCTCAATATCGCCGGACTTTGCAGGCTGGTAAAGCGTGGAATCAAGGCGGTTAAAAAAGCACTGGCAGAACTTGAACGATACGGCTATCTGTTCAAATATCAGGTGAAAGATGAGAAAACAAAACAATTTGGACATAATCAGTATTTGTTCTATGAAAGTCCGTCACTCAATCCGCATTTTGGAAAATCTGCTCAGGACGAGCATCATTTTTTTGAACCTGAGCCGTCCGAACGGAAACCGTCAGGCGGTCAGGCGAGCCAATCAAATACTAAACCATTTAATACTGAAAAACCTATTATGGAAAGTCAGTCAGTTCCAGAAGCGGAAAAGACGGACAGACTTTCTGCTGAAAAAGAAAAATCCTCTGAAATTTCAGAGGACACAAAGCAGTCACTGGCGATTTTTTACGATACACGGAGAGTTCTGAAAGAAATGACGGATTTCAATCATCTTCCTGCCGATGAGTTCAAGGCATTCACAGAACAGGCAATCAGATACATCAGTGAAATTCTGTCCTCCGGAAGTACCGAACCTGATAAGCTAATCAATCAGATAAAAGCGATTCATTCCGCTGAAAAATCTCTGATTCCGTTTATGAAAAATTTAAAGAAATACTGTGAAAAATCGCTGAAAAATTTGAAATATTCCAAAGCAAAGGATAACTATCTGAAAAAGGTAATTCTTGGATTTTTGACGAAATATACTCCTGCTTCTGATGAAAATAAAAATTTCAGCAGAGAAATATCTGTTCAGCCTGAAACTGCCATGCCGTTCGGTCAGATGCTTCTTGAAATGCACCACCCTGATGTGACCGAAGAAAATTATCAGCAGTATCCGTTCGATACACAGGAGCATTTTATCCAGTATTATGGGGCAGACTGCTATGATTGGAAAAAAACAGAATGTTCTGTTCCTGATTTGTTCACTAGGAGCAAGCCGACAATGTTCCATGCTCTGAAATTTTTGTTCAGTTCATGCTTAAAAGCAGATTCTGATGAGAGTTTCAGGCAGTTTTCAGAGGAATGTCTGCTTTTTCTTACAGAAGTTTTCTGCACAGGCAGACAAAGCTATAGAAAGTCTGCTGATGTATGGAATCTGATTCAGAATTTGAATGCCATTAACGCTGGAGTTTATGGAAACGGTATCTCTCTTTGGACGTTTATGAAGAGCTTTCATTTCCATTTCAAAGAGAAAATGCAGGAATATTCCGTTGATTCCAATTATCAGGGCTATGTGACTTCCATGCTCGTTTCCTATCTGAACGGAGAATATCTTTCCAAATCCAGTGTAAAATCAGCAGAATCTGACCTTTTTTAAACATTCAGCTGATTTTTAGGAAAAAAACAGTTGAAATTATTTTAAAAACATGTTATAATCAAGAAGAATAATTTCAAATTGAGCAGGAGTGAAATGATGATAATAAATATTGTTATCTGTGATGATGTAAAAGCCGATGCTGACACGGCTAAGGATATTATCATAAGAACTGCAAGAGAAATCCCAGTTCATGCAGAATTCGATTATTACGACAAAGCAGCTGATGTGGAGCGGAGATTCCTGCAAAAGCATGAACTGGCAGATATTTTGATATTAGATATTGATATGCCTGAAATGTCAGGGCTTGAACTCGCTGAACGTTTACGGCAGGAAATGAAAGAATTATTGATTATATTTCTTTCTGCGCATGAAGAATTTGTATTCAAAGCAATCGAATTTCAGCCGTTCAGATATATCAGAAAAATATGCCTTAATGCAGAAATGCCATTAGCCATTCAATCAGCATATAAAGTTTTAAAATCAAGGCAAGTACAGCAGATTGCTCTGAAAACAGACGATGGTGAAGTAAAAGAACATCTTTCAGATATTCTTTACATTGAATCAGAAAGCAGGAAAGTATCTGTTCACTTGGCAAATGGAATGCATTATACTGCAAATCATAAAATGACAGATATTCAAAATATGATTTCATCAGAAAATTTTGTGATGATTCACAGAAGTTGTATTGTAAATTCTGATTATATAAAAAATATTACAAATGGAATTTTGATTCTGGAAAATGATGAAAAACTTGTTGTCAGCCGGCTGAAATATAAGGAAGTAAAACAGAAACTCCTGAAATTATGGGGGGATTTGCTGTGAATACATTTTATTGGATAGTAGAAAATCTGGCTACATTCTCGGAATTGTATATAGGAACTATTTTTTGTGCAGCATTTATTCCAGAAGCTTCCATAAAAGAAAATTATGCAAAAAGAATTATCATCAGTCTCCTGTTTATGTGTCTGATGAGTGCTGTGAATCATATTTCGATATTCTCTCCGTTTTCTTTAGCATTAGGGCTTTTCGTTGTCATTGGTACTCAAATCAGTATTTATAAAGGCTATCCAGCACGGCTTACTCTATTAGGAATTTTATATACATTAGTAGTATTTATAATTGATGGCGTTTTTTCAAATTTCATTTCTTATGCAATGCATATACCTATTTCAGATATTTTGAAAGAACATTCTATATATAGGGTAATGGCTATTATCAGTTCAAAAACAATACTATTTATCTTCATCATGTTCATTTATCATTTTTTCAAAAAAATACAGGGAATAAATTTGAAATATTTATTACTTGTATCGCTTGTAACAATAGCAATGTTTCTGATGACAGCCCTGTTAATGTTTCAGGGTATAAAAAATAATATTATCAGCTCTGGTATCTCTGTCGTATTTTTTATTTTAATGTTTTTAATGCAGATAATAATGTATTTTGGCATGTTTGGATTGATGGAGCATTACAGCACGAAACAGCAGATAGAATTGATTGCGATGAAAAACAAAATGCTGACACAGTCTCTGCATGAAACAGAACAGACCTTTCAGCTTTGGAAAAAAAGTCTGCATGATTATAAACACCAGATTGCAGCATTAAAAGTGATGGCTGAAAACGGTGATTTAGAACAATTAAAATCTGTTCTGGAGCAGGAAAGCAGCCTGCTCAGTCAGAAGTTGTTTTATTATAAAACCGGAAATGAAACCGTAGATATTCTGCTTAGTATGAAACAGCATATTTCTGAAAATAAAGGGATTCCCTTTATGATTCATGCCTCTGTACCTGAAAATTGTCCGGTTACACCATCGCACTTTGCAACAATACTTGGAAATCTGCTTGATAATGCCATTGAAGCAAGTGAGAATGAAAAAAGCCCATATATTGAAATAAAAATAGGACAAGTAAAACATCAGCTTGTGATTGCAATTTCTAACCGATGTACAAATCCTGTTTCGGAAAAGACCACTAAAAAGGATAAGCTCTTTCATGGAATAGGGCTATATTCTGTAAAACAGACCGTTCAGATATATGACGGAGAATTTGTAACAGAACAGAATGGAGATATTTTTGATGCTAAAATCATGATACCTATTTAATTTTATAATAAAATATTATATTTGAGCAGCCTAAAAATAATAATTTAGGCTGCTTTTTACATTTCATGCAGAAAAAATGACATTTCATGCAGATTTTTACATTTCAGTAAAGATTTATGATATACTTTAATCACAAGGTCGGAAAGGAGTGAAGAAATCATGATGAAAACAATGATTTCTCTTTTAAGCGTGATTACTATGCTTGCAGGGTGTTGTTCTCTGCAGGCAAAGGCATATCGCCCTTATATCGATGTTGAAAGCTGGTCTGCCACAGAAAACGGCTGTCCATGGGATTTCAGTACAGACGGATTTGGAAACTGTCACTTCAAAGCGAAAAACTGGTCCAGAGATGCTGCTTTCTTAGCCGTCACGACAAGTGAAGGTCTTCCAGAAAACTGTACAGATGCTGTCTATACGAACGTCATGGAATGGGATGAGTTAAAAGAATATATGTGGAATGAAAATTCTTTTGGTGTTTATCTTGATTATCAGCAGAAATTTCAAGAGGAATATGGAGAAAATGTACGTTTTTATTATGTCATCATGAAGCCCTCTACAGGACAGGAAACGCCATATTACTGCCGAAAATTTGCAATACTGCATGATGAAGTCATAGATACTTTTCTACTGGAACGAAAATTACAAGGTGATTGTTATTGGTCTGGAACTTACGCTGTCGGAACAAGTCAGGAATTGACAGACGAAATCCTTTCCAGTGAGATGACAGCTGAGGAAATTAAAACAAACTATCCAGAAACATTCGGAGATAATTCTATTCTGGAACAGTCAAAAGAAGGCTATCAGGAATGGGCAGAAAAATATACTGCTTATAAAGAAGCTGAAAATCAAAATACAGATAAGACAAAAGCTCAAAAAATGCAAGAAATGGCTATTTTAGGAATTCGTGATTCTTTCTCAGTTATGCAGAAAGCCTGTGAAACAGCAGAAAAGTTCTATGAGGAAAATAAAGAAAATGTTTCTATCGCTTTTCCATATTTCAACATAGAAGATGCTGTCTGCGAATATCATCCATTTTCAGCTTGGGAATATGTTGGCGATTTAAATGAAGATAAGAAAATCAATGCTTTGGACGCTTCAAAGATTTTAACAGCGTCCGCTATGCAGGGAGCTGGAACTGATACTGGACTCAGTATAGAAGAACAGCAGTTTGCTGATGTCAATGCAGACGGTGTCTTTAATGCAAAAGATGCAGCTATTATTTTACAGTATAGTGCATCCGTTGGTTGCGGAAGTTTTTCCGGAACACTCGCTGAATTTATGAAATCAAAATAAAACATAAATTCCCTGAATCTCTAAAAATAGAAGTCCTTTCTGGATTTTCGTTTTTAGAGATTCTTACTTTTAAAATTCAGCTTTTTATTTGCAATTTTGACTCCACTAAATTTAAAACTGCTCCCGATAAAAATTGATAATCATGATATGCTTTTTCTGAGCCATACGAATAGTCTGAACTGTACCGCTTTTCAGATTTCCATTCCAGTAGCAGAAACAACAGTCAGAAAGCTCAATCATACGGGCATTTCTCTGTTTCATACAGCCGTCAAAATACCGTTCTGAAATCTGTTCAATAGAATCAGCCTGTTTCAGAATGGAAAAATAAATCTGTTTTTGATTTTCTGACCATTTGTAGGATTGATTCTCTGGAGAGCAAGGCAGAATCATATGCAATTTGATATGCGAATATTTCTTAGGAACTGTGCGAAAATAAGTACTACACTTTTTGAGTAATTGATGCATTATTATAGGAATATTCATATCAAAATGTATGAATTATTTCTGCACAGTTCCTTACGGAGTTGCAGAACGGTCTGAGCCGTCAGAATATCCCAGCCGATTGCACTTCCATTGTAAAAGTCCGTAATTCCGGCCTTGATGATTGCCCTCTCCAAAGCATTATATAATCTGGATTTCAAATTTTCCAAATCACAGTCCAGATTCCTATGACCCGTAAAGCACGCTGTTTTCATCAGTATCACCTTTAATTTTAAGATTGATATTTCCGGATTCTGTGATATAATAGAAACAGAAGTTTTCCTAAAGTGTAACCCTTGACGAATTTACACTAAAAAATCATCGTGTTTTCAGGTATTTTTAATTGTCATTGACAAAGTTTTTGACGGTATAAAAATTCAGGCAACTTCTTTGACAAGGCTCATGCAAGCAGTTTTACGCTCCATTGAAGTATGGAGATACACTCTCATTGTCACATTCGTACCGGAATGACCTAAAATTTCAGAAAGCGTTTTCACATCAAAGCCCTGCTGTAAGGCATTTGTAGCAAATGTGTGACAGAGTGAATGAAATTTTCTTGACGGCACTCCAGCTTTTTTAAGTACGGATTTGTAGCGGTTGGTGAAACATCTCGGCTCGATAATTTTTTCTGAACCTGAAATAATATAATCATTGTCATTTTTTCTGACCTGACATAATTCATTCAGAATGAACGCAGGCAGGGGAATTTCACGGACGGAAGTGTTTGATTTTGGTGCAGTAATCATGACGGCAGATTTACTTTTATCCGTTGAATGGCTGATACGCTGAACCGTCTTTGCGACTTTGAGAACACCATGCTCAAAATCAATATCTTTCCACTGCAAAGCACATAATTCTCCGATTCTTACGCCTGTATAGACTGCAAGTTTGATTCCTGTAACAGTCGGCTCAGAACTGCTGTTCAATGTCTGAAATAAGGCTTTTTGTTCGGAACTGCTGAAAGTTTCCGTTTCTTTTTTCACAGCTTTTGGTAATTCCACATTTCTAATTTGATTCAGAAAATTGTGTGCAGTTTCTGCCCATTTTGCGACAGATTTCATCATAATGACCATATCACCAACGTATTTTGCTGATAAGCCCTGACTGGTTTTGTCTGCAATGAATTTTTCAAGCATTTCTGCCGTCAGCGCAGAATACTTCAACTGACTGAAATAAGGCAGAATATGCTTGTGAATCTTATTCTGATAATTTGCAAAACTGCTCTCTTTGATATGATTTTTGCGGTTTTCAAGCCACATCTGTATAATGTCTGATACCAGATAGTGACAGTTTCTTGACGGTGTAAAGGCTTCATTTCGCAGTTTATCCAGTTTTTCCTTTGCTTCGGTCATAGTTTTTCCGTAAACAGACCTATATTTTCCTGTTCCTTTGTAGTAATATCTGCCCTCCCACCGACCGTCCGCACGATGATAGATGTTGTTTCCTCTCTTTGACATTTTTGTTCCTCCTGCTGACAAAAGTATTGACGGTATAGAAAATTCTGTCTGTTGATTCTGCACATTGAATCACTTTTCAGAAGATGACATTTTGTCTGATTTATCAACTTTCTGAAATTGCGGTTGACTTGTCTTTCTGTTTGTGGTAAAATAATTACAGATATTTCTGATAGATTTTGTGGAATATCAACAGAAACAAGTGCAGAACGGAATCTTGTAATCAGGAATTTTTCTATATCTCTGTTTTCCTGAATGGTTACAATTTATGACAGATTCTTAAAATCAGGCACTTAGCGAACCTGTTTTTTCTCTATAGATTCGCCGTTTTAGTGCCTTTTCAACTTTGAATCCAGTGGAGTCAAAGTTAATTGTCAATACTTGTTTTTTTCTTTTGTTCTTTGTCTTTGCCCTTATCAGGCTTTTTCTGTGCAATACGCATTGCTTCTTTTTTGAGTTTTGCCCTCTCGAAATAACAGGTCTGTTCCCGTTTTGGAGCATTTTTCTTAGCTTCGGCTACCGCTTGATTAAGTTCCTGTGTCAGCGTTTTCAGCCGTTCTTCTTTCTGTTCAAGTTCTTCAGCCTGCGGAAACGGAGCAGAAACAATTTTCTGAGCTTCTTCGTGGTCAATGCGGAGTTTGGCAAGCTGAGTATTCAAGTCGCTGATTCTGCCGTCAACATTGTACAAAGCACCTTCCAGACGGTTCAGATTATGGGCGAAACTTTGAATCAGCTTTGCCGTGTGAGCATATGCCCCATTCATAACTGCTGTTCCTCCGCCCATTGACGGACTGTTTTTGACAACTGAAAGCGGAAAGCCCTGAAATTCACCGATTTTGACAGAAGTATCAAACTGCCTTACTGCAAGAACTGCCGATTCAAAGGCTTTAGCGGCTTCTTTCCGGTCAGTGTATTTCGTGCCTTGAATGGTGATTTTGAATACAGGCATTCCAGTTTCTGAATCAATCGGCAGTTTCCGCAGATGTTCCCTGTCTGTTTTCAGATTTTCAATCGCTTTTGTAAAATTGGCTTCACGCTGAGGAAATTCCTTAATTTTGTCCTGCATTTCATAGACAGTATTGTTATGTTCAGCCGAAAGCACTTTTAATTCCTTGACCTCATTATCAAGCATGAGTTTCTCTTTGTTACACTTCACTTTAGGACACATATCCAGAGCGAACCTTATATCGGCAAATATAGGTAAACCAAGAAAGCCTGATTTTATGACGGAATCAGGCTTTTTCTTTTCAGGTGATTGACTTTTTCAGAGCGATTTGCTATAATTCAGATTAGGACAAGTGTAATATGTATTCGTAAGAGGTGAGAATGTGAGTACGAAACGGAGACATCACCGAAGAAAACCTTTGACCGCCACAGAACAGGAGAGAAGAAAGCAATTACATGATGAGCGAGTGCGCCGTAAAAAACGGGAAAAGCGGTTGTTCTGGCTTAGACTCCTAATTATTGCACTGCTCGTTTTACTCCTGATCAGTATTAACATTATTCTCGCAATTACAGGACATTCCCGTGCTATGTGTGTGTTAGATACGATTTTAGGGCTTATCGCTGCAACATTGACCGACAGAAGCGGAATCCGTGAAATACTATTCTCATGGTATCCGGAGCGTTTTTTATTTTCGTCAACACTGAAAAAGCACATTCCCGACCGCAGTTTTTTAATAGAACTTGCAAGAACGATATGTTATTATGCGGTCGGTGCGATGCTACTATGGAATCGTCTATATGATTTTTGCGCTCCGATATGTGTGATAACAATAATAATTGGCTATGTGTATCTTGTTTTTGACCAAGACGACCGATACACATTTGATAAGTTCTCGAAGTGTTCAGATACGATGATGTATCTCATCATCGTGGGGTTATTCGGTATAGCATACTTTAACACGGCTCACGAAGTGGAGGTGGACATTCCAATTTCAGTGGTCGTAATTGGAAGTATTTTTGTGACTGCCGCTTATCTGCTTTTTGCAAGGAGTGACAAGAAAATTGAACGTGCTTTTGAAATGCTGATATTTTCAGCAATTGACATAATGACGATAATTGCATTTATCCAGCTTATTGGAATATAAGGCGATCAATTTCAAAACCCTTAGCCTACTGGCGCACCTGTTTTCCGTTCCACACAAGTCATAATCTGAATTATGGCGCACTCCACAATAATCACACACCCTAACGGCACACAAGCCCCTCGGAGCGATCTGAGGGGCTTGGCTATATAGTGTATTATCTGAAATAAGAAAATTATTTTTGGCTTTTGGGTGCGAAAAATCGACGGTTGCTGTGTCTAATATATAGAAAGAAAATTTGCAGACCTTAATAGGAGGAAATCTATGGGCAACGATGCGGATCGCTACCGCCGTTTCCTGGCTGGTGATGATGATGAACTGGTTGTGATCATTGAGACCTATT
>JAZQIL010000286.1:0-5014 GCA_045541055.1 Oscillospiraceae bacterium
TTTCCTGAATTGTCGTGTGTCAGATTACACCGCACTCGTCATCATGTTCTGGAGAACAGGAACGAGGATAATTGCGAGGAGAATCAGTCCAAGACCAGCCATTAACTGTTTCATCCCTTGACTTTTAGGACAGTAGCAGTAAAGAAGTTTTTTCAAAAACATTGTTAAGACCGATACAGCAAGCTATGAAATGCACGGACAGATGCCATTTTTCGGGTGTCTGTCTTTTTCTTTTCAGGTGCTTGACAATTTCAATTGGGTTTGGTATAATATTGACATAGCGGTGAGCCATAGTCTTTCGCTTTTATCAAAATCGTAGATTAGGAGTGCAATAAATGAGTATGAAAGAAGCCTTTGAAACTTTTTTTGAAGAAATGAAGCAAAATAATATTAAAGAATTAGGAATTGCACCAAAAGCTCCTTGTGATGAAAAACGTTTTCCAACAGGGCTATTCTTATTGGATACCCTTGATGCTGATGGTTACGCTCAATGGAAACCGAAATTACAAGATAAGACGGTTTCATTTAGTGTAATTGAAAACGAACTTGGATTTACGATTCACCCACAAATAAAATTGTATGTATCAACATACTGGTTTCTACAATTGGAAGGAAACATTGAAACTGAATGTGGTTTAGTTCGTTTAGGATTGAATGCTATCACTCCGTATACAGATATTCATGCTCTTTTGCCGGAAAATTTTAACAGTGAAGAAACCCACTATTTATCTGACCATAATTACTTTCTTATAGGAACTTACTGTATGATAAATGGTAATGATAGCTATTTGGTGGAGGTTAATAACGATACAGGTGAAGTGACTGCTGTTGAAGTAATGGATAAACGCTCCGTTCGGCTCGCTGGTTCGATTGAGAAACTTCTTCTCAATATGAAAGGGAAATGGAATGTATGAGTATTGCATTATCCTTAGCCTATTGGCACACTTGCTTTCCGTTCCGCACGACTTCAAATCATCATTTTGGAACATACCACAACAAGCAGATAACCTAATGGCACACGCTGACCGCATAGCACTCTCTCTGGACGTTTCAGAGGGGGTGCTTTTTTGGTCGGCAAGTTTTCCGCTCGGCAGGCTCGGACGGCTCTGGGGGCATTTCTGCTCACCAGAATAGATTGGTTCAGCAATATTCTTGTTCTGACCTGATACGATAATTTGTCGGGGCAGCTCATCTTCATCAGGCAGAAGTCGGCTCGATGATGCCGTTTCGGGTTTCATACTCACGCACACGGCGGTAGAATGTGTTAGCCGACAAGTCCATTCTTCGCATGAAGTCCCTGCCTGTGATGTTCTTCGACTTCCATTCCCCATAGAGATTTTCAAATTTTCCCCAGTCAATCGGGACAGGCTTTCGCCCTGTGTACTTGCCCTGTGCTTTGGCAATCTCGATACCCTCACGCTGACGGAGTTTAAGCTGTTCACGCTCCAACTGTGAGAGAGCTGCAAAGACGGTCAGCATAAATTTCCCCGTAGGCGAATTGGTGTCGATATTCTCCTTGTGGCTAATGAGCGTAACTCCCTTGTTGGTGAGAGTGTCGATGATATTCAGCAAATCCCTTGTTGACCGCCCCAGACGGCTGATACTCTCCACATAAAGCGTATCGCCCTCACGCACATAATCAAGCATGGCTTTGAGCTGTGGGCGGTCGGCGGTCGCTCCTGAAATCTTCTCGGAGAAAATACGGTCAACCTTGTAATTGTTCATGATTTCCTGCTGTCTGGCGGTTTCCTGATGTTCGCTTGAAACACGAATATATCCGATTTTGCTCATGTTATCGTCCTTTCTAATAATATTTTTTTCCTAACAGTTGACTTTTTCATGGTGATGATGTATAATTATGGATAAGATTAAAAATTCGGATTGTTTATAGAGGAGGCAAAAATGAAAAAGTATATGCTTTTGTTGCTTGCAATTTTATGTGTCAGCTTAACAGGATGTGGTAATTATAAATTTAATGAAACTACGGCTGTGCAGTTGACACAAGAATATATGAAAGAAAAATATGAAAAAGAAATTAAAGATACTTCAACAAAAATATATTCTCATGGCGGATTACATAACATTGAAGTGAATTTTAGAATTAAAGATGATGCTATGGATGATACTATTTACAGTGCTTATGTTGAAATTAAGCAGGAAGATAAAAAAACTCATTACATTAAATCTGACAATTATATGCAAAAATTAATAACACCATTACTAATGAATAGTCTAACTAATATCTTCAATGAACATGATTATCAGGAGTTTTCACTTTATATGATAGGAGTAGAACAGCCTGATTTAGAAGCAGGGTGTTTTTCAAGTGAATATCCACTTCAGCTATCTTCCTCATCATTTGAAGAAATAATGAAAAGTGAAACCTTATTTTTTAGGTTTGAAGTTTTCATTCCTCAAAGCGAATATCAGAGAAATGTCTGTGGTGAAATAGAAAATTTAATCAATGATTTAATAGATGATGATATTATTTGGGTTTATGTTGTTGAATGCAGTGATTCAGATTATTCAAAAATTAAAAAAAGTATTTGCCAAAATGATGAGATAGCAATAAAAGATATATTACAGCCAAATTATGACTTTGGAAAACGTTTTCTTTCATATACCGAAATAAAACTTAATCAACCAGATATGTTTTGATTTTTTAGAATACTTCCGAATTCAGCAAGGAAAAATTTCTTGCTGATTTTTATTCAAGTGTATCTTTCTTTTTCTGTTGCATGAGCCTTCGCTGTCGGCTCTGCTCGTTGGCTTCTCTGGCGTGCTTTTCATTGATGTAATTACGGACTTCCCTTGTGTACTGCTGTGCCGTTGTTTTTTTGGCAAGAAAAGCATTGTGTTCCTTTGAGAGCATTTCATATTCCGATTTCAAATCGGCTGACATTTTCTGCAAATCACTATGCTTAGGCGGTCTGCCGTCTACATAAAACGGCTTGCTGTGTTCCCTGATGTACTTGTCCGCCTGTTCATAACTGTCAATAGCGTCCGAATTTTTCTTTTTGAAAATCTTTCGCCAGAGTGCAGAACATTCCTGATATTCCTTGTAAACGGCTGAATTTTCAGAACGCTGTTTCAGCTTGGCGATAAGCGTATCAACTGCCCTGATTTTCTTTTTCAGCACGCTTAATTCTTCGGTATGGTCATCAGAGTGTGAGGTATTCCACATAAATTTGGAAAATTCGATAAATGATGTGATTCCGACGGATTCAAGAGTCGTGATGATTTCATCAGCTTTTCGCATACCTCGAATGGATTCCCACAAATCTTTTTTCTTTTCAGTCGGCTGACTTTCAATCGGTTCAGATTCAGGAGTTTTCTGCTCGCTCAACCATGCGAAAAATTCTTCATCGGTAAGCACATCGCTCTTAGGCGGTGCAGAGGTCTTTTCGGGATTTTTCTTTTCAGAAAGCCTTTCCAGAGTGGATTGAGATTTCTGTATCTGTTCAATCTGTTCTGCGATGCGTTCGGGAGTGAACTCCTCGCCCAGAGTGTCGGCTCTTGTAAATTTCTGCTGTCCCTCATCTTTCAAGCGGAATCTCAGCTTGACCTTGTTCTGTGGCTTGTACACATACTCAATCCCACTGGCGGTACAGTTTCGGAGAAAATCTTCAAAGTCTTTGCTGTAAAATGCGACTTCGGCAATTTTCGCACGGAGTTTGTCTTTCCATGACTTGCCCTGTATCTGCATATCACGCTCAAAATGAGATACTCCCTTGCCTTTCGGTTCGATAACAGACAAGCCGTGTTCTGTGCAAATCTCGTCCGATATAGTTCGGAGTTTCGCCCATGACCTTTCGCTGACTTTTCCTTGATTATGCTCGGTGGTGAAACTCAATCCATTATAGAGATTTGTGTTATTGAAAATGATGTGACAATGGGTGTGGGATTTATCTGTGTGAACGGCAAGCACATACTGATAATCGCTTTTCAGAAATCTGTCGCAAAGTTCCTCGCCAATCTGCAAAGCCTGTTCTGGTGTGACCTCGTTCGGAGCGAAACTCTGAATTATGTGGTGTGCAAGAATTGTTGTCCGTCCTGTTCCGCTGGCTCTGACGGCTCGGAAGTCGGCGGCAGCACCTCGGCTGTCGGCTCGGCAGGCATAAGACTGCACATATAGACCGTCGACGGTCTTATCTCCGTCTGTGATGTAGCGGATTGCCGCCCAGTCTGTCGCTTTGATTGAATGGATAGAAGTGTATGCCAAATTTCATTTACGCCCCCTTTGATTTCCGCTATGTCCTCGGCATAGATTCGCCCTGTACTGTGCAGACGGATAAGAATTTGGTTGATGTTGTTTCCGATGCGTTTCATCAACTGATTTGTTTCGGCTATATCGGTGCTGTCTGCGGTCAAATCCACTCTCGCCCTGACACAATCACGAACGTATGTTGACTTGCTCTTGTAACCGAACTGTTGGCACTTGTTTTCAATGTCCTGCATTTCGGATTCTGTAAAGCGAATATTGAGGGTGCAGGACTTATTTTCTCGCTTGGATTTCAAATACTTTCGCTCATCATCAGTAAGCTGACTTTCCGACTTGTCGGCAAGGCTTTTGTCAAGCTCGGCTTTGACCTCTTTGTCAAGCGTGTAATTGATAGCACCGTTATAGGTCATGCCTGTGGTTTCATAGGTCTTAGGCTTGGGCGGTCTGCCACGCTTTCTTTTTTCGGTTTTCATGGTGTTATCTCCTTTGTGATGATTTCGGCGGTAGCCGATTTTTTTATGACCGTTGTGCGGTCATTTCGGGGTTTGGGGTGTCCCCAACAAGCAAATGTATTTTCGCCGTCCTTGTGGCGCAAAATACTTTGCTTGCTATTTTTGTTGCGCTGTGCGCATTTTTTCGCTGCTCCGTCAGCGATTGGCTTTACTTCCGCCGTCTTTAGGCGGTCATTTTTCACTCACTCTGATATTTTAATCTGGTTCGGCGCAGTTATTGCGCAGTCTGGGCGGCAGTTTGATGAAAATGGAATTTTTTTCGATTTGGGTATTGCTTTTT
>JAZQIL010000287.1:0-141160 GCA_045541055.1 Oscillospiraceae bacterium
GGACTCGAACCCACGACCTCCGCCGTGACAGGGCGGCGTTCTAACCAACTGAACTACCAGGCCAAGGTAATGGTGGGAGCTACAGGGCTCGAACCTGTGACCCTCTGCTTGTAAGGCAGATGCTCTCCCAGCTGAGCTAAGCTTCCATGCTATTTGATTTTGTCTTTCAGGTTTGTTCCCTGACGACTTTATTATTATAGCACATTTCAAAGCATTTGTCAAGTGTTTTTTCAAAATTTTTTTAAAAAATTTGAAATTTTTGAAAATGGCTGTATAGGGGGATTTAATTCAGGAAAGAGAGATAAACAGGGGCAAGCATGAGTTTATATGCATCATTAAAGTTACTGGGAAGGATTTTAGTAGTAGAGTGAAGATGCATAATTTCTTTATTTTCTGCGATACAGAATTTAAGCTGGAAAGAAGAAGGAGATATTTTAGGGGGAGAGAATGTTTTTTGTCCTTGATGAAGTATACAGAACAAATGGAGTAATTCTTTTTCTTCGGTGAAAGAGTTGAAGATGAAAGCTTCCAGCTGTGAGGACATATTGACACTTTGATGAAAATCTGGTTTTAGAATTATATGGATGTGGGCAGTATTATTGGAGACAGACAGGGAAATTTGAATATGATGGAAGTATCCTCTTTCGTGATGGGAAAGTACCATACCAGCAAGCAGGACTGTATTAAAAAAATCGATATTTTCGTAGAAAATAATTTTTTGTTCAGGCAAGTCGAGTGTGATTTCAGCATAATTTTCCAGCAGGACAGATAATTTTTCTTTCAGTTGCTGTAAAGCGTCCTGAAGCGGAAACGGATAGCGGGGAATTGTATAATTCCGGACAGCTTTTATGATACTGTGCAGGTAGGGTTTTCTGTAAATCAGCAATGAAATACGTTCAATAGAGTTGGAAAGCTGGGGGGAGAGGTTTGCTTCAAGGTTTTTTTTGATTTGTTGCAGGGAATGTACAGCCGTTTTCATTTCCACATCTTCTGCATCTAGGATAAGAGGGCATTCTTTCAGGGTAAGCACACGGCATTGATTGGGTTCACTGCAATAGAGCTGATAGTGATAAAATTTTTTGTTCAGGTAGATTTCATTTTCAGTATTTGTCCAGCAGTTTTCTGGTACGTTGAGAAATTCGGGAAGCCATTTCGGAAATGAAAACGTATATTTTTGAGCTATGATATTCCAGTCTGCATCTATGATGAAAACAGCATCACAGCCGTTATCAAACATGTTCATCAGAAGTTCAGCATAATTTTCCATAAAATCCCTCCATTGTCTATTGTTTGCCAAAATCCAAGAAGTATTATTTTTATTATACCTGTTTTGCACGGAATTGTAAAGCGTATTTTGAAACATTGTTTAAAATGCACAAAATCAGATTGATATTTTTGTGACAAAAGCAGAAATTTCCCATATCTGACCGGAATTGAAAGATTTTCTTCTGAAAGTACTTGCATTTTTTCTGAAAAAGGTGTAAAATAATAGTATAAAAATTTAGGAGGTAATTTCCAATGTCAGTAAAAGTTGCTATTAATGGTTTCGGAAGAATCGGCCGTCTGGCTTTCCGTCAGATGTTCGGTGCAGAAGGTTATGAGGTTGTTGCTATCAACGACTTAACAAAGCCTTCCATGCTCGCTAATCTGCTCAAGTATGATACCGCTCAGGGTGGTTATGCAGGCAGAATCGGTGAAAATCTGCACACTGTTACCGCTGACGATGAAGCTAACACTATCACAGTTGACGGCAAGGTGCTGAAAATTTACGCAGAGAAAGAAGCTAAGAACTGTCCTTGGGGCGAAATCGGTGTTGACGTTGTTCTCGAATGCACAGGTTTCTACTGCTCTAAGGAAAAGAGTCAGGCTCATATTGATGCTGGTGCAAAGAAGGTTGTTATTTCTGCTCCGGCAGGCAATGACCTGAAGACAATTGTATTCTCTGTAAATGAAAATACTTTAACAGCTGATGATACAATCATTTCTGCTGCATCTTGCACAACAAACTGCCTCGCTCCTATGGCTAAGGCACTGAATGACTATGCTCCGATTCAGTCTGGTATTATGAGTACAATTCATGCTTATACTGGTGACCAGATGATTCTGGACGGTCCTCACAGAAAGGGCGACATGAGAAGAGCAAGAGCTGGTGCTGCTAACATCGTTCCGAACTCTACTGGTGCTGCTAAGGCAATCGGTCTGGTAATTCCTGAACTGAACGGTAAGCTCATCGGTTCTGCACAGCGTGTACCTGTTCCGACAGGTTCTACAACCATTCTGACTGCTGTTGTAAAGGGCGAAAATGTTACTAAGGAAGGCATCAATGCTGCTATGAAGGCTGCTGCTTCTGAATCCTATGGTTACAATGAAGACCCGATTGTTTCTTCTGACGTAATCGGCATGAAGTTTGGTTCTCTGTTCGATGCTACTCAGACAATGGTTTCTGAAATTGGCAATGGTCTGTATGAAGTTCAGGTTGTTTCTTGGTACGACAACGAAAACTCCTACACCAGCCAGATGGTAAGAACAATCAAGTATTTCGCAGAACTCAAGTAATTTTGTGAAAGAATAAAAATGACGGCAGTCCTTCGGGGCTGTCGTTTTTTATCGCAAATAGAAATCACTCTGCAAGAAACAGAGTGATTTTTTGATTATTTTGTTAAATCCACAGGATTTCCGGTTAAGTCTGTTCCGATACCGCTGAATTTATCTACGGTATACCATGCACTAGTGGAATTATGGTCGCCCATATCGTCATAGAGCTGGATAGAAACAGAGCCGTCTGACTGTACCTGAGCAACCGCATCACCGGGGCGGTATCCGGTTTTGGATTCATAGTAATTTAAAGCCATTTCGCATAATTCCAGATTACTGTAGAAATGGAAGGTATTGAAGTTGCCTAAGCCTAAATAGTGAAGGGTTTCAGTGTTGCCGTTATCCCAAGTTAAAGCAGCTTGTCCTGTGCCTGAAAAGTTCACAGTGACTTTGTTATTGTTACCTGTTTCATAGATATGGAAAGAGAACGTTGTTTGGTCAACAGGCTGATAGTCAAAGGAAATATTTGAGCCACTTTCTTGGTCACGGATATTTCCGGAATTGCTGTCAGAATTAAAGCAGAAATAACGATTTCCGTTACTGCCGTAAGCTTCCCAGATACCGGCTTCAAATGTCTGTGCAGGCGGTACAGTTTCGAGGGGTGGAGCAGTAGCAGCAACAGTAGCAGTTTCGGCTGGCGGGGCGGTAATGGGGAGTGTAGTGGTAGTAGTTGTTGTCGTGGTTGTAGTAGTAGTTGTTGTTGTGCTGGTAGTTGTTTGCACGGTAGTAACCGGAACAGTTGTTGTATTTGCAGTTGTTGTCTGTGTTGTTTCTTCTGTTGTACTGGTTTCTGTAATTGTTTCAGAAAAAGCAGTTGTGACAGCAGGAATTGTGGTTTCTGTCACTGTGACAGAAGTTCCTGAAATTTCTGAAGTTTCAGAAACGTTTTCTGTTTTTGTGGGAGAGTCAGTTACTTTTTGACCGCAGGCAGTTACACATGCCGCAATACAACCAAGAAATAACACAGGAATACATTTTTTGATGATTTTCATAAATCTTCCTCCTTTTTTTCTATTATAGCAGAAATTTACTTTAAAGTCAAGCAATATCTAAATATGTCTTAAAAAAATCTGCCGAATAGTTTCGGCAGATTTTATCAATTTAATTTAAAAGTGTGACCAGAATATCCCACAGCATATGTAAGCCAACGGGAATCCAGATATTTCGGAATTTAAGCATAGTCCAGCTGAATAGAATGCTTAATAAAATAATGCTGATAAAGCCAAGATTTAAAAAATTAGTAATAAATTCTCCGTGAAGTATCCATGTTGGAAAATGAATACACAAGAATAACAAAGAATTCAAGCCGAGAGCAAAGTATTTATTTTTCTCTGTGTAAGTTGCATTCAGTAGAAAGCCACGGAATACAAATTCTTCTGTGATGCCTACAAACAGAAAGGCAATACATGTAACCAGCCCGTCAGGGTTGAAATAGAAGCCTTTATGAGAAATAACGGAACTTAATACACAGTAGGCGGTTACATAGCCGAAAATCGGCAGATAGCCTTTCCAGTGTGCAGGCTTGGAAAATAATTCTTTTTTAGAAATATATAAATCATCATCAAATTTTTTAATCAGAAGTACTGCCGGAAGTGTCCAGCAAAGATTTTTAATAATTCCGTCAGAGACAAGATACCACAAAGCAGAATCTTTTTCAATGACTTGTGTTAAAACCGGATTCAAGGCGAATGCTTTTAAAATCCAGACAATATAGAAAATGATAATAAATAAAAGATAGGTCTTTGCTAATGTTTTATTTTTAAAAATACTCATATAATTATTTTATCCTCTGGAACAGGATTTTGTACAGGTAAGCGGATAATGCTGTTTTCAGGGAAAGTCATGTCACAAGGGAAGTAAAATTCCATCATAGCATGATTGACGCTTTGAATCTGTTCGCCGTCAGCGTTGTAAATTAAGCCGGTTTTGACTGTAACAGGCTTTTGATTGGGGGCTAAAATTTCAACAATATCACCAGCAAAGAATCTGTTTCGCTGTGTAGCGTAGACAAAGCCGTTTTCACAATGGTCTATGATACCGACAACATCACATTGACTGATATAACCGCTGTTTTCATAGTATTGACAAGCATTCGGGTGACCGAAGAAAAATCCTGTACAGTATCTTCTGTGGCTGACTTTAAACACTTCATTGTGAATCCATTCCGGAAGCTGATAATTTTGAGGGTGTGCGTTGTAATAGTCCATCGCCATTCTGTAGGCATTTGTGACAACAGATACATAATAAGCAGATTTGGCACGGCCTTCAATCTTGAAAGAGGTGACACCAGCTTCTACAAGCTTGTCCAGATGGTCAATCATGCACATATCACGGGCATTTAAAATATAAGTACCTTCCTGTGCTTCTACAATTTCCATAGGCTGGTCAGGGCGTTTTTCTTCTGTAAGATAGTATTTCCATCTGCATGGTTGAGCGCAAGCTCCACGGTTCGCATCTCTGCCGGTAAAATATGCAGATAACAAGCATCTTCCTGAAAATGAAACACACATTGCACCGTGTACAAATACTTCAATTTCTAGGTCATCTGGTATATTCCGCCGGATTTCTGCAATTTCCTGTAAAGAAAGTTCCCGTGCTAATACGACACGTCTTGCACCAAGCTGATACAAGGCATTTGCAGCCGCATAATTTACAATTCCTGTTTGTGTAGACATGTGTACCGTCATATTTGGCGCAAGCCTTCTGACGGCTTGCAATACTCCTAAATCAGCAATAATCAATGCATCAATTCCAGCATTGACTGCTTCAGAAATAAACTGAGGCAGAAAATCAAGTTCCTGATTTCTGGGTAAAGTATTGACAGTTAAATAAACTTTTTTATTTTGCTGATGTGCCAGCTTAACCGCATTGCAAAGCGTTTCTGCATTAAAGTTTGGTGCGCCGGCTCTCATGCCGAACAGTGTCCCGCCAAGATAAACGGCATCTGCTCCGAAATTCAAAGCAGCCTGCAAGCGTTCCATATCTCCGGCAGGAGCGAGGATTTCACGATAATCAGGTAACATTACTGGTCGCCTCCAGTAGTTTCTTCTACAGGCGGAAGTCCTAAACGGATACGTTCTACCATTTCGATATTAGCGTTATGTTCTTCATAAGTATGGGCGAAATAAGTTTCACCCGTATCTACATTAGCGTAGAAATAATAATAATCTGATTCTGCCGGATAGAGTACAGCTTCAATTGCAGCAAGTCCGGGGTTGCAGAGCGCACCTGCCGGAAGTCCGTTGCAGACATAGGTATCATAAGCGTCATAAATTGCCTGATTTTCCAGTTCAATATTTGGCTTAATGACATTTTGCACGTAAAGTGTGGTAACATCGGACTGCAATTTTGTATATTCAGGGCTGTTCAGACGATTCCAGAAAACAGAAGCAATCATGGGCATATCTGCCTCAACGGCAGCTTCTTTCTGAATGATGGAAGCAAACGTAATTGTTTCGTCAAGTGTCAGACCTAATTCCTGCATACGTTCATAGTAATCATCTTTCATTTTGAGGTCGAAATTCATATAAATTTTCCGGCAGACATCGGCAGGGTCACTTTCTTCATAGAACGTGTAGGTGTCAGGGAAGCAATAGCCCTCCATGCGGTAGAATTTCAAACTGCTTGCAGAAGGAAGGCGGCTTTCAAATTCATAGCCTAAATTTCCGGTATTGAAGTAATATAAAAATTTAGATGCTTCGCAGATATTATTTTCCTGTAATTTCATTGCAGCCTCATAAAGCGTAATCCCTTCAGGGAACATAATATCCACGACAGACTGAGACGGGTCATTTTCCATACTTTTGGAGAGTTCTGCAATCAAAGTTTCGTAAGCCATAGAACCACTGATTTCGTGATTTCCGGCTACATAGTCTCCGTCTGCTTTACTCAGGCGGGAAAAGTAAATAAATGCCTTTGGAATGCGGATAATGCCGTCTTCATAGAGAGCCTGAGCGATTTCTTTGGTAGTTGCTCCCTGAGGGATATTAAATAATACCAGTTTCTGAGAGCCGTTAATGCCGAGCATATCTTTTCCGACTTCAATGATACCGACTGCAAGTGAAATGGAAATTACAAATACAAATGTCAGCATCATTAAAACGCCGTATACTCTGGCACTGCGTTTATTTTTTTCTTTTTTGGAAGTTTTTTTCTTTTTAGATTTTTTGCTTTGGCTGGAATGATGTTTATGATGATGTTCTTCCAGTTCTTCGGAATGGTGTGTACGAGTTTTTTTATGCCTGATTTCTTCAGGTTCTTCAAATTCCGGCAGTGTGCCGGTTAAATCCATATCCTTTTCAGAGTTCATGAAGTTTCCTCCGTTACATCAGTAATAATTTTTTGTATCAGGCAGTCATGCGGTTCACAGGGCAAAGTATTTTGAATCATAAAGTCATAGCCAATGCCGATTGTGTATAAATCAGGATACTGCTTTAAAAATCTGTCATAATAGCCGCCGCCCTGTCCAAGGCGGACACCTGTCTTAGTAAAGGCTAATCCTGGTACAATGCAGACAGACTGTGCTGTGATGACTGCTTTCTGAGAAGTAACCGGTTCAGGAATGTCATGTGTACCAGCCTGTAAATCTTCCAGACGGTTAATGACAAAAAACTGCATTTGCCGGTTTTGACCGCATTTAGGGAGGGCAATATTTTTTTTCTGGTCTAATGCCCAGCGGATAAACTGCCATGTATCCGGCTCATCATTGCAAGATGCATAGGCTAATAATAAATCTGCATTGCGTACAGCCGGTTCATGAATTAAATTTTTAAAAATGAACTGGTCTTTTATTTTTCGGATTTCAGAAGAAATCTGGCTTCTTTGCAGACGTAGTTTCTGGCGCAATAATTTTTTTTCAACATGCATGGCTCAATGCTCCGGATAGCAGATAGCTTCTGCTAATTTTTTAGATTTTTCGGAAGAAGTGAGTACTTCTGCGAGTTTCAGGCCGAAAGGAACAGCTGCGCCTGCACCTTGAGCAGTAATGATGAAATCGCTTTGTTCAACGGAATGTTCTGAAATTTCCGCACCAGTGAGCTGTGTTTCAAATCCGGGGTAAGCGATAGCCTTTCTGCCTTCTAATAAGCCTTTATGTCCTAAAATAGAAGGAGCTGCACAGATTGCACCGATGTAAATGTTTCGTTCTGCACAGAAATCAATTGCAGTCTGGACTGTTTCAGACTTTTCAAGATTGAGTGTGCCGGGCATACCGCCGGGGAGTACAATCATTTCCAGTTCTTTGCCGAGAACGATTTCGGAATCAGTGATATCTGTCTGAACAGCGATACCATGTGAGCCGGTGATGATTTTTCCGCCAACGCCTACGAGCTGTACTTCTTTTCCGCTTCTTCTGAGCAAATCCACAGGGGAGAGTGCTTCAATTTCTTCAAAACCGTTTGCTAAAAATACATAAATCATGAAAATATCTTTCCTTTCTTTGATAAAAATATGCAGGTGAAATATGATAAAAATCTGGAAATCAGATTTTGACAGCAGATTTCATGGCTTCAAATTCCTGACGTACTTCAAGTGCTTTGCCACAGGACATTTTTCCTTCAGGGCAAGCACCGGAACAGCAAGCAGCACCGGCTTTTGCAAATAATGCAGGAGATACCGGATAGACTTCTTTCAGCATAGCCTTTGCAAGGTTTCTGATTTCCCACTGCGCACGGTTACAGCATCTTAATTTAAAGAAATGCAGGAGTTCTCTTGCATTCATAGTGACCACCATTTTGGTTTCACCGGCATTGGGGAGTACAAAGCGGGCATCTTCAATGGCTTTTTTCTCTGCTTTCTGGTGAGCCTGTTTTTCTGTACAGCCTTGTTTCAGGAAATCTTCATAATGTTTTTTTTCTAAAATTTCTGTTAAATTCCGGTAAGCTTCCACACAGGTCTGCATAGTTTCTTCAAAAAGCTTTAATGCTTCTGCATCTGCCTGAATTTCGGGCGGTGTGATATATTCAAAATTTGTTAATTTGACGTATCTCTGACTTTGCACAGAGAAGCTTGCTAATCTGTGACGGGTAATTTGTGCCAGCAGAGACCTTGAAACGCCTTCAATTGCGAAAGTAAAGCTTGCATGTTCAATTGGGCTTTCGTGGCCGATTGTACTGAGCATTTCCACAAAGCTTTCTGCTTTTTCGTCTGTCATGCCGTCCATTAAGTCCATTGCACCGGTATCGGAATAACAAAGTTTCGCAGCAGAGGCAACTACTTTTTCAGGCATAACAGTATGAGCGATTAGTTTTACATTCATGAATCTATCCCCTTAAATTTCACATATTCTTATTTATTATAGCATATTCTGAACCGTTCGTCAATGCCTGACAGCATAATTTTTTGGGTTTATAAAATTCTATAATTTGGTAATCTGTCTGAATCTTGCCATGAGTTTTTTTGTTCCGACATCATCAAAAGCGATTTCTAACAGATAATCATTTCCCATTGCTTCGGCTCTTAACACTGTACCTTGTCCGAATTTTGCATCTTGAATTCTGTCTCCGACAGCAAGTTTTAAATCTGGGTTGCCGAGGGAGGGGGGTGTTTTTTGGGTCTGGGAAATCATGGCCATTTGTTGTTTTAAGCCGGATTTTACAGGCGTTTCAGCTGGTGAAGCAAAAGATTTTTTCACAGGCTTTACGCCAGAATCTAAATGTTCTGGATTGATTTCGTTTATAAATCTGGAAAGTGCATTTCTGCGGTAATCTCCAAAGATTAAACGTTCCTGTGCATGGAGCAGGTATAAATTTCTTTTTGCTCTGGTGATGGTAACATAAGCTAAACGGCGTTCTTCTTCCAGTTCTTCCTGATTGTCCATGCTTCGGAATCCGGGGAAAATATTATTTTCCATGCCGGCTGCAAAGACGGTATCAAATTCTAAGCCTTTTGCTGAATGCATGGTCATTAAAGAGACAGTATCACCGGAAATTGTTTTATCTGCATCGGTGTATAAAGCCATTTCAGAAAGAAAGCCTTCTAAATCAGGATTTTCTGTATTTCGGACGTAATCGACAATATTAGAGCGGAATTCTTTGACATTGTCAATGCGTTCCTTGGCTTCTTCGGATTCTTCCTGTTTAAGCATGTCAAGATAGCCTGTTTTTTCAAGCATGAAGTCGAAAAATTCTTCTAACGGCATTGTTGCAAGGGCTTTTTGAAGCGTTTGCATTAAATAGGCGAATTGTGTTAAAGGGGCGGTTCTTTTTCCTAAAGTGGGGTATTGCTGACAATTTTCAACGACTTGAATCGGGCTGAGGTGTAAGTCCTGTGCAATTTGTGTAATTTTAGAAGCAGTACTTTCACCAATGCCACGCTTGGGGGTATTGATAATTCTTTCAAATCGCACGAAATCAAATGGATTTTGTAAAACAGCAAGATAAGCAGTTACGTCTTTAATTTCTTTTCTGTCCTGAAATCTTGTTCCGCCGTAAATCCGGTAGGGAATTTTATTCCGGATAAATGCTTTTTCAAGGCTGTTGGAAAGCGCATTCAAACGGTATAAAACGGCAAAATCAGAGTAAGATTTTCCTTTTGCCACAGCACTTTTTATTTTTTTTGCGATATATTCGGCTTCTTCCCGTTCATCTCTGACAGTGACGGAATGCACCAGTTCACCGTCACCGGCAGACGTCCATAATTTTTTCTTTTTACGGGCTTTATTATGGGAAATCACGCTGTTTGCTGCGCTTAAAATATGCTGTGTTGAGCGATAATTTTCTTCTAATTTAATAGTTTTGCAGTCAGGGAACTGTTTTTCAAAGCTTAAAATATTTTCAATGTCTGCGCCTCTGAATTTATAAATACTTTGGTCATCATCGCCGACCACACAAAGATTCTGATATTTTTCAGATAAAAGGCTGATGAATTTATATTGTGC
Source organism: Oscillospiraceae bacterium (assembly GCA_045541055.1). Taxonomy (GTDB): domain Bacteria; phylum Bacillota; class Clostridia; order Oscillospirales; family Ruminococcaceae; genus UBA3855. Next base: position 10,472 of record JAZQIL010000287.1, read on the forward strand.
GTGATTGGTATCCTGATATTCATCTACCAGAATATATTTAAATTTATTCTGATATTTTTCGAGAACGTCCGGACAAGTTTCAAATACTCGGACAGTCTGGAAAATTAAATCATCAAAATCAAGCGCATTGGAAGCAAATAATTTTTCCTGATAAGCTTTGTAAAGCTTTGCAATGACTAATTGTTTATAATCACTGCCATAATTTTCTTCGTAATCTTCGGGCGAAATCATGCTATCTTTTGCAGAGCTGATATTTGCAAGCACTTGTTTCGGGGGAAAATTCTTTTCTGAAACCTGTAATTCTTTCAAACAGGATTTCATAATTTTCAGGCTGTCGTCAGAATCATAAATTGTAAACTGATTTCCATAGCCGATTCTGTCAATGCAAGTTCTTAAAATTCTCACACAGGCGGAATGAAATGTAGAAGCATGAATACTTTGTGCTTCTTCTCCGAGTGTTGTGGCTAAACGGTCTTTGAGTTCTCCGGCGGCTTTATTCGTGAAGGTAATCGCTAAAATCTGCCAAGGCTTCACAGGATTTGCAGAAATGAAATTCTGCAATTCGCCAAATGTCAGCATTGCCTTTCCCTGAATGTAATCTTCTAATTTTTGTAAATTTTCAGCTTTCGGCACGGGAGAAAGCATATTGACAGTATCGCCGAATAATATCATATTTGCAATTCTGTTGACGATAACCGTTGTTTTTCCGCTTCCTGCACCGGCAAGGATTAAAACAGCACCGTTTACAGTCATAATTGCTTCTAACTGCTGTGGGTTCATATCGGAAAAACATGTTTCAACAGCAGATTTTTTCAGCTTTAAAAATTCCTGTTCGTTCATAAAATAGCCCCTTTCTAAAATCAATATCTTAATCATAACATATTTTCAAAGATTTGTAAACACTAAAATATTTTTTGTGCATTAGTTATGAAATCTCTTGCATTTTCTTGAAAAATATGCTATAATATAAAAAGAAACAGCTTTAAAAGGGGGTTTTTTTATGAAAATACAATTTATCGGCGCAACACATGAAGTAACCGGAAGCTGTACTTATCTTGAAATTAACAATTTCCGGATTTTAGTGGATTTCGGCATGGAGCAGGGGCGAGATGTCTACGAAAATGCACAGATTCCTTGTGCGCCGGCGCAAGTGGATTATGTATTGCTGACACATGCACATATTGACCATTCAGGTTTATTGCCTTTGCTGTATGCAGGGGGATTTCATGGAGAAATTCATACAACAGATGCAACTGTTTCGCTTTGCAGTATTATGCTCCGTGACAGTGCGCATATTCAGGAATTTGAAGCAAGCTGGCGCAACCGGAAAGCGGAACGAAAAGGCGAAGAACCTTATATTCCGCTTTACACGATGGAGGACGCAATCGGCGCAATTTCACTTTTAAGACCGCACCGCTATGAAGAAAAATTTCAGCTTTGTGAAGGGGTAGAAGTCAGATTTATTGATGCAGGACATTTATTAGGCTCGGCAAGTATTGAAATCTGGGCGACTGAGAACGACCAAACCAGAAAATTAGTTTTCTCCGGTGATATTGGAAATTTAAATCAGCCTTTAATTCGTGACCCGCAGTATATTGATGAAGCAGATTATGTTATTATGGAATCCACTTACGGAGACCGGAAACACGAACGCCCGAAAGATTATGTAACAGCTTTTGCACAGGTCATTCAGCAGACGTTTGACAGGGGCGGAAGTGTGATTATTCCGTCTTTTGCAGTCGGCAGAACACAGGAATTATTATACTTTCTTAGAAAAATCAAGGAACAGAATCTTATTAAAAATTATCCTGATTTTCCGGTTTTCATGGATAGTCCGCTTGCAATTGAAGCAACCAGCATTTTCTTAAGAAATCAGCACAGCTGTTATGATGAAGAGGCTTTAAGCTATGTCAATCAAGGGATTAACCCTTTAACATTTCCGGATTTGATTCTTGCAACAACGCCCGAAGAGTCCAGAGCAATTAACTTTGATAAGCGCAGAAAGATTATTATTTCAGCCTCTGGCATGTGCGAAGCCGGAAGAATTAAACATCATTTAAAGCATAATTTATGGCAGGCACAGAACACAATTTTATTTGTAGGCTATCAGGCTTACGGAACACTTGGACGTTCTTTAGTAGAAGGTGCAACTTCTGTGAAATTATTTGGTGAAAGTGTGCAGGTTGCAGCGCAGATTAAACAGCTCCCCGGAATCAGCGGTCACGCAGATGTAGACGGTTTAACAACTTGGATTTCCCATATTCAAAATCCAAAGCGTGTTTTCGTGATTCATGGAGAAAGTGCCATTGCAGACAAATTTGTTTCCCATTTGCAGAATGACTTGAAATTAAGGGCTTATGCACCTTACAGCGGAACGGAATTTGACCCGATTCATGATGAAATTCTTTTGGAAGCCGTTCCGAAACCTGTTGCCAAACCAAAAGGCAGTAAAGCAAATACAGTTTATCACAGACTGCTTGCTGCTTTAGAGCGTCTGACTTCTTTAATTAAGCGCAGTGAAGGCAGAACCAATAAAGATTTAGCACGTCTGACAGACCAGATTAACCAGATTTGCAATAAATGGGAAAAGTGATTTCAATAAAAACAGCCCTCGTCAAAAAGGGCTGTTTGAAATTATTTAACCATAGAACGAAGTCTTTGCATTGCTTCTATTGTGTCGTCCTTGTCACCGAAAGCTGTTAATCTGAACCAGTTGACACCATTTTTTCCGAAGCCTGCCCCCGGAGTGCCGACAACTGCAATTTCTTCCAGCATCTTGTCAAAGAAGCTCCAGCTGTCCATTTCAAAGGGGCATTTAAACCAGATGTAAGGCGAATTGATTCCGCCGGTGAAGGGAATATTTAAATCTGTAAGTGTCTGGGCGATAATATGTGCATTTTCCTGATAATAGAGAATACTTTCACGAACTTGTTTCTGACCTTCCGGAGTAAAGACCGCTTCTGCTGCTCTTTGCACAGGGTAAGAAACACCGTTAAATTTAGAGCCTTCTCTTCTGTTCCAAAGCTGTGCAAGGGAAACTTCCGAACCGTCAGAAGCAACGGTTTTCAATTCAGAAGGAACGACAGTGTAACCACAGCGAACCCCTGTAAAGCCTGCTGTTTTAGAAAGGGAACATAATTCAATTGCTACTTCTTTTGCGCCTTCAAGCTGGTAAATGCTTCTTGGAAGGGAATCGTCTTTAATAAAAGCTTCATAAGCGGCATCAAATAAAATAACGGCTTTATGAGTCTTTGCATAAGCAATCCATTCAGCAAGCTGTTGTTTTGGATAAACCGCTCCTGTAGGATTATTTGGTGAGCAAAGATAAATAATATCCGGATAAACTTTTTTTCCGTTCAGGTCGTAGCCCTCAGGGGACGGCATGGCACAAAAGCCGTTTTCTTCATTAGAATCTGCATAGACTATCTGCCGACCATTCATTAAGTTAGAATCTACATATACTGGATAAGCCGGGTCAGTAATTAAAATAATATTACTGTCATCAAAAATGTCTACAAGATTTCCGCAGTCGCTTTTTGCACCGTCATTGATACGGATATCAGAAGCCGGAACATCTGCACCGAAACTTTGATAATAATTTGAAATGGCTTTTCTTAAAAAGTCATATCCTGCACCGCTGTCTTCATATCCTCGGAACGTTTCTTTCACAGCGAGTTCGTCTGCTGCTTTTTTCATAGCATTGACGACAATCGGGGCTAAGGGCTGTGTGACATCGCCGATACCCATACGAATGATTTTTGTATCTGGATATTTTGCCTGAAAGTCTTTTATTTTTTCAGCAATCCGGATAAATAAATAATTTTTCTCAAGTTTCAGATAATTCTCATTGACTTTCAAATTATCACCTCATAAGATTCAACTATAATATAATTTCTCCGTCAAATACGTGTGTTGCTGAACCGGTCATCATAACAGTGCCGTCAGACTGGTAAACGATTTGCAAATCTCCTCCGGCTAATTTCACAGTAATGACTTCATCATGCTGACAAAAGCCATTTAAAACAGAGGCGACTGCAACAGCACAAGCACCTGTTCCGCAGGCCATTGTTTCACCGCTTCCACGTTCCCAGACACGCATTTTCAGTGTATGCTTGTCAAGAATATTTACGAATTCTGTATTGACACGAGCCGGAAACAGTTCATGATGTTCAAAGGCTGAACCAATTTTTGCAAGGGGGAACTGGTCAACATTTTCTTTCAAAAATACGACACAATGGGGATTTCCCATAGAAACGCCTGTAGCAGTATAAGTTTCGCCGTTGACTTGAACGGGCTGTGCAATGAAAGTTTCACCCTCTGCATTCATGGGAATTTCAGAAGGCTTTAAAATTGCCTTGCCCATATCAACAGTAGCACTGACAGCTTTTCCGTTTTCTACCTGCAATTGAATATACTTAATTCCGGAATTGGTTTCCACAGATAATTCTGGTTTTGTCACAATGCCGTTATCATAAGCATATTTTGCGACACAGCGGATACCATTTCCGCACATCATCGCTTCTGAACCGTCAGCATTAAAAATTCTCATACGGCAGTCAGCAACTTCTGACGGCAGAATTAAAATTAACCCGTCTGAGCCGATACCTTTTCTGCGGTCGCTGACCTGAATAGAGACGGCTTCAGGATTCTCCACTTTTTCTTTGAAACAGTTGACATAAACGTAATCATTTCCGATTCCGTGCATTTTAGAAAATTTCATAAATAATATCCTTTCCAGCTGGATTGTATTTCACAGACGAACACGTGTATTTTTACCGCCTGCATGTTTATCATAACATACTACAAAAAAAATTGCAAGTGATTTTTGAAAATTCTTTTCTAAAATAAAAAATTTCCTTGCATTTTGTTCTGAAATATGATAAAATAAAAAGTGTAATTTATTTTTGAAAGGTGGACTCAAATGAAAGAATTTTCACAAACGCTGAAACAAGGCGTTGAATTTGTCTCTATGATAGAACCAAAGTTCAAAACCACAACGATTTCTGTTATTTTGATGATGCCGTGTCAGACGGAAAAATTTCCAGCATGGGCATTGATTCCAAATCTTTTGCTGAATTCCTGTGAGAAATATCCGACCATTGCTGAAATGTCCGACAGATTGCAGGAATTATACGGAGCTTGTCTGGATAACAGCGTTTCTTTAATCGGAAGTACTTGGCAGATGCGCTTAAATATGAATGTCATTGGAGATGCTTATGCTCTGGAAGGCGAAAAGCTCAAAGAAGAAGCAGCTGCAATGCTTCTGGAATGCCTTTTGCGTCCGAATCTGGAAGGCGGACAGTTTGCAGAATCTGCTTTCAAAACAGAACAGCAGGAACTGCTTGATGTTATTCAGAATGAAATCAATAATAAACGCTCTTATGCTATGAAACAGGCTAGACAAACTATCTTTAAAGATGAGCCGAATGCCTGCCCCCTGTACGGTACACCGGAAGAAGTTTCAGCACTTACTCCGAAAGAAGTCTATGAAGCATATCTGGAAATTTTACAGAAAGCACAGATTTTAGTATATTATATTGGTGGAGAAGAAGCTCCGGAATTATCTGGAATATTTCAGAAATCGTTTGCTGACCGCCAAGCTCCTGAAATTTGTGTGCATGTTCCCAGCCTTTGCAAGCCTGAACCTGTTACAGTAACAGAAGCTTTAGAAGTTGGGCAAAGTCAATTGATTATGGCTTTTAAGGTTGATGATGCATATTCTCAGGAAGCTCTCAGAATGTGCAGTTTAATATTTGGCGGTGCGCCGTTTTCGCTGTTGTTTTCTAATGTCCGTGAGAAAATGAGTTTGTGCTATTATTGTTCCAGTTCAATTGTATATGGGAAAAATACAATGATTGTTACAAGCGGTGTTTCTCAGGAAAATATTCAGAAAGCCCGTGAAGCCATTCTGGAACAGCTGGAACTGCTTAAAAACGGCTCTTTTGAAGAAACGCTCTTGACAGATGCAAAGCGTTATTTAATCAATGCTTTGAATTTAACAGGAGATACACCTTCTTCCTGTATTGCAGAGGCGTTTGAACGGTTTCTCCGTGCCGACCATGCCGGTATTAAAGAACGGATTCAGTTATATCAGAATTTAACAAAAGAAGATATGATTCAGACTGCAAAGGCTTTTCAGCTTGACAGCGTTTACATTCTCAGCCAGAAAGGAGAACAGCAGGCATGAAGCAGGAAATCATTACTTGTCCTTATGACGGTCAGAACTGTCTGCATGTGAAGCATCAGACCGGCTTAGATATTTATATTATGGAAATGCCTGATTTTCACAGTGCGTATGCTTTATTCGGAACGAGATATGGTTCTGTGAATACAATGTTCCGTCTGGACGGTGAGCCGGATTTTGCACAAGTTCCGGAAGGAATTGCACATTTCTTAGAGCATAAGCTTTTTGAAAATGAAGATACAGGCGCATTTGAACAGTATGCAAAAACGGGTGCAATTGCAAATGCTTACACATCATTTGACAGAACAGCATATTTATTCATGTGTTCAGAAAATTTCAATCCGTCTTTGGAAATTTTACTGAATTTCGTACAGAATCCGTATTTCACACAGGAAACTGTTGACAAGGAACAGGGAATTATTGCACAGGAAATCCGCATGAATGAAGATGAACCCGGCTGGAAATTATTTTTCAATTCGCTGAAAAGTATGTATCATGCACACCCTGTCAGAATCGGCATTGCCGGCACAGTGGAAAGCATTCAGAAAATTGATGCGGATTTGCTTTACAGGTGTTATCATACGTTTTATAATCTGCATAATATGACGCTTTGCATTGCCGGAAATGTTCATGCAGATGAAATTCTTGAAATTTGTGACAGGCTTTTAATTCAGAATGAAGACCATAAACTTGAAGAAGTTTATCCGGAAGAGCCTTATGAAGTTGTTCAGCATGAAATTATTGATACTGCGCCGGTAGGTGTGCCGTTGTTTAGTCTGGATTTTAAGCTGAAACCGAAATCTGATTATGCACTTGTGAAAGCAGAATTGCTTGCTGAACTTAGTTTAGATGCATTATTCAGCCCTAGTACAGAAATTTACCAGCAAATGCTGGAGGAAAATTTAATTAACTTTGGATTTGGTGTAGATTCTGCCTTTAGCGGAAACGGTTATTTTTCAATCGGAATCGGCGGAGAGTCCAGAAATCCCCGTGCTGTCCGTGAAAAAATCTTTGAAGAAATTCAAAAGGCAAAACAAAACGGTTTTGATAAGCAAGCTTTTGAACGTCTTAAAAAATCAAAATATGGCAGTATGATTCGCTCTATGAACAGTGTGGAATCCAATGCTTCTATGATGCTGGAATGCTATATGTATAAAATCAAGCCTTTTGAACAGATAGCAGCCCTTGCAGAAGTGACTTATGAAGAAGCACTTCAATTCCTCAGAGATGAAATTGACATTGAGAATTCTGTATTGTCCATTGTTCATGCGCAGGAGGATACCGTATGACAACTGTTTCAGAACTTGGCTATGATAATTTAGATTATAATGAAATTGTCTTTCCGAAACTGGGCTTTGATTTTCATATAGATGCGACAGCATTCAGTATTTTCGGGTTAGACATTCAATGGTATGGAATTATTATTACAACAGGGCTGGTACTGGCATTGTTATTCGGATTAAAAAATATGCGCCGTGTCGGGCTTGACCCTGACAGGGCAATAGATGCGATTATTGGCGGAATTATTGGCGGAATCATTGGCGCAAGAACGTATTATGTTGCCTTTAACTGGAGCGAATATGCCGGAGACTGGAAATCGATTTTAAATACTCGTGAAGGCGGTTTAGCTATTTACGGGGGTGTGATTGGTGCATTTCTGATTGGCGGAATTGTTTGTAAATTCCGGAAAGTGAAATTATTTCCGATGCTGGACATTTGCGGAACGGGCTTTTTATTAGGGCAGGCAATTGGCAGATGGGGGAATTTCACCAATCAGGAAGCTTTCGGAAGAAATACAGATAATCTTTTTGGCATGTCCGGCGGAAGAATTCAGCAATGGATTTCAAGAACATATACACCAGATGTGTTAAATCCGGATTATCCGGTACATCCGTGCTTTTTATACGAATCTGTCTGGTGTCTGACAGGATTTATTATTTTAGCAGTGATGCTGAAAAAATACAGAAAATTTGACGGTCAGATTTTTCTGTGCTATTTAATCTGGTATGGTGCAGGGAGATTTTTCATTGAAGGGTTAAGAACAGACAGTTTAATGATTGGAACGCTCAGAGTTTCGCAGGTATTAGCAGGAGTTTGTGTAGTTGTTTCTACTGTTTTGCTCATTGTTTTTCTTTCCAAAGTCAAGCGCATGGGCAGAGATTATAAACTTTACTGCGATACGGAAGAATCAAAGCTTCTGCTTGCACAGGCAGATGCAAAAAATAAAACGCAAAAAAATGAAAGTGAGGAAAATTCTAATGGCTAATCTCATCGATGGTAAAAAAGTTTCCGCTGACGTGAAAGAACAGGTTCGTCAGGAAACAGAAACACTTGTTCAAAAATATGGCAAACGTCCCGGTTTAGCAGTCGTTATTGTTGGAAATGACCCTGCTTCCAGAGTTTACGTCAATAATAAGAAAAAAGCTTGTGAAACAGTTGGTTTCCAGTCTTTTGAATATGCTCTTCCAGAAGATACCACACAGGAAGAATTATTGGAACTGGTTCAGACGCTTAATGCTGACAAGAATGTCAACGGTATTTTAGTACAGTTACCTGTTCCGAAACAGATTGATGATAAGGCAATTATTAACGCTATTTCTCCCGAAAAGGACGTAGATGCTTTTCATCCTGAAAATGTCGGCAGAATTATGATTGGAGAATATGCTTTTCTGCCATGCACGCCGGCTGGTGTTATGGAATTGATTGACTCCACAGGTGTTGAAATTTCCGGTAAAAAATGTGTTGTTATCGGCAGAAGCAATATCGTTGGAAAGCCTATGGCAATGTTACTCCTGCACAGAAGCGGTACAGTGACAATATGTCACAGCCGTACACAGAATTTAGCTGAAATTACCAGAGAAGCAGATATTTTAGTAGCTGCTGTCGGAAAAGCAAATTTTGTGACTGGTGATATGATTAAAGACGGTGCTGTTGTGATTGATGTCGGCATGAACCGCCTTGAAAACGGCAAACTTTGCGGAGATGTCAATTTTGCGGAAGCAGAACAGAAAGCTTCTTATATTACACCCGTCCCCGGTGGTGTAGGGCCTATGACTATTGCTATGTTAATGAAAAATACACTGACTGCATTTAAGGCACAAAATCAGATAATTTTCAGATAAACTATTGACAAATTATACAAAATATAGTAAAATAATATTATCTTAAATAATATTAAGGAGGTATTTCACTAATGAGATACGAAATCAAAGGCGAACCTTATCCAGCAGGGATTGTGTATTTAAACAGCGGTGAAAGCATCAATTGTCAAACCGGTGCAATGATTTGGATGACCCCTACCATGCAGATGCAAACCAATACAGGCGGCGGCTTAGGCAGTATGTTTAAACGTGCATTAAGCGGTGAATCCCTTTTCCAGAATACTTATACAGCACAGGGAGATGGTATGATTGCATTTGGCTCTTCCTACCCTGGTGAAATCGTAGGTGTGGAATTAGAAGGCGGAGACACAATTATTGCTCAGAAAAAAGCGTATCTGGCAGCAGCTCCAAGTGTAAGATTTGAAAATGCTTTCCAGAATATCAGCTCCGGTCTGTTCGGCGGTGAAGGCTTTATTATGCAGAGATTCAGCGGCAACGGACTGCTTTTAATGGAATTTGACGGAAGCATTATTGAATATAATCTTGCTGCTGGTGAATCTATGCTGGTGGATAATGGCTATTTAGGAGCTATGGACGGTACTTGCTCAATGACAATTGAGAGAGTCAAAGGCTTGGGAAATGTCCTTGCCGGTGGTGAAGGCTTAACACATGTCAAAGTAACAGGTCCTGGCAGAGTTTGGCTTCAGACAATGCCTGTGAATCAGTTTGTCAGTGCAATTTCCGCATTGCTTCCAAAACAAAGTTCTTGATTAGTGAATATTAACAAAAAGTGCTGCATTTTTTGTAGCACTTTTCCGTTTTTCTGTGAAATATCTTGACGAACTATGTAAAATGTGATAAAATATATTTATTATAATTCGTAAGGAGGTATTTCGTTATGAAATACGAGATTGAAGGCGGCTCTTTTCCTGTTGTAAATGTTTATCTTGAAGATGGCGAAAGTGCTGTTTGTCAAAGCGGTGCAATGGTTTGGCAAGACCCCAATGTAGAAATGCAGACTAATTCCAATGGCGGTTTTGGCAAAATGCTCGGCAGACTCGTGACTGGTGAGTCTTTATTCCAAAATGTATATACTGCAAAGAGCGGTGCTGGTTCTATCACATTCAGTTCTTCCATGCCTGGTTGCATTATTCCGTTTGAAATTACCCCTGGTGAAACACTGATTGCTCAGAAATCTGCATTTCTGGCTTCTGACCCCAGTGTGAATTTTGAAATTTATTTCCAGAAGAAAATTTCTTCCGGCTTCTTTGGCGGTGAAGGCTTTATCATGCAGAAATTTACCGGAAACGGTACACTGTTAGTAGAATGCTACGGCAGCGTGATTGAAAAAGTTCTTCAGCCTGGACAAGTTCAGATTATTGATACTGGCTATCTGGTTGCAATGGACGGCGACTGCACTGTAGAAGTTCAGACAATTAAGGGAGTAAAAAATGTCCTCTTCGGCGGTGAAGGCTTATTTAATACTAAGGTAACTGCACCTCCTAACAGACCTGTGAAAATCTGGCTGCAAACAATGCCGATTTATAATCTGGCTATGGAAGTTTACAAGTATATTCCGAAGAATTACAGTTCTTGATGATTTTTCTGAAAACAAAAATGGTTTCTGCATGGAATGTGCAGAAACCTTTTTTTGTATATTCAAGTTGTTTCAGGCATTGCAGATTCTGTAGAAGTTTCAGGTGTGCCGAGGTATTCCACAGGATTTAAATAATGTTCTCCCTGCATCAGTTCAAAATGCAGATGTGTCGGCATTGCATTTTCAATATCTGCTGTATCGCCTAATGCACCGATAACAGTACCATTTTCGACTTTATCGCCGGTATTGACGGAAAGTCCGTTGTTTAAACTGCAATAACGGCTGAGGATACCGTTTTGATGTTCAATTGTAACGGTAATGCCCCAAAGTGCATCATTTTCCACATTTTTGACAATGCCTGCATCAATCGCACAGACAGTGTCACCTTGATTTCCGGCAATGTCAATGCCGTTGTGTGTCTGCCAGATTCCTGTAGTGGGAGACTTTACAAGTTCGCCATTGCTGAATTCTCCAATAATTTGACCATTCAGAGGATAGCAAGGGGGATTTCCTGAAAGCGGAAAAGCAGTTTCTGTCGCTGGCATGACAGGGGCAGTTTCAGGGGCATCTACAACAGCGGCTTCCTGTGTAAGGGGTTGAGTTTGAACAGGGGCAGTCTGTAACGGTTCAACAATTAACGGATAGTCTGTTTCGGTTTCCTGTTCTGTAGGAGGTTCGGTTTGTTTTGGAATATCGGTTTGTACTTCCATGACTTTGATATCTTGGACAGCGGAGTCAAGATTCATGACTATCTGATTTCTGGTCTGTTCGTAGGCATACCAGCAGGCGAAGCTAATCATTGCCATACACAGCACTAATACCAGATAAAACCCCAGATGTTTTTTAAAATTTCGTTTTACAGCATGTTCTTTCATATCAATATCACCTCTGTGAATATCTTTGTCCTAAAACAGAAAAAATATTCACAGTTGCAAAATTATCTCAGATAGTGTATAATATAGAAAATATCTTAAGGAGGTTTTTCACTGTTTATGCAGAAATTACTGAAATTTTTAAAGCCTTATAAATTAGAAGTGATATTAGGGCCTTTTTTTAAACTGCTGGAAGCAATATTTGAGTTAATTGTTCCGGTTGTCATGGCGAAAATTATTGATAACGGCATTGCAAATCAGGATAAACAGTATATTTTCAAGATGTGCGGACTGCTTGTGCTGTTGGGGGTATGTGGTTTATGTTTTGCGCTGACTTGTCAATATTTCGCAGCGAAATGTGCATTTGGCTATGGAACGGATTTAAGAAAGGCATTATATGAACATATCAACGGGCTTTCAGAAACGGAAATTGATAAATTCGGGACTTCTACGTTAATTAACCGCATGACGAATGATGTGACAGCTTCACAGTCAGGAGTGAATATGTTTATCCGGCTGGCTTCCCGTGCGCCGTTTCTGGTGATTGGTGCAATTGTCATGGTATTGCTGATTGATGCAAAATTAGCTTTTATTTTTCTGCTGATTGCGCCGGCAGTAGGGATTTTATTATATTTCGTAATGAATAAAACCATTCCGCTTTATACACAGAATCAAAAGAAATTAGATATGATTGCAAGGCATACTGGTGAAAATCTTGATGGTATCAGGGTCATTCGGGCTTTTTCCCGTCAAAAGCAGGAAACAGAACAATTTCGTCAGGAATGTGCAGAGTTGGAACAAAGTATGCTGACAGTCGGAAAAATTTCTGCTGTTTTGAATCCTTTGACATTTATGATTATGAATTTAGGAATTGTTGCTGTTTTATGGTTCGGGGGGGTGCATGTGGATACCGGAAGGCTTAGTCAAGGGGATTTAACAGCTTTTGCGAATTATATGACACAAATTTTATTAGCAATGATTGCACTTGCGAATTTAATTGTGATTTTAACGAAAGCACAGGCTTCTTCATTAAGAGTAGCGGAAATTTTAGAAACAGAATCTTCCATGCAGGACGGTGCAGAACTGCCCGAAATTCCTGTTTCTGGGGAAGTGTTATCTTTTGAAGGGGTCAGCTTTGCTTATGCCGGTTCAGGAGAAAATGCAGTTTCAAATATTTGCTTTACGCTTCAAAAGGGGCAGACTTTAGGCATTATCGGCGGTACAGGCTCTGGGAAATCTACAATTGCAAATTTGATTTCCAGAAGTTATGACGTGACAGAGGGAGAAATTAAAATTTTCGGGAAAAATATAAAAACTTATCAAAGAAAAGCTCTTTTGCGGAAAATAGGGTCTGTTCCTCAGAAGGCTGTACTTTTCACCGGAACAATCAGGGAAAATTTAAAGCTTGCTGATGAAAAAATTTCAGAAGCAGATATGCTGGAAGCGGTTCAGATTGCTCAGGCGGATTTTGTAGAAACGCTTCAATATCAGCTTGACACGCATTTAGTGCAGGGCGGAAAAAATCTTTCCGGCGGACAGAAACAGCGTCTGACAATTGCGAGGGCTTTGGCAGGCAAGCCGGAAATTTTAATTTTAGATGACAGTATGAGTGCTTTAGACTATGCCACAGATGCAAAGTTAAGACATGCATTGCATACACAATGCGCAGGCATGACGAAAATTATCATTTCACAGAGAGCGACTTCTTTAATGAATGCAGATTTAATTTTAGTGCTGGAAGATGGTATCTGTGCAGGGCTTGGAACGCATGAAACGTTAATGCAGAACTGTGAAATTTATCAGGAAATTTATCATTCTCAAATGCAGTCAGGAGCTTGAATTATGAAAAATACGATTTTTAGAATTTTGAAATATTGCCGTGCTTACTGGGGGTATTTTATTTTAACAGTGATTTGCACACTGATAGGGATTTCACTTTCTTTAATTGTTCCGGTCATGATTGGAAAAGCGGTAGACAGTGCAGTGGGAGTGAATCAGGTTGATTTTGACAGGCTTGGAAAAATTGTTTTAAAATTGGGCGGTATGGTGCTTGTGAGTACAGGGTTTCAGTTTTTGGAGAGTTTGTTTATTAACAAGCTGGCATTTGGCACAGTGAAAGATTTACGCTCTGAATTGACTGCAAAACTTGAAGAAATGCCTGTTGCTTATATTGACGGCAATGCAAGAGGGGATTTAATAGCAAGAGTGATTCCGGATATTGAAATTCTTTCTGACGGGCTGTTACAGGGGTTTGCACAGCTGTTTACAGGAGTAGTAACGATTTTAGGAACATTGGTGTTTATGCTGACAATTAACGTGAAAATTACAGTTATTGTTGTGATGATGACACCACTTTCACTGCTGGTTGCCGGAAAAATTACTGCATTGTCTCATCATGCTTTTCAGGAACAGTCAAAACTTCGTGGCGATATCAGCGCATTAACAGAAGAATTGATTGGCAGTCAGAAGCTTGTAAAAGCTTTTGCTTATGAAGAACGGGCGGAAACAAGATTTTCAGCCATCAATCAGGAATTGGGAAAAGCTGGGTTAAAAGCAACTTTTTTTTCTTCTGTCAGCAACCCTTCCACAAGATTTGTGAACGGGTTAATTTATACAGCTGTCGGGACAGTAGGTGCATTGAGTATTATTGGTGTACTGCCTTGGATTGGTGCAATGACTGTCGGAAACTTAGCAAGTTTTCTTGCATTTTCAAATCAATATACAAAGCCGTTCAATGAAATTTCCGGTGTGGTTGCAGAATTGCAGAATGCAGTTTCCTGTGCGCAGAGAGTATTTGAAGTACTGGATACCCCTTCTGAACCAGATGACAGCCACTGTGAAGTATTGAAAACTTGTCAGGGCAGACTGGAATTTAAAGACGTATCTTTCTCTTATCTGCCGGAAAAGCCTTTGATTCAGCATTTCAGCATGAAATCCGAACATGGTCAGAAAATTGCAATTGTCGGAAAAACAGGCTGTGGAAAATCCACCGTTATCAATTTATTATTAAGATTTTACGAAATTCAGGAAGGAGAAATTCTGCTTGACGGCAGAAGTACAAAGCTTTTCACTCGTGACAGTTTAAGAAATCAATTTGGAATGGTATTACAGGAAACTTGGATTTTCACGGGAACAGTCGCTGAAAATATTGCTTACGGAAAGCCAGATGCTTCAAAAGAAGAAATCATACAGGCTGCAAAATCGGCTCATGCCCACAGTTTTATTAAACGCCTTCCGAATGGCTATGATACAGTGATTTCTGACAATTCCGGCTTGTCGCAGGGACAAAAGCAATTATTATGCATTGCCCGAATTATGCTGACAAATCCGCCTATGTTAATTTTAGATGAAGCGACAAGTTCTATTGACTTAAGAACAGAACACAGAATTCAGAAAGCATTTGAAACGCTGATGCAGGGAAAAACAAGTTTTGTGATAGCACACAGACTTTCCACAATCCAGAATGCAGATTTGATTCTTGTCATGCAGGACGGCAATATCATTGAACAGGGGAATCATGACGCTTTAATGCAGAAAGGCGGTTTTTATGCTGATTTATATCAAAGTCAGTTTGCTGGATAATTTATTTTCAGGATTCTCTTGCATTTCTGAATTTTTTATGATATAATAGAAAAGAATGCAAAAAACTATCATGAAAAGGAGATAAAAATATGGACGCTATGGACAATTCGTTGTTCCCGATTAGAATGGGAATGCATATTTTTCTTGGAATGCTGGCATTGTTAGTATTTGGATTGCAGTTTATCCGGTATCGGAAAAGCCATCATTTAGTATTAGCAATTGCTTTACCGTGTACGCTTTTACCGTATTTAACAGATAATATCAATTTCTTTTACGGAGTAGGTATTGCAGAATTTATCGCATTGATTTTATCATTTATTTTGTCGGTTACTGTGGATAAAAATCAAAATTCTAAATCTGCTGAAGCAAAACAGGAGGACCATTCTGCATGAAAATTGTCATTCCTGATGGAGATACACTCGCCATTCCCGAAATGCAACAGCAAATTCAGAAACTTTTCTCAAAATTCGGTGAAGTGATTTGCAACGGCACGACAAAGCCGGAAGAAGTCATTCAGAAAATTGGTGATGCGGAAATTGTACTTTGCAATAAAACGCCCATTACCAGAGAAGTGATGAATCAATGCCCAAATTTGAAATATATTGGTCTGTTTGCAACGGGGTATAATAATATAGATATTCCAGCTTCCAGAGAAAAACATATTGTTGTCTGCAATGCCGGAGCATATTCCACACATGCAGTCGCACAGCATACATTTGCATTATTACTTAATTTAGTTGGAAATATCACTGCTTATGACAATGCAGTGAAAGCCGGTGAATGGGAACGCAGTCCAGTATTTTCTTATTTTCCTTATCCGGTACATGAACTGTATCAGAAAACATTTGGCATTATCGGCTATGGAAGCATCGGAAAAAATGTCGCTAAAATTGCAGAAGCTTTCGGTATGCGTGTGCTGATTCATACCAGAACCAAACCTGAAAATTGTCCTTATGAATTTGTCAGTCAGGAAGAAATTTTCCGTCAGTCAGATGTTGTCAGCATTCACTGCCCTTTAACGGAACAAACAGAAAATTTAATCTGCAAAAAAAATCTTGCGCTCATGAAACCAACTGCTTATCTCATTAACACAGCCCGTGGCGGAATTGTCAATGAACAGGATTTAGCAGACGCTTTAAATCAGGGAAAAATTGCCGGTGCTGGGCTTGACGTTTTAAGACAAGAGCCAATGTCGCCGGATACGCCTTTGAAATCAGCGAAAAATTGTCTCATAACATCTCATATGGCTTGGGCAGCAACGGAAACCAGAGAAAGAGCAGTCCTGACGGCTGCGGAAAGTTTAGAAGCGTTTCTTGCCGGAAAGCCCATTCATCAGGTAAATTAAAGAAAGGCATTGTATTTATGATAGATTTGAGAAATAAAAAAAGAATTGTGATTAAATTAGGCACTTCCACGCTCGCACATAAAACCGGAAAGCTAAATATTCGCCGTATGACGAATTTAACCAGAGTGCTTGCAGATTTACAGAATGCCGGTCATGAAATTATTTTAGTGTCGTCCGGAGCAGTCGGCTTAGGTGTTGGCAAGCTGAACTTGAAAGAACGTCCGAAGGATACACCTTCCAAACAGGCGGCGGCAGCGGTCGGACAGTGTGAGTTAATGCATATTTATGATGAAATGTTTTCACGGTACAGCATTACCGTTGCACAAATTCTTTTGACGAAAACAATTATCAGTTCACCGGATAGAATTGACAATGTCCGCAATGCAATAGATGCTTTGACGGAACTGGGTGTGATTCCGATTGTGAATGAAAATGATACAGTTGCAATTGATGAATTAGAGCTTGAAATTGGTGAAAATGATTCTTTATCAGCAATTGTTGCATCGATTGCAGGAGCAGAAGTGTTAATTATTTTATCAGATATTGACGGTTTATACTCCGAAGACCCTCATGAAAATAAAAATGCTGAAATTATTTCTGTTGTAGAGCAGATTGACGAACATATTGAAGAAATTGCCGGCGGTGCAGGCAGTAAGCTTGGTTCAGGCGGTATGGCAACTAAAATCAATGCTGCAAAAATTGCCACTGCTGCTGGTGTAGATATGATTATAATGAACGGAAGAAATCCGGAAGATTTATACAGATTGTTTGACGGCGAACCGATTGGAACATATTTTCCTGCCGTAAAGTAAAGAAGGGAGATTTTAAAATGATGAATTATATGGAAACATTAGGACAAAAAGCAAAACAAGCTAGTTATGCGGCTGCTTCTGCCGGTACTGTCCTCAAAAATCAGGCTTTAAAAGCAATTTCTGACGCTCTCCTGAAAAATACAGATAAAATTTTAGAAGAAAATCAGAAAGATATGCAAAATGCTGTTCAAAACCAGATGTCTCCCGCTATGCAGGACAGACTGAAACTTGATGCAAAACGCATTCAGGCAATTGCAAACGCTGTTTTGAAAGTTGTTGCATTAGATGACCCCATTGGAGAAGAAGTCAAAGGCTGGCTTCGTCCAAACGGTTTAAGAATCCGTCAGGTGCGTGTGCCGATGGGTGTGATTGGGATTATTTTTGAATCTCGCCCCAATGTGACAGTAGATGCTGCTGTTCTCTGCCTGAAAGCAGGAAATGCAGTTATTTTAAGAGGCGGTAAAGAAGCAATCAATTCTAATTTATGCTTGGTCAAAGTAATGCAGAGTGCGCTTGAAAGTGTAGGACTTCCGGCTGAATTAGTGCAGTTGGTAGAGAAAACTGACCGTGAAACTGCTGCGGATATGATGAAACTGAATGGTTATCTTGATGTGTTAATTCCAAGAGGCGGTGCAGGCTTAATTCAGGCAGTTGTCAAACAGGCAACTGTTCCGGTCATTGAAACAGGTGCAGGAAACTGTCATGTTTACATTGATGAATCTGCTGAACTGGAAATGGCAGTGCATATCGCTGATAATGCCAAAACACAAAGACCTTCCGTCTGCAATGCGATTGAAACACTTTTAGTTCATAAAAATATTGCTGAAACCGTTCTCCCTGAAATTAAAAAAGCCTTTGACCAGCATGAAGTAATCATTCACGGCTGTGAAGGTACAAAGAAAATTCTTGGAGACTGTGTCATTCCTGTGACAGAAGAGGACTATTTCAAAGAATACGGGAATTATGAAATTGCAGTTAAAATAGTAGATTCTGTAGAAGAAGCAGTTGCACATATTCAGAAATACAGTACCAATCATTCAGAAGCCATTGTAACACAAAATATGAACAATGCAGAATATTTCTTAAATCATGTCAATTCAGCAGCAGTTTATGTCAATGCTTCCACTAGATTTACAGATGGTGAAGAATTTGGCTTTGGTGCAGAAATCGGCATTTCCACGCAGAAACTTCATGCAAGAGGTCCTATGGGACTGCTGGCTTTAACAACGACACAATACCGCATTACTGGCAACGGACAAATCAGAGGATAATGTGCCATGAAACGAGAAAGAGAAATACATGATTTGTTAAATAATCTGGTTAGTGATGAAGAACGTATTCCAGAACCTGAAAATAATGCAAGTGCGGTCTCCCGAAAGAAAGTAGATGCCATTGTGGAGAAAATGAACCGTGAAAAGCAAAATCCTCCTGCTGTGCCGAAACCAGTTTATGACAAGCCACCTAAAAGAAAACGGTCTCCTGTTGCCAAACCTGCACCAGTCAGCCATTTTTCAGAAGAACCTTCTCAGAATCCTGCTGTCAGAATGCATGACAGACTTTTAGAAGATGCAATTCCTCAGCCGGATTTTGAACGGAAACCTTCTCCAAAGCCAGAACCTAAACCCAAAAAAACCAAAAATAAAAAAAATCCTCAGCCTAAAAAAGAGTTTAAACTCGAAATCAAAGAAGAACTTCCGCCAGATTTGCCAAGAGATACCACTGTAGCAGACCGCTTAAAGAAGGAACAGCTGGAAGCTGTTTTAGCCGCCACACCGCCGAAAACACCTGAACAGATTCGGAAGGAAAAAATTAAAAAACATGCCGAGAAAATCCGGAAACAAATGGCACTTCAGGAGCAGAAAAAGCCTGAACTTCCGCCGGAACTTCCTGAACCGGAAGAAGAAATTCCAGCTTGGGAAGAAAAATTGTCTGAATTGTCTGCTGTTTCAGAAACGAAAAATTCTGCACAGCTGAAATTTTTGAAAGAAACAGAAACTTCTGAACTTCCTGAATTGTCGGAACTTCCTGAAATTCCTGCTATTTCCGGTGAAGATGCCAGCTTGATGGAAATTTCTCAGGAACTTAGCGACGCCGTGCCGGAATTAAAGCAGAAACCTGTAAAAAAATCAAAAGGCAAAAAGAAGAAAAAGAAAAAGCCTGTAGAGAAAGAAGCTTCTGAAAAGCCAGAGAAAAAGCCTTCTAAAAAGCCAGAACCTGAAAAAGATGCTCCCGAAACACCTGAAAAGAAAGAAAGATTTTTCCATAATTTCTTTAAAAGTTTATTTACAGAAGAGACCCGGCTGGAAGAAACAGAAGAACTTGAAGAAACAAAGCCTGAGAAAAAGCCGGCTGTATATCAGCCCGCTGAAAAGGTGACGGAAGTGCTGATTTCTCCTGAAACAGAAAAAAAACCTTCTCTTGACTTTACACCGGATATTACACTCCGGAAAACAGAGGAATCTGCTCCCAAAGCAAAGCAGACTCAAGTAAAAGTGAAAAAGAAAGTCACTGTTTCCAAAAAGATGAAAAAGAAATAATGGAGGATATATGCTATGAAAATTTTGGTTGCTGGTTTAGGACTGATTGGCGGTTCTATCTGTAAAGCCATTCACGCTTATACTGACCATGCAGTTTATGGCTGGAACAGAACAAAAGCTGTTTCTGAAAAAGCACTTTCTGAACATGCAATTGATGGCATTGCAGGAGAGGACTGTTCAGAATTTGATATGATTCTTGTTTCACTGTATCCTGAATTAACAAAAAAATGGGTCAGAAATCATGTTGCTTCCATGCATAAGGGAGCAATTGTGCTTGATGTCAGCGGTGTGAAAACAACACTTCCGCAGGAAATGACAGCACTTTGTGAAACGTATGGGATACATTATCTTAGCACGCACCCCATGGCAGGAAAAGAACGTGCCGGATTTGATGTTTCAGATGAAAATTTATTCCAGGGCGCAAATTTTATTATGACCCCTCTCCCTGAAACACCGAAATCAGTGATTGCACAGGTGCAGAATTTCGCTCATCAGATAGGTTTCCGAAAATTTGTGATTACGACACCGGAAATGCATGATAAAATGATTGCTTATACTTCACAGTTGGCGCATGTTGTTTCCAGTTCTTATGTGCAAAGCCCTGAAATTCAGTTTGAAAGCGGTTTTTCCGGCGGAAGCTTTCAGGATATGACCAGAATCGCTACAATGAATGAAGAGATGTGGACAGAACTTTTCATGGAAAATCAGGAAAGTTTATTGCAGGAACTGAATATTTTAATCAGTCATTTGCAGGACTATCAGAAAGCCCTTGCTGACAAAGACCGTGATGCAGTTTATGCTTTAATCCGTGACGGCAGACTCCGAAAAGAACAAAATTTGAAAAACAGAAGACATTCTCCTGCTGTGATTGATTTAACCAAGAAAGAGGATACCGTATGAGTAAGACAAAGAGTATTACAATTATTGCTGTATGTGGCGTATTAGGAATATTTCTTGCATTAAATGCGGCAACAATTGTTCCGGCAGGACATACCGGTGTCGTTGTAACACTGGGGCAGGTTTCACAGAATGTATTAAGCGAAGGATTTCATTTTAAAGCCCCCTTTGTACAAAGTGTGCAGAGCATTTCCAATAAAATTCAGGTCTATGAAACACCGGCTTCTGCTGTTTCTAAAGACTTGCAGACTGTCAGCAGTACCATTGCAGTCAATTACAGGCTGGTGTCGAATAAATCTGCTGAAATGTTTCAGAATGTCGGAACAGATTATCAAACTGTTTTAATTACGCCCGTTGTGCAGGAATGCATGAAAGCGGCTACTGCAAAATATACCGCTGAAGAACTGATTACAAAGCGTACTGCTGTAGGCGATGAGGTCAAGGCAGAATTAGATACCAAACTGAATGATTATGGAATTTATATTGAAAAGTTTAATATTGTCAATTTTGACTTTTCTGCTGAATTCAATGCCGCTATCGAAGCAAAACAGGTCGCTGAACAGAATTTAATCAAAACACAAACAGAACAAAAACAGCAGATTGTTATTGCAGAAGCAGAAGCCAAAAAGAAAGTCATTGCTGCCAATGCCGAAGCAGAAGCAATTAAAGCCAAAGCGCAGGCACAGGCAGACGCTAATAAAATGATTGAAGCCTCCCTCTCTGAAAAAGTATTGATGTATAATCAAATTGATAAGTGGGACGGTGTTATGCCAAAAGTAACCAACGGTAATAATGGAAATTTAATGATTGATATCCCCATCGAAGAAAAAACACAGTCCGTTGTTTCAGATGACCAGAATCCTTAAAGGAGAATTGAAGATGAGTGACATTTTTGAACTGAACAAACAGAGAATTGACAACAGAATTGAAAAAGGCTTAGCAATGTTAAAACAGCATTATACCTTGAAAGAACGTGCTGTTCCAAAGGAGTTTCAAATACTGAAAATCCAGCATCTGCTTTTTGAAATCCAGCAGTTTGAAATTGAACAGGTTGGAAACTTGTTGATTATGAAATGCAAGGAAACTCCGCAATTGCAGATGGATACATTTACGTTAATGCCTTATTTCAAGAATTTGCCTTTATTTACCACAGATTATATGTATACCGGTCAAAAAAGAAGCTACCTGAATGAAATTTACAGTCTGGTAGATTATCAGGACGATTTTTATCTTAGCTATATTGAAAAATTCAGACAAAACAAGGAAAAACATGCTTCTTTGCCGGATATGCCGGTCAAGCCCTGCTGGTATGATGAAATCAGACCCGTCTGCACTGCCAAAGCAACTACTCCTGATGCCGATGAAGAAAATTTGGAAATCTTTCTCGAAAATTTGAACGTTTTTATCGAGATGGAACAAAATACCCCCGTCTTTGCTGATGAAGAAGCCTATCAGAAAAAATGGCTTCAAAATAAAGCCTATGCTGACCGGCTCGTGGATGACGGTGGCGTTTCAACAGATGTCTTTAAACAGGCACTCGGCACAGAAAAAACAAAAGCCTTTTTTAGTCAAATCTTTTTCGCTCCTGACCTGTACAAAAAATAATTTTTAAAATTTGAAAAAAATACTTGACAAACGCTTTCAAATATGCTATAATAACAAAGTCGTGAATAACGTATTCTTAAGACAGCTGGTGAAGTGATTCATAATTCCAGCCGAGGAGTGCAATTTTTGAGTTTATCAAGATGTTTCTGCTCTCCTGTACGTTGCAGGAGGGCTTTTTTGTTCTCCGTATCTCAGACAATATTTTTGCGGAGGTGAATACAAATGCCAAGTGCAAAGGTTCTCGAATCTAAACAGGCTAGAGTAGAAGAATTAGCAGAACTGCTCAAAAACAGCGTTTCTGTTGTTCTCGTGGATTACAAGGGCATTACTGTGGAACAGGATACTGCTTTAAGAAAAAATCTTCGTGAAGCAAATGTCAAGTATTTCGTTGAGAAAAATACCCTTCTGAAAAGAGCTTTCAATACAAACGGTGTAACCGATTTTGATGACGTTCTGAATGGTACAACTGCTGTTGCTGTTTCCGCTGATGACCAGACTGCTCCAGCAAGAATTCTGGGCGAATTCGCTGAAAATTCTGAAACATTCAAGCTGAAAGCCGGTGCAGTAGAAGGCGAATTCTATGACGAATCCAAAATTATGGCTCTGTCCAAGATTCCGTCCAAAGATGTTCTGCTTGCCCAGCTCGTTGGCTCTTTACAAGGTCCTATTCAGAAACTGGCTGCTCTGTTGCAGGCTGTTGTGGACAAAAATGGCGAAGCTGCATAAGTTTTGCAGTTTGTAAATTAAATTATTTGAAATTATTGAAAAGGAGTTTTTTATCATGGCATCTGAAAAGACACAGAAATTTATTGAAGATATTAAAGCACTCTCCGTTCTCGAACTCGCTGAACTGGTAGAAGCGATTCAGGAAGAATTCGGCGTAACAGCAGCAGTTGCATCAGCTCCCACAACAGGCGGCGGCGCAGCAGTTGAAGAAAAGACTGAATTCGATGTAATTCTTGCTTCCTTTGGTGACAAGAAGATGGGCGTTATCAAGGCTGTTAAGGACGTTCTCGGTCTTGGTCTGAAAGAAGCTAAGGAAGTCGTTGAAGGCGCACCGAAGGCTCTCAAGGAAGGCGTTTCTAAGGCAGAAGCTGAAGAACTCAAGGCTAAGTTGGAAGAAGCTGGCGCAACAATCGAAATCAAGTAAGATTTTGCAGAAATCAGCAAAAGCGGAGGCATGATGCTTCCGCTTTTTTGTTTATCCTGTCATGGCATGGGCGAAAATGATAAGTGCTGTTCCGGGAATGCCCAGAATGATGCTTGCCAACAGGTTGGTAATGCTCAAATTCGGCGCAAATCCAATGGCTTCCCCGTAAAAGTGCAGGAGAAATAATGCTGTCAGTCCGGTAACACTTCCAAGCAGAAATGTGCTGATTGGCTTTTGTCTTTTTATGTAGAAAAAGAAAAAAATTAAAATGCTGATGCCCCATAATATCCAGTAAAAATAGTTTCTGAAAAATTCCATGTCAAACCTCTTTCGGATTAAAGCAAAATATAGGCAAGTGCTAGTAAAAGCTCCATTTCTGCGCCTTCTTTGTAAAGCAGGTATAATAAGCCTAATAAAGCTAATTTTTCGCCGTCCCATTTGGTGAGTAGATGTTGCAGTTCTTCAGAGAACTGAAAATTTGGCAATGTTTCCGGCTTTGGAGGGGGAGAGGGGGAAGGCATGGGAACAGCCTTTCTCTGCATTTCCTTGGAACGCCGGATAGCATCTTGACGCATTGCATCAAAATTCTGCTGTGGAGTCTGTGCCATGCCTTGCCACCTCGTTTATAGTAAGTTTTGGAGCATTCCGGAAGCTTGCAGTTGTTTCCAGATATGCCATAATTTGAGTATTTTGACTGCTTTGTCAAGTTTTTCCTGTCTGGGCTGTCCCAGATGTGGTCGGAGTGCTAACAGAAGATTCATATTTTTATCATTCTGCTGCTGGTGAAATAGTTCGCTTGCTTTCAGGAGTAAATTGGGATTGAAACCGGAAGAATTTACTTCCGGCGGAGAAGTTTCCGGAGCAGATTCCGGCACTTCTCCGGATTGGAACATTTGAGCGAGTTCTGAAATTTGTTTCATGCTTTCGGGGTCTGAAAGCAATTCCTGCATCTTGGAGAGCAGGTCTTCCATTATTGACCGCCTGTCAGTTTCTGGTAAAGGGCTTTCGCTTGTGGGGTACTCATCATTTTATTTAACATTTGTGGATTTTTGACCGCCTGC
This sequence comes from Oscillospiraceae bacterium, assembly GCA_045541055.1. Lineage (GTDB taxonomy): Bacteria > Bacillota > Clostridia > Oscillospirales > Ruminococcaceae > UBA3855. The sequence goes on from JAZQIL010000287.1 coordinate 35,215, forward strand.
TGAAATTTGCTTGCTTCGGAAGAAGTCATATTTTTCAAAGCGGTGTCAAATTTTCCGGCTTCCAGTTCTTTCCGGAGCTGTTCAGGGGGAACACCTAATTTCTGGCTGACTACCTGCAATAAGCCGTTTAAATTCTGCATATCGGCATGATTCATAAAAAACACCTTTCTTTCTGAAATAAAATCTTTCTTGAAAACTATATTGTAATTTTTGAGAGTTTGTGTTATAATAAAATAGATTCCTGATAAATTTCTGAACAGAGGAGGTTTTTTGCTTGAAAATAATTGTGATTTCAGACACACACGGAGACTACAGAATGTTAAGAAAGATTGCATTGATACATCAAGATGCGGAAATGTTCATTCATCTTGGAGACGGCGAAATGGATTTACAGCAGCTGTTCAGCTGTGAGCCGTGGACGGAACAGAAATTTCAATGCCTGAAAGGGAACTGTGATTTCAGACAGTCTATCATCACTTACCGCACGTTAAATATTGACCTGCCATACGGACATAAAATTTTTGCAGCACACGGCGACCAGTTTCAAGTCAAGTACGGAACTGCCAGAATTGCTTATGAAGCAAGACAGAATCAGGCAGATATTGTACTTTACGGGCATACGCATGTGAGCGATTGTCGTTATGAGGACGGATTATATATAATTAACCCCGGAAGTCCGAGCTGTCCTCGTGGCGGAAATAAACCAAGTTATGCGCTGATTGACGTATCGGAAAAGGGCATACTGCCGAATCTGGTATTTCTGTAATCTGCCGTTCAGTGATAGTATATGCAGTTCAATGAAAAAAATTTCCGTTCTGGAGATGATGATTTTTGAAAAAATTCAGTGGTGAAAAATACAGTACTGCATTTTGGGCAGGATTTTTAAGTTTATTGGTTATATTATTACCGCTGTTATGTATGGATAAGGGATATTTTATTTATTATGGGGATTTTGTATCGCAGCAGCTGCCGTTTTACAAATTAGCGAATGATGCTGTCAGGAGCGGGGGATTATTTGGCTGGAATTGGTATACTGATTTAGGGAGCAGTTTTTTAGGGTCATATGCTTTTTATTTAACGGGGAGTCCGTTTTTCTGGCTGACGACAGTTTTACCGGAAAATTGGGTATTATATGCGATACCGTGGCTGTTATGTTTAAAGCATGGAATTGCATCTATGACAGCGTATGCATATATACGGCGTTTTGTGCAGAAGCCGGAAACGGCTGTGATAGGGGGATTATTATACACATATTCAGGTTTTCAGCTATTTAATTTATTTTTCAATCATTTTCAGGACGTGACAGCATTTTTCCCGTTAATGCTGATTGCAATGGAAGAGTTGATAAACCGGAATCGGCGGGGCTGGTTTGCGGCAACGGTTGCTTTTATGGCAATGCTGAATTATTTTTTCTTTGCAGGACAAGTTATTTTTCTGATACTATATTTTATACTCAGGTGCAAGAGTGAAGATTTTCATGTAACAGTGAAAAAATTTTTCCTGCTTGCGATTGAAGCAGTGCTGGGAGTCAGCATTGCCTGTGTGGTATTATTACCGGCGGCAATGGCTGTTTTAATGAATAACAGAGTTTCGGAGTATTTATTTGGTCAGGATATTGTCATTTATTCAGATAAAACGAAAATTTTCAGGATTATTCAAAGTTTTTTCATGATACCCGACCCGCCTGCAAGGACGATTTTATTTCAGAGCCAATATGCGAAATGGTCATCAATAGGGGGATATCTGCCGTTATTTTCCATGGCTGGAGTGATTGCCTTCATGACGCAGAAAAAAAAGCACTGGGCAAGCCGTTTGATTTTAATTTGCATGATATGTGCATGTATACCGGTTTTAAACAGTATGTTTTACATGTTGAATGCGTCTTACTATGCAAGATGGTATTATATGCCGATTTTAATTATGGCAATGATGACCGCTTATGCATTAGATAATTATGAAATTCACTGGAAGCAGGGAATGCGCATTTGTCTGGTAATGCTTAGTATATTTGGCATGATTTCGCTTTTGCCCATTAAAGAAGAAAATGAAGTAAAATTCTTTCAATTCACGTTAATTCCAGCATATTTTTACACAGCATGGGGAATCAGCATTTTGTGCTGGGCAGGAGCGTATTACATTCTGAAATTAAGAAATCAAAAAAAATTATTTTTTGACAAAGTATTTGCTGTTACTGTAACGGCATGTTTAGCCTGTACAGGAACAATGGTTTATTTCGGAAAGGCAATCGGCACAAATGCGGAAAATTATATTCAGACCGGCATTCACGGTGCAGAGCATTTAAGCATTTCTTACGAAAATGACGAAGCAGATTATTTCAGAGTGGATATTTCTGAAAATTATGATAATTATCCGATGTTCTGGGGACTTTCCAGCATGAGATGCTTTCAGAGTGTTGTCAGCCCTTCTATTATGGATTTTTATAAAAGCATTGGCATTACAAGAGATGTGGCTTCCCGTGCAGAACCGGAGCATTATACTTTAAGAGGCCTGTTTTCTGTGAAATATTACTTCAATCATCATGAGGAAAAATCTGACACCGAAGAAGAACAGAAAGAATTTAACATGGCAGGCTTTTCTTATGTTAAAACAGAAAACGGCTTTGATATTTATCAGAATGATTATTATATTCCAATGGGATTCACTTATGATAAATTTATCACAGAACAGACGCTCGAAGGAAAACAAAATGCTGTCCGTGAAAAATTACTGCTTCATGCGTTAATCCTGAATGAAGAACAGGCAGAAACGTATGGAGATATTATTACTGAAATAAAAGATATTTCTTCTGTTTCGCTGAATCAGCAGCAATATCTGAAAGACTGTCAGCTGCATATTGCAGAAGCCTGTCATGATTTCTCTTATGATGCAAAAGGCTTTTCCGCACAGATTGAATTAAATCAGCCGAAATTAGTATTTTTCAGCGTTCCTTATGACAAGGGCTGGTCAGCACAAGTCAATGGCGTGCCTGTACAGGTTGAAAATGTCAGCAATGGCTTTATTGCAGTCCGCTGTGAAAAAGGACAGAATCAAATTCAGTTTTCCTATCATTTGACAGGCTTGAAAGCAGGTATCTGTATTACAGTTGCAGGTTTGCTTTTATTACTGCTGTATCTGACAGCTTGTAAAAAATTCTTGACTGATAAGGCAAATTCTTTAAGCTACGACTACCAGACCGGAGTCAGGGCTTCTGATGCCTATATCATATATCTGAAAAATCTTGAACATTCTGAAAGGAGCATTACCAATGGACACAAGTCATCTGAATGAAACAAAACTCGAAGGTGAACAGATTTTTAACGGAAAAATTGTACATGTCGAACGGGACAAGGTACAGCTGGAGGACGGTTCACAGGCATTTCGTGAAGTCGTCCGTCACCCCGGAGGTGTATGTATTTTAGCTTTGACGGAAAAAGAAGAAATTCTCTTTGTCCGTCAGTTCCGTTATCCGCACCAGACTGTTACACTTGAAATTCCGGCAGGAAAGCTGGAATACGGTGAAAATCCTGAAGAATGCGGAAAACGGGAACTGTTGGAAGAATGTGGCTGTACTGCGGAAGAATTCACTTATTTCGGAAAGCTCTTTCCCACACCGGCTTATTGCAGTGAAGTTATCCGGATTTATTTAGCCAAAGGCTTGCATTACGGAACACAAAGCCTTGACAGTGATGAATTTCTCGATGTAGAAAAAATTCCTTTTGAAAAGGCTTTGGAAATGGTTTTATCCGATTCTATACCGGACTCGAAAACACAGATTGCTGTACTGAAATATGCAGCATTAAAAAACGGGAACGCTTGAACACGTTCCCGCATAAGATGATAAGTGCGTTTATACTTCCTTGGGTGAATTAACCTGTGTTTCAGCTTCTGTCAAGGCGAGGTAATTCTGGTAGGCATCGAGAATTTTATCCTCAATCATTTTTCTGGCTTCTGGCTGGATGGGATGTACGATATCACGGAAAATTCCGTTTTCGTCACGTCTGCTGGGCATCGCAATGAATAAGCGAGAATCGCCCTGCACGACCTTGATGTCATGGACGGCGAGCATGTTGTCAAGTGTAATCGACACAACAGCTCTAAGTCTTCCTTCGGTGATGAGTTTGCGAATTTTGATGTCTGTAATTTCCATAATGTTTTATCCTCCTTATCATGGAAAACTGTTTTCTAAAATAAATTTTACCTTGCATAAAAATTTCTGCTCCGGACATACTATCAGGAGAGATTTGACATTTGTAACCAGAAAACAGTCCTAAGAATAGTATATACGGAATTTGTGTTATAATTATGAAGAAATTAGGTGTATTTTATGAACAAATCAATTTTAGACGAAAAAAAGCATATTCACTTTATCGGAATCGGTGGAAGCGGTATGTATCCGCTTGCACAAATTCTCCATTCTAAGGGATTTTACCTGACTGGCTCAGATAATAACGAGACAGATACGTTACAGGCTGTGCGGAATATGGGAATTCCTGTAATGTTTGGTCAGAGGGCTGAAAATATTGAAGGTGCTGACCTGATTGTGCATACAGCGGCAATTATGGCAGATAATCCGGAATTGATAGCTGCAAGGGCTTCTGGCGTGCCTGTACTGGAAAGAAGCGAATTATTAGGCATTGTCAGCAGCTGGTATGAAAATGCTGTCTGTGTATCTGGTACACATGGAAAAACAACAACTACCTCCATGTTAGCACAGATTCTGCATGATACAGGCATTGACCTTTCTGCATTTATCGGTGGAAAACTGCCTTGTATCGGCGGAAGCGGCTGTGCAGGGTCAAGTGATATTTTTGTATGTGAATCCTGTGAATTTGTGGATACGTTTTTAAAGCTTTATCCGGATACAGCAATTATTTTAAATATTGATGCTGACCATCTGGATTATTTCAAAACAGTGGATAATATTATTAAATCTTTCCATAAATTCTGTGAACTGACTTCAAAGACAATTATTTATAACGGTGATGATGCCAATACTTGCAAAGCGGTAGAAGGCATTACCGGAAAAGAGTTAATTTCTTTCGGCTACGGAGAACAGAATCAATATCGGGCTGTGAATGCAGAACATGCAGGAACACATTCTGCTTACACTGTTTTGAAAAACGGTCAGGAACTTGGCAGAATTACAATTCAAGTTTTAGGAGAGCATAATATTTTGAATTCTCTTGCAGCAGTAGCCGCTTGTGACGGATTAGGAATCGCTTTTAAAGACATTCAGAAAGGGCTTGCAAATTTCCGTGGTGCAGGCAGAAGATTTGAAATTAAAGGCGAAGTCAACGGTGTTACCATTGCAGATGATTATGCACATCACCCGACAGAATTAACAGCTACGCTCAAAGCCGCAAAAGAAATGCCTTATCAAAGAATTATTGCAGTTTTCCAGCCGTTCACATTTTCAAGAACGGTACAGCATCTGGAAGAATTTGCAGAAGCTCTCAGCATTGCAGATATTGCAGTTTTAACAGATATTATGGGTTCAAGAGAGAAAAATGACTGGAATATTTATACCCGTAATCTTGCGGAAATAATGCAGAATGCAGTTTATTTCCCTCAGGACGAATCCGCAGAGTATACAGACGAGCGCAAATATCAGAACTTTGAAGATGTCTGCAATTACGTTGTGGAGCATGTGCAGTCCGGTGATTTAGTGCTGACAATGGGTTGCGGTGATATTAACAAAGTCGCTAAAATGATTCTGGAAAGATTACAAAAGGAGATACAGACATGAGCAAGCAAAAACAGGAAAATATTTTGCAGTTTATTGAAAATTATATCATGGAATATAAAATTGCACCGTCTGTCCGTGAAATCTGTGATGGAACAAACATTCGTTCGACTTCCACAATACACCGTTATTTGCACCAGCTGGAACAGGAAGGGAAAATTCACATGGGTACTGGGAAAAAACGTGCTATTTTCATTTCTGACAATATGCGGAAAAGCCTTCCTGTGATTGAACAGGTAAATCCTGAATTTACATTGCTGGACGAACAAAATGTGAAATCATATTATGATGTCATTTATGAACTGAAACAGAATGCACCGCTGTTTGGATTTTATCTCAGAGAAAATTACACAGAATTGGGCTTTCAGGAAAATGACCTGCTCATTGCAGAGAAAAATTCAGTTCAGCAGGAACAGAAAATTACAGTATATCTTAATCAGGAGGGTCAGCCGGATATTACCGACAGTGAAATTCCTGAAGGTGCGGAAATTATTGGGACAGTGGTTTCTATGATACGGGATTTCTAAAACAGGAGGGATTTTTTTATGATGAAAAAAGTAAAAGTCGTTATCTGTGGAAAAGATTATGTCATGCAGACTGCTGCTGCACCAAATTATGTTTACAGCTTGGCAAGAACGCTTGAAACAAAAATTACTGATTCTATGGACAAATTAGGCGTTTCTCAGTATAATGCGGCAATCATGGCGGCTTTATCTTCATTGGACGACTTGAATAAGGCGCAACAGCAATTACAGGAAATGACACAAGAAACGAAAAATTATGTTGATGAGGCAGGCCGTGCCAGAATGGAACGAGATGCTGCTATGAAAGAACTTGAAAACATGCGGGCGAAAATGCAACAGCTTGAAAATGCTTTGAAGCTCAAAAAAATTGCAGAAAGTTTGAATACTAATGAAAAATCCTGAAATTTTAGCTCCGGCTGGAAGTATGGAAACGTTAATTGCTGCACTCCGCTGCGGTGCAGATGCTGTTTACGTTGGTGCAAAAGCATATTCCGCCCGAAGCAGTGCAGTGAATTTTAATTTGGAAGAATTGAAACAAGCAGCAGAACTTTGTCATTTATATGATGCAAAATTACATTTGGCGGTGAATACGCTCCTGACAGACAGAGAACTGACAGCATTTCAGGAATTTATACTGCAAGCAGTCAGTTGTGGGATAGATGCTTGTATTGTACAGGATTTAGGCGTGTTAAAGTTAATGCATACAATGATTCCGGAATTACCGCTTCATGCTTCCACACAAATGAGCATTCATACACCGGAAGGCGCACAGCAGGCACAGGCACTTGGGTGCAGTCGGATTGTTGTCGCCCGTGAAATGTCTTTTGAAGATTTGAAATTATTATGCAAACTTCCTGTTGAAACAGAAGTTTTCGTGCATGGTGCGCTGTGCATGTCCGTGTCAGGACAATGCAGTTTTTCGTCAGTTGTTGGCGGAAGAAGCGCAAACAGAGGACAATGTGCGCAGGCTTGCCGTTTGCCTTGGAAAACGCCTTCCGGAAAAAATCCGGCGGCTTTATCGCTCAAAGATTTAAGTCTTGTGGAGCATGTGCAGGCATTGCAGAAAATTGGAGTGGATTCGTTTAAAATCGAGGGCAGAATGAAACGTCCTGAATATGTTGCTGCTGCGGTGACGGCTTTAAAAATGGCTTTAAACGGCGAAACACCGGATATGGATACATTACAGGCGGCATTTTCACGAAGTGGCTTTACAGATGGCTATTTCACAGGAAAAAGAAAAAATATGTTCGGATTTCGCCGGAAAGAAGATGTGCTTGCTGGTCAGAAAGTTTTTAAAGAAATTCAGGCAGGGTATCAGAAAGAAAGAACGATTTCTGTTGTAAATTTTTCCATGAAGCTGAATGTGCAAAAACCGGCTCAGCTGACCGCTGTAGACGCTCAGAAAAATCAGGTCACTGTTTCCGGAGAAATTCCTGAAACGGCTCAGAAAACGCCCCTGACGGCTGAAACGCTCCGGAAAAGTTTACAAAAATTAGGAGATACAATTTATTCCTGCGGTGAAGTGCATTTGGAGAATCCGGACGGGTTAATTTTATCGGCTTCACAGTGCAATGCTTTAAGAAGAAAAGCCGTTGAAATGCTGAATGCAGAACGAATGAAAAAACCTGTTTATCAAATTTCTTCTGAACCGTTTCCGGAACTTCCTGTGAAAAAAACGCATTACAAGCAAAACAGACTGCATATCCGGCATTTGAACCAGTTGAAAGCTGTTTCCGAGGAAATATGCTGTATGCCGGTAGCATTGGCGGAACGTTGTGAACCTGCATGTAATTTCTGGCTGGAAGCTCCCAGAATTATTCCAGATGAAAAAGCTTATCTGCAAACGCTTCAGGCATTATATCAGAAAGGCTATCGTGAGTTAATTTGTCATAATCTTGCAGATGTCAGAATCGGCCGGAAAATAGGATATCAGCTGCATGGCGGATTTGGTCTGAACTGTACCAATCATTTCACAGCCATTTCCTTAATACAGCAGGGCTTGCAGGATATCACCTGTTCTTATGAACTTTCAGCGAAAAGTTTAAATCTGCTTGCGGAAAAAATTCCCTGTGGTGCGTTTTTATACGGCAGAATCCCAATGATGCTGTTCCGGCTTTGTCCTGTGAAAGCACAGGACGGCTGTCATAAAAGAAACTGCTTTTTAACTGACCGGACAGGCAGAACATTTCCTTTATACTGCAATCAGAAACAGGATTATATCGAAATGCTGAATGCTGAAATTCTCTGGCTTGCAGATAAGCTTTCAAAATTTCAGAATTTAGCCTATTATGATTTTTATTTTACAGACGAAACACCGGAACAAATGCTGAAAATTCTGGAAGATTATCAGATAAATGCAGTGAATGTTCCGGCTGACCGTACAAATGGCTTATACTTTAAGGGAGGGCTGAATTGATGCAGTTATTATTTAAGAAATTAAATCCGAATGCAATTCTTCCGACAAGGGCGACTGCTTACAGTGCAGGGGCGGACTTGTATGCTTGTTTGGAAAAATCCGTTCTCATTCAGCCAGATGAAACAGTAATGATTCCATTAGGGATAGCTTGTCAGCCTTCTGATTTGAAAACGGTGATTTTAGTATATCCCCGTTCAGGGCTGGCTTCTAAATACGGAATTACGTTAGCGAATGCTGTCGGTGTGATTGACAGCGATTACCGTGGAGAATGGAAAGTACCGCTTCATAACATCAGTCAGGAAGCATTTCAGATAGAACACGGAATGAGAATTGCACAGGCAGTTGTGATGCCAGTCATTTTTCCGGAAATCTTGGAAACAGAAATCCTTGATGCAACTGAACGAGGAACAGAAGGGTTTGGTTCTTCCGGCATGAAATAAATAATTTAATCTGAAAAGAGGGCGGACAATGAAAAAAGGTCTTTTAATGTTTGCGGTTTTGTTGGCAGCAGTTGTCATCGGAAGTTTAATCGGTGATTTCGCCAGAGGTGTGGCAAGCCTTTCATGGTTAGGAAAAATTTTTGATATTGGCATTTCCACATTTGATTTGAATCTGAAAATTTTTGTAATTACATTAGGCTTCCGGATTAACATATGTGTTTCAGAAATTTTAATGATTATTGTCGGACTGCTGTGTTATCCAAGGCTTTCAAAATGGCTGTTTGAATAAAAAAATTTTGCAAAAGCTTGTTTTCTGCTGAAAGGCATGTTATAATAGAAAATAGAGAGAGTTTTTAGAACAAAAGGAGAAGAAAACAATGTTTACAAAAGATATTGGTATTGATTTAGGCACTGCAAACACGCTGGTATATATGCGTGGAAAGGGTATTGTTCTGCGTGAGCCGTCAGTGGTAGCAGTCAATACCAGAACGGAAAAAGCCCGTTATGTCGGAAAAGATGCAAAACAAGTTATCGGCAGAACTCCCGGTTCAATTGTAGCTGTCAGACCGCTTCGGGAAGGTGTCATTGCAGATTTTGACTTGACTGTCACCATGTTGCAGGAGTTTATTAAAAAGGCTTTAAAAGGGCATATGTTCACAAAGGCAAGAGTGACAATCTGCATTCCGTCCGGTGTAACGCCTGTAGAAAGAAATGCTGTCCGTGAAGTAACGGAAAGTGCTGGTGTTCGTCAGGTTTTCATTATTGAAGAGCCTATGGCGGCGGCAATTGGTGCAGGTCTTCCGACAACAGAACCAACTGGCAGTATGATTGTAGATATTGGCGGCGGTACAAGTGAAGTCGCTGTGATTTCCATGGGTGGGATTGTGGCTTCCCGTTCTGTGAAATGCGCTGGTGATGCCTTTGATGCGTCTATTATGAATTATGTGAAGAAAAAATATAATCTTCTGATTGGCGAAAGAACTGCGGAAAATGTCAAATTAACAATCGGTTCAGCTTTCCCCAGTGAAAATGAAGATACTATGGAGATAAAAGGCAGAAATCTTTTAAACGGTCTGCCGGAAAATGTGATGGTTTCTTCTGCGGAAATCCGTGACGCTATGGTAGAACCGCTTTCCAGAGTGCTTGATGCGATTAAAACAACGCTTGAAGAAACCCCTCCGGAACTTTCCGCTGATATTATTGACAAGGGAATCACGTTAGCAGGAGGAGGCGCACTGCTTCGGGGACTGGACAAGCTTATCAACCGTGAAACCGGCATTTCGGTTTTTATCGCTGAATATCCGCTTGACTGTGTCGCTGAGGGTGCTGGAAAAGTACTCGAAAATATGGACAAGTATCAGGATACTTTTGTAGAGTATCTCAAATATTATGAGAAATAACAGAAAAGAGGTATTTGAATGCTCAATTTTCTGAAAAGCAGGAAATTTAAAGTAGTTCTTTGGCTGCTTGCCTTACTGATAGGGTTAATGCTGTATGCTGTTTTTGTAGGTGGGTATACCATCAGCGGAATTGGCTTTTTTAAGTCAGTTACTGCACCGTTTCAGAAAGTTTCCAATGCAATTTCACAGCGTGTTGAATTTGGCTTGGATTTATATCGCAATGCAGAAAATTATTATGAAGAAAACAGAGCTTTGAGAGAAGAAATTAACACGCTTCATACAGAATTAGCCGATTATGAAGCCACAAAAGAAGAACTTGAACGGTTGCAGGCATTTATCGGCATTAAGGAGAAACATGAAGATTATACCATGACTGCGCCGTTTGATGTAACTGGTTATGTAGCGAATGACCCTTATTGTACATTTATGATTGACGGCGGGTCAGATGACGGTATCAGTTTATATGACCCTGTTGTAAGTGATTCAGGATTGGTCGGTGTGATTACAGAACTTGGAACGGATACCGCAACTGTGACGACCATTCTTTCACCGGAGTTATCTGTTTCTGCCGGAACTCGTTCTTCCAAAGAAAGGGGCGTTTTAACCGGAAGCATTTCCCTTGCCATGGACGGAATGTGTAAATTGCAGTATTTAGATAAAAATACCAGCCTGAAAAAAGATAAAATTATTCTCACAACTGGAGAAAATGGCTTGTTTCCTTCCGGTTATGTGATTGGCTATGTGAAAGAAACTGCAATGGACGATACTGGTTTGACAGCGTATGCGAAAATTGAACCGGCTTCTGACTTGAAAAAATTAAGTTTAGTAGTTGTGATTACTGATTTTAGCGGAAAGGCAGAGGCAGACAATGTTCAGTAATAAATTGCAAAAATCAAACCGCTTGCTTTTACAGGTGATACAATGGATATTATTTGCTGTTGTAATTTTTATCTGTTATCTGCTGGAAACGTCCGGAAGTGCTATCAAGCCATTATTGTTAATTCCTGTCAGTCTGTGCATTGCTTCGCATACAGGAGAATTGCAGGCAATGGCAGTAGGTGCAGTCTGTGGCTTGCTTCTTGATTTGGCATGTGGAAAACTGCTGGGATTTAATGCATTTTTTCTTGTGATATGCGGTGTGTTCATTTCGCTGTTATACCGGTATTTTCTCCGGCAGAAGCTGTTTAACATGATATTTTTGACAGCAGTTTGTACATTGATGCAAGGTTATATAGATTATTTATTATATTATGCAGTCTGGGGATATGAGGACGTTTCACTCATCTGGCAGAAAGTGATTTTTCCAAGCTGTCTGATGACAATCGCCTCTGCTGTGCCGTTTTACTTCTTAATTAAGAAAATCGCTGAAAAATGCGGAAATCACAGAATTAACCAGTTGGAAAAGACAATCCTGTCAGATTTGCAGGAATAAGGTGTTGGATAATGAGAAGAACCATTTCAGAATATGTGAAACTTGTACTGACAATACTGCTTGTACTGACCTGTACTTGTTTCTGTGCGCTGAAACTGATGAAAATTCAGGTCGTAGAGTCACAGAATTATCATCAGAAAACTTCTGCACAGACAAGCTATACACAAAATATTGCACCTACCAGAGGAGAAATTATTGACGCTGAGGGAAATCTTTTAGTCGGAAATCATGTTTCTTATGCGGTGATGATTGATAAAGCACTTTTTCCGGCGGACAGCCAGCAGGCAAATCAGATTCTGCTGGAATTGGTGCAGATTCTTTCTGATGCAAAACTGGAATGGGCAGATACTTTGCCGATTTCTATGAATGCGCCCTACCGGTTCAGAATAGATGTCAAGCAGGACGAATTAAATTATATGAAAAATATCATTGGTGTGAATCATTACGCTACAGCAGACAACTGTATGCAGATACTTTTTGAAACATATCAGATTGATGAAAAATATTCTCCCCGCCAGAAACGCATGATTGCTGGTTTGCGCTATGCAATGGCACAGGCAGATTTTTCAGTTTCCAATCAGTTTGAAGTAGCAAAAGAACTGCCAATGGATATTGTGACGGAATTATCCCAGCTTTCTATGCGGTTACAGGGAATTATAATTCAGCAGATTCCGGAACGGCGCATTGAAAACGGAAATGTCATTCCTCACGAAATCGGTATGACTGGGCCTATTTACGCTGAAAAGGCTGAGGAATATCTTGCAAAGGGCTATTCTTTAGATGCAATTGTCGGTATCAGCGGAATTGAAAAGGCTTTGGAAGATGAATTGCAGGGTACTGCCGGTGTCAGAACAATTACATTTCAGTCCGGTGAGATGATTTCAGACGAAATTACGACTCCTGTGACGGCTGGTCATACTGTTCAATTAACCGTCAACAGTAAATTTCAAAAAGGCTTGCAGAAAATTTTAGACGATTTTCTGAATAATTTTCAGACTTCCTACATGGAAAAAGACGAAAACGGCGAAGTGATAAAAAACGGCGCATTAGTTGTGCTGGATACCAAAACAGGCGCAGTCCTTGGAGAAGCAACTGCCCCTACATATGATTTGTCAAAATATTCAGAAGATTATGAAGAACTTATCAATGCTTCCGGAAATCCGCTTTTTAACAGGGCAACACTTGGATTATACAGACCCGGTTCGACATTTAAAACTATTACAGCAACTGCTGGTCTGAATGAAGGCATTATAACAGGGGATACTACATTCTACTGTGAAAAACAGTATCAGTATCATGATGTGACATTCCGCTGTACAGGCTATCATAATAATATTGCCGTTGCAAGGGCTTTAATGGTGTCCTGCAACTCCTATTTCTATGAACTCTCCAGACTTTTAAATATTGATAAAATCGTTGAATATGCTGATTATTACGGCATTGGACAGAATACCGGCATTGAAACCGGAGATTCTGCCGGCTATATGGCAACCCCTGAAAAATATGAACAGCTTGGTGTAGAATGGACTGTTGGTCAAGTTCTGCAAGCCGGCATTGGCAACGGCGAAACAATGGTAACGCCTTTACAGCTTGCCAGTGTCGCTTGTACCATCGCAAATGAGGGTGTTCGTTATGAACCTTATTTAGTAGACAGTATCTGGGACTACAGCCAGAAAAAATGCCTCAAAAAAACAAAGCCCGCCATTGCTGACAGAATTCCCCTAAAGGAAAACGATGTTTATAAAAATATCGAAAAAGGCATGATTATGGCTTCCGGAAACAGTTTCCCCTCAAAATACTCCCTTCAGGATTTAGGCTATGACGTTGCCATTAAAACCGGTACACCACAGTCAGACAGCCATTATCAGGACTCTGTCTTTATTGGCTATGCGCCGGCAGATGACCCTCAAATTGCTTTTGCAGGAGTTGTGGAAGGCGGAGAAAATTCTAAATACATGATTCGTTCTATTTTAAAACTTTACGATTCTATTTACAATCCTCAAGAAGAAACAGAATCTGAATCCGAATCTGAATCCGAATCTGAATCCGAAACAAAATCTGAAAAAACAACCTCTCCTACAGAATCTGTTGCAAAATCTGATACAGAAGAACAATAAAAAATTCGTGAAGATTCATAATTTCTATACGTTGAATTTTCATACATTTCACAAAATTGATGAAATTGCCGTAAATAAATTTGACAAAATTGATATTTGTGGTATAATTATAAGTAAGTATGCTGTATCATTATAGAATGCATTTTTAGAACTTACTTTTGAAAGGAGCTGTGTACATGACAAATGACCCGAAACTCATTGCCATTACTTCCGGTAAGGGCGGTACGGGAAAATCTTCTATCAGTTACGGCATTGGCTATACACTTGCAAAACAAGGCAACCGTACACTGATTATTGAACTTGACTTCGGTCTGCGCTGTCTGGATATTATGTTTGGTATGGAAGGCAGTGTCAAATATGATTTGGGAAATGTCCTCAAAAATCATATGCAGGTGCTGAATGCAGTGACCCGTGTCCCAGGAGTCAGCAATTTGGAAATCCTTTGCGCTCCAAAAGACCCGTTTATGACTGTAACAGCAGAACAGGTCGTGAATATTTGCCGTGCTGTCAGAAAATATTATGACTTTATCATTATTGATACTGGTGCAGGAATTAGTTCACATGTATTTGATATTGTGGAACAGGCGAACTTAATCCTTGTCGTGACAACTCCTGACCCCATTTGTATTCGTGATGCAACAATGATGTCTGACGAATTTTATCAAAGAGGAAATAAGCGTCAGAGACTTATCATCAATAAAGTCAGCCCTGAAATTATTAAAAGCAAAATGATTCATAATCTGGACGAAATTATTGATGCAGTCGGTATTCAGCTTCTGGGCGTTATCCCTGATGATATTATGCTGAAAGAGTCTACCGGCAAGGGAACACGACTCCCAGAAAAAGCCCCCAGCCTGGATGCATTTGATGCAATTTCCAGACGACTGACAGGCGAAATGGTTCCGCTTGTCATTAAATAACAGGAAAGGAATGAGAAGTATGACAATTGCTTTAATCGCCCACGATGCCAAGAAAGAACTAATGGTACAGTTTTGCATTGCCTATTGCGGTATTCTTTCAAGATATCATCTGTGTGCTACAGGAACAACCGGAAAAGTAGTAGGGGAGGCAACCGGACTTCCAATTCAGAAATATTTCAGTGGCCCTCAGGGAGGCGGAGAACAGATTGCTGCAAAAATTGCATGTAATGAAGTTGATGTGCTTTTGTTCTTCCGTGACCCGAATCTGAAATCACCTGACCCGAATGATATTACGTTGCTCAGGTTGTGTGATGTGCATAATGTACCAATGGCTACCAATATTGCAACAGCAGAAGCATTGATTATGGCATTGGAGAGAGGAGATTTGGATTGGCGGGAAATCGGCAATCCGTCTCTTTAGAAAGCGTAGATGACAAATAAGTCTGCTGAAAATGCCTTTCCGCAAACTCAGCAGGCTTTTTTTATCATAAAAAATATTGGAGGTAAGAGATTTATGAATTTATTAAAACGCCCGAACGGTACAGAAGATATTTTACCTTCTGTCAGCCGTGACTGGCAGAAACTTGAAGCATTTCTCCGCACAACTGCCAGTGCATACGGTTTTCAGGAAATCCGGATTCCGACTTTTGAACAGACGGAATTATTTAGCCGTGGTGTAGGGGAAACAACTGACGTAGTACAGAAAGAAATGTATACTGTCACTGCAAAGGAATCTTCTTTCACGCTCAGACCAGAGGGAACAGCTGGTACAATTCGTGCAATGCTCCAGAATGGCTTGCTGAATGAAGCACTTCCGCAAAGAGTGTATTATATTTTATCCTGTTTCCGTCATGAACGCCCTCAGGCAGGCAGATTAAGAGAATTTCATCAGTTTGGTGTGGAAATGGCTGGTTCTGCACTTCCGTCAGCAGATGCAGAAGTCATTAGTTTAGCCAAACAGATTCTTGACCAGATTGGCTTGAAAAATATTGAACTGCATATCAATTCGATTGGCTGTCCGGAATGCCGGAAAAATTATCATAAAGCATTGAGAGATTATTTTTCCGGTTCAAGAGAATGCCTTTGCGGAACATGTCAGGAACGGCTTGAAAAAAATCCGATGAGATTATTAGATTGTAAAGTCGAATCTTGCAAAGAAATCGCAAAAGATGCGCCTTTGATTTTAGATTATCTCTGTGATGAATGCAAAGCACATTTTGAGAAATTAAAGTCTCATCTGGACGCTTTAAATATTACTTATACTGTAGACCCCAGAATTGTCCGTGGACTGGATTATTATACAAAGACGGTCTTTGAATTTGTAACAACGGAAATCGGCGCACAGGGGACAGTTTGCGGCGGCGGACGCTATGACGGCTTAATTGAACAGCTTGGCGGTCAGAAAACACCTGCTTTAGGGTTTGGCATGGGCTTAGAACGGCTTTTGTTAGTGCTGAAAAGTCAGGGTATTTCGCTTTCAGAAGCAAAGGCTTGTGATATTTATTTTGTTCCGATGGGTGAACAGGCGGAATTAAAAGCAATGCAATTAACTGCTCTGCTCCGGAATGAAGGCATTTCAGCGCAAACAGACGTGATGGGCAGAAGCCTCAGAGCGCAAATGAAATATGCGGATAAAATTAACGCTCGTTTTACTGTCGTGATTGGTGACAATGAACTGGAACAGGGAGAAGCTGTTTTGAAAAATATGAAATCCGGTGAAAAGATTTCTATTAAGTTAGATGACAGCTTTACAGAAGCTTTTTCCGGTGTTGAAATTGCTGACAGATTAGCTGGCGAAATGGTATGATTGCATTTTACGTCAAATCAGAATGACAAAATCCGGAAAGGAAATTATCATAAGATGGATAGTATTTCCTATTATGAACCGGAAATGAAATAATAAGGAGTAGTTTTACTATGGCTGAATCTATGGGAACTCTGCGCCGGACACACGGCTGCGGAGAAGTCACAGAACCTGATATGCACGTTGTTGTCGGTGGCTTTGTGCAGTATATCAGAAATAAAAATAAAGTTATTTTTATCGTTTTGAGAGACAGAAGCGGTGAAGTCCAGCTCGTTTTTAATGACGAAACCGACAGAGCTATTTTTGAAAAAGCCGCTTCCTGTAAGAATGAATATGTTCTTTTGGTAAAGGGCGTTTCTGTGACTCGTCAGGACATTAACCCTGATATGAAAACAGGCAATATTGAAATTATTGCAGAAGAAATCAGAATTTTAGCAAAGGCTGAACCTGTGCCGTTTGTGATTATGGACGATACCAACGCCAGCGAAGAACAGCGTTTGAAATATCGTTATCTGGATTTGAGAAGGCCTTCTCTCCAGAAAAATCTTATCATGCGTCATAAAATTGCAAAGTGCGCCCGTGAATATTTCTATGCGAATGATTTCATTGAAATTGAAACCCCTATGATGATGAAATCAACTCCGGAAGGTGCAAGAGATTATTTGATTCCGTCCAGAGTACACCCAGGTGAATTTTATGCGCTTCCTCAGTCTCCCCAGATTTATAAACAGCTTTTAATGGTTGCCGGAATGGAAAGATATATTCAGATTGCAAGATGTTTCCGTGATGAAGATTTAAGAGCTGACCGTCAGCCGGAATTCACACAGATTGACCTTGAAATGTCTTTCATGGACGTAGAAGATATTTTAAGCTTGACAGAAGGCTTTGTGCAGAAGCTGATAAAAGACGTTCTCGGACAGGAAGTAACGCTTCCGCTCCCACGGCTTTCCTATGCAGATGCAATGAACCGTTACGGCTCAGATAAGCCGGATACAAGATTCGGCATGGAATTGCAGGATATTTCAGAATTTGTGAAAGATTCTGATTTTGGTGTGTTCTCCGGAGCAGTTCAAAATGGCGGAAGCGTTCGCTGTATCGTTGCGAAAAATGGCGCAAAAATTCTTTCCAGAAAAGAAATTGATAAATTAACAGAATTTGTCAAGGGCATTGGTGCGAAAGGGTTAGCCTTTATCAGATGGGCAGATGAAAAACCGACTTGTGCATTTGCGAAATTCTTCACAGAAGAACAGATGCAGAATATTTTAAATGCTATTGGCTGTGAAAAAGGTGACGTTGCTTTATTCGTAGCGGATAAAAACAGAATTGTCCTGCCGACACTTGGCGCACTGCGTCTGGAAGTCGCTAAAAAATTAGAGATGATTCCAGAAGAAAAATTGAATTTCTTATGGATTACACAATTCCCGTTCTTTGAATGGGACGAAGATTCTCAGACATGGCTTGCAATGCATCATCCTTTCACCATGCCGGAAGAATCCTGTATGCAGTATCTGGAATCCGACCCCGGAAAGGTAACGGCAAAGGCATATGATTTAGTTCTGAACGGAATTGAATTAAGTTCCGGTTCTATGAGAATTACAGACTATGAATTGCAGGAAAAAATGTTCCGTGCATTAGGCTTGACAGATGAAGAAATTGAAGCAAAATTTGGTTTCTTAGTAGAAGCTTATCATTATGGCGCACCGCCTCACGGAGGGCTTGGCATTGGTCTGGACAGATTAGCCATGTTATTATGTAAAGCAGAAAGCCTGCGTGATGTAGTGGCTTTCCCGAAGGTGAAAGACGCTTCTGAACTGATGAGCCAGTGTCCTTCTCCCATTGAGAAAGAAAATCTTGATGTTCTGGGCATTATGGTGAAGCCTGAAGAATAATTTAAAAATACCGGATATTCGCTCAGAATATCCGGTATTATTTCTTTAATAAAATTTTTGCAATTTCTAAAATTTTTTGTTTTTCTTCAGGGGTAGCCTGATTTAAAAGTGCTGTTAATTCATCATCTTGTTTTAATTCGGAATGCGGAACATTTTTTTTATGATATTTTTGTGTGAAATAAGTTGTGATTGTACCTGTCAGCATTCCCAGCGAACTGATACCGAACAGCATTAGTATGACAGCAATAATTCTTCCGCCGGTGGACTGTGGCGAAATATCACCATATCCGACTGTAGCACAGGTGACAAAACTCCACCAGAGCGCATCTAAAAATGACATATTTTCTGTATAAGACATAATAATAGAAGAAATTAAAATGATTCCAATATTTCCATATAAAATATAAATAAATCCGTTTGTATGCAGAAATTTTCCTGTGCGATGGCTGATAAGTTTAAGAAATATACCAATCCGCAAAAAACGAATGATTTTTAAAAAATCAGCGGTTTTTAACAACTGAAACATTTTAAAGTTTTTTAAAACAAGTGTAATCGGATAAACCGGAATAATAGCAAATAAATCCAGAAGATTTTTTTTCAGAAACTGACGCTTGTCTTTCGCCTGAATCAGCCGGACAAGATAATCCAGTACATATATCAGCCAGATAGCAATTTCAATTTGCAGAAAAGGCGGGTCGCTGAGAGAAATTGCTCCTGTTAAATCTGCGATAAGAAAAATTAACGAAATAATTGTTAAAACAGCAATAAGAAAGAGATAAGCTTTTGAAAGAACAGAATATATTTTCTTCATGTTTTTCATTCTCATATTTACGCTCCTTTCATGTATCAAAAATGATTAAAAATTTATTATCCACAACCCAGAAATCCACAAATGGGAAAACGGCAACAATTAAATACTACTAGTCTTTAAATACTTCTTAAAGTCTGTCTGTCTGTTTCAGGAGCAGACAGAAAAATAGATATACAAAAAATAGCCATTTCTTAAAATAAAGAAATGACTATTCAGCGGACAGAGAGGGATTCGAACCCTCGTTGCGCTATTAACGCAAACACGATTTCCAGTCGTGCGCCTTAGACCAGCTCAGCCATCTGTCCATCCTAAAAATATATTAAAAAAAGAATAGTGCGAGTGACGGGACTTGAACCCACACGTCGTTTCCAACACTAGCACCTCAAGCTAGCCTGTCTGCCAATTCCAGCACACTCGCATAGTTTCTCTTTGCAGTCTTAATTTCGACTACTTTATTATTATAGCACATTCAAGCACATTTGTCAAGCATTTTCTGCTGAAAAGAAAACAAAAAAATAATGTTGAATTTTGTATATTTTTACAAAGAAAGCGTTCCGGAAACAATTCTGGAACGCTGTATTGCAATTACATTTCATCAATATTTAAATTTTTAATTTCTGTGAGAATGTCAATTTGTCTTTGATGGAAGAGTAATTCTTTATCGTGAATGAAATATTCTTCTACTCTGTATTCACTGATAAATCTTGCACTGTAAGGGTTGACGGTTAATTCCGTAACCAAGATGGTTAATTCCTGACCGTTGGGAAAAACTTCATCACCAAAGCGGAACATATTGGAAGTGTATTCAGAAGCCTGCTGGGCGGCGTTCTGGAAGCTGCTGACAAGTGTGTTGAAGTTTCTGCGGATAATGTCGAACGGGGCGTCTGAGAGCGATTTACGCACCAAAGCGGCCTCTTGTTGCAACAGGTTCATAATACGAATCAGTTTTGTCTGATTGTCACGGGACATGCTGTTGGAGCTGATGCCATTGTCATAATCCTGTTTCACCCTTAAATAAAGTTCATGCAGGGCGACAATTGCATTTTCTTTAGTTGTCATAACAGGCTTTTTTTCTTTCAGGAGTTTGAGCAGGTCAGCAAGAACATCTTCTGTTTCAACGACTTTTCGCATATCGGTCATGATGGAGTTGAGCAATAAGCCAAGTAATGCATAACGCTCATCAAATTTGGCTCTTCTGGCACGGCTTTTAATTTCAGGAGAGGCTTTTCCGGTGAGAATGTCTTGAATTTGATAATCGCTTTTATATTTTAAATACAGGTCATAATAAACGGAAAAATCCTGAGCGATATGTTTATTTTGAAGATACTGGCTGATAAGTTTTTCATCAACAGGGATTTTGTGCTGTTCATAAAGCTGAATCATCTGGCTGAGGTCGTCCCAGCCACGGGCAGTGACAAAGCTTTTCCCGTCAACAGTTGTTTCGACTTTATAGAAATTTTCTTTTTTAAGTTCGAGATAGCTCATAATAGCGTTATGCATTCCGCTGGCATAGGCGAATTCTTTCCAAGCATTGAAATCCGGTTCAATATCGACACGCTTTAATCTGTCCCAAGTTGCAATATCGAATTCTCTGACAGAGTGGTTATATTCGGGGGGATTTCCGGCAGTTACCACAATCCAGCCGGAAGGAACTTTATGTTTTCCGAAGATTTTATATTGCAGGAACTGGAGCATCACAGGGGTTAATGTTTCAGAAACGCAGTTAATTTCGTCCAGAAACAGGATACCGTTTTGAATGCCGGAAGTTTCCATCATTTCATAGACGGAAGCAATAATTTCGCTCATGGTATATTCAGAAATGTCATATTCTTTTCCCTGAAAAGTGGCATGTTTAATTAAAGGCAGACCAAGGGCGGACTGTCTGGTATGGTGTGTCATGGAATAGGAAAGCAAGCCGATTCCTAATTCAGAAGCGATTTGTTCCATGATAGCAGTTTTTCCGATTCCGGGAGGACCCATTAAAAAAACAGGTCTTTGTTTTTGAGGGGGGATAACATATCTGCCGAGTTCGTCTTTGGTTAAGTAAGCAGTAACAGCATTTTTAATCTGTTCTTTTGCGTCTTTAATATTCATAAAACATAATCTCTCCTTATAATTTTAATTTATTTTCTGGTGGTTCAAAATCAAGATACCAGAATTTATCATCGGGCAAAATATTCTGCCGTAGTTATTGCTCCATAATGTCGTCAGTCGTAAGAATTACACGAATTGCCCATACCGGCACTTGATAATTATTATAATCATCGTCCAGAAAAACAAATGCTGTCTGATAATCCGGCTGATGCTCCGGAAATGTGCCGTAACCGTCCGTGAAATACAGCAAGCCTTTTAAATTAGTAAATTCTTTTTCTTTAATAAGCTGGTTTACATGTGCAAAGACCGGACGGAAATCTGTACCGCCGAAGCCTTTGAGCTTCATATGCTTTAAATATTCGTCAAATTCTTCCTGACTGGTAATTTTATAATCTTCCTGTATTCTAGCATCGCACTGAATGATATGAATATTGACTTTTGAGAAAAAGCTTTCCTGAGATTTCAAAATATTGTAAGTTTTTTGAATAAATTTCTGAACGGTTTCACCAGCCACAGAACCGGAAGTATCAATTGCAATGACAAATTCCCGAATTCGTTTCACATCTTTGTATTCCAGCGGTTCAATTAAAGCGGCTTCTTCATAGACCGAACGCCCGTAACAATAGAAATTATAATCAAAAGAATCCATATCAATTTTCATAATTTCGCCACGGACAGCGAATTTTTTTAAAAAGTTTTCATAATTACAGCGTTCACGGTTGACGGCGTGTAAATTTTGCATCATATGGCCGGCAAGATTGCCCTGCTGTTTAGAAAACGTTTCTAAATCGGTTTGAATCTGTTTAGCGAGTTTCTGCCAAGTACCTTGAATTTCCTTTGCATTTTCAGAAGAAAGAAATTCTTCTTTCATTTTCTGAGCAGCGGACTGACCGCTTTGAAGTTCCTCCATAATTGAGGCGGACTGATACCAGATTTCATGATTATCCTCCTGAAAAACTTCCTGCATCTGGGCGCATGTTTCATCTGAAATATTTTTTGACATGAGATATTGATAAATTTTTTCAGCGGTCATGTATTTAATATTTTTCTCTAATTGAATGAAAATTTTATTTTGCTGTTCTTCATGGGATTTGTCAATTGTGTCTAAATGCAGTTCCTGAATCATTTTTTCGACAGCGATATCGCAGGCAAGATTCCAGACATTTCGCCGAATGTAGAGACTGACAAACTGGTGCTGAAAGATACAGTGCATCATCATATGCAGATATGTTTTTATAATCTGTTTCTGATTCTGCTGAAATTGTTTTAAAATATAATTTGGGTGATAATAAATATTTATTGCATCAGTTGCCACTGTTCCATGATAAGGAACAAGTTCACAGCGTCCAAGTGCATTTTTCATAAATCTTAAATTCATGAAAAGTGTATTTCTGGCATATTCAAGAATCTGACGAGCAAGGCGGTCAGCTTTTTCAAGTTTTTCTTTTTCCGTAAAAATCCCTTCTTTCGGTCTTGTTTTCAATAATTTTATTATAGCACAGTTTTTCGGAATCGTCAACTGATATTTGAATTAAAATTTGCATTATGAAAAAATAAAGAGAATTATGAAATCCGTGTGAAAAATTATGAAAAACAGATGAAAATTAGCACTCTCCTATTGACAGTGCTAATTTTTTGATGTATAATAAAATCAGAACAAGGGAAGAGTACCAGAGAGGGACAGAAATAGAAAAGAAAGAGGTTTACCCTTAAGGACTTTTCCAAAGTTCAAAAAATAATTTTTAATAACCGGAAGGAGTTTTGACTTATGTTGTTCCCTGAAGTATTTGGAAGAAATAATTTTGAACCATTATCCCGCAAATGTGATTTTGACCCGTTTGATGATTTCTTTGACCGTCCTATGTCACGCAGAATGTCTCCGCCATCAATGGCGCAGGTCATGAAAACAGATGTGAAGGAAACAGAAACCGGCTATGAGCTGGCAGTTGACCTCCCTGGTGTCAAGAAAGAAAATGTCAAGGCGGAATTGAATGATGGCTATTTAACCATCAGTGCTACAACAGAACAGGATAATGACCAGAAGGACGAAACTGGTAAATATATCCGCCGTGAACGCTTTACAGGCAGTTACAGCAGAAGCTTTTTCGTTGGTAAAGAAGTTACAGAAGCTGACATTAAAGCCAAATTTGCAGATGGTGTCCTGAAACTTGATATCCCCAAGAAAGAACCTTCTGTACCTGAAAAGAAATATATCAATATTGAAGAATAATTCCGCACAATAAAAATAAACTGCCGTCCGGTATTTTGCCGGACGGCAGTTTTCAAGTTTAAGCAGGTATGCTGACAGGTTCTTCTGTAGATTCTTCCTGTTTAGCCGGAGCAGTTTCAGAAGCTTGTTCTTCGGTGTCATTTAAAGAAGCGTTGTAAAGATAATCTAATTTATTTTTCAGATTATTGCGTTCTTTGGTCAGTGTTTCAATCTGTGCTTTCAGGTCAAGCACTTCCTGTTCAGAAGGGAAAGACTGCTGAACATTCTGAGCAGTAAGCAGTTCAACTTGTTGCTGGAGTGCTGTATTTTGCTGTGTAATTTCCTCAATCTGCTTGCTGAGAGCAGATGTTTCGAGGGCTTGTTTCTGGCGGGCTTGTTCCTGAAGTTCTTTAATTTGATTTTTAAGTTCAGAAGTTTGTGTATTCTGAGATGTTTTTTCCTGACTGAGGTCTTGTTTAAGTTTACGGTTATATTCTTTGGCTTGTTTTAAGCTGGATTCCAGTTCAGTAATTTTTGCATTAAGTGTTGTTACGATATTGCTGGATTCTTCTTCACGGGTGATAAGTTCAGCTTCTTTTCTGAGATTTGCTTCGAGCTTTTGCTTGCTTTCTTCTTCTTTTTTCTGCAAGTCTTCTTTTTTTTTCTTATAGCGGTCTTTTTCTTCTTTCAGCGTTTCAGCCAGCTGGCGGAAAGCAGCGACATCTTGCTTATAAGAGAGGGTTTCCGCTTTAAAGTTTGATTTTTCGAGGGCAAACTTTTCCTGTTCTTCTTTCAGCTGTTTTTCGAGCTTAAAGATTTTAGATTCGTACTGATTTTTGAGCGTTTCGAGTTCTTTTTGTTTCATTACATTTTCAGTGAAGAGCTGATTAGCAGTGTCACTGAGTTCCTGAATAACAGATTTTAATTCGCTCATTTTTTCGGAATATTTTTTTTCTGGATTTGGCATGATGAGACCTCACTTTCTGGATTATTTTTCTGAATCGAGCAGAGCCTTGACTCTTTTGAGAACGTTGTCATATTTTTCTTTATATTTTTCGGAATTCTGTTGCTGTACGTTCATATCCTCAGTGAGGGAATCAGCGAGCTTGAGTCCTTTTTCCGTAAGCTGACGGATTTCTTCTTTTGTAATTGTTTTTTCCATAGTAATCCTCCGTTTTGAGTGGCGATTTTCAGCAGTCTGTAATTTTATTATAGCATAGAATTTTTATAAAGTCAATGCTTTTTAGGAAATTCTGACAAAAAAACACTCTCCGCATATGGGAGAGTGTATCAATTTGATAAAATTATTTAGAGCGAAGTTCTGCGCCGAGTTTTTTACGAAGGACTTTGGTCACGCCCTCTGCACAGGATTCAATTTCACTGGAAGTGAGTGTTTTTTCCAATGAACCAATCACAAGGCGGACAGTGACGGATTTTTTACCGGCTGGAACTTGTTTGCCCTTGTATTCTTCCACGAAGGAAACGGAATGCAGGAGACTGCCGTTTTTCTTTTTAGTTAAGATAGTGTCTCTGATTTCGTCCCATTTGACAGAGTCATCAACAAGCATGGATAAATCGTAATCCATGAGGGGATATTCGGGCAGGTGGGTGAATTCATTTGTTCTGGAAGTGAAGGGTTTTAATAATTCTGTATCGATTTCAAACAGGAGTACAGCATTATTTTTGATACCACAATCCAGAGCGGCTTTTTTGGAGAGAAGGGCGAAATCACCGACTTTTTGTGTATCTCTGTAGAGATTGAGCCAGACAACATCATCAGCCCAGACGGGTTTAGAATTCTGTTGAAAGCTTAAAGCTTCCATATGGGTATATCTTGCCATATTTTCAAGAATGCCCTTTGCCTGACGGAATAAAGGCATGATATTTTTATAGTCGCCTGTGAATGCACCGCCGATATGTTTTCTTTGTTCGGGGAGCTTTTCCGTTTCGTCATAATTAGAAACATAATTTCTGTCGAAGAACACTCTTGCACCCTCAAAGATGGAGAATTCACTGTAATAGCGAAGATTTTCAGAAACGGCTTTCACCAGATTCGGCAGGAGGGAAGAACGGATAAATCTTTCAGTAGGGGAGGGAGGTGTGGAAATCGCAAGCATTCCCTCTGTATTTTGCAGGACAGCGTTAATATAAACATCGTCCATCCACGGATAAGTGAATACTTCTTGCATACCGCACCGGAAAGCTAAATATTCTTTGATTTTGCGTTCCAAGTCAATGTCAAGCTGGTTAATTGCACCAGTGAAGGAAGTTGTAATTTTTTCGCCGTCAAAGTTTTCATAACCGTACATACGAGCGACTTCTTCCATAATATCGTCTTTAATAGAGATGTCACCGGTAGAACGCCAAGTTGGTGCAGTAACATGCATTACATCACCGTCAAAGGCAACTGTGAAGCCTAATCTTCCAAGCAGATTTGTTAAAGTTTCCTGTGAAAATTCTTTTCCGAGACGGTGTTCCAGCCAGCTGACAGGCACATCAATTTCATTTTGAACGAGTTTTTTCGGGTACTGGTCAGAAAAGGCTTTGACTTCCATTTCGGGGTAAATTTCCTTGAAAAGTTCCATTGCCATGGAAAGAGCCTGTTCACAGCGTTCAGGGTCAATTGCTTTTTCATAACGTGAGGAAGCTTCTGTTCTGTTCTCATATCTGAGAGCGGTTCTTCTGATGCCGGCAGCATTAAAGTTTGCCACTTCAAGAATGACTCTGTTTGTTTCAGGGAGTACAGAATCTTTTGCACCGCCCATAACACCGGCTAAACCGACAGCACTTTCAGTATCTGCAATGACTAAATCGTCTTGTGTCAATGCTAATTTCTTATCATTCAGGAGTAATAATTCTTCTTTTTCAGAAGCTCTGCGAACGACAATATTTCCTTTAATATGGTCAGCATCAAAGGCATGAGTCGGCTGACCGGTTGCTAACATGACATAATTGGTAATATCAACAAGGGCGTTAATCGGACGCATACCAACTTTCCAGATTCTGTTCTGCATCTGGTAAGGAGCAGCCTTGACAGTAAGGTTTTCAATTTCTGCGCCGATATAGCGGGGGCATCTGTCGAAATCTTCTACAGAAACTTTCATTTCCGGAATGCCGGAAGCATCAAATTTTTTGATTTCTTTCAGCGGTAAATCATATAAAGCTGCAATTTCACGAGCAATTCCGTAATGTCCCCATAAGTCAGGGCGATTTGTCATAGACTTGTTATCAATTTCTAAAATAATATCATTTAAATCTAATGCATCTGCCAAAGCCGTTCCAGCTGGTACATCAAATGCAGACAAGTCTGTAATTTCAGCTTCTTCTGTTGCTGGGAACAGGTCAGCAAGACCGATTTCAGAAGAAGCGCAAATCATACCGAAGCTTTCCACACCTCTGAGCTTTGCATTTTTAATAACGACTGGTTCGCCTTCACCGTGCCAGCGGACGACTGCACCGGGGCAGGCAACAACGACTTTCATACCTTCCTTGAGGTTAGAACCGCCACAAACAATTTCTTTTATTTCGCCGTTTCCGATATCTGTTTTACAAATACGAAGTTTATCAGCATTTGGGTGAGGAAGCACTTCCAGAATCACGCCAACCAGTAAATTTTTAAAATTTTCTGCCAAAGGCTTGACATCTTCCACTTCTACCGTAGACATGGTTAAGTCATAAGCGAGTTTCTTCAAGTCCATATCTTCCGGAATAGTGACATAATCTTTAATCCAGTTAAGAGATAATTTCATGAATTTTTTCCTCCTGTTATTTGAACTGCTGTAAGAATCTCAGGTCAGCACTGTGGAACAGACGGACATCATCTACACCATAGCGCATCATGACAAGACGGTCAAGACCGATATTGACATAGAAGCCTGTAAATTCATCAGGATTTAAACCAGCAGAGCGGAGAACATTCGGGTGAGGTGTACCGCCGGGCATAATTTCAATCCAGCCGACATTTTTACAAACACTGCACCCTTTACCGCCGCAGACCAGACAGCCCATATCAATTTCAAAGCCGGGTTCTACAAACGGGAAGAAGCCGATACGCATTCTGACAGGTACTTCACGGCCGAATACTTTAGAAAGAACGCTTTGCAGCATAATTTTACCAGAAGCGAAGTCGATATTTTTATCAACGATTAAAGCTTCATACTGGAAGAAAGCTCTTTCATGACGAGCATCCGTTGTTTCATTGCGGTACACTCTGCCGGGGTAAACGAATCTGTAAGGCGGTTTATGTGTCTGCATATAGCGGACGCTTCCGCCGGTTAAATGCGGACGCAGGCAAAGTTTTTCATTTGTTGCACCGGAATCGTGGCCAGCCAGCCAGTAAGTATCCATACTTTCACGGGCGGGGTGATTGGGGGGGAAGTTCAGCTTATCAAAAGCGTATAATTCGCTGGTAATGTCTTCTTCCTCGTAAATTTCAAAGCCCATGGAACGGAATGCATCATTCAGGTCATAACACATTTGTGTAATCGGGTGCAGACCGCCGGCAGACGGTGCAGTACCGGGGACAGTGACATCGAAATCAGGAGAGATTTCAGCTGCTTTTAACACAAGTGATTCTCTTTGCTGTTCAATCATAGAAGTCAGTTTTGTTTTAATTTCGTTGACAATTCTGCCGATTTCGGGGCGTTCGGATTTGTCGAGTTTCGGCATTTCCTTCATAATTTCTGTCAGAGAGCCTTGTTTTCCGAGCAGAGAGGCTTTGACTTCCTGCAATCCGGATTCTGAACCGGCAGCAAGGATTTTCTCTTTGCCCTCACGAAGCAGGGCTTCCAGTTTTTCTTTCAAGGTAATTCCTCCGTTTCTGATTTTATGAAATAACTAGAACTTTCATATTATAGCACATTCTGACTTTTCTGTCAAGCTGTCTGTGATTCCTGATATTTTTTCCAAGCGGCTCGAATCCAGTCAGGAACACCGAAATCATATTTCATTTCTTCAGGCTTTGCACTGCCGGCGACAGAAATCATGGAAAGATACTGATAGACTTCAAACGGCTCTTTTGTCAAAGCAGTAAAGATTTCACTGCTAAGATTGTAACGTTCAAAAAGCGGACGGAAACGTTCTTCATAGACAGAAGTGCTGTTGATAAGACAAAGTTTCTGCACCAGACGAAGCAGTTTATTTTGAATTCTGGAAACGTGTTCTTTGGAGTAGCCGGTTTTTTTAGAGATTTCTATCAGGGAGTGTCCCTGCATACGCATTTTAATGACTTCAATATGCTGTTCTTTTTCCTCTGTATTTTCGATTAAGAATTCAATAACAGTGGGATATTTGAGAATATAGAAATCTCCTCTGGTTTCGTGGATTCTGTCAGAATTTTTCATTTCTGCGAGAATCTGGGTTAAAATTTTCTTATCCATAGAAACGGGCATATCTTCACGGAGCATATTTTCAGAAAGGCCGGACATTTGGCGGTTACGAATCAGGCCGGTGATATAACGGTCAAGCAGCTGATGGACATGGGGTTCATGATACCATGCCAGATAGCAGTTTTCTTTTGTCCGGTTTTTTTCGGGAAGCGCATCACAGAGATATAATTTTAAAGCTTTCTGGCGGGTCTGGGAAATATTGAGTTCAGAAAGTTCTTCCAGAAAGGCTTCCAGATAAGTTTTTATTTCTTTGGAAATGGAACGGGCAACAGGATAGACGGGCTGTTCTTTTGACTTTTGATAATGCAGGATTTCTTGCAATGTTTTTTCATCCATATATGGGATAGTTTTGAGCTGTGCTTCAGTTGTCTGCACGAGCTGTCGTGAATTGCGGATATGAATCCGGAGCAGGCCATTTTTGGCTTTCACAGAGAGAGGCATTTCGTCTACATAAACAATTTCTTCTTCTGCGAGCATTTCTTCTGTAACAGGTTCGAGCATTTCCTCATCGGGGTCATCAATACCGGGGATAGAGCGTTCTTCTTCCTGCGTGTCCCAGTCAGTCACGGAAGGGATTTCCGGAAGGTAATCAGCATCTTCGTCCAGAAGCGGTAAATTATCATTGATATTGCTGGGCATAGAGAGCAAGTCTATTTCGCTCAAATCCGATACAGAGGGAATTTGCGGTAAAATGTCCAGTTCTGCTAAATCGCCTTTAAACTCTTCGTTAGGGCGGTCTGGTACATCAATAACAGAAGCAGGCTTTTCTTTTTCGGCATCGAATTTGAAGAAAGAGGAAATTTCCGGAAGATTTTCTATATCCGGTTTTTCAGGCTCAGAATCTGTTTCATCTAAAAATGATGGAATGGCAGGGATATTCTCTTGATTTTCCAATGAAAGAATTTCTGATGCGATTTCAGGAGAAGGGGCTTCAAAATCCGTTTCATCAGAAAAGGAAGGAATGACAGGGGTTTCTTGTTTTTCTTCTTTTTCAGCGGAAGAAAAGGAAGGAATTTCAGGGGGTGTTTCTTTTCTGGTGTTTTCTTCTTCAAGGTCATCAATAAATTGTGCAGCGGATTCAATATCCAGCGTATCCAGACCAGAGAAAGAAGGAATGTCCAGCACAGCTTCTGGTTCTGTTTCCAGCATTTCCGCAAGAAAAGAATCTTCCAAATCTTCCAGTTCCAGAGTATCAATATTAGAAATAGAAGGCACTTCGGGTAAATCTGGAATCTGATTGGATTTCAGCTGTGCATTATTCTTTTTATCATTTTTCATGTAAGTTCTCCTTTGTGTGCCATATATGAATATATCCTGTGCCATGACAGATGCTATTCTTTTATATTATAACATAAAATTTGAGATTAGTCAATATGAATTTCATGAATTTTACACGAAAAAAACGGACAGGGGACTGTCCGTAAAAAATTATTTCACATGAAGATTTGGAATTTTTTTGAGAACTAATTCGTAAAGGGTGACAGAAGTGGCAGCACCGGCAATGCCTTGGACAATATTGGAAGGCATTCCCAGCAGGGCAGATGTGAAAGAATGATATAAAACTGCTTCAAATCCGGCATAGCCAATAATCATGATAAGTTCAGCAATGCAGGCTGCAAAGATTCTTGCATGAATGGTACTGGATTTCTGGCTGAGTTTCTGAAATATCCAGAAAGATACAAATGCCATCAGGCACTTAATCACCAGTGTGACAGGTGCGTAAATGAAATAGCCTGAAATCATATCAGCTAATGCACTGCCAATACCGGCGGCAGCTGTTCCATAAATACCGCCTAATATCCAAGCAGACAGATTTACAAGACAGTCGCCTAAATTTAAATAGCCTTTTGTCGGGGTAGGAATCTGAATGACAAGTGTCGCTACTGTTGTAAAGGCTGTTAATAATGCGGCTAATGTAAGCTTATGAATATTTTGCTTCATCAAAATCACCTCAAAAATATTTTAATATGCATTATTATATCATAAAAAACTTAAATTGTCAATAGTCCCTGCAATAAAAGTTTTCAATAGCTTGTTCTAAGAAATTCACTTGACAAGTTTTGAAAAATATAATATAATAAATAATAATATAGTTTAAAAGGATTGATACATCATGAAAAATACATTCGGACAAAATATTGCAGTGACAATTTACGGTGAAAGTCATGGTCAGGCAATCGGTGTTGTGCTGGACGGCTTCGCTTCCGGAATTCCTGTAGAAGAAGCTTTTATTCAAAGTCAGCTGACTTTAAGAAGGCCATCTGGAAGCATTTCAACGGCAAGACAAGAGCCTGACCCGTTTCAAATTCTTTCCGGTGTGTTTGAAGGCAAAACAACCGGCACACCAATTCATATTATGATTCCGAATTCTCAGACCAGAAGCAAAGATTA
This sequence comes from Oscillospiraceae bacterium, assembly GCA_045541055.1. GTDB lineage: Bacteria > Bacillota > Clostridia > Oscillospirales > Ruminococcaceae > UBA3855. Next base: position 66,792 of record JAZQIL010000287.1, read on the forward strand.
TTCTGCAACTCGTTCATTGGCTCGTCCGGGACATGCAGATTATACCGCTTACTGTAAATATCATGGCTTTGAAGATTTCAGAGGCGGAGGACATTTCAGCGGAAGAATTACAGCCGGATTAGTGGCAGGCGGTGCAATTGCTCTTTCCGCTTTGAAAGCAAAAAATATTTTCATTGGAACGCATATTCAATCCTGCGGAACGGTCAAAGACAGAGCGTTTCAAAATCTTGAAGAAGAGATTCAAAGCTTGAATCAAAAGGCTTTTGCGGTTCTGGACGACCAGAAAGCGGAAGAAATGCAGAATCAAATTAAACAGACTGCTGAAAAAAAAGACAGTATTGGCGGAGTACTGGAAACCGCTGTGTTAAATCTTCCTGCCGGATTGGGTGAACCGTGGTTCGATACAGTGGAAGGCTTATTATCACATGCTTTATTCAGCATTCCGGCGGTTAAAGGCGTACAGTTCGGAAATGCCTTTGATTTAGTAAATTCCTACGGAAGCGAATACAATGACAGTTTCAGAATGCAGGATAATAAAATCATTACAGAAACAAATCATAATGCCGGCATTAACGGCGGAATTACCAACGGTATGCCCATTATTTTCCAATGCGCTGTCAAGCCGACCCCTTCTATCTATCAGGCACAAAATACAGTTGATTTCTTCAAAAATGAAAACGCTGTACTTGAAATTAAAGGCAGACATGACCCTGCTATCATTCATAGAGCCAGAGTGGTTGTTGACAGTGTGACGGCATTGGTGCTTTGTGACATTTTATCCGGAAGATATGGTACAGACTGGTTAGCATAAGAAAAACCGGAGTGAAAATTCGCTCCGGTCTATTTTTTAAAATTCGATTTTTTATTCTGCAATAAATCAGAATTTGTCGTTATTATAAAAGGAGATTATTTGCTTTTGGATTTCATTGTATTCTTGAATCGATATTTCTAAAAAATCAACTATTAAATTTGTTTTTTCAATTTCTTTTTTACATGCAAGCAATTTGATGTTACAGCCATCTGATATAGCATAGATACGATAGCCTGAATCTTCTATTTCATGAAATGGAATAAAATAACGATAAAACAACTCATTTTCTTCATCATCAACAAATTCTAAGATTTGCAAATGATTTTTATCATATAATTCTTTGTCAATTATCGGATTCATAAAAGCTGAATTCGGATTTAGAATATCAGGAATTTCACTGTTAAAAGTAGTTGTGCGAACATGTTTAGGGTAAATATCATTATTTATCATCACAAACATGATTCCGTTTATCCAGCCGTTTATTTCCCATTCAGGTATTCTTTCTATTATAAAAGCAAATTTATCTGGGTTTCCTAACAGCATTTTTGACACCTCTAAATTCCGATTTATTGAATCGTCCCTCCGCCGACAACGGTATCTCCCTGATAAAGTACTACGCTTTGTCCTCTGGTAATGGCTCTCTGAGGTTCATCAAATTTCACATGTAAAATACCGTCCTCTGTCTGCCAAGCCGTACAAGGCTGTTCAGGGTGTCTGTAGCGTATCTTTGCAGAGCATTTCAAAGGCTCTTTCAAATTTTCCGCAGAAATTAAATTCACATCATCTGCTGTTAAAGAATCAGAGAATAATTCTTCATTTTTGCATAAGATAACCTGATTGGTATCTGTGCGGATTTCCTTGACATAAAGCGGATATTTCGCTGAAATGCCTAAGCCTTTTCTTTGCCCGACTGTATAATGAATAATGCCTTTGTGCCAGCCTAAAACATTTCCGGAAGTGTCCAGAAATGCACCGGACGGGTAAGTTTTCCCTGTGAAACGCTCTAAAAATCCAGCATAATCGCCGTCAGGTACAAAGCAAATGTCTTGACTGTCTTTTTTATGCGCATTCACAAAGCCGTGTTTCTGAGCAATTTCTCTGATTTCAGTTTTATGATACGCTCCTAACGGAAAACGAACATGTTTTAATTGTTCCTGTGTCAGAGAGTAAAGCACATAACTCTGGTCTTTTGTTTCGTCAAGTCCCTTTTTCAGCAAATATCTTTGAGAAGTTTCGTCAAATTCTACTCTTGCGTAGTGACCAGTCACAACATAATCAAAATTCATTTCATGCATTCTCTGCACCAAAGCTTCAAATTTTAAAAATCTGTTGCAGTCAATACAAGGGTTTGGGGTTGCGCCCTTCTCGTAGCTTTCGGCGAAGCGTTTCATAACAGTATCTTTGAATTTTTCTGAAAAGTTAAAAACATAATGGAGCATTCCCAGCTTAGAAGAAACCAGTTTTGCGTCCATGACATCATCTAAGGAACAGCAGGATTTTTCACGGGGAATTCCAGCATCTTCATTATGAAACAACTGCATTGTCACGCCGATACATTCATAACCTGCTTCCTGCATGAGCAGAGCTGAAACGGAACTGTCAACGCCTCCGCTCATGGCAATCATTGCTTTTTTACACATAATTTAACCGCCTAATCTTATCATATTATCAATACATCTTCTTGCAAGGCGAATGGTTTCGCTGTCAAGTTCGATAATTTCGCCTGCTTCCCCTGTTAAATTCCGATACACGTCTACAAGTGTCATAGATTTCATATTCGGGCAGATAAGCTCTTTGGAAAGAGGGTAAAACATTTTATCAGGGCATTCATATTGAAGATATTCAGCAATACTGATTTCTGTACCAATGATAAATTCTTTTGCATCAGAATTTTTAGCATAGCTCATAATACCGGTAGTAGAGCCGATATAATCCGCCTGTTCCGTAACAGCGGGAACGCATTCAGGGTGAACTAAAACAAGTGCTTCCGGATGAAGTTTTTTCATTGTCTGAACGGTTTCCGGTTTGACAGCTGCATGAACCGGACAGCCGCCTTGCAGAAGTTTAAAAGTTTTCTGAGGGACTTGTTTCGCTGTGAATGCGCCGAGATTACAGTCCGGAATGAATAAAATTTTATCTGCTTCCACAGCTTTTGCGATTTGCACCGCTGAGGAGGAAGTTACACAAACATCAGCAATTGTTTTCAAATCCGCAGTTGTATTGACATAAGCCATGATAAGATAATCCGGATACATATCCTGTTTCACTTGTAAAATCATTTCTTTGTCCATCTGTTCCGCCATAGGACAGCCAGCCAGAGGATTAGAAAGAATCACTGTTTTTTCAGGGGAAAGAATTTTACAAGTTTCCGCCATAAAGCGCACACCGCACATTAAAACAGTCTGATTCGGGACTTTAGAAGCCTGTACACTTAAGCCGTAGGAATCGCCTGTAAAGTCAGCAATTTCGCAGATTTCCCTTGCAACATAGCTGTGTGCTAAGATACAGACATCTTTTTCTTTTTTAAGTTTCAGAATTTCTTTCTGCATATCGGATACGTTCATAATGATAACCGCCTTTAATTCAAATTCATAGTGATTTGCTATAATTTTATTTTACTACAGAATACAGTCTCTGTCAAGAAAAATTTTGATTGACAAAAAAGAAAATACAGTGTATGATAGAATATATCAGAAACAAGGAGAAACTTTATGGGAATGAAACATGATTTACTGGTGCGGGCGGTGAAAATAATCAATGTCATTGCAGTGACAATACCATTTTTCTGTTGCTGGACAGGATTTTATGCACATGTACTGTATCCGGCAGAGGAAAATTTCAAAGAAAGCAGTATGGTTATTTTATTATTCATGATATTATATTTAGTATTCAGCCGGATTTACGATGCGTTTCATTTATCACTGCAAAGAATTTCAGAACTTGTATACAGTCAGATGTTAGCGAGCTTTTTTGCGGACGGGATAATGTTTTTCATATTGGAGCTTCTGGCACATGGAAAAATTCAAATTTTGCCGTTTTTACTATGTTTTTTAGGGCAGACTGCATTTTCAGCGTTATGGGCATTATTAGCGCACAGATGGTATTTCAGGACGTTTCCGCCGTTAAGAACTGTCATTCTTTACCATAAAAAAGAAAAAATGGAAGATTTTATCAATGCTTACGGAATGGATATTAAATTTCAAGTAGTGAAAACCTGTTCTGTGCAGGATACTTTACCAGATATTTCGGATATGATTGACGAAAGTATTCAGACAGTATTTATTTACGATATTCCAAGCCATGAGAGAAATAAAATTTTAAAATACTGCATCGAAAAAAATAAAATCGTTTACGTTATTCCAAGTACAGGAGATTTAATTTTAAGCAGTGCAAGAACAATGCACATGTTTCATCTGCCAATGCTGAGAATGGAACGTTACAGACCAGTACCGGAATTTATTATGATAAAGCGGATTTTTGATATTTTGGTTTCTGTCATAGCATTGGTGTTCTTTTCGCCGGTGATGGTGATAATTGCAGTAGCTGTAAAATCAGACGGCGGAACTATTTTTTATCATCAGACCAGATTGACCAAAGACGGCAAAAAATTTGAAATTTTAAAGTTCCGCTCCATGCGTCCAGATGCGGAACAGGACGGAAAAGCTCGTCTTTCCACCGGAGAACACGACAGCAGAGTGACCAGAACAGGGAAATTTATCAGAAGATTCCGCCTTGATGAACTTCCACAGCTTTTCAACATTCTGAAAGGGGATATGTCTGTCGTAGGTCCTCGCCCTGAACGTCCTGAAATTGCTGAACAGTATGAAAAAGAACTTCCTGATTTCCGGTTAAGGCTACAGGCAAAAGCCGGTTTAACAGGCTATGCTCAAGTATATGGAAAATATAATTCCACACCTTACGACAAACTGCAAATGGATTTAATGTATTTAGCTCACCCCAGCATGATTCAGGATTTAAAAATCTGTTTTGCGACAATTAAAACGCTTTTCACACCGGAAAGCACCGAAGGGGTTTCAGAACATTCAGAAAGGAACTAATATGGCAGATTTCAAAACGCTTTTTCACAAAGCACAGAAAAAGTTGAAAGCAATCGGACACAATATTAAAACACTGAATTCAAAGTTTTCAGTGGACAGTGATGGAAATTTAACTGCTTATGAAGGCACGCCCGACCAGAAAGAAATTATCATTCCGGATAATGTCAAAGTAATTGCTTCTTCTGTATTTTACGGCTGTGAACATCTTGAAAAAGTTATCCTTCCGGAAAGTTTGGAAGTGATTGGAAAATCTGCTTTCATGAACTGCACGAATTTAAAACAGATTATCTTTCCGGAAAGTTTGAAAATTATCGGAGAATCGGCATTTCAGCTTTGTTTAAAACTTTCGGAAATCAAACTGCCCACGCATTTGAAAACAATTGGAACAAAAGCGTTTCTTGGCTGTAAGCGGTTAAAGGCAGTGCGCATTCCGGAAAGCGTTTCTGAAATCGGGATAGAAGCATTTCGGTTTTGCATGGAAATGCAGGAAGCTGTTATTTTAGCCCACTGCACAATACCGGATTTATGTTTTCAGGGCTGTCCTCATCTGCAAAGTGTTTCAGTTCCGTTTGTCACTGGAAGAATTGGAGATTCTGCCTTTAAAGTTACCGGTTTGAAACGGATTGTCATTCCCTCCACAGTCCGCACAATCGATGCATATGCTTTCGGCAGTACAGCATTAGAAGAAATTTCTATTCCGGAGGGAGTGAACACGCTTGGAAACAGTGTATTTGCAAACTGTCATCAGCTGAGAACGCTGGAATTAACTTGTCCGATTCCGCATATGGGAACGGATATTTTCGCAAGCTGTGAAAATTTAGAGTGTGTCACACTGCCGGAAGGAATGGACAATATCCCTGACAGCATGTTTTCCATGTGTGAAAATCTCAAAGAAGTGCATTTGCCCTCTACACTGAAACTTATTGGAAGAAGTGCCTTTTCAAACTGTGAAAATCTGACAGAGATAGAAATCCCTGAAAAAGTAATCGGCATTAGTTCACTCGCCTTTGAGGGTTGCAGACAATTAAATTTTGTAAAAAGTGCAGGAATTTTATTTTCGATACAAGAATTCAGCCATCAGGAAGAATTTAAAAATATTGGTGAAACAGTCAGCTTAATTCATAAAATCGCTATATGGAGATGGAGAACAGGAGAATTTAACACTGAAAAAGTTTTTCCCATTTTGGAGCATATGCTTCAAAACTATTTGAAATCTCCGGAAGAAAAGGCTTTATTTGATTATTTAAATCAGCATTTTGAACCAATGCTGAAAAGCCTGATTATTTCTAAAAATACAGAACTGATTCAGGCATACTTAAATCAGGGAAAATTCTTCACAGAAGAAAATATTCAGAAATTTATTTTATTTGCCAATGAAAAGCAGGCTTATGAAATTCAGGTCATGTTCAGCGAATATCAAAGCAAACACTTTGCATTAAAAAGCATTGCAGAGACCATTCAGAATAAATTTGAATTATAAATAAAAAGTGAGGTTTTATTATGAAAAAATATTCAGGAATTGACGCACTCCCCGAAGGAAGAGCTTCTGACAAAATTACAGAAGGTTGTCTTGTCTTGGAAGGGGGCGCATTCAGAGGAGTCTATACAAATGGCGTATTAGATGCTTTCATGGAAGCAGATATCAATTTAAGATGTACAGTAGGCGTTTCCGCCGGTTCTATGAATGCAGTCAATTATGTTTCCGGTCAGATTGGCAGAAGTGCCAGAATTAACTTAAGATACCGCCATGACAGCCGTTATGTCGGCAGAAAGGCGATTTTAAACAATCAAGGCATTATTGGCTTTGATTTCATTTTTGGAAGAATGCCATTTATACCGGATTTAGACAAAAAGCGTTTTCACAGTCCTGAAAGACAGCTTTACGCAGTTGTCACAAATCTGGATACAGGCAAGCCCGAATATATTGAAAAAAATTCCGGAGAAGATTTCTTTAAAGTCATTGCCGCCTCTTCTTCCATGCCTTTTGTTTCAAAGCCCGTCATGATTGGAAAATCTCCTTATCTTGACGGCGGTTGCAGCTGTAAAATCCCTTATGAATGGGCATTACAGCAAGGATTTGAAAATATTGTCGTCATTCGCACCCGTCCCAGAAATTACCGTAAGCCTGTGAAACCAGCTCAAAAATTTTCTCCTGAAAATTTCGTTTATCGAGATTACCCGAAATTTAGCGCATCTTTGCTGTCAAGCAATGAAAATTATAACCGCCAGTGCGTGGAACTGTTAAAGCTGGAATATCAGAAAAAAATTTTTGTCATTGCCCCCTCTCAAAGCATTGACATCAGCCGTTTAGAAGGAAATATGGAGAAATTAGGCTCTTTATACTATTTAGGCTATCACGATGCAAAGCAAAGCCTTGCCAGACTTAATTCTTATCTGAACAGAAAAAATTGACAGAATTTCAAATATCTGCTATAATAATACTGAGGTGATTTGATTTATGCAGAAATTTGAAGACCAGATTCATCTGACTCTTGAAATTATTTTAAATGATTACAGGAACGACCGGACAATCGATAAAATTAAAAATTTTGACTTGCCGGATAATGCCATTTTAGAGGAAATTCTTGGAAGCTTGAAAAAAATTATTTTCCCTGGATATTTCCGAAGTCATTCTGTTAAAATTTACACTGTCCGGAATCAGACTTCCATGCTTTTGGAAGATGTCATTTATAAATTAAGCAAGCAAATTGCAATTGTACTGCGATATGACCCGCTTTATGAAATCGCTCCTGAATCGGAAGTCAATAAAAAAGCACAGGAATTAACACTTTCTTTTTTCGAGAAAATTCCGAAAATCCGTGAATATATTGAAACTGATGTACAGGCAGCATTTGAAGGCGACCCAGCTGCTTATAATAAAACAGAAATTATTTACAGTTATCCGGGATTATTTGCAATATTTGTCAACAGAATCGCTCATGAACTGCATTTATTAAAAGTGCCGATGATTCCCAGAATTATGACGGAATATGCACACAGCCGGACAGGAATTGACATTCATCCGGGGGCATCTATCGGGAAATACTTTTTCATTGACCACGGTACAGGCATTGTAATTGGTGAAACAACCATCATCGGCAATCATGTGAAAATTTATCAAGGTGTGACATTAGGCGCACTTTCCACAAGAGGCGGTCAAAGTCTGAAAAATAAAAAGCGTCACCCTACCATTGAGGATAACGCTACAATCTATTCCGGTGCATCTATTTTAGGTGGTGAAACGATAGTTGGAAAGGGTGCAGTCATCGGCGGTAATGCGTTTATCACAAAATCCGTTCCGGCTGGTGCAAAGGTCAGCATTAAAAATCAGGAACTGCGCTATAATTATGATGAATCACACCCAGTTGTACAAAAATCAGATTTTGAACAGGACGAAGCTTGGTTTTATGTGATTTGATACAGTTTGGAAACAGCGGAAATTCGTTTTGCAAACTCCTGACGGACATTTTCAGGCGAAACAATTTCCATATCCTGACCGTATTTCATGACCCAGCGGTAAAAGCCGTGACCAATTCCAATTTTGGCTCTGATAAGCACTTTGTCAGGGTCAGGGTCATTTAAAACAGTGGCATAACTGCCGAACTGTTCCAGCATATCGTCTAACAAAAAACGTTTAATTCTCAGCGTGACGAAATCAAATGCATCGGGTTCAAAAATATCAAGCACAATGCCGTCAGGACGAGGAATATTCGCTTTGACGGCTGTTTGTTCGCCCTGTGTAATACGTTTCATTCTGTCAATCCGGTAAGTACGGACAGTGCTGTTTTCTTCATTGAGGCACTTCAAATAAAAGCGTTCATTAAAATAAATCACTTTACAAGGGATTAAATCACGGCGTTTGCTGTAATAATTGATTTTCTTGTGTGTATCATATTTTCCGTACTCGAAATTGATTTTTCTGTTTTGAGAGATAATTCTATGCACTTTGTCAAGATTATCCAGAAGATTGGCAGAAGGGGGAGCTAAACTGTTTAAAGAAATTCTGCTGATAAGCTGATGGACTTCTTCAGCGGAACAAAGACCTTCAAATTTTTTAATCAGTCTTTGTTTCTGGCCGTCTGATAAAAATCTGTTAATGCTGACAGAATCGACAATAAAGCGGATTTCATTAAATGTAAAGCCTTTGCGGACAAGATAATATTCCGCTTGGTTGTGTGCGCCGTGGGAGATTTGAATATTATTTCCTGTTGTCTGCAAACGGGAGATATCACGCCGGATTGTAAGCGGAGAAACATCGCCCAGATTCGTCTGACTGGCAAGATAATTCTGAATGTCTCGCAATGTAACTGGGCTTTTTTCGCTGGAATAATTTGTCAGATACTCCAGAATATAAATAATACGTTCGTGTTCCATAAAAATTCCTCCTGTAAAAAATTTGAAAAAATTTTTTCAGTTATGTAAATTTTGAACATCTGGTATGCTATAATAAAAGCATGATATAGATAAAACAAATTTGATTCTGCTGTTTGTGGGGACAGACGGCAGAATATGCCGAAAAGGAAGTTCTTGGTATGAAAAGAGTTTATTTTAATCCTGAGCGTGACGGTTTTTTCGGAGCGTACTATCCGAATGCAAAGCCTTCACAAAAAGCAATGATGATTATGTTGGGAGATGATGTGGACGACACATTGGTGAAAGCCGGTGTCAAATGGCTGCATACATTAGGGTGTCATGTAATGGCATTAGCACCAGCGGAAAAGGATTACGGCCATCACAGCTACCCCATAGAGCGCATTGAAAATGCTGTACATTATCTGAAAGTCAACGGAATCCAGAAAATAGGAATTTGTGGTGCATCTACTACAGGAATGCTGGCACTTGTAGCAGCGTCTTACATTCCGGAAATCCGGCTGACATTAGCATTCACACCGTGTGACTTTGTTATGGAAGGATTTTATCGTGATAATTTAGACGGCATGAAAGAACGCCCCGGAAATAATGAATCCAGTTTAAGCTACAAGGGAAAACAACTGCCGTTTTTGCCTTATGCTTACCGCCACCCTGAATATTGGCTCAAAATTCAGAAAGAATCCAAGCGCAGACATGATTTGATTGCAAGCCGTGACTTGTTTGATGAGTCGGAACGTCTGCACCCTTTGCAGGAAAGCGAAAAAATTAAAGTCGAAAATATTCAAGGCCGTTTAGTGCTGATTGGTGCAGAAGATGATTCTTTATGGGATACTTGCAAATATATCCGCCGTATAGACGAAAGATTAAAATCTAAGCCACATCAATGCCGTTATAAACTTCTGACTTATGAACATGGTTCACATTTCTGCTTTCCGCAGACCATGATTGAAAAAATTCTTCCCATTGGGTCAGGGCTTGCATTAGCATTCGCCTTTGAATCGCTGAGAGATTTCCCCATAGAATCCCGTCAGACCAGAATCGATATTGATAAAAAATTATCTTATTTAATTTATCACTGGTAATTTATCTTATCACAAACAGCTTTTATGCTGAAAAATAAATTGAAAAGGAGCGTTTGTCATGATTTTAGACAACACCAGAAGCGCAAAGGATTATATTTCTGAATCCTATGCAGAGGAACTCAAGGCCATTCATGCCAAAGCCAGACTGCTTGAAACACCAGCAAGTATTACAGAACGTGAAAAAATAGAAAATACGTTCGCTCTTGCGGAAGCTGTTATGAAACGTGATATTCTCAGTCAGGAAGTTACTGAAGAATATACCGAACTGCTCCGCCTTATCAAAGCCAAAAAAGAAGAACTGAAAAAACTTTATGGCATTGATGCGGATACAGATGGCTTGCAGGCTGTGAAAAATGCTCAAAAATCCGTTTCTGACCAGTTCGCTCAGGAACTCGCCCAGAAAGAAACGGCATTTCAAGATGAAATGAAACAATTCCATGATGAAGCACAGAAAAACCTTGATGCCAAAAAAACAGAAACAGAAACAAAACTTCAGGAACTTTCCCAGAAAACAGCAGAACTCCTGAAATCTTATCAGCAGGAATCCAAACGGGAAAAAGAAGAATTTGACTATAATTTGAAACGTGCCAGAAAACAGGAAAAAGAAGAACGTGCTAAAGTCATTGCCGACCGTGAAAAAGCTCTCCAGCTCAGAGAACAGGAAGCAAATACCAGAAAACAAGAATGCCTTGACAAACTCAACGAAATCCAAGACATGAAACAGAAAGTCGAAAATATTCCTGCTGAACTCGAAACCGCTAAGGCAGAAGGCGCAGCTTCTAAGGAAAAAGAAGTCAATAAAGACTATGGCTATCATAAATGGATGGCAGATAAGGAAAATCAAACCAGAATTAACGAATTACAGGACGAATTCAACGCTTTGCAGAAAAAATATCAGGCACTTTGTCAGGAAAAAGATGTTCTTTCTGAAAAACTGGATAAATGTAACGCTGAAAGCCGTCAGCTTACCAGTGATACAGTACGTTCTATCGGCGGTATCAATATTTTAAATACGGATAATCACCCTTATAACGGTCAGGGGAAAAAATAATCCTGCCGGAAAGGAAGGTCTCTATACATGATTAGCGAAAAAAATACCAAACAGGAAATTCTTGACGAGTATAAAAAGCTCATCAGTGAAGCCAAATCTCAAAATATTTCCCTTCCGCCCAGTGCAGCAGGCTTGAATGCGAAAAATACGAAGGCAGATATTTTAACAGCAATTCAGGCAATTCAACAGGCTGTTTCTTCTCGTCCTGAAACACCTGTCAAGGAGTCTGTACCTGCACACACACCGGAAGCCCCAGAACCCCCCGAAAAAATTGCCGATACACCTAAAACCAGCCCTGTAACAGAGGAGGAAAATGATTTGATTTACCTGAAACCCGAAATCAAGGACGAAATTGAAGCCTTGAATACTGCAAAAGCTCTTAGAAAAAAAGAGTACGAAAACCTGCTTGCAATCGAACAGGAATTAGTCCGTTTCGTTACTGCCATCAACCAGAATAAAAATCATAATCTTGCTCAGGAAGAAGCACACACTGCTCAAAAAGCACTTTTAGAAGAAAGCCTTGCAAAAGCCAGCGAAAATCAGGAAGCAAGCGCAAAAGAACAGCTTGAAGCTGCAAATCAGAAATTTACAGATGCGGAAACAAAAATTGCTGACGAAAAAGCAATACTCACTTCTGAAAGAACTGCTGAAGAAGAACAATATCGCTACGACCTGAATAAAAAACAAAAACAGGAAGATGACCTCTGGGCAGATGAACTCGCTCAGCGTGAAGAAATGATTTCCGCTGTCCAGAACGAAACCGCTGAATTACAGAAAGAACTCGATAATAAAGCCGATTTTGCCGCTGAACTGAAAGCGAAAATTGAAGAACTTCCTCAGCTTATCGAAAAGGCAAAGCTCGAAGGCGCAGAAACAAAAGAAAAAGAACTTGGTAAAGAATACGGCTATAAAAACAATATGGCTAAAAAAGATGCCGAAGTGGCTGCACAGTCCCTTCAGAAACAGATTGACCGCCTGAAAGCCGATTATGAAGCAGTTCTCACTGAAAAGAATGCCATTCAGGCAAAGCTTGACAAAGCTTATGAAGAAAGCAACAAGCTTTACATGCAGACAGTACAGTCTACTGGTGGAGTCAAGATTCTCAGTAACATAGATAAAACCTAATCTTTTCTTTCTTAAAGGAAATGCCCTCCGTATCAGGAGGGCATTTTTTAGTAGATTACTTATTGACAGCTTCCTTGAGGTTTTTACCAGCCTTGAAAGCAGGAGCTTTGCAAGCAGGAACGTCCTGCATTTCGCCAGTTCTGGGGTTCTTGCATTTCTTAGCTGCACGGTCACGCACTTCAAATACACCGAAACCAGTGAGTGTTACTTTATCACCAGCAACGAGAGCATCTTTTACGCTTTCAAATACAGCATCTACATAAACGCCAGCTTCTTTTTTAGACTTGCCTGTTTTCTTAGCAACAGCTTCAATCAGTTCTGCTTTTTTCATAATATGAACTCCTCCAAATATTTAATATACTAGTATTATATACGATTTTGAGCGATTTGTCAAGAATTTTCCGGAAAATCGGCATTTCTGTGCAAATTCACATAAAATGGAGCTTAATTTTAGCTAATATACTATAAAAATTCCCCTGAAACCGTGGATTATGCTTGATTGAGACCGTTTCTTAATTCCTGACAGAGTGCTGCAACATGGGGGAGTGCCTCTTGCTGATACTGACCAATTTGATTTACGACAGCACTTCCGACAATGACACCATCACAGTAAGAACCCATTTTTTGAGCAGCTTCTCCGTTGCGGATACCAAAGCCGACACAGTAAGGAATTTTAGAATATTTTGCAATTTCTTCAAAAAATGCATTGAAATCTGTGTCAAATTTTTCTCTCATGCCGGTGACACCTACAGAAGAAACACAGTATAAAAAGCCCTGTGCAGCAGAAGCAATTTTTTCAATTCTTCCGGTGGAGGCTGGTGTGACTAAGCTGATGTTATAAATATTATTTTTTTCAGCGGCTTCACGGAATTCGTCATGCTCTTCAAAAGGCAGGTCAGGAATAATCACTCCGTCAATGCCGGCTTCACGGCACTTGTCAAAGAAATCTGGTGTCCGGTATACGGTATTAGCATAAAGCATTAACAGCAAAGGCATTTCTGTTTGTGTTCTAAGTTTTTTCACCATAGTGAAAACGCTTTTTAAAGTAGTGTGATAATCTCTTAAAGAGCGTAAGCTTGCTTCCTGAATGACAGGGCCTTCTGCGATGGGGTCGGAAAAGGGAACACCAATTTCGATGATATCTGCACCGTTTTTTTCCATTTCGAGGACGGCTTTTTCTGTGAGGTCAAGTCCGCCGTCACCAGCGGAAATATAAGTAATTAAAGCTTTTTTGTTTTGTGCTTTCAGCTGTTGAAATTTTTCATCAATTCTATTAGACATTTAAATTCACTCCTCTGTATCTTGCAATTTGCTGAACGTCTTTGTCACCTCTGCCGGAGAGGTTAATTATCATAATCTGGTTTTTTGGCATAGTGGGGGCAATTTTTAAAGCGGCTGCGACAGCGTGAGCGGATTCAATCGCCGGAATAATGCCTTCTGTTTTGGAAAGATATTCAAAAGCCTGTACTGCTTCTTCGTCTGTAATGCAGACATAATCCGCTCTGCCTGTTTCATGCAGGTACGCATGTTCAGGACCAATACCGGGGTAATCCAGTCCGGCGGAAATAGAGTAAACCGGAGCAATCTGACCTTCTTCATTCTGGAGGAAAATAGACTTCATGCCGTGGAAAATACCAGTTTCACCTTTGGTAAGGGTTGCAGCATGAAATTCTGTATCTGCGCCCTTTCCGGCAGCTTCTGCACCAACTAATCTTACAGAAGTATCCGGAACAAATTCGTAAAAAATGCCCATTGCATTAGAGCCGCCGCCAACACAGGCAACGACACAATCAGGAAGTTTTCCTTCTGCTTCCAGAATCTGTTGTTTTGCTTCTTTGCCGATAATTTTCTGAAAATCTCTTACCATAGTCGGATAAGGGTGAGGACCCATGACAGAACCAATGCAGTAAAATGTTGTTGCAATATTGGTTGCCCAGTCTCTCATAGCTTCGTTAATGGCATCTTTTAAAGTCGCTGTACCGGAATCCACACCAGTTACTTTTGCGCCGAGCAGTTCCATTCTGTAGACGTTTAAAGCCTGACGTTCCATATCTTCCCGACCCATATAAATTTCACATTCCATGTCAAAGTACGCTGCTACAGTAGCAGTAGCGACACCATGCTGACCAGCACCAGTTTCAGCAATAATGCGTTTTTTACCCATTTTTTTAGCAAGAAGCACCTGACCTAAAGCATTGTTAATCTTATGAGAACCAGTATGGTTTAAATCTTCACGCTTGATGTAAATTTTTGCACCGCCTAAATCTTTTGTCATTTTATCTGCATAGTAAAGCAGGGAAGGACGGAACGCATAATTATGATACAAGTCCTCTAATTCTTTTAAAAATGCAGGGTCTTTGCTGTATTTTTCGTAAGCCTCCTGTAATTCAGAGACTGCATTCATGACAGTTTCAGGGACGTACTGACCGCCGAAATTGCCAAATCTTCCGATTTTGCTCATAAATAAAATCCTTCTTTCTTAATTTCTGATGATTTGAATAATTTGTTTTATTTTATCAATGTCTTTATGCTTATCCGTTTCAACACTGCTGGAAACGTCTATGCCGAACGGCTGAACGGATTGAATTGCTTCTGAAATATTTTCTGCTGAGATGCCCCCAGCTAAGAAAAACGGCTTTTGAGGGCGGTTTTCTTTGATAATATCCCAAGGGGCTAAAGTTCCTGTACCGCCGTGGCTGACGGCTGAAAAGCTGTCGAGGACTAACCTGTCCACCGGAAGGGAATCCGCTTTCCGGATATCTTCAGCGGTCTGGACTCTCACGGCTTTCCAGATTTGTGTATCATATGAAAAATTTTCCCTAATCTGTTTGATACATTCTGCATCTTCCTCGCCGTGGAGCTGAATCACATCAAGATAATTTGCATAATCCCAGATATCCTCGATAGTGGGATTCACAAAAACACCGACTCTGCCAATATCTCCACGCAGTTGAAATATCAATCTCTGGAATGTTTCAAAATCCACATATCTCCAGAAGGGCTTTGAACAGATAAAGCCTGCATAATTCGGCGGATACTGGTTTAAGATTTCCACATCTTCAAGCCGTCTGATACCGCAGATTTTAATAGTAGGTTTCATGCTGTGCCCTCTCTGAGCTGGTGAAGTGTTTCTGTAATATTTTGGCTTCTCATGAGGGTTTCACCGATTAAAACCGCATCTGCTCCAAGTTTTTGAACTGTTTTCATATCCTGATTAGTTTTGATACCGCTTTCTGAAACAAAAAGCTGGTTTGGCTGTCTGAAAGAAGCGAGTTCTGCTGTCGTGCTGAGATTCACTTCAAAAGTTTTCAAATTTCGGTTATTCACACCGATAAGCTTCGGATTCAGTTTTTGAACTGTTTCAAATTCTTCACGGGTGTGAACTTCTACAAGGCAGTCAAGCCCTAATTCGTGTGCTAAATCAAAATAAGCCTTTAATCTGGAATATTCCAGCACAGCAGCGATTAACAAAATCGCAGAAGCCCCTAAATATTTCGCTTCATAAATCTGATAGGCATCTATGATAAAATCTTTTCTCAGAATCGGAATAGTAACAGCTTTTGCAATATTTTTCAGATATTCGCTGTTTCCCTGAAAATAATGTTCTTCTGTCAGGCAGGAAATGCAGTCTGCACCGGCTTTCTGATATTCTTTTGCAAGCTCTACAGGGTGAAAATCCGGACGGATTAAGCCTTTCGAGGGAGAAGCTTTTTTAATTTCGCAGATGCAGGATAAGCCGGATTTTGCAAGGGCTTGGATAAAACTTGATTTCTGAGGGGTATGTTCAGCGAAATGGCGCATTTCTTCAAGCGAAATACGGCTTTTTTCAGCGTTGAGCTGAATTTCACGCTGTTTGCAGATTTCGTCTAAAATCATAAGCTTACTCCATTTCATTGGTAAACTTGATAAATTCGTCAAGTTTTGCAAGTGCTGAACCGTTGTCAATGGCTTCACGGGCTTTTTCAATGCCTTCTTGAATGGTTTCTGCAATGCCGTAAGTGTAAAGCACTGCACCGGCATTCATTAAAATAATATCACGTTTTGCGCCTGTCATTGTTCCGGAAAGAATTTCTCTGGTAATCTGAGCATTTTCCGCAGGAGTACCGCCGACAATTTCAGATTTGTCATAACGCTGCAAGCCGAATTCTTCGGGAGTGATTTCATAAGTTTTTAAAGAATCGCCATTGACTTCCGTCACAGTGGTAGCATCTGAAATGGAAATTTCGTCCATGACATCATTTCCAAATACAACCATTGCTCTTTTAATGCCGACTTGCTGGAGAACTCTTGCCATAATTTCAGTTAAGGGCTTTTCATAAACCCCCAGAACAATATAATTTGCTTTTGCCGGATTGGTTAAAGGGCCTAAAATATTAAATACTGTTCTGACACCAAGCTGACCTCTGACAGGGCCTACATATTTCATGCTAGCATGATAGCTCTGAGCAAATAAGAAAGATAAATGTGTGGATTCAAGGCATTTTTTCGCCTGTTCAGGTTTAGAAGCGATTTTCACGCCTAAAGCTTCAAGAACATCAGCTGCACCGCTTTTACTGGAAACGCTCCTGTTTCCGTGTTTAGCGACTTTCGCACCGGCAGCGGCTGCCACAAATGCTGAAGTAGTGGAAATATTGAAAGAAGCGCACTGGTCACCGCCTGTACCAACAATATCAATGCTGTCTGTTTCATCTGGAACAAGGCTTGCTTTTGCTCTCATGCCTTTTGCAAAACCAGCGATTTCGTCAGGCGTTTCGCCTTTGGTAGCAAGTGCGGTTAAAACAGAAGCAATTTGAACCTGAGAAGCCTGACCGCTCATCAGCATATCCATACAATCTTCTGCTTCTTCTATGGTCAAATCCTGTTTCTGCATGAGTTTGCTGTAGTAAGGCTTTAAATTGATTTTTTTCTGTTCTGGTTCAGCGTCCAGAATGCCGGCAATGATGAGGAAATTCCGGAGAATTTGTTTTCCGTCACTGGTCAGGACGGATTCCGGATGAAATTGCAAACCGTAAGTTTGATGCGAGTTGTGAGAAATTGCCATAACTTGCCCGTTTTCGTCTAAAGCAGTCACTCTTAAACAGTCTGGCAAAGTGGTTTCATCTGCAATTAAAGAGTGATAGCGTCCTGCAACGAATGGCAGAGGAATATGTTTAAAAAGAGGGTGTTTTTCTTCAAATCTGATTTTGCTGGATTTTCCGTGCATTAACTGGTGTGCCGGAATGATTTTTCCACCGAATGCCTGCACAATGGACTGATGCCCTAAACATACGCCTAAAATCGGAATTTTACCGGAAAATTCCTGAATTGTTTCAATAGAGATTCCGGCAGAATCCGGATAACCCGGACCAGGGGAAATGATAATTGCTTCCGGCTGTAGAGTTTTGATTTCGTCAAGTGTGATTTCATCATTCCGCTTTACCAGAACAGCAGGATACATTTCGCCGATATACTGGCAAAGATTATAAGTGAAGGAATCATAGTTGTCAATTACCAGAATCATGATTTTCTTGCCTCCTTGATAGCGTTCAGCATTGCTTTTGCCTTTTGGTTTGTTTCATCAAATTCTTTTTCAGGGTCGGAATCAGCAACGATACCAGCACCGGACTGTACATAGGCTTTACCGTTCCGGAATAAAATCGTTCTGATAGCAATACAGGTATTCATATCGCCGTTATAACCGAAGTAGCCGACTGTTCCGCCATAAAGACCACGTTTTTTATTTTCGAGTTCGTCAATAATTTCCATAGCTCTGACTTTAGGCGCACCGGAAAGCGTTCCGGCGGGGAGAACTGCCTGCAAAGCGGTTAAAGGCTTACAGTCCGGACGAAGTGTTCCTTTCACATCGGAAACTAAATGCATAACTTTAGAATAGCGTTCTACATACATGAAGTTGGTCACTTCTACAGAACCGAATTCGCTGACACGGCCTAAGTCATTTCTTCCTAAATCGACAAGCATGGTATGTTCTGCTTTTTCTTTTTCATCTGCCAGAAGGGAAGCTTCAAGGGCTTTATCTTCAGCAGAAGTTTTTCCTCTGGGGCGAGTACCGGCAATGGGTCTTGTAGAAGCGATACCGTCATTAACTTTCACAAGAAGTTCAGGAGATGCGCCGGCAATTTCATATTCTTTTGTTTTGAAATAATAAAGATAAGGAGAGGGGTTTGTTGCTCTTAAACGGCGGTAAACTTCAAAGGCAGAAGGCGGATTTTCGACTTCAAAGCGTTGAGAGAGAACGACTTGGAAAATATCGCCGGCATAAATTTTTTCTTTTGCTTTTTCCACCATGGAAATATATTCTTCTTTGGTGACGTTAGAGCCGACCTGAACGGCTGGTTCATCATCACGGAACTGTCCACGGCTGGGGGAAGCATCAATTTTAGCAGCAATCTGAGCCGAATATAATTCCGCCTGCTGATATTGTTCAGCAAGGTTTGCGTTTGCATCAAGGCTGGTAATCACAATTGCATTGCTGTTCAGATGGTCATAGGCAACAATCACATCATAGCCAAACAGATGAATATCCGGCATATGAATATCATCTTCAGGAACATGTTTCAGTTTCTTTTCCGTATATCTGACGGCATCATATGCGAAATACCCAATAAATCCGCCTGTAAAATAAGGAAGATTTTCAAATTTCGGAGAAGTACGGGCATCTAAAAGAGCTTGCAGCTTTGCAAAAGGGGACTGTTCTGTAACAGTTTGATTTTGCCCAGCTGAAATGACCTGCATCTTTGCGCCATAAGTACAAATTTCCTGAGAGGGATGGAAACCAATAAAAGAATACCTGTCCCATTGTGCGCCATTATTGACACTCTCCAGTAAGAAAGCAGTTTCTTCTTCTTCAGCCAAAGCGGAAAAGATACTGACAGGCGTTTTATGGTCTGCCGGAAATGTGTAGAAAACCGGAATTTTAGTATAAGTTTGTGCGAGTTTCTGCACTTCTTCCAATGATGGAACTAACATAGTAAATCCTCCTTTTGAAAAAAACGTATAAAAAAAGCCAATCTTCCCATACTATGGGACGATTGACCGTTGTGCCACCCAATTTCAGATAATTTTCCCTGATAACAAGATAAAATTATCCCTTTGTTCAGATACTGACATATCCTACCCTTATAACGCAGGGAATACGGCGCAGGATACTGAAAATTCTCCTTTGCTCCTCACAGACCCATTCACTCCAAAGCATATGTACCGCATTTTCACCAGCTAGCGGCTCTCTGCACACTGTGTTGAAGAGTTACTTACTTCTGTTCTCAGGATTTGAATTATAAAACTAAAATCAGTATAGCATATTTTAAGTCATTTGTCAAGTATTTTTTTAAAAAAAATTAAAAATATTTTTCAGAAACTACTTGCCATTTCTGAATAAAAATGGTATAATAACTAAGAGTGTATTGCTTGCAATGAGAAATAAGAAATATTGACAAAGAAAGGATAATCTGGATGATGAATCAAGCTGCTGTATCACGGCATAAAAAAATTTCTTCACAGGAGGCAGAAACTTCAAAGAAGAAAAATTATATTATTTGGGTCAAGCGAGTTCTCTCCCTGTTGAGTGTATTGTACTGTGTGATTGTTGTATTTTTTGCATATCATTCTATATTTTATAAACTGGAACTGATAGACGTTTCAAAAGCCTGCATGGCAGTGACAGGTGTTTCTGTAGTCGCCTTAGCAGAAATATTATATACCAGAAATCAGCTTCTGACAAAGTTATCAAGTTTAATCATGCTGCCGGCTATGGTATTGCCTCTGCTGATTTATTTCGGGCAGTGGTGGGTATTGATTCCAATGATGATAGTTGCTTTAGTAGCGTTTTTCCTGTCAGGACTTGGCGAAACGGCAAAGACAGTCTGGGGAACAATTTTTTTGTTGATTTACTTAGTTGGTGCGCTGGTTTATTTTGTCGTAACCTCTATGTTTGCACCGGCGACAGTAACAACAATGGTACAGAGCGATGTATCTCCTTCAGGGCTGTATCGTTATGAAATTTATAATACAACAGACAGCTCTAACGGAAGTACAAGAGTTTCTGTGGAAAGCAATACTATGGATAAAGTGTATTATCAGTTATTCTGGTTTAAAATCAGAGGACTTTCCCGTGATGTTGTCGTAGAACGTCCGCTGGTAGAACCCGAAAATATTGAAATCACTTGGGAAACAAAAAGCAGACAGGATATTACAGAAGATTTGCTTGCTATCTCCAAAGATGTGGAAGTCACACTGAGTGATAAACAAATGGATTTACTTGGAAAAGATGCTTATCAGGTTACATTTAACAATGGACAAGTACTTTCCATGAAACAAGATGAATATCACAGTACCGTGATTGCACTTGGCGCAAGAGAACAGGAAGCATTAGAAACAGATAAAACACAGATTATGCTTGACGGTTTAAGTGATAAGCAGAAGCAACGTCTTGGCATTACAGTAGAGGATTTCAAAACAATACTGCTTTCTGACCTGACAGATGAGGAACTTGCAACAATTGGCATACCAGAGCAGGGCGATGTCATGTATTATAACGGAAAAGTTGTATTCCGGTATTATATCGCTATTCTGGAACAATATTTCGATATTTCAAATCAGGAAATTTCCATTTTATAAAAGAAAAAGCCCGTCCAATAAAGGACGGACTTTTTTTATTAAGCAGTAAGACTTGTAATCATACCGACAATGTATTTTAAAATTGTGAGGGATTCACTGGAATCGGGCTTGCCGTTGCCGTTGAAATCAATTGCTTTGAGCTGTGCTTCTGAGAGGGATTCTTTACCTAAAACGGCTTTATTTAAAGTGATGACATCTAAAATGTCAATTTCTCCTGAGCCGTCTGCATCACCGTCAAGAAGTGTGGGAATCTCTGCTGTTACGGTGACTTTTATGGGAATAGCATCGTAATCGGAATTCATCACAGTGATAACAGTATAGCCTTCTTTAAGGGCAGTAATCACGCCTTTTTTAGAAACGACAGCAATATCAGGGTTGCTTGACTGATAAATTAAATTATTTTGTGAAGAAAGAATTGTATGTTGTTCGCCGACTTTCATAGAAAGCTTGGTATTATCTACAATAAGTTCTTGTGCAGGAACAGTTGTTGTAGTAGTAGTGGTAGCAGGAGCTTCTGTAGCGGAAGTTTGTGTTGTGGTGGTGGTAGTAGTAGCTTGTGTATTTGTTGTAGTGGTAGTCGTTGTTGTCATTGTTGTAGTAGTTGTAGTAGTGGTAGTTGTTGTTTCAGGAGGATTCAGCGGAATCAGTCTCCATTTCTGATTTGCATCATTAGCATGATAATACTGCAAATTCACACATGTATAAGTATTTCCTGTTTTAGGACCTACATAAGAATAAGTGCCAAAATTCAAAGCAGTATTCTGTACACTTTGAATAACATATTCATCGTTTCCGGCAGGCGTAAAATAAAATTTTTGAGTATTATCGTCATTATATTGATAAAATCCTGTAATTTGTATTCCATTGGCAATCTCTGCTTCTGTACCGGCATAACAATTCAGATAAGCATTGTCCCTGTCAGTATAAACTTTATATTTCCCGTCTCCTAAATGTACAAAATTAAATGTTTGCTCTAAAGAATAATCCTGTCCGTCAAGTATCATTGCTTTCAGATAACTGCTGACAGTAGAAGACCAAGCATAAGAATAGTTCAGATATTGTCCAGTACCGACATTTTGAATATAATATTTTCCGTCAGGAATATTCGCACTTGTAGCATGTGGAATGACTGGGTCAGGGTCAGGCAAAGGCTCTGGAGACCAGTCACCAATATAGATATAGCCTTGAAATCCCGACTGAACAGAATTCATATTATACTTGCTGACATTTGCTGTTTCAAAAAACTTACCGCCCCAGCTGGACTGAGAAATTGTAACAGTATCTCCGTTAATGGCTTCCACCACAGCAACGTGTTGTCCAGCCCAGCAGCAGATTGCACCAAGTTTCGGCTCACTGCCATAAGGATAATAACCATTGTTAATATTATAGCCCCACCATTCATCCGCATTTCCATGCGAAAGAGAAGGCTCAGCTCCTAATAATTCCTTTGCTCTGCCATAGGCATAGCAGGTACAGTTTGGCATTCCATAACCACATTGATAAAAAATATTGCCGGAAAAATAGTTGGCATTATCTGATGTAGGTGCTTCAAAACGTGGCACAAAAACATTGGATGCCTCTGCTTCAATTGCAGGAAAAACAACAGTTTTCTCCACTGGAACAGAAACCAGTCCGCTGAACAGCATACATGCAGAAAGTGTAATTCCGGTGAGCATTTTGAAAATTTTCATGACAATCTCTCCTTTAAAAATATAGATACTTATATTATACATATTTATGTCATAAAATACAAGAGTTTTGATGAAAATATTTTAAAATTTAGAGGATTTCACAAATTAGGGACATGAATTTTGTCAATGATTTTTTTTATAGTCGTCTTTTAACCGCTGTTTAATGCCTTTGAAAATTTGTTCACGAGCCTGTACAGCAATTTTCTTATCAACGGGCTTGGTATCTTCAAGAGCGTAGGGAATGCCTAATTCATGATATTTTGCTTTTCCCATATCGTGATAGGGCAGAACATCTAAAGCCTTTAAAGTATTCAGACCGCCCAGAAAATAGCCTAATTCCGTTTGTTCCTGAATGTCGTCTGTCCATTCCGGAACAATGACATGACGAATCCAGATGGGAATGTTTTTCTTGCTGAGATACTCCGCAAAGGCAAGAATATTTTGATTGGAATGTCCTGTTAAAGCCTGATGTTTTTCATCATCAATATGCTTAATATCAAGCATCACTAAATCTGTCACGGATAATAATTTATCTGTTTTCTGCGTATCTTCCGGACGAAAACAAATACCGGACGTGTCTAAACAAGTGGAAATATTTTTCTGGTGTGCCAGTGTAAACAGTTCTGTTAAAAAATCAATTTGAAGCATGGGTTCTCCGCCGGTAGCAGTTATTCCGCCGTTTTTGTAAAACATTCGATTATGCTCATACATAGCAATAAGTTCCTCTGCCGTCATCAGCGTTCCGGAATGTGTTTTCCAAGTATCTGGATTATGACAATATAAACACCGCATGGGACACCCTTGGAAAAATATTACAAAACGAATGCCAGGGCCGTCCACTGTTCCAAAAGATTCTGTAGAATGAATATAGCCTTGCATAAAAGCACCTTCTTTCAGGTACAGAACAGCCCGACTGTTAAAAAGTCGGGCATTCTGCATTTTAAAGAGATAGGAGTATGAAAAATTAGATTTTTTCGTGGAAAGTTCTGGAAATGACATCATCTTGCTGTTCTTTTGTCAGCTTGATGAAATTGACAGCATATCCGGAAACACGGATTGTCAGCTGAGGGTAATTTTCAGGGTGTTTCTGTGCATCAAGAAGCGTTTCTCTTGTGAAAACGTTGACATTCAGATGATGACCGCCTCTAAGCAGATAGCCGTCAAGCAACTCTACTAAATTATCCACTTGCTGGTCATTTTGAATTTCTGCCATGATAAATTCCTCCTTAAGAAAAATAAATTTTATTAAAGCTCTCCGTTGTCAGGTTCTTCAGATTCTTCATCTTCCTGAAAATCGGGGTCTTCTTCATCGAAATTAGGGATTGCACAAGCACCGAGTTGTGGGTTGCATTCTGTACTGTTGACAGTTTGTACTTTTGTTTGTTCGCCAATATTTAAATTGATGTGCTGGCTTCCGGATTCTGTCAGCGCATCCAGAAGCGCAACAAGTTCATCAGCCTGCTGATTTAATTCTGCATCATCAGGATTCTGTTTCGTCTGATTCTTCATCTATAACCTCCTGCTTGAGCCGGTTAATGTCAAGGTCTCCGGCAAAGATTTGCATATTTTTGCCGAGTGCATCGGGAATGATAGAGAACGTATTGGAAATGCCGTCTTGTGCATGGCGGAACGGAAGTTTTGCAACGGAACTTAAAGAAGCAACTGCACCGTGTGTATCTCTGCCGTGCATGGGGTTAGCACCAGGAGCAAGCGGAACACCTTGTTTTCTGCCGTCAGGAGTATTACCGGTTTTCTTGCCGTAAACAACGTTAGAAGTAATCGTTAAGATAGACATAGTCGGTACACCATCACGGTAGGTATGATGTTTTCTGATTTTATCCATGAAAGTTTTGACAATATGCACAGCGATTTGGTCAACTCTGTCATCATCATTGCCATATTTCGGGAAGTCGCCTTCAATTTCGTAATCCACAACAACATTTTTCGTAACGCTGATGACATTTCCGGCCTTGTCCTTCACTTCAATATCTTTACGAATTGGCTTTACTTTGGCATACTTGATAGCACTTAAAGAGTCAGCGACAACGGAAAGACCAGCAATACCTGTTGCAAAATATCTCTTGACATCACGGTCATGCAAAGCCATCTGAAGTCTTTCATAGCTGTACTTATCATGCATGAAGTGAATGACATTCAGTGTATTCACATACAAACCGGCAAGCCATTCCATCATATCGTCATATTTTTCCATGACATCATCATAATTCAGAACGTCACCTTCTACAGGTCTGTATTTTGGGCCAACCTGTACGCCAAGACGTTCATCTACACCGCCGTTAATTGCATAAAGCAAGCATTTTGCCAAGTTTGCTCTTGCCCCGAAGAACTGCATTTCTTTTCCGACTCTCATGGAAGAAACACAGCAGGCGATTGCATAGTCATCTCCATGAATGACTCTCATCATATCATCACTTTCATACTGAATCGAACTGGATTTGATAGACATTTTCGCACAGAATCTCTTGAAATTCATGGGAAGTCTGGTAGACCAGAGAATTGTCATATTTGGTTCAGGCGCAGTACCTAAATTATTTAAAGTATTTAAATAACGGAAAGAATTTTTTGTAACCATGTGCTGTCCGTCAACAGAAACACCGCCGATAGATTCTGTTACCCATGTCGGGTCACCGGAGAATAATGAATTATATTCTGGTGTTCTTGCAAATTTCACAAGACGCAGTTTCATAATGAAATGGTCAATTAGTTCCTGTGCTTCTTTCTCAGTGATAAGACCTCTGTCAAGGTCACGCTGAATATAAATATCCAAGAATGTGGAAGTACGTCCAATAGACATTGCAGCACCATTCTGTTCCTTGACAGCAGCAAGATAGCCGAAATACAGCCATTGAATTGCTTCCTGTGCATTCTTTGCCGGTCTGGAAATGTCAAAACCATAAATTTCGCCGAGTTTCTTTAAATCTTTCAGTGCGTTAATCTGTTCAGAAAGTTCTTCACGCAGACGAATATTTTTAGAAGTCATACGAACAAAATGTGTTGCTTTCTGATGTTCTTTATCTTCAATCAGCATATCCACACCATAAAGCGCAACACGTCTGTAGTCACCAATAATACGGCCTCTGCCGTAAGCATCTGGCAGACCAGTTAAAATTGCTGCATGTCTTGCCAATTTCATTTCAGGAGTATAGGCATCAAAAACGCCCTGATTATGCGTTTTTCTGTATTTTGTAAAAATTTCAACCACTTTGGGGTCAACTTCATAGCCATATTCTTTACAAGCCTGCTGTGCCATACGGATTCCGCCAAACGGCTGGAGCGCACGTTTAAACGGCTTATCTGTCTGAAAACCAACAATTTTTTCAAGGTCTTTATTCAAGTAGCCTGGACCATGAGAAGTGATAGTAGAAATAATGCTGGTATCCATATCCAGAACACCGCCGGCTTCTCGTTCCTGACGAGACAAATCCATGACCTGTTCCCAAAGCTGTTTTGTTGCTTCTGTAGGTCCTTCCAGAAAGCTTTCATCTCCGTCATAAGGGGTCATATTTTGCCGAATGAAACCACGGACATTTATGGAAGTACTACTCCATCTGCCCGGCTTAAAGCCTTCCCATTCAGGCGCAAAGTTTTTGAACATAAATGACATCTTCCTTTCCAGTATGAATGATTATTACATTCTTCATTACTCTTTTATCATACTACATTTTAAAGACTTTGTCAAGTATTTATCAATCAGGAGTATGATATTTTTTTAACATTCATGATAAGTTCACATAAATTTTCCCAATTTTAAGAGAAATTGCATATAATCTGCACAGTGCTTTCCAGTGTTTGACAGGCTAACTGTCTGATATGATTATATCAAAAGTTCCTGAATAAATCAATCTTTTTTAATTTCCGAATTATGAACATATTTTTATAAAATTTTCTGCTAAATGCCGGATTTTATGCATATACTTTAAAGAATTCTCGATTTTGTTCAGAGAAAACAGAAATGGGAGTGAAGATTATGTACACAACCGACAGAGCTGTGATGCTCGGCACGTATATTCTGGAAAATCAGGCGACCGTGCGGGCAGCAGCAAAGAAATACGGTATTTCCAAAAGTACTGTGCATAAAGATGTGAGTGAACGGCTGCCTTATATTGAGCCGGAACTTGCACAGCAGGTACACGCCGTACTTCTCAAAAACAAACAGGAACGACATATCAGAGGCGGCATGGCGACAAAACAGAAATATGCCCGTCTCAGACAAATACATCAGCAGGATACGGAAATATAATACAAGGGTGCGGAATTTTCTGCACCCTTTTGTCAAATTCAACGCTTTTGACTTTCAAGCATTTTTTCCAAATTATCAAGATGTTCTCTGACGGAAAGAATTTCTTTTTGAATTGCGTCAATGTCACTGTTTTCAAGTTCTTCTTTCTTTTTTATTTCAGCAGTTTCACTGATGGCATTGACGACAATACCTACAATAACATTCATCATGATAAAAGAAGAAACAAGAACAAATGGTACAAAATATGCCCATGCAAAACTAAATTCCTCCATAACAGGACGGCTGATTCCCATTGACCAGCTTTCAAGTGTCATTACCTGAAACAGTGTGTACATTGTTTTAGGAATGTTGCCGAACCAGTCTGGAAATTCTGTGCCAAAAAGTGTGACACCAATGATAGAAAAAATATAATAAATTACAAGAAGCAAAAGAGATGCCCAGCACATACCAGGAATAGACCTTCCAATTGCAATAATGATATTTTGCAAAGGCTTTAAAGAACTTACCATTTTAAAACCTCGTAAACTGCGCAAGCTTCGGAGACTTTTCAAGCTTTTCATAGAACGGAATACACGAAATACACGAAATACTCGGAAAGAGGACAGCACTGCTGCACCGGACAGAACGGAAATAAGAACAATGATAAAATCAAACCAGTTCCACCCGTTTTTGAAATAGCCAAAAAATTTAGTTACAACCATTTTCAGAATCATCTCAATAATAAAGATAATCAAACAGATGGAGTCAATGATTTCCAGTTCTTTTCCGATGGCATGTACAATTGCAGGAGAAGTCTGTAATCCAAGAATAATGGAATTTAAAATAACTATTATTAAGATTGCATTTTGAAAAAAATCTCCTTCTACAAATGATTTCAATTTTTTCATAAATAAGAAACTCCTTTTTGAATGAAATTTGTAAAAACATGTCTTTTCCAAAATATTATTATAGCATATTCTGCTGAGATAGTCAATAGTGTTTTATTTCTGTAAGAATTTAATTTTTTCATTCTATAATCTTGAAAATAGTTTTGTTTTGTAGTATAATAAGAATATTGGAAGAGAGGAGGGAACAATTTGACAGCTCTGGAAATTCTGAAACAATATTTTGGCTATGCCAGCTTCCGGAGTGGACAGGCTGAACTGATTGCACATATTCTGCAAGGACAGGACGTATTCGGCATTATGCCGACTGGTGCAGGAAAATCAATTTGTTACCAAGTGCCGGCAATGATGATGCAGGGAATGACAATTGTCATTTCTCCATTGATTTCCTTAATGCATGACCAAGTAAGTGCTTTACAGGCAAACGGAATACCAGCAGTTTGTTTAAACAGTATGCTGGACGATGAAAGTTATAAATCCGCATTGAGAAGGATTTACAGAGGAGAAGTGAAACTTCTTTATGCTGCGCCGGAACGGCTGGAAACACAGAGCTTTTTAAGAATTGCAGAAGAAATACCAATTTCTATGGTGACAGTAGATGAAGTGCATTGTGTTTCACAATGGGGACAGGATTTCAGACCCAGTTATTTAAAGATTATGACATTTATAGAACGTTTGCCGAAACGTCCTGTATTAAGTGTATTCACTGCCACAGCCACGAAAGAAGTCGCTGATGATGTCATGAGAATTTTAAAACTGCATGAGCCTTTTTGTCTGACAACAGGGTTTAACAGAGAAAATCTTTATTTTTCAGTAGACCAGCCAAGAGATAAATTGCAGGCATTACTGGAATTTTTAAGTCAGCATAAAAAGCAGACTGGAATTATTTACTGTATTTCAAGGCGGCTTGTGGAGCAGGTCACACAAGAGTTGAATCAAGCAGGTTATCCGGCAGTGCGTTATCATGCAGGGCTTTCAGATGCAGAACGCCGAAAGAATCAGAATGATTTTTTATATGACAGAGTCCGCTTGATTGTAGCAACAAATGCATTCGGAATGGGAATTGACAAACCAGATGTCAGGTTTGTTGTGCATTATAATATGCCGAAAAATTTAGAAAGCTATTATCAGGAAGCAGGCAGAGCCGGAAGAGACGGCAGTCAGGCGGAATGTATTTTATATTATAATGGCTCTGATATGCGGGTGAATCAGCTGTTACTGGAAAATTCCGGTGAAAATCCTGATTTAGATGAAAAAATTCGGGCGCAGCTTCACCAGAAAGAAAAACAGCGTCTGTGGCTTATGCAGCGATATTGTCAGGGCGAAACTTGTTTAAGAAAGTATTTACTTTCTTATTTTGGCGATACTGCACCGGAATATTGTGGGAATTGCAGTTTTTGCCGGATACACTGCGCCCAGAAAGACATTACACTGGAAACGCAGAAAATTATTTCCTGTATTTATTATTTGCATCAGAAAGATTTATATTTTAATGCAAAATCTTTAACACAGATTCTCCGAGGAAGCAAAGCGAAAAATTATCAGAATTTAGCAATTCCTACTTACGGTATTATGAAAGAAATTTCCGAACAGGCATGTCTTGAAATTTTAAAATATTTAGTCATTACAGGACTGCTTTCGGAAAAAGAAAATGCTGTTTTGCATTTAAACCGGAAATCCGGCTTGTTTCTGAAAGAAAAGCAAACATTATGTATGCCTGTCAGAAAAGAACGTTCTTCTGAAATCAGTCATACTGTGAAATTAAAAATTTCAGATATAGATGAAAAATTATTTCAGCTTTTGGTGCAGTGCCGTGATAACATTGCAAAAAAAGAACAGATTCCGGCATATATTATTTTCACAGATGTGACACTTAAAGATATGTGCAGAAAACAACCTGTTTCAGATATGGCATTTTTAAGCGTTTCAGGAGTTGGACATGTGAAACTTGAAAGATATGGAAACGCTTTCATGAATGTCATTAAAAATTATAACCATAGTCAGAAAGGATAAATTATTATGATGGATATGATTCAAATTCTTGCAGAAGAATTCAATGTCCGTTCAGAGCAGGCACAGAATGTAGTAGAACTGCTTGACGATGGAAAAACAGTTCCCTTTATCGCCCGTTACCGAAAGGAAATGACCGGCGCACTTGATGACCAGACAATTCGCCGAATGGCTTTGCGCCTTCAGTCACTCCGTAATCTTGAGGCCAGAAAAGAAGAAATTATTTCTGCTATTGAAAATAAAAATGCAATGACAGAAGAAATTATGCAGGCAGTCGAAAAGGCAATGACACAAGTCGAACTGGAAGATATTTACAGACCTTTTAAAGAAAAACGAAAAACAAGAGCTTCTGTTGCAAAGGAAAAAGGGCTTGCACCTCTGGCAGAAGCACTTCTTGAACAGAATCCGGATACAAACCCCGAAGTGCTTGCACAGAATTATCTTTCTGAAGAAAAAGAAATTTCAGATGTGGAAGCGGCTTTGCAGGGTGCAATGGATATCATTGCAGAAGAAATTTCCGATAATGCGGAAATTCGCTCTGAAATGCGTGATTTGTATCAAAGATTCGGTACAATGGGCTGTTCCGGTACGGACAAGATTGAAGAAGAACCAGAACAGGCGGCTGTTTATCTGGATTATTACGAGTATGAAAAATTAGTCCCCAGACTTCAGGGACATCAGATTCTTGCAATGAACCGTGGCGAAAAAGAAGGCTTCTTGAAAGTAAATATTACTGCTTCCGAAGTGCTTGCAGAACGCACTTGTACAAAGCGTTACCTGAAAGAAACCCCTTCACCGGCTGGAGAACTTGTCCGTCAGGCGGCTTGTGACAGTGCCAAACGGTTAATTATTCCGGCTACTGTAAGAGAAGTCAAAAATACGCTTTTTGAAGATGCTTGTACAAAAGCAATTAAAGTATTTGCTTCTAATCTGAAACAGCTTTTAATGCAGCCGCCTTTAAAAAATGCTGTCACATTAGGCTTTGACCCTGGTTACAGAAACGGCTGTAAGCTTGCAGTTGTGGACGGTATCGGAAAAGTGCTGGATACAGCAATTATTTACCCTACTTTTTCAGAACATAAAAAACAGCAGGCAGCAGATGTTGTGAAAAATCTTGTGGAAACATATCAGGTGACAGCAATTGCAATTGGAAACGGCACAGCTTCCAGAGAATCAGAAACATTTATTGCAGAACTGTTACCGGAATTTTCTCATAAAGTTTCTTACATGGTTGTTTCCGAAGCAGGTGCTTCTGTCTATTCTGCCTCAGAACTTGCAGCAGAAGAATTTCCGGATTATGACGTTTCTTTAAGAAGTGCGGTTTCTATTGCAAGAAGATTGCAAGACCCTTTAGCAGAATTGGTTAAAATTGACCCGAAAGCAATTGGTGTCGGGCAGTATCAGCATGACATGCCGAAAAATGATTTGCAAACGGCTTTAGACGGTGTTGTGGAAGAATGTGTCAATGCTGTTGGTGTAGATTTAAATACAGCGTCTGTGC
This sequence comes from Oscillospiraceae bacterium, assembly GCA_045541055.1. GTDB lineage: Bacteria > Bacillota > Clostridia > Oscillospirales > Ruminococcaceae > UBA3855. Next base: position 98,250 of record JAZQIL010000287.1, read on the forward strand.
CGTTATTATCGCATATTTCAGGCATTAGTAATGCCGTTGCTAAAAATATTGTGAAATACCGTGAAGAAAACGGCGCATTCAAAAACCGCCGTGAACTGCTTAAAGTTCCAAAACTTGGCGCAAAAACATTTGAACAGTGTGCAGGATTTTTAAGAATTTCCGGCGGCACACAGCCCCTTGACAATACGGCAGTACATCCGGAAGCTTACGAAGCTGCAAAAGCATTACTGCAAAAATTTGGTTATTCTCTGGAAGATGCAGCAGCCGGAAAATTAGAAGCTTTCACTGAAAACGTTCGCAAGACCGGAGCAGAAACCCTTGCAAAAGAATTAAATATTGGTGTGTATACACTGAATGACATGACCGAAGAATTACGCAAACCCGGTCGTGACCCAAGAGATTTACTGCCTCCGCCTTTAATGCGAAGCGGTGACGTAATGGGAATGGCTGACTTAAAGGCAGGAATGAAATTAGTTGGTACTGTCCGGAATATTGTAGATTTCGGCTGTTTTGTCGATATTGGCGTACATGAAGACGGGCTTGTGCATATTTCACAGATGAGTGATACAAAATTTGTGAAACATCCTTTAGACGTTGTGAAAGTCGGCGATATTGTGAATGTCACTGTACTTGATGTGGATTTGAAGAGAAAGCGCATCAGCTTAACAATGAAAACACAAAAATAAGCAAAAAGGGGATTTATGATGAAAAAATATGGCAAGCTGAAATATATCACATTGATGCTGTTAGATATTCTGCTGATTGTGTTGCTGACAGTAATGCTTCTCACAGGCGTTTCATTAAGAAAAAACGTTCAGAAAGAAGCATTTCAAAAATCTGTTGAAACTGTTCAGTCCGAACAAAACCAGAAAGCTCTTGCAAAATATGTTTCTGAAAATTTCGTACAAGATGAAAGAATCAGTACAGAAGCAATTCAAAATATCATTCAAAAGGGAACATTTCTGGAGTTTGCGAATAAACAGGCAATGCAGTATGAATATTATCTTTCCGGAAAGGAAAAAATTCGTCCGGAACTGACCGCTGAACAAATTGCTGACTTAATAGAAGCAAATTCTGATGTCATCTATGCTGAAATCAGTCTCAAGTTTCTTGAACCAGACAGAGAAAAACTTATCCATCGTTTAGAATCGCCTTTAAAAGCATTAAATACAGTATTAGGCTTGTTAAAAGCATTCGCTTCTTTATGGCTGGAAATTATTTTAATAATACTTTTAGCCGGAGCGTTGGCATGGCTCATTTTCATTCACATTCGGGCAGAAAAAAATAGCAGTACCGCCTTGAAAGTTTATAGTATTACGGCTTGTGTGCCAAGCGTTCTGATGCTTATTACCGGAATCATCATTCTTTTTCTTCCGGCAGAGTTAGGAAAATCCTGTTCCGGAAGTATCTTGCTGAGTGCAGGTATTGGCATTGTCATTTGTGCTGTAATCTTTGGCATTGGAACACTTTGGAAGAAAAAGCCCGCAGAGGAAAAAACTTCTAAAATTCCGGAAGAATTACTGAAAGATTTTTCAGACATTTCAGAAATTCCGGAAAACGTGAAAATCACAGAAGAAGTCAAGCGTCAATTTTGCCGTTATTGTGGGAAAAGGCTTGTCAACCCAAATGCACAGTTCTGTTATCAGTGCGGAAAACCTCAGAAATAAGAAAACCCTCCCCATTTGCAGGGGAGGGCATTTTTTAGGCGATTAGCAGCCGCAGCCACAGTTGTTATTGCAGCCGCAGTTATTGTTGTTATTGCCGCAGCAGAACAGAATCAGAATCAGAAAAATTACCCAGCAGCAGCTATTGTTATTATTATCAAAACACATAAGACATTCTCCTTCATATGAATATATATTTGAAACTTCGCTGTCTTGCGTTGTTTCATAGTACATAGTATGAAGCAGATGAAAATGTGTGACTGCAAACTGCAAATTATTTTCTTTTATACTTAATGCCTAAAGCGTCTTTAATTTTTTGTTTTGCAGCACTGGTCAGGAAATTGCCGAGCTGTCCCTGAGCGGTCATACCGACAACGCCTTTGATAGTATCTTTTCTGGACTGCCGGTCACGCTTGCTGGAATTACAGCTTCTGCACATGGCTTGTAAATTGCTGATAACGTCCAAACCGCCTTTTCGTTTGGGAATAATATGGTCAACTGTAATTTCAGATTTCGTAAACCATTTTCCGCAGGAAACGCATTTATAATATCTGCCTTTGTGAAACAAGCGTTTTTTACCTTTATGATGCTGAAAATATAATTCTCGATAACCCAATGTCTTCACCTCCTGAATCACTCATATTTCCTATCATAACATATTTGCAGAATTTTGTCAAGTTTCAGCAATTGCCCGGAAATGAATTGTTTTTTTCTTTGATTACGACAAATATTGCAGGCAGAAAATGCTATACTGTTACTGTATCCCAGAAGAGGGCTTTGAATTTGGAAAGGAGTTTCTTAGATTTATGCAGAATCATTATGATTATGAAATCAACCGTTTTTCTGAAAATGCCATGCTGGCTTTAGAAGCAGGGATTTGTTTAGCCGGTGAAATGGGGCATACCTATGTAGGAACAGAGCATTATTTATTAGGAATGCTTCACCAGCAGCCAAATACAGCTGCTGAAATTCTTCAGCAGGCAGGCATTACAGAACAGACATTTTCACAGCAGATGCTGCAAACAGTCGGCAGAGGAACACGCACTGCAACGGGGTATCACAATATGACACCGGCTCTGCACAGAATCCTTTCTGATGCACAGAATCTCGCTGAAAAAGAACACCGTCCGGAAGTCGGAACAAGATTGATATTATTAGCAATGATTCAAGATGAAAATTGTGCAGCAGCAGAATTATTGGAATTTATGCATACAGATATGCAGACATTAGAAAAAAACTGCCAGAAGGTCAAGCCTTGTAAAGCGTTGCAAGTGCCGACAGCTTCAGAGTTTCCACAATTGTTCCGCTATGGGAAGTTAATGCTTCCTTCGGAACAGGCAGACCCTTTAATTGGCAGAGAAAAGGAAATTGACAGAGTATTGCAGATTCTTTCCAGAAAAAGTAAAAATAATCCTTGTTTAATTGGTGAACCAGGAGTAGGGAAAACAGCAATTATTCAAGGTGTGGCAGACAGATTCGCAAAGGGAGAAGTCCCTTCACATTTAATGGGAATGTTTATTTTTTCGCTGGATTTAGGAGCATTATTGGCTGGTGCGAAATATAGGGGAGACTTTGAGGACCGTGTACGGGCTTGCATTGAAGAAGTGACGAATACCGGAAGAATTATTTTATTCATTGATGAACTGCATACAATCGTGGGCGCAGGAGCAGCAGAAGGCGCAATTGACGCTGCTAATATGTTAAAACCTCAGCTTGCAAGAGGAGATTTGCGCTTAATCGGTGCAACAACTCCAGCCGAATATACCAAAACAATTGAAAAAGACGGCGCACTTGCAAGACGTTTTCAAAGTGTGATGATTCAAGAGCCTTCACCGGAAGAAACTTTGCATATTCTGAACGGCTTGAAAGAAAATTATGAAAATTATCATCATGTATTTTTAAACACACAGGTATTACAAAAATGTATTGAATTATCTCAAAAATATATTGCAGATAAAAGCTTTCCGGATAAAGCCATTGATTTATTAGATGAATCCTGTGCAAAGGCTTCTCTGCATAGTGAAACATTTACAGAAGTCCAGCCGGAAGACGTTGCAGCAGTGGCTTCACTCCGGACAGGGATTCCTTTAGAACAGATGACACAGCAGGAACAGGAGAAATTAAAACATTTGCAGACTGCCTTACAGGAAAAAATTATTGGGCATGATAAAGTGATTAGTCAATTGTGTGATGCAGTTTGCCGAGCTGGAAGTGGATTCAGGGAATTAAGCCGTCCGGTAGGGTCATTTTTATTTTTAGGGTCGACAGGAATTGGAAAAACAGCCCTTGTCCGGACGTTAGCAGAGACGCTTTACGGAACGGAAAAGGCATTGCTTCGGATAGATATGTCAGAATATATGGAACAGCATTCTACAGCAAAATTATTAGGTGCGCCTCCCGGATATGTTGGATTTGCAGAAGAGTCTGTATTTTGTTCGCATTTAAGGAAACGACCTTGCAGTGTTGTATTATTTGACGAAATTGAAAAGGCACACCCTGATGTATTACACATCTTATTACAAATTTTAGAAGATGGAGTAATTACAGACAGTACAGGCAGAAAAATTAGTTTACGAAACTGTTTGATTTTCATGACTTCTAATTTAGGAATGCATGAAAATCAGCCTTCTGTAGGGTTTTTAGAGCAGGAACAACAGGAACAGAAACAAGCTGTACAGGCATTAAAGAAAACACTTCCTCCGGAACTCATCAACCGGATTGATGAAATTTTAGTATTTCATAAGCTGACACAAGAACATCTTGAAAAGATTGCTGAAAGACAGTTAGACCTGTTAGCAGAACGGCTTTTACAAAATGAAATTCTGTTAGAATATGATAAGTCTGCTGTGAAATTGATTTCCACCTGTCCAGAAACGGCACAATACGGAGCAAGACCTATCAGAAGATTTTTGACACAGGAGATAGAAAATCCCCTTTCCAGAATGTGGCTTCATAGCGAACTTAGAAAAGGAGATATTGTCTTTGTGACGGCTGAGGAAAATCAGCTTTCTTTAAAAGTGACAGAACAAGTACACTGAATTATTTTTTCATTAAGATGAAAAATTCCGGCGGAACGTGTTCTGTCAGCCAGACACCGTTTTCTGACAAATAGAATGGGAATCCCTGCTGATGCATCTGACCGGCTTTCACTTCAAGAATGCAGGGATTTCCGTGACGTTTGCCGACTTTGAGCGCAGTTTCCACATCTTTGGACAGATGGACATACTGTCTGCTCATAGGAAGCAAGCCATTTTCAAAGATAGCGTTTATAAAGCGTTCCGCAGTGCCGTGATATAAAATTTCAGGAGGAACTTGTGCTTTCAGCTCCAAATCAACAGGGATAGAATGTCCCTGATTGGCACGAATTTTCGTCTTATCTTGATTGAAGCTGTAACGCTGTTTGTTATCTGTTTTAACAATTTCTTCAAGTGTTTCCATATCCAGATGATAATTTCCGGACTGATTGACTTTCCGGATTAAAGTTTCCGTATCTGTCCAGCCGCCGAGATATTCAATCGTAATCCCAGCCGTTTCAGGACTGTGACGAAGTAACAGGCTTAAATATTTACTGAGACGGGTGAGATTTTTTTGTTCCATTTCCATTCCTCCAGTTTAATTTAAAATTTGCAAGTTCAGGTTTTAAGATATCATACAGCCAGCAAATGCCGACTGCTGCAAATCCAGTCATTAAAATATAATAGGGCATTGCATATTGTGATTTGCTTTCTGCCATTAAATGATAAAGCATTCCGCCAATGATAACCAAAGGCGAAAAAATTTGCATAAAATTCTTTTTACGGAAGCAGACAATACCACCAAGCAAAACGCCTGTGAAAATCAGTTGTGTGTAAATATCCATATAAGATTTGACAGCTTGTTCACCGGAATAGCAGACCCATTCAGAAAATTTTCCTTTTGGCTGATATTGTTCTCTGACTTTATTATTCCAGATGCTTTGATAGCTGGTTTCATTCCATTGAGACATGAATTTTCTATAGAAGAATTCATTTCTATAGTGCTTGTCTTGTGAAAAATGCTGGAGCTGTTCTTTAATATTTTCTACAGAAGTATGAGAAGCTTCTTTTGCATTGGAATCATGATTTTCAAAATTGATAATTGTATAATTTTCATTATACCAGCCGGGTGCGCTGTCAGAACAATTCAGACCCATTGCAATGAAAGAAGTCATAGGAATGGCATCTCCAAGATAAATGCCGCTTCTTGTTTCATAGAATTTTGTAACATAATTCGGCAGTAAAAAAGACAGACAACAGCTTAACAGAATATACGCAAAGCAGATAGTTAATTTTACAGGTTCTTTGAATAAGCTCAGACCTTTTGTTCCAGCAATGATGAGCATTGCAATCAGAAAAATTAAATAATTCGGCTTTATCAGATAGGCAAGTGCAATACATACCGCTGACAGGGAAATAAAACGAATTTTCTGTGTCTGGAAGTAAAGCACTTCAAATACCATTCCCCAGACTGCAAACAGCAGACCGGGATAAATTGCATAGATAAACACGCAGGCAAGCAATGGCTGGATACTGAATACTAATAATAATGTGGTCAGCTGATGAATACGACAGTCTTTAAACAAAAGCTGATTCAGTGTTAAAATGCCTGCATAAATGCCTGCTAAAAATACAACATTTAAAAATTCCAGAAAAAGAAACGTATCTTCCTGCACAAATAAATTATGAATCCGGAAAATGATTTCATTAAACAGCACATAGCCCAGCTGATAAGAATAATAAGAAAAATAATTGTCCTGCATGAAACTAAATTGATTCTGAGCCGCTTCCGCAGCAGCACAGACAACTTTTTCAGAATCATAAGTCGGGCTTACCTGCGAGGAAATCACCCAGATACTACCTAAAAATATTACCCAGACAGAAATAAATAAAATTTCCCATTTTAACGATAATTTTTTCAGATAGGGCATGACGGCAAAACAAACAGCAAATTCCACAGCTAACCAAATCAGATTTGCAAAGATATTGTCATGATAATACCAGACAACTTCATTTCCGTCACGGATACGCTGAACAACATTGTCCACTTCATTTCCAAAGTCAATAATTTCCATACCTGTTGTGGAGAAAATCCCTGCAATTGTCAGGATACCCATCAGAAAAACAACAAATAGACAAATCAATATTCTGATAAATTTTTCTGTTTTTGATTCTGTCATAACTAAAAAACTCCTTTCGCTTTATTATAACACAAATCTAAGGCAATTGCAAGCAATTTTCAATAAAAAAAGCCTGTATTCCAGTACGGAACACAGGCAGGAAATTATTTTACAATTTTATCATAATTTGCAGAAACCTGATTCCAGTCAATCAGATTGAAAAGATTCTTGACATAATCTGCACGAAGATTTTTATATTTAAGATAATAGGCATGTTCCCAGACATCTATTGCTAAAATCGGGATATAACCAGTTTTTTCAGAAATGGGGTTATCCTGATTCGGAGAGGCGGAAATCATCAAATCACCCTGAACATTTGCAGAAAGCCACGCCCAGCCAGAACCGAACTGCCCAAGTGCTAAACGGGTAAGTTCTTCTTTCAAATGGTCAAAACTTCCAAAAGTGCTGTTGATTTTTTCAGCGAGTTGACCGGAAGGCGCATTGGCAGGGTTCGGGGAAAGCTGTGAGAAAAACAAATTGTGATTATAATAGCCACCACCGTTATTTTTCAGTGTTTTTTGTAAAGCAGGGTCAGAAACGGCATCTAAGTTTGCTAAAATTTCTTCTGCGGATTTGTCCTGTAATCCAGCCATTTCAACCGCTTTATTAAAATTTGTCGTATAAGCGGCATGATGTTTTCCATAATGGGTTTCGACTGTTAAAGCGTCCATATAAGGTTCTAAAGCATCAAAGGCATAAGGCAGTGTAACTTGTGTAAACATAAGGCATAACCTCCTGAAAATAGTATATTACTATTATACAAAATTTTCAGAGATTTGTCAAGTGATTTAATGAAAATGTTTATTTTGCTTTTACTGTGACAGAGTTAAGATATATTCTGCTACTGTACCTGTAAAATTTCCAGCTCCGACCTCTGCCGCATACATTAAAATGAAACCTGCATCTTGTGCATTGACAACACCATCATGATTTAAATCACAGGGGTCAGGCTCAGAAGGCAGTTCTGAAATCGGCTTGAAAGTAATATCATATTTTTCAGCGTAAGCTTGTGCAGTAGAATTTTCTTCTCCGTAAAGAATCCCTGTAAAGTAATATTCAGTCACTGTTTTAGCAAGATTGGAAATTGTTCTGCTGTAATCGTCCGTCATGTCAATGACACAGTCAGGATTTCGGATAATGACTGATTCCAGATTTAAACATGTAGAAAATGCTTCCGGATTGATATATTTGACACTTGCCGGAATATCCATTGTACGGAATGTACAGCCGTAAAATAAATTCGCTGCCAGACCTCTGGTATGTTTATCCAGCACCATAGAAGGACTTAATTCAGACTGTGCCGAAACTGCCCAGTTGTCAATATAAGTAATACCGCCAATATTTTCCTTCGGGAGAGAAATGCACCCGTCAAAAGCCATTAAACCAATATATTTTACACTGTCCGGAATAGAAATTTCCGATAATTCAGAACAATTCATGAATGCCATAGGACAAATGCCTTTTGTACCATCTGGAAGAATTGCACTTGTCACAGTTTCGTCACAGCCAATGACCCAGCCGTCAGCATATTTAATGCCAGACTGATTTTCAAAAAGTGGTGTTCTTGCGAAAACACTTGCACCTATTACAGAAACACTGTCCGGAATTTGAATTTCTTCCAGCAGTGCGCAGTCTGTAAAGGCTGAACCGCTGATAATTTCCAGCCCTTCCGGAAGCGTGATAGATGTAAATGCACCACAGCCTGCAAAGGCAGAACCGCCAATATATTTTAAACTTTGCGGAAATACCGGTGCTTCCAAAGAACTGCAAACCGAAAATGCAAAACTGCCGATTCTGGTCAAACCTTCCGGAATTGTCACGGAAGTTAAACCGCCTTGAAAATAAAAGGCATAATCTGCTATTGAAGTGACACCTTCCTGAATTTCAACTGTTTTCAAAGGCAGTCCGCCCCAAGGTGCAGAATCCATTGTACCTGTTCCGCTGACGGTCAGCAAGCCAGATGTTTCATCAAATTCCCAAGTAACATTTTCTCCGCAAGTTCCGGAATGTGGAAGGTCCTCTGTTTCTACTGCCGGAATCCCTTCTGCAAAGGCAGTCTGCACAGGACAGAAAGAAATGTTTTGCAGTAATGTTACTGCAAGAGACAAAGCAAAAAGTTTTTTTAATAATTTCATAAAATTCTCTCCTTTTTGATAAAATAGATTAACCTGCTAATCCTGAACGTTCAATGCCTTCGACAAAGTATTTCTGCATACAGATGTAAAGAATTAACAGTGGGGTGACAGCAAGCAGACAGCCGGCTTCCATCCAGATAATTTTTTCTCTGGGGGAAATTTCAGCAGTTGTCGTGTGAAAAATAGTTCTGGTCAGCTGAGTGTCTAAATTTTTCAGCATTAAAGCGATAGTCTGATTATTTGTGAAAAAAGTAGAGCTGACATAATAGTCATTCCAGTACCAGACAACAGAAAATAAAAATACAGTTAAAATAGCAGAACCGGCATTTGGAAGCATAACTTGTAAAAATGTCCGGAATGCACCACAGCCGTCAAGATAAGCAGCATCTTCCAATTCTCTGGGGATACCTCGGAAAAACTGCCGGAATAGAAATATCATTAAACCGGCTCTGATACCGTTTGCAGACAGGGCAGGGAGATACATTGTCAAAGGGGTATCAATGAAATTAAATGCCTGTGCAAAGGAAGAACTGATTTTTCCTTGTTGAGCGAGCTTCTGCATCAGCGGTTCAATCCCGAAACAGTGGCGAAATTCCATATATTGAGGAATTGCTAAAATTTGATGCGGTACAAGAATCATCATAATCACAATGCCAAACAGAAATTTTTGTCCTTTAAACTGAAATCTTGCAAAGCCGTATCCGGTGACTGCACAGGCAATGACCTGCACCAGAGAACAGCCAATATTTAATAGAAATGTATTGCCCAGTGTGTGCCAGAAATCCATTGCTTTCATAGTTTGCTTCAGAATATCAAATGTGACATGACGAGGAATCCACATAACAGTAGGGTCATGCATATCCTCCTGCGCACGGAATGCACAGCTTATCATGTAAATTAACGGGTATAAAATAACAAAGCATAATCCGGTTAAAATAAGAAATCTTGCAATTTTCCAGAGACGTTCTGACAGTTTTGAATTTGAATACAAGACAGTTCCCCCTTTAATCCGTTTCGTAGTAGATAAAATGATTTAACAACATTATAATAATACCGGCTGCCGTCATGACAATCAGAAAATAAATCCAAGCCATTGCAGAAGCATAGCCATATTGCCATTCGCTCTGTGTTTCAAGAATATGGCTCATTACTGCATTATCCGGAGCGGTGAAACTGTCGATTACAGTGAAAATCAGGCAGGCAAGCACCATAGGACTGACATAAGGAAGCGTAATTTTCCAGAAAAATTCCCAGCCGGTTGCCCCTTCAATCTGAGCGGCTTCTTTTGCAGAGGGTGGAATATTTTGCAAAGCTGCTAAGAAAATTAAAATTTGAATGCCGGAATTCCAGACAATGCCAAAAATATTGTCAGCTACCGTCTGTGCAATAACAGGAAGTTTCGGATTGATATGATATAAGCCTAAAAATTGAAATAATTCTCCCATCAGGTCAGACGTAAATAAAGTAGAAAACTGTCCGGCAGTATTTGCACCACTGCTGGAAATATTTCCGCTGATAATGTGATAAACAGGCCCTGTTGCAATAATAACCGGTAAAAAAAATACTGCTCTTGCAAATGTTCTGCCTTTAAAGTTTTGATTTAAAATAACAGCGATAAACAGCGAAAAAATAAGAATTAACGGTGTTTTCCAAAGCGTTTCCAACAGGACTTTAACAAGATATTTTGTATAATTGGCATCTCCGGTCAGGACATGTAAATAATTGTTCCAACCGACCCAATTCCCCTGCATTCCGCCTGTTTCAGGAGAACTTTCCATAAATGAATAGCGTAAAGATTCCGCTAACGGACAAAGAAACCATAGAATTGTTCCAATCAGCCACAGACTGATAAAACCATAGCCATAAAGGGCTTTTTGCTTCTGATAAGATAATTTTTTTTCTTTTTTCATGAATCAGAGTCCCCTTTCAGCTGATAAACGGTATTATTTACAGTAATGGTCTGTTCAGAATAATTCACAGTAATTTGCGTGCCGTCTTGGTAGGTTGTTATGGAATAGTCCTGATTTCTGGTATAATCTGTTATAAACTGACTGCTGACTTTAGAAAGAATTTCTTTTGTAAGCTGGTATTCCTGTACAGCGGTATCTGTCCAGAAAGCATAGTTTGCGTAATAATATTTTTCTAAATCTGTATTATTTAAATTGCTTGCAGAGGTATAAATCATGTCATAAGCAGGCTGACAGCCCATTGCAACAGAAGTGAGAAATGTGTCAATTATATCAGCACTGGCATTTAAAGCCGGACTGGAATAAGGAATCACTCCATGCAGGACAAGCTGATAAAAGGGGATTTCTTCATCAAAAATGTCAAATCCGCTGGAATGTAAAGGGACATTTGAAATTTTATCTGCATAGGGGAAGGCATAAGCTGCGCAGGAATCCGCAAGAATGGTCATATCTGCATTTTGAATTTCCTGATAGGACTGTTGCAGGGCTTGCAGTGTATCATCACGGGAAAAAGGTTTTTTTCCGTAATCTCCCCAAAGACTGGAAGTCATTTCTCCTAAACAGATATGATTGATATTTTTACTTTTGAAATTAACAGCGAGTTTGTGATATAAATTTGTGAATACTTCCGGTGAAAGCAAAGCTTTTGTTTTAGCAGAAGTGTCCTGAATGCCGTAAGATAAGTCGTAAACTGCCTGACGGGAATAGACATCTGAAATTCTGACAGCAGTATTAAACATTGTATAATAGCCGTTTCCGGAGCGGAATGTTTTATTATTGACTGCCGGATAGAATGTAATGTCATGTTCCTGAAGATAGTCCAGTAAATTGTTGAAATTTGCTAATCCTCCCAATGCTGTAGAAGTAATTGCAGAATAGTCTGTTTTCCCTGAAATGCCGGAATTGGTACAGTTATGATAAATAACAGACATCTGGTCGATACCGGCATTTTCAAGGGTGGAAATAATTTCTTGTGCTTCCTGATAACTTGTGACAGAAGTTTGTTTTGTCACGGGAATGCCAAAAACAGATTGTGCTTTCATTGTACCGCCGTACAGATGAAGGTAAAATTCGGAAAAATCAGAAATAGTTTTTTTCTGAACATTGCCGTCTTTTAAAAGATAATTCCGATAAGTTTCAGAAATAGTAGTATAACTTGCATTTTTATCAGCAACGGGGTAATATCTTAATTTAATTTGATTGGTTTTTATATTGCCGTTTTCAAAAACAGTGAAATTTCCGTAATCTCCAGCCATAGTGTAAGTATCTGAATCACGGAGCTGAAACGAGAAATAACATAAATTATAACTGCTGAGGGATTGTTCACTGACACTTGCATTTAAAGTCGCATTTCCAGCCCCTTCTTCAATCAGAACGGTTAAAGCATTTTGTTCCTTGACGATACCGTAAAGAGGCATATAAATTTTTTCCGTCACAGCTGGTTTTGTGGTAGGAACAGCTGTCATGTCTCTGCCGTAAACTTTCTGGGAATAACTTTTAGAATCTGTTTTTCCGTTGTGAAAGCGAATTAAAGCACCACACCCGTCAGGAATGACGAAATAGCCGTTTTCTTCCTGAGAGCCAGCTCCAAAAGCTTCTAAAAGGGTCAGCTGTGAAGCAACAAGACCATTTTCAGACATGGATTCCTGAATTTCAGAGCAGGAAACGCTGACAGAAAGATAATTTTCTTCCAGCTGATAATTAACCGGAATGGTAATACCACATTTTTCAAATTCGTAAGTAATGCGCAAGCCGTTGTTAATTTCCTGTGTGGAGATTTGAGCGGAATTTCCGGAACGTAAATTAGTTACACTTTGGCTGTTTCTGTCAGCGTAAGTAAGAACTGCGGAAGACTGCAATTCTGTTATCAGCAAAGGAGAAGCAATTTCATCTTTTTCAGCATCTGGAGGACTTGACCACCAAATATAATGATTTTGTTTATTTTCAAGTCCGATAGAAGCGAAATCTTCCTGATAGTATAGTTTTAAATTTTTGTTCTGAGCGATAAGTCTGGTATGTGCAGGCAAAGATGAGGTTTCAGCAAAGGCGGTGAGAGGATTTAAAAAAATCAGCATCAGCACAGTCATCAGGAAAATAAAAAATTTTTTCATAAATTTCACCTACACTTTCAGACGGTATGCAATTTCTGTATAAATTGAATAAATAAATAGATAAATTTGCTGAAACAGAGAGAGAATTAAAATGAACAGAAACAGCATAACCAGCATGGCACAGATTGTCAGCAGAATTGCTCCTAAAGTTTTACGAAAAGAATATTGATGTACTGTTTGAACAGCTGAAAAAATCATGATTCCGCTCCAAAGCAGTCCCGTTAAATGAATGAGTTCAATAAAGACTTGTTCATCACGAATCAGAAAATGAGAAAGCATTACTTCTGTATACAGGCAAATGACATAAGGAACTAAAGCATAAGCACTGTAAAGAAAAATATTTTTCATTTTGCCTTCACCGTTCAGAAGTGTACAAACTGCCCAGTTTCCGACAACCCATGCTGAAAATAATAAAATCGTCTGCATGAAATAGGGAATCATATTAAATATTTTATCCGGTTCACTGCGAAATTGAAAGCCATATATTCTGTAATAGAAAATTGTTCCGGCAAACCAGAGTAATAAAATAATGATTGCATAGTAAAAAGAACCTGTTTGCTTCCAGCGGAGCAACCGGAAACCATTCACCGGATGCAGGACAGTATAATTTAACCATTGCTTTTCAGTAAAGTCAGCAACACATTTCGTTTGAGGAGCTTTTTTGCGAAGGCTTCGGAAAAGAATCACTGTGAGTAAAATCATTGTGAAACTTATCAAATAACTATGCTGTGTCAGCCACTCTGTGCGGAAGCATTCAAAAGCTTTGTTATACCGAATGGAAGAATCTGCTAATCTGGCATACTGCATAGAGCCTTTGAAATCGCCTTTAATCAGAAGGGCAGAAGCAATTCCTAAAAAAGCCCTTTGATAATTGCCGTCATATTGAAGTACTTGAAACCAAGGTTCAAGTGCTTCTTCATAGTAACCGCTGTTATAAAAATCAGTAGCCTGATGAACCATTGCACCGAAATTCGTTTCTTCAAAGACCGTTACAGTATTTTTTCTGGAGTCAAGTACAAAAATCTCATGCCCTGCGGATTCAATAGCGGACGGCTGTGTAAAACCGCCTAACTGTTCGGAAATGCTCCCGAAAATAAATAATAAATTTCCTTCTTTGTCATATTGAAACACTTTTCCGGAAGTGATATCTAAACAGTTAATACTACCATCTTCAGAAATTTCAATATCACAGAACATAGACTGATAATTTTTATTTGTCAAAGTATCATATACTGTTTGATAATCGCCCCAAGTGATTTCTGACTGGGAAAAAAGATTTGTTCCGGCAGCATTTAATTTTTTCACAGTATCTTTTTGCTGAGAAGCGGACTGTGTGCATGTGTAAAGAAACCCCTCTTTGTCAGAATCAAAATTAGTAATGGCGGAAGGAACAGTACGGGCAGTACGGGAGCGCATTTCTTCTGTAGAAACTAATTTCCAGAAATAATCTGCGATTACTTTAGAAGTAGGTTCTACCGCATTTGCGCCGTAATAGCCTAAAAATTCTCCCTGAGGGCTGAACATGGCAGCACCTGTTGTAATATTTCCGAGGATAACATAAATATTTCCGGCTTTGTCTGCAAGTACTTTTTGAGGAAGAAATGTTAATTCCTGAGAAAATAATACAGAATCCGGTTTTGTAATTTCCATTTGAATACGGCCGTTTCTGTCACTGACAAGCACACGGGAATTCTGATAATCAGCAATGTAAATGAAATCCGTTTCCGGAGAAATGTAAATTCCCTGAGGTTGATTTAAAGTTGTTTTTTTTCCGTCAGAGTAAGTGAATTCTGTTAAAATTTTTGAAATTTTTGTCAGATGGGAATCTGTGATAACAATTCGGTTATTTCCGGAATCAACGATAAAAAGCTTTTGATTTTTGTCTATAAACAAGTCAGCCGGTGCAGAGAAATCAATTGTATTTAAATCCTGACCGCTGACGGCTTTTTGAGCAGAATAGCCAGCTTGGGAAGGAATAGCTTCTTTCCATTTATCATAGTGATAACTGTCATAATGTTCTTCTGCATGAACAGGAACAGCCAAAAAAAGAAAAGAGAAAATCAGCACAAAAAGAAAAATCAGCCATTTGCTAAAATAGTTTTTCATAAATCCCCCTTATTCTTTAATGCCGGAATATGCCATTGTTTCAATGACAAATTTCTGTACAAGCATGAAAATAATGACAGGTGGTATGAGCATGAAAACAGCTGCTGCCATTGCAACGCCAGCACGGGCAAGACCGGCATTTGCAGCTTGCTGTACCACAGTAGGCAATGTTTTTAAAGATTCTTTATAAACAAGCGTTCCGCCTTGAATGTTCCAAGCAGACTGAAAGGCGAAAATAATCATTGTCATCAGTGCTGGCTTTTGATTAGGTATAACAATTTTCCAGCAGATTGTAAATAGATTTGCGCCGTCTACTTTAGCAGCTTCAATCATGGAGTCCGGTACAGCAGCCATGGACTGACGCATTAAAAAAACACACATCGGAGAGGCAACCGCCGGAAGAATTAACGCCCAGTACGTGTTAATCATATGAAATTTAGACATGATAATATATTGCATAATATAAATTACATTGCTTTGATACAGCAGAGAAATAATAATTAGTTTATTCAGAAAGTCACTTGCTGGAAATTTGCATTTCGCCAGCACAAATGCAGCCATGGAAGAACAGATGCATTGTGCTGCTGTGACACAGACGGTAACAAATACACTGTTGAAAACATATCTTGAAAAAGGTATCCACATATTGGAAATCGTTTGGAACATGTCCCGAAAATTATCCAGTGTAGGGTCAATGACATATAATTTCGGCGGAAAAACAAATAATTCATGTACCGGTTTTATACTCATTAACACAGCAAGATAAATTGGCAGAGCCATAAAAATTCCTAATACCAAAAGAAACAGAAAAATTCCGGCAGTATCTTTCCAATGTATACCGGCTTGACGGTTTGAGCCTTTTATTTTATCAATAGACACGGACATAAAAGCCTCCCTTAGTCCATAAATCGGCTGAAAAATTTTGTAATGATTCTGTTGCAGACAAGCATTGCAATAAATAATATCATGCAAATTGCAGAAGCATAGCCCATTTCAAAGCGTATCCAACCATAGTCATAAGCGTGCGTCATAATCGTATGTGCTTTATAATCAGTGCTGGGAAAGCCTACTAAATTTTGAGCAACTGTTCCGGCAGTGAAGGAACTGACAATTTGCATGACGGCAGCAAATAATAACTGTGGAGCCATACAGGGAATTGTAATATAAATTAACTCCTGCCAGCGGTTTTGAATGCCTTCAATTGCAGCGGCTTCATAAAGTGTCGGGTCAATATTCTGAAAGCCCGCTCTTAATGCCAGAAATCCAGCTCCTAAAGAAATCCAGAGCTGTACAATAATAACAGAAGCAAGCACATATCTGCCGTCTGTAAGCCATTGGACAGGCGCATGAATCAGATTTAAATTCAGTAAAAAAGAATTTAAATAGCCATAAGAATCACCTGAAAATATTAACTGCCAGACTGTGTAAACATTCGCCATGGAAGGAATGTAAAATATGAGCGTGAAAATAGTTTTTAATTTCTGAGGAAGTTCGTTAATCAGCCATGCCAGCAGAAAACATAAAATATAACTGACAGGACCTGTGAATAATGCAAATATCAGCGTTACACGGATAGACTGAATAAAAATACTGTCATTTAAGAAAAGCGTTGTATAATTGGATAAGCCGACAAATTCAGGCATCTGCACCATGTTAAAGTCTGTAAAACCCATTGGAAGTGACATAATTACCGGTACAATCGTGAAAATTGTAAAAATAAGCATAAATGGCAGAAGCATGAAATAACATTCTTTATTTTTTTTGATTTGCTTCCAGACATGCTGAGATTTTTTCAAATTTATATCCTCCTTTTCAGGACGGGTCAGAAACAGGGGAAATGCCTAAATTCTGACGTTTTCTAGTGATTTCGTTATTGATATCACGGTTATACCACAGAAGCGTGTCACGAGGGTTTTCGTTTTGATTAACGGTTTCACGAAAAGCATTCATAATATTTCTAGTAACAGCGTAAGAAGCCGGAATAACAGGGATTTCCTGCAATTCTTCACGGGCTTTGAAAAGTGCCTGTAATTCTGATTTTGACCATGAAGATTGTAAAAGTGCTTCTGTATTAGCAGTGGGATAACGCCCCATCTGTCCAAGTAACCCTTCTGTCTGAGCAGCATAGGAAGCCTGCACTTCTGCGGAAGTGAACCATTTCAAAAATTCCCATGCATTTTCTGAATTTTCACACTGATTGAAAATGACCGCACCGGAAGAAGTAGAATTCACAGCATGAGAAATTTCACCATTTTCGAGCATTGTACCGGGGATTTGTGTAAAGTCCCATAAGCCTTTGATTTCAGGGGAAGCGGTGGAAAGCTGATTGTAAAACTGATAATCTGCAATCACTATCGGATATTCACCAGTGCGAAATCTGGAAAAAGCATCATAAGACTGCTCAAAACTGTATTTTTTATAGAAATCTGTCCATTTTTCAAAAGATTTAACTGCACGGATATCGTCAAAATTCGTTTTTGTCTGCTGGGGATTATAATAATTCAAGCCGTTCTGGAGCATCATCACAGCGAAAGTATGCCCTGATTCAGTAGCCGGAGAGGAAACAGAAGGCAGGACTAAGCCAGCATATAAATAATTTCGCTGTAAAGCAGGAAGCATGTCAGTTAAATCTTCCCAAGTTTCCGGCGGTGCAGAATAGCCAAGTTCTGATAAAATATCTTTTCGATAAAACATCATTGCCCAGCTTTGGCTTAAAGGTAAAGCATAACAGCCGTTTTCATAGCAGTAAGGAACGGTTGCATTTTCCTGAAATCGTTTTGAAATTTTGTCAAAATCAGAAAATTGACTTAAATCTGTCAGCAGTCCTCTGGAAGCAAGATTGACAGGGAATTCTCCTCCAAGAAATAAAGCAATGTCCGGAGCTTTTCCAGAAAGAGAAGCTTCTACAATTCCGCCGGAAACTAAATTCACAGCAACAGGAATATGATATTTTTCTGAAAATTCAGATTCTGCCAGAGATTTAATGACAAGAGCCTGTTCTCTGCCGGAGCTGACCCAGATTTGAAGGGCTTCTTCATTGGTGTTTTCTGTCAGTATGGTGTAATCTTCAAAGAAAGAATTGTAAAACCGATTCCAGCTGAAAGATAAGGACTGAAAGAAATTTTTTTGAATCGAGCTGAATTCTTTGTCAGCAGAGGCAAGTTCAAGATAATCAATTTCGAGAGGCTGTGTCCTGAAGTTGACTGACCATGCGGAAAGTGCAGTAATATTGTCTTTTATCTGAGAAAGATAATCTGGAATCCGGAGAGGTTTTTCAATGCATTTGTCAAGAATAAGATACATTCGCTCTAAAGCGGCAGCTTCTGAACCTTTTGAATTTGCAAGCGTTTCGATATGTTGTTGAATTGATTTTAATTCAGCGGAGAGACGCTGAAATTCGCTGAGTAATTCCGGAATGCGTTCATGAACGTAATAATCTGTATATTTGTCAGGCTGAGAGCCGGTAATCATTAAAATTTTCCGGTAACAGGTGTTAATGTCCTGAATGGCAGAGTCAAGCTTTTGAATAGAATCACCAATTTCGCCGGAAATGACTTCCATTCGGATTGTATGGGGCTGATTGCCTTGAAGATAGAAATATAATGCCTGTCCGTTTTCATCAGAAGGAGAAACTAATTGCCAGTCTGTACTGTAATAGAACTTCACTTGATTCAATTCCTGACAAAGCACCTGATTATCAATAAAAATACGGCGGTTAGAGCAGAAACCTCTTAATTCATTCTGACGGGCTTTCACAGCCAATTTATACCAGCCGTCCGGAAGCTGATTTTCATCAATCTGCCAAGTAATGGCTTGCAATGCTTTTTTCCAGCAACCTGCGCCGATGGTATTGTAAACCGTTCCGGAAGGGCTGGAGGGGGAAGTCAGATAATCAGAAGCTTCAGAAGTCGGATAAAGTGTTGCATCACTTTTATAAAGAGCCTGTTCGCCTTCTATTCGCAATAAAAAAGAGGGGGTAGCTGTAATTGTTGTATCTGCCTGCACAGACTGCTGATATTCTGCATAATCTGGAACAGGTGCAGGTGTATAAAATTTAAAGTTTTCCAAAGCAAACCAGCCTTTTGCAATCTCGAAAGTGATTTGATGTGTTCCCTGTTCCAGATAGAAAAGCAAAGGGTCGTCTGTTAAGCCGTCTGCATTCATTAAAGGCGCATTCAGCCAAAGTCCGGTTTGAATTTGAGCCGGCCGAATCTGATTGCCTTTTGCATCAGTTTGCATATCGCCCTGATTGGTGTAAACTTTATTGAGCGTAGCACGGGAAGCAGAATCATAAGGAATTTGACCGTCAATTAAAATACTGAATTCAATTGCAGTCATATTGGAAGGAATCGGAAAGTAAGAAAAATTTAAGCAATAAAGACCCGTTTTCGGAATATTGACAGAATAGGAAACACTGCCGTCAGGCGCATTCCAGACTAAAATATTTTTTTTCTTCTCGTAGTCACTGACAGAAATTTGTTTTTCATCATCAGAAATGATAGTATCATAATTGCAGGCTTTTACTGAAATTTCCTGTTCTGGTCTGTCTGCCTCTTGATGAAGCTGACAATATGTGGCATAAGAAGATAATTTTTCTTCACCAGCTACAAAAATTGCTGTATCAGAACAGAAAAATACTGCGAAAAATATACTTAACAGAATAAAAATTTTATATTTCAGAAAAATTCCTCCTTTCCTGAAATTTTGCATACACTTTATATTATAACAGAAATTCTGTCTGCATGTCAAGTAGCTTTGAGAAAGCTTTATGTAAAATGAAAAAATTTAAAAAATATTAAAAAAAAATACTTGCTTTTTTTCATGAAATGTGCTATTATAATAATAACAGATTTATTCTGGGTAATTTTCTTTGCTGGAGGTGTAATTTATGGCATATCAGATTAGCGATGCATGTATCAGCTGTGGCGCATGTGCAGAAGAATGTCCTGTAAGCGCAATTTCCGCTGGCGATACAAAGTACGAAATCAATGCAGATGCATGTCTTGACTGTGGTGCATGTGCAGCAGCATGTCCTGTTGAAGCTCCTCAGGCTCAATAATTTAGCAATGAGAACTTCTGAAAATCAGAAAGCAGAACCGGTTTAGAATCGGTTCTGCTTTTTTGTCAGTCAACTGTTTCAAGGCCTTCTGCTTCAAATGCCTGTTTTAAGTCGTGAATTAAGTCGTTTTTATCTTCAATGCCGATGGCAACACGATAGAAACCGTTATGGAATTCTTCCGGATAAAGATACATTCTTTCATCATCTTCACCGAGAAATACAATTAAGCTTGCAGCATTGCCAAGAGATACGGCAGAAGTGAAAATTTGCAGATGTGTGACCACTCTGTTATATAAATCATGTTCGCCATGCAGTCCGAATGATAAGACACCGCCGAAACCGTGTTTCATTTGTTTTACAGCGAGGTCATGACCTTTATGGGATTTTAAACCGGGGTAGGCTACAAAGCTGACACAAGGCTGACGTTCAAGCCATTCTGCAACAGCAAGGGCATTATCATTATGAACCTGCATTCTTAAGGGGAAAGTGGTACAGCCTCTTTGAATCAGCCATGCATTGAACGGACTGATACAGCCACCAATATTGACCTGAGCCTGATACCGAATTTTCTCCATATCTTCATGAGAACCAATGATTGCACCGCCCATGGAGTCACCGTGGCCGTTAATATATTTGGTTAAACTTTCCACAACAAAGTCAACACCATATTCAATAGGACGGGTATTATAAGGAGAAGAAAATGTATTGTCAGCTGAAACAAGAATGCCATGTTCATGAGCAAGTTTCACAATGGCTTCAATATCACAGATGCAAAGTGTAGGATTGCCGGGAGTCTCAAAATGAATTAACTTGGTATTCGGACGAATTGCTTTCCGGATATTTTCAACATCTGTACAGTCAACGATAGAAGTTTCAATTCCCCATTTTTCGTTCCAAAGTTCGTGGAAAATACGATAAGTCGCAATATAAGTGACTGTGGAAAAAATAACATGGTCGCCTTTTTTCAGCTTTGTAAAGAATAATGCAGAAAGGGCAGCAACACCAGAAGCTAAAACAACACAGTCTTCACCGCCTTCAAGATTTGCAATTTTCTTTTCAAGCATTCCCTGATTGACACCGCCGTTACGGGTGTAAATATTCGCTTCACTGGCAGACCAGTTCATTTGAGAAGCGTCATAAGGCAAAAGAAAACTATTCGCCATATAAACAGCTGGTTCAATTGCGCCGGTAGCAGTATCAGCATCATTTCCGACATGGATTGCTCTGGTAGTAAAGCTGAGTTCGTCATAATTTTTACTCATATTGAAAATTCTTCCTTTCAGAAAATGTGATAATTTTATCATACGCATTACATTATAGCATATTTTGCGCTGCTATTTGTGAACAAATTATGAATTTTCAGATATTCCGGCAAAGAAAGATTTTAATTCTTCAAATTTTTTGCTGAAACCGTTTCCGATGGCTTGTACTCTCCAAGAGCCGTTTTTCCGGTAAAGCTGAATCGTAATCACTGAAGTAATAGCATTCTGAATATTGAAATCTGTACCAGCCTGTTCAAATGACAGAATTTTTTTACTGTTTTGTGCAATGTCAGCAGTATAGTTTGTAATGTCATTCATAGCAGTGTCTTCTCCGTTTTCCATGCTAATTGTAAAGGCTAATGTATCAATAAATTCAGGGACGGCATTAAGATTCAGAAAGAAATAAACTTCTTTGCATTTTCTCAGGTAAGCAATCGCTTCTTCCGGAGAATGCTGAACATTTTCACAGATAATATAACGGGAATCTGCAAGCACGTTAGAAGCATTCAGCCCAAAACAGCCAAAACGATACATGCCTTTTCCATTTACGCTGATATGGACAAGAATTTGCTCCTGAAGCTGGAGCAAACCAGAAAGTTCTTTTCGTTCGCCACTGCGAAGATGAAATAAGGGAGGTGTCATTTCCAGTACAGGATATTGTTTTTTCGGCGGAGAAGGTTCATCAGAAGATTTTTCTTTCAAAAGGCTGACATTTTTTGCACTTTCCGCATGAATGGGAGCTAAAAATACAGAAATTTCTTCCAGATAAGTATTGATTTTTGTATCCTGATTGAATTTCTGAATGTCTTCCGGTGTAGGGTGTGCTGTAAAATTCCGATAAAACAGCATACGAAGGCAGTAACTCCAAACCGAAACAGTCAGTTCTTTTTCAAAAAGCTGCTGCTGTCTGCTGATAACTTTAAGGGCAATATATAAATCAATACCATTTTTCCAGCCTTTTTGCTCAAGACTTTTGCGTGCAGCAGAATTTTTTCCAAGATTTTCACAAGTTGTGGAAAAAGCTTTGTCGTTGTATTGTTCTTCCATCTTTTTACGGACATATTTCGGGACAATTTTCCCCATAATATCAACAGCCTGCTTTAATTTTTTAAAATTTTCCATAATTCACCTGCTTTATGAGAAATTGATTTCTTTGCTATTATAACATATTTTCCAGATAAATGCAAGCATTTTCCTGAAAAAGGATTTTATAATTTGTAAAAATGAATTACTCGACTGTATTCAAAATTCATAGAATGTAAAATGCAATTTTTATACAAAATTCACAAACTTTGTCAAACAAAGCGAATTTACTGGACTTTTTAAAAGCTTTATGTTATAATGTTAATGATAAAACACATCATTTCATGTTCTGATGTAAGTCTGAACTAACTGGAATTTTCAGGGGAATCAAGCTGATGAAATGAATTTTTGATATTTGTCATGCCTGTTCTCCTCAGTCCCAATGTTTTTAGGATTGGGGCTTTTTTATCGAATATCGTCCGACAAAAATTGACAGAATTTTCTGCCATAGAGTATAGAAATAAAAGAAAGGTATGGTACAGGGCTATGAGTACAGAAGAAAGTGCAACTCCTAATGAAACGCAGAAATTAAAAACAAAACTAACTGTGAAAAAGAAAGATTCTGCTTCTTACACAGCAGATTTTTCTGTGACAGATGTCAAGGAATTTGAAAAAAATAACGAAAAGCAGTCTCTGAAAAGAAAAAAAAATTCCGCTTCTGAACCGGAAGAGACTGTAAAACCGCTTAAAAGAAAACAGCCTTCTGAATCTAAAACTGATACGCAGAAACCCCTGAAAAAAAAATCAGTGTCTGTTGATAATGACAGCAATGATGTAGCAAAGCCTGTCAGAAAAAAACGCCCTGTCAGTGAAAATGATGACACTGTAAAACCTGTCAGAAAAAAACGCCCTGTCAGTGAAAATGACGATGCTGTAAAACCTGTCAGAAAAAAACGTCCCGTCAGTGAAAATGACGATACTGTAAAACCTGTCAGAAAAAAACGTCCTTCCACTGAATCAAATGTAA
Organism: Oscillospiraceae bacterium; assembly: GCA_045541055.1. Taxonomy (GTDB): domain Bacteria; phylum Bacillota; class Clostridia; order Oscillospirales; family Ruminococcaceae; genus UBA3855. Next base: position 121,798 of record JAZQIL010000287.1, read on the forward strand.
AAAAACATTCTTCCCAGACAGTCAAAAATAAAGAAGAAGCTGAGCCGGTACAACCTAAAAAAACAAAGCTGAAACTGAAAAAAAATGCAAAAATTTTACTTGCAGCACTCGGCGCAGTTGCTGTGTTCTGCTGTGTCCTGATTGTGAATTCTTCTCACAAGAATGTGGAGGAAATTAACGCAAAGCATATGGCTTCTGCTGAAGCATATTCTGAAATGGAAAGCCTTGCAATGGAAACAACAGAAGAAACAGTGACAGAAACAGAAACCGAAACAGAAACGCTTCCTCCTGCAACATTAAACCCAAGTTTTGAAAATAAAGAATATCCACTCTTTATTGACCCGAATTATTCTGTTGACCCAACTAAGCCAATGATTGCACTTACATTTGATGATGGGCCAGCAGAAGGGTCTACAGATGATATTTTAGACGTGCTGGAACAGTATCACGCACATGCTACGTTCTTTGTGGTCGGAGATAATATTACACCTTCCACTGAAAGACTTATTAAAAGAGAATATGAACTCGGCTGTGAAATCGGCAATCATACAAAAGAACATTTGAGCCTCAGAAGGGAACTGGATTTAGATGGCGGACTCGAAGCCTTAAAAGCAGTAGATGAAAAAGTGAATAACTGCATTGGCAGAGAAACCGCACATATCAGACCTCCCTATGGAGAGTATACAGAAGCCATTCTGGAAGCTTGCGGAAGAAATTTCATTTACTGGTCACTGGACAGCAACGACTGGCAATGGATGGATGCGGAAAAAGATTATGATGTCGTAATGGAAAATGTATCTGATGGCGATATTATTTTAATGCATGATATTCATCAGCCGTCAGCAGATGCAGTAAAACGGCTTGTTCCGGATTTAATTGCACAGGGTTATCAGTTTGTGACTGTCAGCGAATTGATGTATTATCGTAATTTCACATTGGATAAAGGTGTTGTTTTATATAACCTGCACCCAGATGCACCTTTCTATGATTCTCTCTATGAGGAAGAAGTAACGAATTATAATCCAAATGGTGCAGCTGCACAGCAGTATGAACCAGAAGAAGAAAATAATGGCGATTCTGATAATGCAGATGTCAATAATGAAGAAAATGCAGATGTCGTTTCTGATGCAGACCCTGAATTGCCAGCAGAACAGAACGTTGTCCCAGCATATGACAATACCGCTGCGGAAGGTGGCTTTGTCCCCGATGAAAATGTATACCCTGATGTAACTGTGCAGGAAAATCCCCAAAATTAAAATCATTTCCAAATGCAAAAACAGAAAATTCCGTGCAGGAGTTTTCTGTTTCTTTTTCTTGACAAATTTATGGAAAAATGATATAATAAATATCAGAATGGGGGAGTACTATGGAAGTAATTACATTTTATGGAAATAAAAAAACAATTCTTCTGATAACCCAAACTGCATTTGACTGGAGCAGAGTTCTTTCTGATGAATATAATATTCTTGTTACATCAGAATTGTCAGAAGCTTATCAAGCAGTTTCTCAACTGCGGTCGCCTTTTTCCGCTGTCCTGATAGATGCATTTCTCTCTGAAAACGGCTGTGAACAGTTTTTGAAAGAAGTGCAGAAAAATATGCTTCTCCAACATATACCAGTTCTTGTCACTGTACCGGCTGACCAGACAGAACAAACTGTAAAATTTCTTTCATTCGGTGCAACTGATGTGATTTCTTTGCCATGCTGTAAGGAAATTCTGAAAAAACGAATCTCCAATGCAATGCATATTAAAGATTCTGTTACTTATTCACAGCTTGAAAATATGCTCCGTGCGCTTCCGTCTAATATTTACCTGAAAGATGCAAAGGGGAAATATATCTTTGCAACGCATTACTGGCATCATCTCGACCATAAAAATGACCCCGACTGGACAATCCGTGGAAAAACAGATATCGATATCCGGAAGGACAGAGAAAACGCTGTAAAAGCATACCATGCGGATTTGGAACTGCTCCAGACCGGAAAAGGCACATCTTACCTGATTGAAGTCAATGCAGATAATGTTTTGGATATTCTGGAAATTAACAAATATCCTGTATTAGATGACGAAAATCAAATTATTGGCATTATTGGTTTGATTAACAATGTGACAGAACAGGAACTTTTAAAACGTCAGCTTGAACAGCAGGCATATCATGACCATCTGACCGGACTTTACAACAGAAGCTATTATGCAAAATATATCCATGAACTTTCTGAAGCATGTTTCCCATTAAGCATTATCTCCGCTGACTGCAATAAATTAAAATATATCAATGATTATTATGGTCATCTGGTAGGAGATGAATATATTAGAATTACTGCTTCTTTATTTCATATGGTATTGCCGAAAAAAGCTGTGATGTTCCGTATCGGCGGAGATGAGTTTCTTTTATTTCTTCCGGATACACAGGGAAAACAAGCTTCAAGATTTGTGGAACGGCTCAAAGAACAAGGAGAATTATTTTCCATTCGTGACCAGAAAATCAGTATTTCTTATGGTGTTTCCACTATGCAGAATCTGAACCAGAATATTCAGGAATGCATCAAAGAAGCAGACAAAAATATGTATCAGGATAAAAGCCATTATCATCAGAACAGCAGATAATCAAAATACTATTGCATTTCTGGTGAGAATATGCTATAATAGAATTATATTATTTTAGAATCATGAAGAATGGAGATTAAATATGATGAAATTCCGTCCCCAAAAATTGATATGTGTATTGATGGCAAGCCTTTTCCTGCTGTCAGCTGGCTGTCATAATGAATCTAGCATTAAAATAGATTCTTCCGTACAACAGGAAACAACTGAACCAATACAGGAAATACAAGCCGAATTAGGACAGGAAGCAGAATATGGCGGTATGAAAATGACTGTGCTTTCCGTCCGTGACCCTGAAATTGTTATGGAACAAAGCGGAAAATCAGCAATGTTCTTTGAAGTGCGGCTGGATAATCAGACAGAAGAAACGGTTACTGCAAATTATTTAAATAATTTTTCCATTACAATAGACGGTGTGCATTATGATTCCAATGAATGCTGTACCATTCCGGTCATGAAAAAATTATATGATGTTTATGGCGTAGATGCTATGAATGAAGAAATTCCTGCCGGTGAATCCCGTGAAGGAATGATAGCTTGTGAAGTAAACAGCGGTTTTAAAGAACTTTCCTTGCACTATACCCCCAAAACAACAGATAAATCTTCCAGAATTACTGTACCTGTTGCAAAAGAAAGTATCATTAAGGCTGAAAAATGAAAAAACAAACTGAAACAATTTATTATTCTGCATGGATACATTTAAGAAAGCATTATTTTTTAAATGTCATGATAGCCTTTATGATAGGGTTTATCCTGCATGATGGCTATCAGTATGCGACTGACTGGAATACCATTGCCGGCGAACATGAACAAATTGCTTATGAACTCCGAGAAAACCGTATTACCAATGCGGAAATCCTGAAAGAACTTTTAGAACAGAATGAATTGATTTCAATAGATTTCAGCACTTTTTCAGAAACCACAGCTGAAAAATATACAATGGGCTATTTTTCAGTCATTGTCAATGAAGTGACAGAATCGGGGTCATTAGGATTCGGGATTCTGAACGGGCTGAATAAAATTTTATTTCATGGGAAAATTGCAGAATCCATTACAATTTTTATCATGACAGCGTTATTAGGGTTGTTTTGGGTATTTGGAAAGAATTTGATTTTAATAGGCAGATGCAGATATTTTCTTGAAGAAAGAACGTATCCGAGAACAAGGGCAGATAAATTATTATTTATCTATCGAACGGACTGTGTGAAGAATACAGCAAAAGTCATGCTGTTGAGGGCAGTAAGACAGACACTTTGGAATCTTACAATTGTTGGCGGATTTATAAAATATTATGAATATTTGATGATTCCGTATCTTCTGGCAGAAAATCCAAATATGACTTCTCAGGAAGCTTTTGCACTTTCCAAGCAGATGATGAACGGCAAAAAAAGAAAAGCCTTTGCCATTGATTTAAGCTTGTTGCCGGCGGCTTTGCTGGACGGTGCAACGTTTCATCTGACCTCTTTGTTTTTCATGAATCCGTATAAAGAATGCTTATATGCGGAATTTTATGCAAGAGTGCGTGAAGAAAAATTCCCTGTTTTAGAAAAGAAAGAACTGCTTTATGACAGTGCATTATTTTTCCGGACAGCTGGAGAGTATTATCCAGATGATGATTGTCCGACACCGCATCCGGAAAAGCATCGCTGGCTGACTACGGATTATGAAAAGAATTATACTGGAAACATTCCAATATTATTTTTCTTTTTATTTTCTTTTATCGGGTGGATATTTGAAGTTTGTTTTTATTTAGTGAATGAAGGTTCTTTTATCAACCGAGGCACAATGACAGGGCCTTGGCTGCCGATTTACGGAACGGGTGGTTTAATTATCATCTATCTGTTAAAGCCCTTAAGAAAAAAGCCGGCTTTCTTATTTGCCAGTGCGTTTGTATTATGCGGTTCACTGGAATATTTCACATCATGGCTGTTAGAACAGTTAGCGCATCAAAGATGGTGGGATTATACAGGCTATTTCATGAACATTAACGGCAGAGTCTGTCTGGAAGGCTTAACAGTATTCGGATTAGCAGGAGTTGCCGTGACTTACTTCATTGCACCGGTTTCAGATAATCTGCTCCAGAAACTTCCGGATAAAAAACGAAACATTCTCTGTACAATTTTAATCATCTTATTTTTAGCTGACTGTGTCTGGTCAGTGATACACCCCAATACCGGAAACGGCATTACAGAAGGCTTTTATTAAAATCAATTCCCTGTCAGATTCGGCAGGGAATTTTTCAATAAAAAAAGCAGGATACAAAACTGCACCCTGCTTGAAAGCTTGTGACCGGATTCGAACCAGCGACCTGCTCATTACGAATGAGCTGCACTACCAGCTGTGCTACACAAGCATTTCCACAACATGATTATTATAGCATAAATTCAAGCTTTTGTCAAGAGATTTGCTGAAAAAAATTTGACAAATTGCGAAAGTCTGTGTTATAATGAAAGTATTGACTTTATTCAGAAAGGGTGCAGATTATGCAGCAACAGGAAAATCAGGAAACCTTCCGGAAAATTGCTGAATTGCTTGCTTTGTTCGGAGATACCACAAGAGTTAGAATTATGGCTGTATTGCTTGAAGAAGAACTTTGTGTCAGCGAAATTGCTCAGAAATTAAATATGTCTGCTTCTGCCATTTCGCACCAGCTCAGAATTTTAAAGCAGGGCAGTCTTGTGAAAAGCCGGAAAGAAGGGAAAACAGTATATTATTCTTTGGCAGATTCTCACGTCAGAAGTATTTATTTTCTGGCACTGGAACATATACTGGAATAATATTTTCAGAAGTACTTGCTTTTTTTGAAAAAATATGATATAATAATCTATTATGATGTGTGAATTCTGTACAAGGTGTTCAGTACAGGAAAGGGGCATTCTCATGCATAAATTCAAAAAATTAACAGCAATATTTGCTGTATGCTGTCTTTCCATGACAGCGTTTTCCTGTAGTGTGGAAAGTCCGGAAGAAGAAGTTTCCAGCTATAAGGAAATTGCACCGGAAACAAGAAAAGAACTGGCTTCTCTTGCTTCACAGGACGAAAGACTGACCGGCGAACTGGAACATAAAAATATTAAATGGCTTTCTGACTGGGATATCAATCCGGACGGTACAGGAAAAAGTACACCTCCGGAATTGGCAATCTTTCAGGAACGCTATGGCGGTACAATAGAATGGTATCATTGCTTGTACTCCGAACGGTATGATATGCTTGCAAATTATATTAACGCTGATGAAGGCATTGACTTTTTTTATGCCGGAAATTTTGATGCATTTCCAAAAGGTGCTATTCGGGATATGTTTGTCCCATGTGATGAATATATTGATTTTGACAGCGATTTGTGGAAAGATGTCAAGGAAATCAATGATTCTGTCATGTGGAAGGGAAATCATTATATGACCGTGGTGCAAATGACAGGTGATAACTGTGTAGTTGTGTACAATCGGGATACAGTACAGGAATTAGGATTTAAAGACCCATATGAATTATATCAGAAAGGTGAATGGAACTGGAATATTTTTCAAGAAATGCTGGAAAGTTTCTGTGATGCGGAAAATCAGAAATATGGGCTTGACGGCTGGTGGTTTGAATCCGGACTTTCCTCAACAACGGGTGTACCATATGTAGGACTGGAACAGGGAAATCTTGTGAATCATCTCGCAGATGCCAATATTGCAAGAGTACAGAATTTCATGTATGATTTGAATCTTGCAGGCTGTGTCGCCATTGGAGTCGGAGAATTTGGCTGGTCTGACCATCCGGAATACATTGGAAGCGGAAAAGAATTGTTTTATCCTGTCGGATTATGGAAACTTTATTCTCAGGCACATACAACAAATGCAAATGGAATAGATGCCGGCTGGAAAGCAATTTTCGGTGAAAACTGCATGTTTGTGCCGATGCCTAAAGACCCAGAAGCAGATGCTTATTACATTCCGGCAAATATGAATGCTTATTGTTTTGTCAAAAATGGCCAGAATCCGGAAGGCGTTGCAAAATTTCTTGATTGCAAGCGTCTTGTGCTGTTAAATCAGGATATTAAACAAATTGCAGATAAACAGTTTGAACAAGACTATCAATGGTCAGAAGAAATGATTTCTATGAAAAATGAACTGGACAGTTTAGCAATGGAAAATCCGGTCATTGACTTTAAAAACGGCATTACAGCGGATTTGGAAAAAATGTTAGATGACAGCGGTTCAGGAATACGAGCTTCCGGAAAGGGAATTCCTTGGAGTGAATCACTTTCAGCAATTCAAAGTCCAATACAGACAATCATTGATGAAGCAAATCAAAGTCAATAAATTTACTATATGTGAGGTGTTGGTGAGATGAAAACAATTTTAGTAACAGGTGGGTGCGGAATGATTGCTGACCATATGTGTTCCGGTCTCCTGAAAAAAGGCTATGAAGTCATTGCAACAGATAAAAAACCAAGCGGTTATAATTTAAATAAAGCACATTTTACATTTGTACAGGCAACTCCTATGGATAAAACAGCATATGCAGATACAATGGAACGTTATCACCCTGAAACGGTGATTCATCTTGCATGTACAGCGGATAATGATTTAAGTAATATCATTACAGATACAGAATTAAAAGAAAACCGCAGATGTAATGAATTTATTTATCAGTTAGCGTCAAGTTATCATGTAAAGCAGTTTATTTTGGTCAGCACAACACAGCTTTATCAAATTCCGAAAACCAGAGAGCCCCTTCATGAAGATGATTTTACAAAGCCGATTACCAATTATGCGAAATTAAAAAATGAATCGGAAGAAGCACTTGCAGAACAAATCGGCAGAGGAAAAGGCATTTTATGTGCAATTTTCCGGCTTGCTCCGGTGTATACAAAAGAATTCTGTGCAAATCTGGAATCGAAAATTACTGACCCGAAAGATAATTCAAGATTTATTTACCGTACAGGAGAATATGGTTTTCACATGTGCTGTGTGCATAATTTTGTAGACTGTATGCTGAATTTCATTATTGAAGCAGATGAAAATCCGAATTTAGCAGGAGTGTATAATATGGCGGATAAACATTTAACTATGGCTTCTGAGATTATTACTTACATGAAAGAATATCATCGTTTAGGGTTTGTTCTCCAGAGAAATACGCCAAATACCAGCATTACAGCGATTCGCAACCTGATTGGAAATAAGGAAATGAAAACGAATTACCGTTTTCTGGATTTCACAACAATTTTAAACAATACAACATTTGACATTACAAAGATTGCAAAATTCTGTTCTTTCCGATGGAATATCAGCAACACGAAATAAATGCAAAACAGCTCCTGTAAATGCAGGGGCTGTTTCACTAACGTATGATATTTTATTCCAACCCGACAATTTTTTTGAGTATTGCGAGGGAGTCATTTGTATTGATTTTATTATCCTGATTATAATCAGCAATTTTGTTTTGCTGTTCGTTGAGCAGTTCTTTTCCGAGAATCGCTTTATTTACGACAATTACATCAATAATATCCAGTTCACCGCTTTGGTCGACATCACCTAACAGAAAGTTAGCAGGTTCTGAGAAAGATTCTGTTGGATATTCTGAAGATGGCTGAGGTTCATCAGAATATTCTACGTAAATATCTCTCATAGGTGCATCGCCGTTATATTCGCCGTAAATGGTCGCCATACAGGGAACACCTGCATTTTTAAATATCAGTTTTCCGTTCTGGTCAATATCAATTAAGTCAGGGTCAAATGAACCCCATAAAACAGTCCCTTGTGCATCAGGATATTCTAAAATAATATCTCTTTTCGGATTTTTGAGCATTAAAGGCTGTTCATCTAAAATACTATAAATATCCGCTTCATTGACAATCACATGACAGTCTTTGAAAGTTCTGTCAATATTAGCACGGATATTGCATTCTCCTGGAGAAAGTGCTGTCACAATACCATTTTGGTCAACAGAAGCAACCTGAGGATTAGTGGAAAGCCAGCGGGGAGTGCCGGCGGCATTATAAAGCTTTAACTGTTGTGTTGTTTCCTGATTCATTTTTAATTCTGTATAATTTAAAGTACTTCCGCCGTGAATGCTGACACCACCGTTTTCAGCAGTCTGCTGTAATTCGCTGATAAGATTATTTCCTTTTTCAGCATACCAGTAAGCAGATGAACCGTCTAAGCCTTTCCAAACGAACTGAACCGGAAAATTTCCGCCATTTTCTGCTCCGGAAGAAAGTTCAAATTTTAGCTGAAACATGATTTCTTCTGCATCACCTGTTTCATAAGGAGAAGCATTTGCAGAAACAAACCAGATAATATTTTTTTCTTCATTTGCAATGATTTCAAACTGTTCGCCTGCATTATCAAAAATTTCCACATCACAGTAAACTAATGCTTTATCATAAGTAATTCCGAATGAACTGGCAAGAAATCCGGAAGTATTGCCTGCTATGGAAACATTCAGCACGACATTCTGGTCAGACGGCAATTCAGAAGGAGTGAAATTTTGAGACTGAATAGTTAATTTCGGGACATTGACCGCATGAGACGTGACAAAAGGAATGCCTGTTGTAAACATAACTGCTGAAACACAAGCAAAAATCAATTTTATATAACTGGAGCATTTCATACTCGTTCCTCCTCAAAGTATTTGATAACGTAAACCTTTAACTATAGTATAGCACAGTTTTATTCAATTTTCAATGTATTTTTTGTGAACTTTTTTATTTTGAAGAAATTTTTTAAATGAATATGAAAATCATAGATATTTTATATTTGATTTCGTAAATTCACAATTTATTATTATTTTTTTTACAATTTAGTCATAAAATGTTTTTGTATATAGGCAGTATCTGACGAATTTTTATGCTATAATGAAAATAAAAGGTGACAGAAGGAGGCATAAACAATGCCGGAACAAACAGCAGTACAAAAAGTAATTGATGTCGTAGAAGATTTTTCCTGTCCTTATCAGACACCTGCTTATGGAGAAGCCTATCGTTCTTGGAGAAGGAGAAAACAAAATCCTTATGCATTTCGGTTTACGAAAAATCCAAAGGAAACAGCTTTTTCAGAAAGTCAGACAGCTGTAGGAATGCCTCCTGCTCAGGCGGAGCAGAGCGTTTTAAACCGGCTGGGGAGACTGGTAGGTTATGCATTGATTTGCTATCTTGTGACAGAAAATATTCTGGATAAATTGCTTGTGATTCTAATGCAGTTTCTGCATTTGCATATTGAGTTAGTGTTTTCAGGAGAAAGCCGGCTTTACGGAGACCAGCAACTTGTATTTTGGCTGGCATTTGGGATACAGTTTTTGAAATATTTCATTCCTGCCTTGATTTTGCAGTTTGTCCTGAAAATGCCCCTGCAAGTTAGTGTACCGCTTAAAATGCGAAAACCGCAGAAGTTAATTTCAGGAATTGCACTGATGATGATGATGAGTGCCGGATTAGGGTTGTTAAGTATTCCCATGTCATCAGAACTTGAAAAATACAGGCTGATTACTGGTGCAGATGATTACAGAATGATTCTTTATATTTTAATGACGATTTTTATTCTGCCGATTATTACAGAATTATTGTTGCATGGCTGTATGTTTCAAGCAATGCGGCAATTCGGGGATATTTTTGCAATCACAGTCACAGCGATTTTAGCCGCAGCATTAACGCATAATCTTTTTGATGCAGTTCGTATTGGTCTGGTACATCTGACAATTTCGTATTATCTCATTCATACCGGAAGTTTCTGGTCAGCAGTATGTTTGAGGGTTGTACATGAAATTTATATGTTTGTACTGTTTTATCTGGAAACAATGGATAATATTGGTTCTAAAGAATGGTGGATTGTGATATTGATTCCCTGTGTGATTTGTGCCGGAACAGGCGTTTACATTCTTTTGAATAAGAAAAAACAGCATGTGAAGCCTGTACAGAATATGACGTATTTAAATCTGACTGAAAAATTAGAAGCATTTTTCACAGCAATGCCAATGGTTTCTTTTTTGATTTGCAGTGTATTGTTATTAGTGATTACAGCAATGCTTGCTTAGGAAAAAAACATGACACATGAAGCGTATATGCAGGAGGCTTTCAAACTGGCGGAATATGCCGGAAGTCTCGGAGAAGTACCAGTTGGCGCAGTGATTGTCAGACGGACTTCCGGAGAAATTGTCGGAAAAGGCTATAATCAAAGGGAACTGTTGAAACATGCGCTTTCTCATGCGGAATTGCTTGCAATCGATGATGCTTGTAAAAGATTAGGAGGCTGGCGGTTGCCTGACTGTGCAATGTATGTGACATTAGAACCTTGTGTGATGTGTGCCGGAGCGATTTTGCAGGCACATATTGAGGAAGTGTATTTTGGAGCATATGATTTAAAAAACGGTGCAGTTTCGTCTTTAATACAAGCGTTTTCCCTGCCGAATCAATACCGCACAATGGCACAGGGCGGTATTTTACAGGAAGAATGCAGTGAATTATTATCAAAATTTTTCAGAGAACTCAGAATAAAGAAAAAAGCCCTGAAATAAGGGCTTTTTCTTATGATTATTCAAGTTCAAATGCACCAGTGTAAAGCTGATAGTAATGTCCTTTCTGAGCAATGAGTTCTTCATGACTGCCTTTTTCAATGACTTTACCGTGGTCAAGTACCATAATTAAATCAGAATTTCGTACAGTAGACAATCTGTGTGCAATGACAAATACAGTTCTGCCGTGCATAAGTTTATCCATTCCGGCGGAAACAATGGCTTCTGTACGGGTATCAATGGAAGAAGTGGCTTCATCTAAAATCATGACAGGCGGGTCAGCGACAGCAGCTCTGGCAATTGCAATTAACTGTCTTTGCCCTTGAGAAAGATTTGCACCGTTTCCGGTTAATTCTGTTTGATAACCTTCCGGCAGACGAGTGATGAAATCATCTGCACCAGCGAGCTTTGCAGCAGCAATGCATTCTTCGTCAGTAGCGTCCAGTTTTCCGTAGCGGATATTATCCATGACAGAACCTGTGAAAAGATTGGTTTCCTGTAGTACTAAGCCAAGAGAACGTCTTAAATCAGCTTTTTTAATCTTGTTAATGTTAATGCCGTCATAACGGATTTTACCGTCTGCAATGTCGTAAAATCGGTTAATTAAGTTTGTGATGGTAGTTTTTCCTGCACCGGTTGCACCAACAAAGGCGATTTTCTGACCGGGTTTTGCATAAACGGAAACATCATGCAGAACCGTTTTTCCCTCTTCATAAGCGAAATCTACATTCATCATGCGGACATCACCCTGCAAAGGGGTGTAAGTGACAGTACCGTCCGCCTGATGAGGGTGTTTCCAAGCCCATTGACCGGTATGATGTTTTGACTCTTTCACAGTGCCGTCTTTGGAGATGCGGGCATTGACGAGTTTTACATAGCCTTCATCTGTTTCGGGGGCTTCGTCCATCATGCTGAAAATTCTGTCTGCACCGGCTAAAGCCATGACAACAGCATTCATTTGCTGTGCAACCTGATTGACATTACCTGTGAATTGTTTTGTCATATTCAGGAATGCAACAACAATGCTGACTTCCAGAGCCATACCGGAAAAGCTGTAATTTTTAACATGATTCAGCACCAGCAGACCGCCGACAACTGCAACTAATACATAAAGAATATTACCGATATTCATGACAACAGGCCCTAATGTATTTGCATAAGCATTTGCACGGTAGCTGTCATAACAAAGCTGTTCATTGATTTCGTCAAATTCTTCCTGACAATTTTTTTCATGATTGAAAACTTTCACGACTTTCTGACCGTTCATAATTTCCTGAATATAGCCTTCTGCTTTACCGAGGGATTTTTGCTGTCGAATGAAATATTTTGCACTGCCGCCGCCCATGATTCTGGAAGCAATCATCATTGCAATAACACCGACAACTGTTAAAAGCGTCATCCAGAAGCTGTAGTACATCATGATGAAAAATACTGCAATCACAACTGTACCAGCTCTGAGGACTGTCGGAAGGCCTTGGGAAATCAGCTGACGAAGTGTATCAATATCATTCGTGTAATAGCTCATAATATCGCCGTGTTTATGTGTATCGAAGTATTTGACAGGAAGATTCTGCATTTTCTTAAACATTGCCTGACGCATTTTATTTAAGAAACCTTGTGTAATGACTGCCATTAACTGAGAATAAACTGTAATTGCTACTGTAGAAATCAGATACAGGACAACTAAGAACATCATCATAGGAATAATTTTTTCCCCAGCTTTTTCCCAGCCCCAGTTTTCGCTTAATGCCAGTACAATAATTTTAATTACTTTTTGAATGTACATATCCGGAATGGAAGCGGCAATAGAAGAAAAGATAATACAGCCGATTGTCAGGGGGACTAATTTCGGATAGAATTCAAACAGCATTTTCATCAGGCGTGAAAATACGCCTTTTTTGGGTTTTGGTCTTTGATTTGGCATTATTCCTCGCCTCCGTTCGTCTGCTGTTCATATACTTCACGGTAGATATGATTTGATTTTAATAATTCCTCATGTGTACCGATTGCGCTGATAGTGCCGTTATCCAGTACAATAATCTGGTCAGCGTCCTGTACGGAAGAAATTCTTTGTGCAATAATAATTTTAGTTGTTTCGGGGATAAATTCACAGAAACCTTGACGAATGAAAGCATCTGTTTTTGTATCGACTGCGCTGGTGGAGTCATCTAGAATTAAAATTTTCGGTTTTTTCAGCAATGCTCTTGCAATACAAAGTCTTTGTTTCTGACCGCCGGAAACGTTTGTGCCACCTTGTTCAATATGGGTATCATATTTGTCAGGGAAGGACTGAATGAATTCATCTGCCTGTGCTAAACGGCAAGCTTCCTGAATTTCCTCATCGGTTGCTTCCGCATTGCCCCAGCGTAAATTTTCACGGATAGTGCCGGAAAATAAAACATTTTTCTGAAGCACCATTGCAACAGCATCACGGAGAGCAGTTTTATCATAACTGCGGACATCTACACCGCCGACCCGAACAGAACCTTCTGTGACATCGTAAAGCCTTGGAATTAACTGTACTAAAGTCGATTTACTAGAGCCTGTACCGCCAATAATGCCGATTGTCTGCCCAGAGGAAATATGCAGGTTAATATCTGCCAGAGCGAATTTTTTAGCCTGAGCGGAATATTTAAAGCTGACATTTTCAAAATCAACAGAACCATCTGTTACAAGTGTTAAAGCCTGTTCAGAATCTTTTAAAGCCGGTTCTTCGTCTAATACTTCACAGATACGTTTTGCAGATTCTGCGGACATCGTGACCATGACATAAATCATAGACAGGAACATTAAAGACATTAAAATTTGCACGCCGTAAGTAATCATAGCAGAAATCTGACCGATATCAATAGTCTGGTCAATAATTGCCATTCTTGAACCAACGTATAAAATAAAGACCATGTCAAAATACATACAGATTTGCATTAAAGGCGCATTCATTGCAATAATCTGTTCTGCTTTCGTGAAATCTTTCCGGATATCTTCAGCAGCGATATCAAATTTTTTCTTTTCATGTTCTTCACGGGCGAAGCCTTTGACAACACGCATACCACGAACATTTTCTTCAATAGATTCGTTCAGTTTGTCGTATTTTTTAAAGACTCTCCGGAAGGCAGGCATTGCATATTTTCCGATAAGTCCTAAGCCTATGCCAAGAATTGGAATGACAATGACAAAAGCCATTGCTAATTTACCGCCCATATAGAATGCCATACATGTGGAGAAGATAAACATTAAAGGGCTTCTCAGTCCCATGCGGATAATCATCATGAATGCCATTTGTACATTAGTGATATCAGTGGTCATTCTGGTCACCAGTGAAGAGGAGGAAAATTTATCAATATTTTCAAAAGAATATTGCTGGATTCTTTCAAACATATCATGTCTTAAATTTTTAGAAAGACCGGTAGCCGCTTTGGAAGCAGTGAAGCCGGCAGTTCCTCCGCACATCATGGAAAGTATTGCTAAAATTGTTAAAATAATACCAGTGCGCAAGATATCATTGATGGGGGATTCATTTTTAATTTCCGTCACCAGATTGGCCGTGATAAACGGCAGGAGCGTTTCAATGACTGCTTCCCCCAGAATAAACACCAGTGTGAAAATCGTTGCTGGCTTATACTCTCGTATACAGGAAAGCAGTCGTTTGAGTACTTGCATTTGATTTCGTCCTTTCTTAATTGTTTTTGGGAGTATCTTTATCAGATTTTCCCTGTAATTTTTTTCTTTGGAACATATTGCAGAAGCATTCATGCATCACAGAAAGAGCCTGATAAAAATTTTCCCGTTCTTCTGGGGGCATTTCCTCGAACAGTGTCTGATAATAGCCTGCTTTTTCAGAGAGGAAGTGTTCTGTATAAGCTTTTCCTTCCGGAGTAAGCTTTAAGCGGACAATGCGTCTGTCGTTGGGGTCGGAAACACGTTCTGCAAAATTACATTCTGTCAAGCGGTCAACGGTTTTTGTGATTTGTTGTTTAGGGCTGTGTGTCATGCGGGCGAGTTCGGACATGGTTAAAGATTCGCTGTGTTCTTTCAGAAGCTGAATGCAATAATACATGCCTAAGCTGACACTGTCGTCCAGAAGCGTTTTAAAGGGCTTATCAATCCAGTAATGCCACTGGGGCATGGTGGCAAGCAAAAGCTCCTGCAATTCTGAGGTTTTCATAAAATCACCTCTTTCCGGAAAAAAATAATTCTCTTTTATGCATAGTCAATAAAAAAGAACTGTCATATTAAGTTTACTATTTTTGAAGAGATTTGTCAATAGCAAACTATAAATTCATGACTTTACACAAAAAAGCAGAGCTGAAGCCAGCTCTGCTTTATGATAATTTGCTAAAAATTTAAGATTCCAGAATCGGATACTGTGCCAGAACTTGTACACCTTTCTGTGCTAAGGCCTTGACAGCAGTATCAAGTTCCAGTTCGCTGAGAGGATTTTCTGTTAAGAATACAGTTTCTTCTTCTTCTGTGGAAATCGTCTTTTCCTGAATCTGACCGAAAATTTCGTTTAAAGTAGCTACATCAGCGGAGGAAGTACGCAGGTAATACTTTGCAGAGAAGGAAGCAAAATTTTCAATGAAATCATTATCATGTACATTTTCCCAAGTTTGGGAGGGAATTGTATGGTCAAGCTGTAATTCTTCAATCATATCGCCAAGAACTGCACTTGCAGTCGGGAATTTGCCTGCTCCACGTCCATAGAACATTGCTTTTCCGATGCCGTCACCACGAACCATAACAGCATTATAAACACCATTTACCTGTGAAAGTAAATTATCTTCTTCTACAGCCATCGGCATAACAGCTGGTAAAATTTTACCATTTTCAAGTTTCTGTACTCTTGCGATAAGCTTAATTGCATAGCCTAACTGACCGCAAAGTTTTGTATCTTTGAGTTCTACTTCACGGATACCTTTGGTATAAACAGATTCCGGATACACATGCTTTCCGAATGCCAAAGAAGATAAAATGCAGATTTTACGGCAAGCATCAAAGCCTTCTACATCGGCGGTAGGGTCTTTTTCAGCATAGCCTTTTTCCTGAGCTAATGCCAGCGCAGCAGAGAAATCCATATTTTCTTTAATCATTTTATTCAGGATAAAGTTAGTTGTACCGTTTAAAATACCTGCAATAGCAGAAAATTCATTTGCAGCAAGGCACTTGTGCAGAGGTCTGATAATCGGAATTGCACCGCCAACACTTGCTTCAAAGAAGAAATTACAATGATGTTCTTTTGCTTTTTTGAGTAAAATATCACCCTTTGCAGCGACTAACTCCTTATTGGAAGTTGCAACACTTTTACCAGCTTCCAGACAGGATTTCACGAAATCAAATGCAGGGTCAATACCGCCCATACATTCTGCAACTACAGTGACATCAGGGTCATTCAGAATCACGGAAATATCTTTGACAAGCTTATCTGCATACGGTCTGTCAGGGAAATCCCGTAAATCTAAAATATAACCCATTTCTACTTTTTTACCGCATCGTTTCTGAATGAGTTCTTTATTTTTCTCAAATAATTCCACTACACCTGAGCCGACAACACCACAGCCCAGTACTGCTAACTTTTCCATTTTAAATTATTTCCTCCTGTTAAATTATGTTATTCTCCGGATAAAATCTTGACACTGACAACTCCTTCTACTTGCATAAGATGTTCCTGAAGCGTGACAGGAGAGTCAAAATCACTTTCAAGCCGGATTGAAAACGTCACAGCCGCTACTCCATCTACAGGAATATTTTGATTCACTGTCAGGATATTGGCTTCCAAATCGTAAAGCGCAGACAATACACTGGAAAGTACTCCGGCTTTATCACGGAGTATTGCATGTAAATTGATAATTCTCTGTGTCAGCTTGTCTTCGTAAGAAAATACACAGTCCTTATACTTATAATATGCGCTTCTGGAGATACCGACACGCTTGCAGGCAGCAGCGGAACTTTTTTCTTCACAATTTGCTAACAGCTTCTTAACCTCCAGAACTTTATGCACAACATCCGGCAGAACAGACGCATCTACAACAATCAGCTGATGTTCCACACAAAAGACCTCCCTATGTGTCAAATCGTCCGTGTACAAAAAACAATTGTACTTGCATATTATACTATAACATAGATTTTGCAATTTGTCAAGAGGATTTTTGCATTTCCGTCTGGATTTTTTAAAGTTGGCACACGGAAAAGCCTTCAAGCATACATTAGTAACAGTATATTTTAAATAAGAGGTGTAGAAGAATGTGGTTAGCTGTATTAAGCCGATTATTTTTATGGGTGCTTCACGCTGATTCGCCGAATTTATTTCCAAGACCGCTCACACCGGAGGAAGAATTGAAATGTTTTCAGGCGATGGAGCATCACGACCAGAAAGCCCGTCATAAACTGATTGAACATAATCTCCGGTTAGTGGCGCATATTGTGAAAAAATATCATGGCAGTGAAGAACAGGAAGAATTGATTTCAATCGGAACATTCGGGTTAATTAAAGCAGTAGATACGTTTGATTATCATAAAAACACAAAATTCAGTACATATGCCAGCCGATGTGTAGAGAATGAAATTTTAATGCATTTCAGAGCGTTGAAGAAACATTTAACAGATTTGCATATGAATGAACCCACAATGACAGATAAAGACGGAAATACACTCACTTTAATGGATACGCTGGAAGATGGTACAAATCTGGAAGAACAGGTAGAATATTCGATACATTCCAAGCAGTTATATGATTTTCTGCATGAATGCCTTGATGAAAGGGAATTAGAAATCATGATTCAACGTTATGGCTTATACAATCATATTCCACTGACACAGAAAGAAGTTGCCGAAAAATTAAATATTTCTCGTTCTTATGTTTCCAGACTTGAAAAGAAGGCTTTGAAAAAGCTGAAAGACAAATACGATACAACGCCTTTTAAATAAAAAAGGGAAGCGGTTACTTGCTTCCCTTATATCCGTAAATGATAATTTCTTGATTTTGTCTTTTAAAGGGGATATGTGCCTTTTCAAGTTCCTGAATCAATTCTTGTGTTTCGTCAAAGATTTCGAGGTTTTCAACCAGTAATCCGCCGTGATTGACGGCATATTTTGGTGAAATTCTGACATATTCGACTTCATAGAATCTATAAAAGTTAAAGCATTCACCGCACCAGCATTGAGGTCTTTGAGGAAGATTTTTAAAAGGCTGAATATCTTCTCTATCTGGCGCATCAGATAATAATTTATAGACATAAGGCGGACGGAACGGCAGATTTTCATGAATCATTTTTAGTAATTGATACCATTTTGTATTGTTCATATAACTGGTGAGATTTCGTTCCTGAACGATTTGAAAAGCCTGTTCTTTGAGGGATTTTTTATTCTGGAATTTTCCTGCGTTAATGTCTCTGACTTCATTTCTGACATAAGAAAGAAATTCAGCTTTTGAATGGGAGTGCATTGTATGCAGGAGGGTATCTTTTTTATAAATTGTCAAATAAGCCTGATAGATTGTGCTTGTTACTATTAGGCGGATTCCAGACCGCCAGACAACATATAAAGCATAGCCTTCATGATACTGCATTTCACCCTCTCCGAAGTCAATTCCGGCGAAATCCTGAAATGAAATGATTTTTTTCATTCCCGTTCGCACATCGTCATAACGATTTCGGCGACTCTCTGAGCGGCTAAGACTTCAAATTCATCAAAGCTCATTGCGCCCTCATCGTCTGCTAAGTCTGAAATACATCTCACGCTGACAAAAGGAATTTCATTTCTCCAAGCGGTCTGACCGACAGCGGCAGTTTCCATATCAACAGCGCAAGGGTCATATTTTTGAATTAAATTCTTTTTAATTTCAGAATCTGTGATAAAAGCATCTCCTGAAACGATTTTTCCGGAATGGGAAATAATATTCATTTCCTGACAAACGGACTTTGCTAAATCCTGTAAAGCTTTATCCGCTTCAAATTCAGCGTGACAAGGGGGATAATCTGCTAAAAAGTGTGCATCTAAATCGTGATGGAGAACACTGGAAGAAATAACGATTTCAAGCACTTTAATACCAGCTTTCATACCTCCGGCGATACCCGTGTTAATAATCTGTTCTGCTTTAAAGACATCAATTAAAATCTGCGTGCAGACAGCAGCATTGACTTTGCCGATACCACAGCAGACAGTAATAATTTTATTTACACCATGCATACTCTCATGAAATGAATAGCCTGCTAATTCTGTAATCACAGCATGTTCCTGATGATTTTGAATATCTTTTAATTCTGAGG
>JAZQIL010000288.1:0-3545 GCA_045541055.1 Oscillospiraceae bacterium
GGAATACAGGATTCGTCAGGAACGTCAGATTCATGGCAGACATAGCCGTTTTCACCATATTGATAGCGTTTACAATTTTTGGAATAATCGTCAGAATCGTTCCGACTGTGCTGATGACCTTGCCAATGACAAGCAGTGCAGGTCCTATCGCCGCCACAATTAAGCCAATTTTGATGATAGTTTCCTTCATTTCAGGCGACAAAGAATTTAATTTATCCGCAAAAGCCTGAATTTTAGACACAATCGCACGGATTGTCGGCATCAGAATTTCACTGAAACTGATAGCCAATTCCTCAAGCTGTGACTTCAAAATTGTCAACTGACCTTGCAGATTATCCTGCATGGTTTCCGCCATGTTCTGGGCAGTTCCTTCACAGCCGTAGATGGCTTCTGTCAAATCGTCATAATCTTCCGTACTTGCATTGATAATCGCAAGCATACCAGCAAGATTTCTTGAACCAAAAATAGTAGCTGCGTTTCTAATCTGTTCCGCTTGTGTCAAGCCCTCTTCTGACTGTTCCAAATCTGAAATAATGTCTTCATATTCACGAACATTTCCCTCAGAATCGACTAAATCTACATCAACATTGCCTAATGTTTCACGTAAGGCATCCATAATTTCTTTCAAGGATTTTACACTGCCGTCTGCATTTGCAAAGGCGGTTTCACCTGTGCTAACTGTTTCAATCGTGCCTTCCTGTGCTTTGGTGAGAGAGTTCTGAGCATCGGTCAGATTGTTCTCAGCCTTTTGCAGATTGATGAGTGCTGTCTGTACTTCCGGAGAATTTTCTCCGGTCTGCGACATGACAAGGTTTAATTTATTTTGTGCCTGTTCAAGATTGATGGTCGCTGTCTGAGCCTGTGAAGAATCTGCACCGTATTTTGCAATGGCATCATTCAGATTGATTTGGGCTTTTTCCACGTTGGCAGTAGCTGTCTGTACCTGAGTGGAATCGGTGCTGTATTTTTCAAGAGCCTTATTGTAGGCAATCTGGGCTTTCTCCAAATCCAGCGTCTTGCTTTCGACTTTTGCCTGTGCTTTGTCAATTTCGGCTTGGTCGATAACATTGACGGTTTCGGTAGTAGCAAGTCCTAATGCTCTCATTGCCGATGCTTGTTCATCAGTAGGGTCTGCTAAATTGAGAAGGGCGTTTTTCAGCGAATTTCCGGCTTGACTGCCCTTGATACCGCTGTTTGCCATCAAGCCGAGTGCAATTGCCAAATCCTCCGCAGATGCATCCATTGCACCTGCAAGGGGAGCACAATACTTGAAAGATTCGCCTAAGATGCCTACATTCGTGTTTGCGTTGGAAGATGCCGCCGCCAGCACATCAGCAAAATGTCCTGATTCCTGTGCTGACATTCCGAGAGCTGTGAGTGCATCAGTCACAATATCGGAAGTGGTAGCGAGTTCTTCACCGGAAGCCGCCGCCAGATTCATAATGCCCTCGATGCCGTTAATCATGTCATCAGCTTTCCAGCCAGCCATTGCCATATACTCAAATGCTTGCCCTGCTTCACTTGCGGAGTATTTCGTCTGACTGCCCATTTCACGGGCTTTTGCACGGATGATGTTCATTGCCGTTTCAGTGGAGTCTGCACCCTCTTCAAATGCAAGTCCCATTTCTTCGGCACTTTCCACGATAGCGGGCAAATCTTCATCAGCGACTTTGCCGGAAATCGCTCCGACTTTGGACATTTCGGCATCAAATTCTGCACCAGTCTTGACAGCGAGTGTTCCCAGACCTGCGACAGCACCAGTGACAGGCATCAGCTTTTCGCCAACACCGGAGATTTTATCACCGACTTCCTGCATTTTTTCACCAATAGCAGACATTTTGGAAAGAGCCACACTGGAATTATTTGCTTCCTGCTGTAAATTCTGTAACTCCTGCTCTGTTTCGATAATTTCACGCTGTAAGGCATCATACTGTTCAGGAGAGATTGGATTACCAAATTCATCAGAGACATCTTTTGCAGACTGCTTCAAAGCCTTTAATTCGTCAGATGTCGATTTGATTTCACTTTGCAGTTGGTCATACTTTTCCTGCGAAATTTCGCCTTTTGCAAGCTGTTCATCAGCTGTTTTGGATTGTTCTTTGAGGTCATGCAGTTTGGTTTCCGTTTCACCGATTTTCTGCTTGATAGGGTCAAATTTTGCTTTCCAATCATCATAGTTATCTTTAGTTTGTGCTGCCTGTTCGCTTGCAGTTTTGAGTGTTTGCAGTTTGTCGCTTGTAGAGGTGACAGCATCAGCAAGAAGCCTCTGTTTCTGAGAAAGCAGTTCTGTATTTGTCGGGTCAAGTTTCAGCAGTCGCTCCACGTCTTTCAACTGGGACTGTGTTCCTTTGATGTCCTTGTTGACACCTTCGAGAGCTTTCGATAATTTAGTCGTATCACCGCCGATTTCAACGGTAATTCCACGGATTCTGGTTGCCATATGCTTTCACCTCCAAATCAGGGCATGAAAAAAGCAGCCCTGAAAGACTGCTTTGTTTTATATTCAATTATTTTAATAAATGAGTATTTACAGATTAGATAATACTGAAAAAATAGCATTATTAGCTTTCTCTATTTTAATTATGCTATGTTTTTGTTTGAGAAACTCAATAAAATCATTTTTACCTATCAATACCTTAAAAGTGTCAGATAAAGACATATTATAATCTTTAAAAATAAATCTGACGTTTTGTTTTTTTATATCAAGTTGAAAATGTCGTATTGCATTTGTTGTAACAGGTGACTCGGAATGGTCAATAAGAAAAAAATTATGAAAGCAAGTTTCCTCATAAGGCAGTTGTTCAGATGCTAATAAACACAAATATCCCAATAAGGATGTTTGAAAACAAGGTGTACTATTAAAATACATCATAATATGGAACAGCACTTCTTGAAAATATCTTAATTCAGGAAAACTACTATTTTCAAAATCAAACCAAGAAAAGTCTATAAAATAATTGTGCATAAAAGGTCGCAGTGTGGGATTGAAGTGAGATTTACTCAATTCAAATCCGATATTATAATTGTTGATTTTTTCTAAAGGTAATTTTTCATAAGGATTTATTTCCATCACATATCGGTAAAGTCTATGGATGTCATTTTCTTCAGAATTATAAAGAGGCTTTTTGGATAATTTTAAAGTATCCACACCAAATGCTGGGTTACTTTCATTTTGAGCCTGAAAAATCATGTCAGAAATTGTTATTATCATAGTTAAAACTCACCTATAGTTTAAATTCCCATTTATGGATTTATTATAACATAAAAACAAATTTAAGTCAAGTTAAAATAAATTGAAATCTTCCTGAGTTGCAAGTGACGGGTAATCGAAATCATCGTTTTCTTTTTCGATGAACATATCATCGATAAGCCCGATGGTAAGCAGTTCAAGCTCCTGCATTGACAAGCCTAACTGCTTACACCGGAGCAGAAATAACGGAGTTGTCATTTCTCTGTCAACTGGACGAGCTTTTTTTTAGATTCCGCCATTGACTGCGTGTTCAAGCCCCATAATTCGATAAGTTTCGGGAGAACCTCATAAATTG
>JAZQIL010000289.1:0-10211 GCA_045541055.1 Oscillospiraceae bacterium
ATGATGATGAATTTATAAAATTAGCCTCCGTCTACCTGAATGCTGTTTGTTCAGCTTTTTCAGGTTTTGAAGAAAACAAACCACTCACTAAATCACAACAAGATATTCTTAGGATTGGTGTCGTGTGCTATCCTGAGAAGAATATAATTGCTTATTCACCATTTCATCCAATAAATGTTGCATATCAAATTGCGTTGACAAAAGCGGCAAGTGATATGACTATCGAGATCAGAGATGATATTCTAAAGAAGCTTTGTTCTGATAATCTTTTGCCAATAGTGCGTAACAATGATGGTGAGCTGTATCGAATCTTGGAACAAAAGCATTCTCCTCAATGGACTTATTATTATAAGGCTAATGCCAAGAAAAACAATGGATCAAGGGATTTTGTTTCTGTAATCGTTAAAGAAAAAATTACAGAATTCTATTATCATTTCGGGTACTTATTTGATTCTGTTGGTGGTAATAAGATTATCATTAACGCTGTGAATATGGGCGATTGCCATAATCTGTTCAAAGGTATAATTCTATACTTCCTTAATCAGTATAGCCAAGAGAAATCCCCTGATTCTATGCTGACGATTATTGTTAATGTTTATAACGATAACAGGGTTCATAGTGTATTTGAATGCCTTGCTCACAAGCATTTACTGAGGAAATTTATCGACAAATTGGAGCTTAGATACGATAAAAGCCGTCTTATGGTTAGTGAATTGGTAAATTGTCTCGTTTCTAAAATCAAGTTCTACAGTAAAGACCTATCTGATGCAACATATGATTATTGTCACCTTGCGTTTATTGAAATGGATCAAAAAACAAATGAGGGTTTCTCAAATCACAACGACATTCGCTCCGGAACTATGCTTCATGGGTTGGTTTCCGGTGTTTCATCAACATATTATGGACAGAGCCATTCCTATCGAACCGGATACGGCTCAAAGTTTAATATCAACGATGAAACGGACTTAATCTCTCTTTCAAATATGTACAATTCGGCTATGTATGTTTTTAGTCAAAGTAATCCGTATATTCCAAATAATGTTCTCTGCACATTCATTGATGAAAAAGAAACCGAGACAATTGAAAAAACATACGATTCTTCCAACTGGGTTGTATTTATTGATCCTAAAGTTGATCTCAATTTCTTCAAAAACGCTGATAAAGACATTATGATTATTCATTATAGTGATCAACATACAACCTCAAGTGGATACGATGCAATTACCGTCACACGAAAAACGGAGCAGTATGCTAATATTTTGAGAGAATACCTCGTTGAAAATTCGCTTCCGGCTGGTGATTTGAGTAATATCCGTTCCATGATAGATATGTTTAACGCAGTCAACGGAGATTGGCTGTTAAAGCTTATTTCATCATCTGATAATTTCCGCAAGGAAAAAATAAGCATTCAGTCTGCGATAAAACTCGCACTTGCTTTCTTCTATAGTGACAACATCATATGGATTCCGATAGCATTAGAGGAAATTCTGCGTGTTTCAGGTGCAGTCGGTCTATCACAAAATGGCGGTTTGTTTTCAGCTAAAAATCTCGGATACAGTTTTGGAGCTACAAGTGATGATTTGCTGCTGTTTGGTGTGGAAGTAAGAGAGGAAAAAGTGTACGTTCACATTTATCCTCTTGAAGTAAAAATCGGATATAAAAACGCTGATGAAATTACAAAGGCAACGGAGCAAATTAAACGTACTAAAGAAATTTTTGATACAAAACTTACCAACTCAAATGGTGAAAACTCTTTACAATACAAATTTTACAGAAACTTTATTGCACAGTTAGCTGTAATAAGTGCAGAGAAATTGAACCTTTATAATGTTTGGAGTAGTCAGGACTGGGAAAAAATCGTCAATACTGACGTTCGTGGAAAACTTCTGAACGACGATTTTATTATTTCTGATTCCTTGCGTGACGAAATTGGCGATGGAATTATTATTACTTTCAAAGATGGGGCATTTATGCGTGAAGTTACAAAAAGTGAAGTAACTATAATAAAATTCCTTCGAGATGATGGTATCAATTATCTGACTAAGTCCGTGGACGACATTATTACTACATTACAAAATATGCAGGATATTGCTGGGCATTTATTCAAGGCACAGCATACTATTCCTGAAGTCAAGGTAACAGAAGATGCTGGTCAGTTTGATAATGGACAGATTCTTTCGGATAGACAGCCTTCCGTAGATGAAACTGTTCAAAGTTATGATGAAGCTGTACAGGAGAGTATAGAACCACAAGCAACTCCTGCTATCCCAGAAAAATCAAAAGATGGAATGAAGATTTTGTTTGGTCACGGTATTAATGACGGTAAGCCAATCTATTGGTATCCTAACGATACCGAAAAGGTTATGCATCCTAATACTGGCATAATTGGCACAATGGGAACAGGAAAAACGCAGTTCACTAAGTCAATTATACTCCAGTTGATTCAAGAGCAAAAAAATAATCTTGGAAATGAACCTCTTGGCATACTCATTTTTGATTATAAGGGAGATTATAATAAAAATAAGCAGGATTTTGTTGATGCAGTCAATGCAAAGGTCTATGATCTTTATCATCTCCCGTTTAATCCGTTCTCCATTACTGTCACACCGGAATCTAAGCCAATGCTGCCAATGCACATTGCAAGCACATTTAGAGAAACATTAGCAACAGCGTATAATTTAGGCGAAAAGCAAAGAGCTACGTTGCGTGACAGTATCATGCAGGCTTACACTTTGAGAGGGATTGATAAAGCAGACCGGTCAACCTGGACTAAGACACCGCCCGTGCTAATGGATGTATTTAAAGCATTTCAAACGAGTGAGGCTTTTAAGGAAGACAGCCTTTATTCTGCATTAACAGAATTGGTTGATTTCGAGATATTTGAAACCGATCCGAACAAAACAATGCCATTATACGATCTGATCAACGGCGTTACTGTCATCAATCTGCAGGGATATGATCCATCTATTCAAAATCTTGTAGTCGCAATAACCCTTGATTTGTTCTATTCTCAAATGCAAGTAAATGGTCATAGTATGATTGACGGAAACCTTCGTCAGCTTAGGAAATTTATTCTTGTGGATGAAGCGGATAACTTCCTCAAGCATGGTTTCTCCTCTATAAGAAAGATACTTAAAGAAGGACGAGAGTTTGGGGTGGGTACAATCCTATCAACTCAGTTTCTTAAGCATTTTGATACGCAACAAGATGATTTCTCAAAGTACATTCTCTCTTGGATTGTTCACAAAGTTGATGATCTCTCGTCAAAAGATGTCAAGAATTTATTTAACACAGATAACAAAGCTTCCGAGGACGAGCTGTTCTCATCCATTAAGAAGCTCTCCAAGCATCGTAGTTTGGTAAAACTTGGCGATTCTGCTACGCCTTTCTATATAAAAGACCGTGCATTCTGGGAAATTTTTGAAGAAAATAAACAATAACAATACTATTTTTTATAACCACTTGACTTTTTTCTGATTTTGTAGTATACTTAAGTATGTATAGAGATGTACTTAAGTATACTATTTTTGTTTTGGGAGGAATCTTGTGAACTTTTCATATAAACTTCCTGCTGTTAAAGGTATCCAAGCAGGTAGGGAATACTATGTGGTCATGGTGCCACTAAAATTTTTATCAAAACTATTTGTAACTGATACAGAGTATGTTAGTCCGGAATATCGTGCACAACGCCGATTAAATGAATCCAGAATTCCAACTATCAAGAATTATATTCTGAATAATCGTAATAATTATGTGTTTTCAGCCTTATCAGCCTCTATCGATGGAGAATTTTTGTTTATTCCCTATAAAGAAGGCGAAGATATAGGAATATTGGAAATCGACATGGAGAACACCTTCTTAATTAATGATGGGCAACATAGAAAAACTGCTATAGAGGAAGCTCTAAAGGATGATCCTTCTCTTGGCGATGAAACAATCTCGGTAGTATTCTTTGAAGATAAAGGATTGGAGCGTAGCCAGCAGATGTTTACGGATTTAAACAAACACGCTGTTCGCACTTCAAATTCTCTTTCTACACTTTATGACTCCAGAGATGAATTTGCTGTTATTACAAAGCAAGTAATAGCTGAAATACCATTTTTCCAAAAGTATACTGATAAAGAGAAAGATAATCTTGGAAAAAACTCATCAAAGCTATTTACATTAACAAACATTTATAAAGCAAATAAAAATATCTTGCATGGCAGCATTCAAGATGGCGATAAGGAATTCTTGGTAAATTTTTGGACTACCATAGTCAATAATATAATTGAATGGCAGGAATTACTTAACAAAGAACTATCTAAAGCTGATTTAAAAAAAGGTTATATTCTGTGTTTAAATATAACATTGCTTGCATTAGGACGTATTGGCAACTATTATTATACGCACCGTGAAATTGATATGTCCTCTCAGTTATCAAAATTGAGAACGATTGACTGGTCAAGAGACAATCATACAGATTGGAATGGACGTGCTATTCGGGATAATGGAAAAGTAAATACAGGAGAAAAGGCTGTTATGTTGATTGCTAATAGAATCAAGGAATTGTTGGGTATATCACTAACTGATATGGAGAAAAAAAGTGAAAAATTCTTAAAAAAATAGAATATCCGTTTACTTGATTGTGAGTAGGAGGGCTTTATGCGAGCAATAAAAATTATGATGAAAAATGAAACTCCAAATTCCAATAATCCAAAAGACATAATAAGTTTTTATATCGAAAATGAATCAGGACGAATAGAGGAATATAAAATTGAAAAACTGTATGATATGTTGATAGAAAATTCGCATAGGCGAATATTTGTGAATAATAGTATGTCGTATCTTATACCCGTTTGTTCCATGAACGGACAAAAATATGTAAGATCCCTACCAAATAATAATACCTTAGACGAGATTATGAAATTACCTCGTTGTTAGTATAGGAGTTTATCAATATGAGTGAAACAACGATTACTAAAGAAATAATAGTCAAAATGCAAAACACAGTGCAAAACCTCTATCTTGCAGATGAAATTCCGTGGGTTATCGGATATTCGGGCGGTAAAGACAGCACTGCGGCTTTGCAATTAGTTTGGCTTTCAATAAAAGATTTGCCAGAAGAACAAAGGCACAAGACAATTCATATTATCAATACAGATACTATGGTTGAATCTCCAGTGGTTGCTAAATGGGCTCAGGATTCACTAAAGTGTATGGAGCAGGCTGCCGCTGAACAAAAGTTACCTTTTATAACCCACAGATTAACACCTAAAACTGATAATACGTTTTGGGTAAATTTGATTGGCAGAGGATACCCGTTTCCGAGAAAACGTTTTCGATGGTGTACTGACAGATTGAAAATCCGTCCGGTTAATGATTTCATAAAAAGCTGTATTGCCAAACACGGTGAAATCATACTTGTATTAGGTACACGCAAGGCTGAAAGTGCAAATAGAGCCAAAACAATGGCTCATTATGAAAAATTGCGTGTAAGAGAATTACTAAGTCCTAATCCAACTCTCGCCAACGAATTGGTTTTCTCTCCTTTGGAAGATTGGAATAACAATGATGTATGGCTTTTTTTGATGCAATATAAAAATCCTTGGGGATATAATAATAATGATTTATTGACAATGTATCGTGGTGCAACTGCTGATGGTGAGTGTCCGTTAATGGTCGAGGCTGGTTTGCCAAGTTGTGGGAGAAGCCGCTTTGGCTGCTGGGTATGCACTATGGTTGAACAAGATAAATCAATGGAAGCTATGATAGCCAATGATTCTGAAAAGGAATGGATGACACCGCTTTTGGAATTCAGAAATGAAATTGGTGATGAGGCTACTGATAAGTCAAGGCGTGATTTTAGGAGACGAGGCGGTTATCTCCAAGGATATAATGGTAGATTAAACTACGGACCATATACTAAAGCTACAAGAGAAATGTGGCTTGAAAAACTACTTCAAATGCAGATAGACATCAATCTGCACGGTCCAGAGGGATTTGACCATTTAGAGCTGATAACAATTCCGGAATTGATTGAAATACGTAAAATATGGGTTAATGAAAACCATGAATTTGATGATTCATTACCCGGCATATATGAAAGAGTTATGGGTAAGCCATTTCCTGACAAGTCTGTATATACTTCAACTTCATTCAAAAAGAAAGAATGGGATTTGTTACAGCACATTTGTGAACCCCAAAATAATGATGATGAAACATTATTATTTGAAATGATGTATACACTTATAGATATTGAAAGTAAATCTAATTTAATGAACAATCGCAAAGGTATCCTTGATCAGATAGAACGTACTATTAAAAAGAATTTCTATAAAGATGCAGCTGATGCTTCTGAATACTATTTTGATAGAATTAGACGCAAAAAAGAACATGGTGCAAAGTTTACTGACAATATTTTACCTGAGAGCGATGAAGAATTCGAGGATAATGAAGCATGATAATAAAAAAACTAACAATGCACAATTTTGGTGTGTATGCTTCTGATAATACTTTTGTTTTTAACAATGATAAGCCTGTTGTTCTGATTGGTGGAATGAATGGTCGAGGAAAAACAACTTTTCTTGAAGCCATACTGCTTGCACTATACGGGAAGAACTCTTTTGCTGTTCAAGAAAGTATTTATGGTGCATATGGTAATTATCTGAAAGCACATACCAATACTGCTGATGAAACGATGGAAAGTTTTGTGGAACTTGAGTTTTCAGTAGAGGAAGATAGCGAAACCAACATATATACTGTAAATAGAAGCTGGAATCTTAACAGCAAGTATACAAAAGACAAGGTTTCAGTAAAGAAAAATGGCAACAATGATTCCTTTTTAACTCAAAACTGGACTATGTTTGTTGAAAGTATTTTGCCAAGTGCTTTAGCAAATTTCTATTTCTTCGATGGAGAAAAGATTGCCGAATTAGCAGAAGGCGAAACAAGTATTCAGATGAAGAACTCCATAAAAGCTTTGCTCGGTATCAATGTGATTGATTTATTGGAAAACGACCTCACCCGTATAATAAAGCGAATGGATAACGAAAAATCTGAAGATTATGACGGTGTACAAGTTGAGGATCTTCGACATATAAAAGAAGAAAAAGAAGATGCACTAAAACAGATTGATGATGAAATTGCTGAGTTGGAGAAACAACTTAGCCGTGTTAATAAAAAGCTTGATAAAAAAACAGAAGAATTCAATGCTAAAGGCGGTCAAATTGCAAGCCAATCACAAGAATTATACTCTGAAAGAATAGCATTAAACTCTGATGTTAGCAGAATTCAAGAAAATTATTATAATTTTGCTGCAGGTGAGCTGCCGTTATTAATGGTTAGAGGATTGCTGTCTAACATTCAGCAAAAATCCTCTGTTGAAAAAGAAAACAAGTCAATGTCTCTTGCAGTGAGAAAAATCGACCAGATATTTAAAATGTATTCTGGCAATGGCAATGCATCAACTAAGGATATAAAAAAGTTTATAAAATTTGTAAAACAACAAGCTGAACAATCTGAAGTAAAGAGTATTTTTGATTTGTCAGAGAATGCGTTTGCTCAACTGATGATGTTGTTGAATTCGCAGCTTGAGCGTACAGAGAACGAATACCTTAATAGCAAATCTGATGAACAAAAACTAATTAAACGCATTAATGAGATTGATAATTACTTATCTGTTGACATTGATGAAAAAGCTATTGCTCGTATTTACAAGCGAATTTGTGAGCTGCAAACTCAGAGAACAGAGATAGAAGTGCAAATTGAAACTAAGAGAAAACAACGAATTGCAGCAAATGGTGAATGCCAAAAAGCAACAACAGAGTTTAATCGCTGCGTAGAAAAGGTTATAGCTACAATGGAGCGGGGAGATGATGTTCAGCGTATTCAAAGATATGCACTGGCAGCACAGCAAATCGCTTTTAGATTCAAGATTGAACTTCAAAAGGAAAAAATCTCAAGTTTAGCTGAAACCATGACAGCCTGCTACAAAAAGATTCTTGGCAAAAAGAATCTTATAGACCGGATAGAAATGGATGCTCAAACTTTGGATTATCATTATATTGACGTAAATGGTAATGAAGTAATGAAAAGCAGTCTTTCTGCCGGAGAAAAACAGTTAATGGTCATTGCAATGCTGTGGGCGTTAGCAGAGTGTTCCAATAAAATGCTTCCGGTTATCATTGATACTCCTCTTGCAAGATTAGATTCGCTTCATAGAAAAGCTTTGATAGAGCGTTATTTTCCAAATGCAAGCTCGCAAACCATTATTTTATCTACTGACTCCGAAATAGATGTCAAATACTATCAAATCATAAAGCCTTTTGTAAGTAATGAGTTCACTCTTGTATATGATGAATCTAAAAAATGTTCTCATATAAAATCAGGCTATTTTGCGGAGGTAACAGAATGATTATTAAACAAATAAAGCTGTCAAACACTGCTAAAGATAAGCTATCCAGATTAAAAGGAAAAACAGGTATTCAAAACTGGAATGTATTATGCCGCTGGGCGTTTTGTTTTTCACTTAAAGAAGGAACTATTCCAACAGATATTGAAATTAATTCAGATAGTAATGTCGAAATGTCATGGCTAACCTTTGCCGGTGAGTATCATGAAATATATGAAGCATTAATAAAAGAATGGTGTATTGAAAACAATCTCGGTACTAATGATGATACTATAACAAAGTACTTCAAACTACACTTAGAACGAGGAATCGGTTATCTAAGTGGTACAAACTTCGTTAAGGATATTAAGGATTTACTTGATAAATCATTGACAAAGGAGCAAGTATGAGCAATTATCTTGATTATAATGCATCAACACCAATTGATCCAAGAGTGTTGAATGTGATAATTGATGTTTTTCAAAACAAATACGGCAATCCAGACAGCCGTACGCACCAATTCGGCGAATCAGCAAGACGAATTGTTGAAGAAGCAAGAGGAAGTATCGCTAAATTGCTTAATGTAAATAAGGATGAAGTGTTTTTTACAAGCGGAGCAACAGAAAGCGATAATATATCAATACTCGGATTACAAGAATATGCTGAACAGGTCTCTAAGAAACACATTATAACAACAGCAATTGAGCATAAAGCAGTTCTTGAACCTTTGAGTATTCTTGAAGCAAAAGGTTTTGAGGTAACATATATTAAACCTGACATAAGTGGCAGGATCAATCCCGATGAAGTTCTTAGCAAAGTGCGTGATGATACATTATTAGTAAGTGTAATGCACGCAAATAATGAAACAGGTGTTATTCAGCCAATTGATATTATAGGAGAGGCACTTGAAAGTACAGATGTATTTTTCCATGTTGATGCTGCTCAAAGTTTTGGCAAACTTGTTGACGAACTGAAAAGTGCGAAATACTCATTTCTCTCAGCGAGTGCACATAAAATGTATGGTCCACAAGGTATAGGTACTTTAATTCTTCGTAAAAAGAAATTTAAGTCTCCGCCTTTAAGGTCAATCATGTATGGCGGAAGTCAGGAACACGGCATACGACCCGGAACAATTCCAACTGCACTTGTTGCGGGATTCGGCAAAGCTTGTGAAATAGCATTATCTGAATATCAGTCAAATCTATTGAAATATCAACATATAAAGAAGCAAATCATTAAGCTTCTTGATTCTTCAAAAGTAGATTATGTTATCAATGGTGATGTAGAATATAGTATCCCCAATACAATAAATATTTCATTTAATGGCGTAAATTCTGAAGCACTAATGCTTGCGACTAAGCAATACTGCAGTATTTCAAATGGTTCTGCTTGCAACTCACATAGCTATAAACCAAGTCATGTGTTAACTGCAATGGGATTAGATACTGATAGAATTGAGAGTGCTGTCAGAATTAGTTGGGGTATCAATGATACGTTTATGAATAATTTTTCTACACTTATAAAAATCGCCATGTCCTTGTAAAACACCACTATTGATTTTATTCTGAACGGTCACCCGACAGACAGACTGTCTGGAAATATCAACATTGCTGTCAAAGGCAAATCGGGCGAAGGCTTGATGCATCTGCTTGATATGCTGAGGAAACTGTTCGCATTACTTTCAGAAAAGAAAACACAGAACAGGAAACCTTGAAAATAGCAAATATATAATGGAGGAACATATGGTAAAAGAAATCATTCATGACCCGATACTGCTGAAAATCCAATCAAAAGATGCTGTTTCAGAAGATTTACAAATTGCAAAAGACCTCGCTGAAAC
>JAZQIL010000290.1:0-6156 GCA_045541055.1 Oscillospiraceae bacterium
ATAAATGGTACATGATTACGATTGTCATGATTTCGCTCAGTGCCATTTTCGTTTTCGGCACGACTTCATTTTTATCCATCAATAAAGAATGTGTACAATATTCCTCATAATCTTTGCAAAAATCGTCTATATCGCAAAAAAATTGCTATTTGTTCCATATAAAAAACCGCCTTTCTGTTTTCTGAGTCTGTCGTTATTCTCATTATAACAGATTTTGGCGGCTTTTTCTATTCTTTTTTCATCGAACTCACGTTAAACAAGACGGCACAAATGAAAATAATGAACCAAAATATAAAGCTGTCGGAAATGAACATTCTGAATGGCTTTTGCTCAATCAGACTTACAGCAATACCATAGAAGGGGCGATGTCGGAAGAAATTTCTGAAAAATTTGAGAACGTCTACAAATACAAGGAAATTGCTTTAACAAAAGAGGTAAAATTCCCAGATGATGATTTGCTGGAAGAAACAGCTTTCCGCTTTAAGATTTCAAGAGAAGCAGGAGAAAAAACACCGGAAGATTCTGCAAAAGATAAAATTTGGGATACAGGTGAAGCTATCACATGGAAACTTGTTGATGAGGACGGAAATCCCTACACTGAAAACGACGGAGAAAACATTATTAAATATCAGGGTAATGTTTCATTGGTGGATGTCCCTGCAACCAGTACAACACCAGCCACTCAATATGGTGAATTCGTTGTACCAAAAGATGGAAAAGCAGGATTAAAAATCGTATTGGATCATATTCAGGCTGATTATGACTATACAATTACTGAAATCCTTGATACTCCAATTGCAGGCACTAGTTCAATTGCCGGTTCTTCTTATAACAGTGCAACCGGAAAAGTGACAATCCATTTGCCAATAGTTAATGAAGATGGAGAACTAACTGGAGATTATAAACCGAAAGATTTCACCCTTGCTACAGAAAAAGCTTATAATGCCACTAAAATCACAGATTCCAAGATGATTCCGGAAAAGGCAACCACAATGCCGATGTCTATAAGAAGCGTGATTTAAAGGTACAGAAAACTGTTGTTGCAGGTACAATTGACAACAATCAAGAATATTCTTTCACTCTTAAACGCAG
This sequence comes from Oscillospiraceae bacterium, assembly GCA_045541055.1. Taxonomy (GTDB): domain Bacteria; phylum Bacillota; class Clostridia; order Oscillospirales; family Ruminococcaceae; genus UBA3855. Next base: position 1,093 of record JAZQIL010000290.1, read on the forward strand.
AGACGGAAAAGCATTTGATGTGGATCGTTCTATTTCCAGCATTCAGGGAGTGCTCGTTCTCAATTCTAAGGAGACCGAAAAAATGTGCAATCCTATTCATTTAGCCTTAAAGCAGACCAAGTCATTACATTTAAACAAATTGGTGATATGGGTGACGAATTTATAGTAGAAGAAACAGGTACATTGCCGGAAGGAATGCAACGTCTTGCAGGTGGTGACGGCATCACGCCAATTATTCTCCCTGATATTACTTCCTATGTAACAGAAGAAGTCATCAACGGTGACCCGAATTATGTCATTGTCAAGAAAAAATACAGCGGTAATGGTTTTGATGAATCCTCCGCTCAGACGATTTTAAGTAATAATTTGGAGATGAAACTGGAATTTTACAAGATTTCAGATAATACTCCTATCAGTGTTTCAAATATCGGAAACTATGTTTCATTAAAAACTCTAGACGGAATAAAGACTGTTACATCAGGAGAAAATATTACAATGACCGGCAATGATACAATTATCATCAATCTGAAAGGAATTGCAGACAGTGCAAGTCTTGACAAATCAGAAATTGGCTACAATGTGACTGAAACAATTCCAACGGCTTCACAGAAATATATTCCTGTCGGAGAAGATGTTTTCTATTATATCGAATCCGCCGGAGATGGTGACGAGCATAATACTTTCTCAGGTACTTCTGCTGATACAGTACTTAATGTGAATAATACTGTCACAAAATATGGAAGTGTCATTTATAAGCGTGTCATTAAAGAGGAAAGAGATGATATATCCCCAGAGGATAATGCACAAATTTCCTTTAAAATTACAGACAGTATCACTGGTGAAATACCGACGAAGCCAATTTATTATGTTCCGGCATATGTAAGCAGCACCGGAGTTGTAACAGTTGACCCGAACGATATTGGAACAGTCGGTGAAGGCGGCACATTCAGCATTGAAAAGAAAGCTGGTACAGGAAGCTGGTCAGACAGTGGTCGTTCAGACTATTATCTAAAGATTTACTTTTCAGAACCCGTCCTTATCAATGCTTCCAGTGGTTACACAATTACAGAAGACCTCGCTCATACGCATTCTTCATGGGGTACACTCATAGGGCATGAGGCAACTGCTGAAGCATTGAAAAGAACCTCTGGTTCTGGTGAGGGTATCATTACAGATGACTGGCTCAATTCCAATTATCAATGGACTTACCATGATATGGATACTTTTGTCAATACTACGAAAACAAATAAAGTAACCGCAGAAAAGAGCGTAGAAATTCCGCAAGGTGCTGAATTTGATGCAGCAAATACCTATTTCACTTACACACTGGAAGAAAAAAGAAACGGGTCTGTCTGGACACCTTTACCGAATATCTCTTATACGATCCATTCACCCTACCAAGATGACGGAACTGTTATAGAAGAAAGAGCTAACTATATCACAAGAAACAAAGCATATACAAATGAAAAAGGTCAGCTCCAGCTCCGTAAAGATGAATGGGTAGAAATTAACGTTCCGCAGATTGCAACTCTCCGCCTGCTGGAAGACAATACCGGAAAACACAGATTGCAAATTGACGACTCTGGCAACCTCACAGATGAAGCACTTGTACAGACAAATACCAATGCTCCTGCAAATCTCAATGTCAAGGAAGTCAACACGGGCTTTACTTGGGATATGGATAAGACACTTTCAGACGGTTTAACTCGTGGACCTGATGTGGTGATTACAAGGTTGGCGTACTACGATAATGATTATTGGCACATGGGTATCCGTTTTGCAGAGCGTGGAACAGTATCCCCTGTTACCAGTTATGCTGATGATACAGTTTATATGGATGACAGTGTATTCTATTACAATGGTGGTAGCAACGATTTTGTTGGTGGCGCAACAAGTGATCATAGAGCAACAATCACAAGATATACATCTGGTTTATTAAAACAACAAAATACAGCTGATTCTATTAGCAGTTTTGCTCCGGATTCTAATGTTACTGCAATTTATGCTTATGATGCTACAAATAAAGCCAATAGCTGCAAAGGACCTATTATCTGGCTTAATTCCAATCAAGTAGATGCTACAAAGCCAGCTACAGTTTCAAAAATTGATAAAAACAATACTGAATATACATTAACCAAAATAACTGACAGCCAAAATAGAATAGTGAATGTTGCAACCCTTTCTGATGGTGCAATGGGCTATGTGAACCTTGATTATTGTATCACAAATACCACTCGTACACAGGAGTTGAATATTCCTGAATACATTATTGTTGAAAGAAATGTCGAAGGAAATATAACGCTTACAAAACAAAAAGTAGTAGGTATTGCAACAAACGCTTGCAGAACATGGGACGACAAGCAAAATATGTCTACTTGCACAATTACATCATTAAACATTCCAAAAAGTGTAAAAAAATTGGCCATCATGCTTTACGTACGAATGGTAGTGACGGAAACTATGCCAAAATCAAAAAAGTAACCATTGAGAATGTCCATACAATCATGAATAATGCATTTTATAACAATAGAAGTTTGGAAGTTGTCAATATTACAGGTGACGGTGAAGGTTCTTCCATTGGTAATAATGCGTTTGAGAATTGTGGGCAATCCACGGAGAGTGGGACGAATGTAACAATTGATAATATTGCTTCTATTGGTGAAAAGACATTTTTCAAATCAAAGTTATCTGGTGTTACAATCAATATGGCAGGCACAGGAACAATTGGTTCAAATGCGTTTAATCCAAATGAGAATGCTTATAAACCGATTATGAAAACACTCAAAGTTACAGGAGTAAGCAATATCGGACAATCTGCATTTTTGAATAATACTGGATTAACATCTATTGATATTACTGGTACACCAACAGGCTGTACAATTGAAAATCAAGCATTCCGTTACTGTGGTTCAGCACTTGCAACTAACGATACAAGCACTCTCACAATGACCAATATTTCAGTAATCAATTCTGATAATAGTAATCGTGCTTTTGGAAACAGCGGATTGACTTCTGCAAATATTTCAATGGTGGGTGAAGGAAAAATTGGTGCATATGCGTTTGCAGACAGTAATAAACTTGTCGATTTAACATTAAGCGGAGTAAAACGGATTGAAAATGATGCTTTTGCATATCAGGGCACTAATGGCAGTAGAGCATGGAAAACCGGTGATACGGATAATATTTTCCAGATACCGGAATCTGTTACTTTTGTTGGAAGCGGAGCATTTGGTTCAGGGCAGGCTTACAATTATGACCCTCAATCCATGCTACTTATTGGCAGTAACGAAAGTGGTTCACTTGACATTACAACACTTAAAACACAAATGAATCGGCTCACGAACAGTACACCGATAAGTACCACCGAACATTTGCTGGGATTTGGACAAGCCACTGATAACGGAAAAGGAATCTTTAGCAGAAAATACTCTGGCGAACGAATTATTGATACAAAAACGATTGTTATTGGTGCAAATGAAAATGGTCTCACCATTGAAGACCATTTCTTGTGGCATCTTGATTCATGTAGAACAGTTGTATTAAGTGATTGTCCAATCACATTGAAAAATTGCTTCTACGGAAATAGTAGTTATGGAGATTTGAAATTGTTGGTATTCCAAAATACTGATAGCGATCAGTTAAATAAAACAACAGATTTTCTTACTGGTAGTGGAAATAAAGTCAATACCTATATTGTATTCACGGGCTTAAATTCTGGGGAGGTAGATTCATTCCTTAACGGAGTAAATAATGCTCGTATTGCTGGTGTTTTCTACAAAGACACCCTCACACCAGAAGTTATTGAGACAATTAGAACTGCTGTAGGAGCTGACTATATGCGTCCAGAAGTAGAAAATTTACTTTATGCAACAATTAATGCACCTACTCCAACACGTCCAAGACCGCCCATTTCGAGCCAATCTAATGCAAAACCTCAAGTCAGCACAAATCTTGCGTTCCTCACTTTGGAACAACGCAAATTTTTAGGATTGGAGGAATAATCATGCAGAAATCGTATATGAAAAAAAGCATTCTGACAATCGTAGTGTTCTGTTTGCTGATGATGTTTTGTATTCCTTTCGTGGGAGTGTTCGCAGAAGAAACAACTGAACCGGATAAAACACCGAATTTCAAGTTTCTGAACACTCCCTATAAGGGGGTGACAGTCAAGCTCAACACCTATGACTATACGGATTATTGGGACAAAATTCATACAGAAAAGCAATTTTCAGAAGCTGAAACAATGCGTGAACAATATGCGGAACGCTATACTGTCAATCAGCTTGCAATTGATGAGTTTTCTGTCGTCCTGAAAGGAAGTACAGATGGAAAAGATTACCAGTACATTCCAAATGTTGGCTACAAGCGTTTTAATCAGTCGGGGATGTACTACCATGCTACTGTAGATAGCCGAAAATATATTATTTGTCCAACAGGAACGGCAGATTTTACAGTCTATTACCGCAATGATGACGGAAATATTGTGTATGTGTTTGATACAGGAGATCTGACCAGATCTGATTGGCATGATATGACGATTCAAACTAAATATAATGCATTTGATGAGACTAAAATAACACAATTCAAATCTGCTGATATCGAAACAAGACTAACATTATTATTCGGTATGGGAATTTTTCATAGCGAATTTACCACAGAAAGTAATGGCATTTTCTACTTGTTTGACGGCGACTGGGCAGACTTTGACCATGTGCATGAGGATGAAAGCAGAAACTTCATCAAAGCATATACAATTATGAAAGCTACAACAGAAGATAGCTTTCAATCCGTAGAAGATATAAATTCTAAAAGACTGATTCCGTATAAAGAAAGCAACAAAGAAAACGAACATACCAATCAGAAAAAATATACAGGTGTCTATAAAAATACAGATTATTTTTCATCTGAATCTAATTTCAGCATTTATAGTCATCCTACTTGAAATTGATATGAAGATGTGATATAATAGAATTATGAGTAAAAGTATAGATTTGAGGGAAGCAGCAATAGCCTATCATGAATCAGGACACACAATCGCAGAAACAGCAGAAATTTTCGGAGTAG
>JAZQIL010000291.1:0-23316 GCA_045541055.1 Oscillospiraceae bacterium
GTCATGTTTTTTGCGTAGGTGTTTCTGCTCTTTCTTTCTTCTTCTGTTTTTAAAAATTCCTTAAGGCCTTTTTCAAAAACAGGTTTCACCATGATATCTTTATACATTTCAATATATTCTGAAACCTTTACGAGTTTCTCCAGGAAATCAACATCCGTAAATTTCATGGAAGCTTCTTTTGTCATCACAAACGTATTGGAACCTTCATAGAACGTCCCTTCTTTCTTCCCCTGCATGGCTTTGGCATAACCATTCTGGATGGTAATTTCCCATGGGTAATTTCTTGGCTGTCCGTTGGATGTTGTTGCCACGCGGCTTACTGTCAGTTTTGTTGTGATACTTAACCCTTTATACTTTCCTTCTTTTTCCGCACTCATTCCCATGATTTTGGTTCTGCGTACAGGTACCGGCATATGGCTCATTTTTGCTTTTTCAAAAAGGAAATAAAAATCGGATAATTCCAGGTTGAAATTACAGAAGATGGAATTGTCCCCTTTTCCCTGTGTATAATCCTGGATGGTGATTTTAATTTTTCCTTTTACGCCCTCACCATAAGCATGTGGCTTTGGAACTTCAAGGTTAGGGTAAAACGATATTGTTCTCCCGTCAATTTTCTCCACCGCTGCCTGGTTTGTGATTTCCGTGTAATTACTCATCTTTTTCCTCCTTTTAGCTAACAAAAACATAATAGTGATTCAAGTTCATCCCTGATGTCATCTTTCTGCGTTTTTTTATCAGCATTAACATCTTCAAATTCTAAAATTTCAATTTGGTCCGTAAACTTTCCTTTATAATAATTCTGGGAAAGGTTTCCAATTACATTCATTGCTTTGGGACTGCCGGCCTTTTCATAATCATTTACCATATAAAATCCAATGGCATCCGTATGCCGTCCATAAAACCTGATATGTTCCTTTGTTTTTCCAATCACCTTGAAGAAATCGCTTCCTTTTGGTGAAAGGGAATAATTTTCAATCTTAAAAACAGGACGTGGGTTTCCCTGTCCGAACGGTGCATATCTTTTCATTTCTTTTATGATGCCGGGAACCATGCTTTCCGGAATTTCAAGGTCATAAAAGCTTGTATCAAGGTCATCCTCAAAGGAAAAACCGGTGTTTTTTAAATATTCTGATGCATTGCTTTTAAGCAGGGGAAGATTCTCTGCGGGTATACTCATCCCTGCAGCTCCCTTATGTCCGCCATACCCTGTAAAAACACCTGATGTATAATCCAGCATTTTTTTTAGGTGGACGTCACCATAATTACGCCCTGAGCCTTTTAAGATTCCTTCTTTGTGGGAGTCTGTAAAAACAATTGCAGGGCGTCTGTAGTTTTCTGCAAGTTTTCCGGCAATAATCCCTATAATACCCTCGTCAAACTCCGGATGGTAAACCACCATCAGGTCATCATTGAAAAGATTGTTTTCATTAATGATGTTTTCCGTAATAGTCATGGATTTTTTTACGAGCTCCCTTCTCTCGAAGTTTCTCTCAATAAGCAGCTTTGCAAGGTTTTCCAGTCTTTCCGTCTCAGCGCTGTTATAAAACTGACAGTCGCTTGTCACAAGGTCCACAACATCCATTGGTCCGTCATCATACAAACGTCCTGATGCATTGCATACCGGTCCAATTAAAAAGCCGTAAGTTTCCTCGTCTGCATATGTGATTCCCAGTTCATCCAACAGAATATTAAGTCCCTGCATGACTTTTCTCTTATTAATAAGCATAAGGCTCTTCTGGACAATCAGTCGGTTGTCCCCAACAAGTTCCATGACATCGGCAACCGTTGCGATTCCGGCCATCACCAGCATATGTTCGAGGTTTTTACTGTCTGGTACAAGTTCTTTTGCAAAACGGTACGCAAGTGCTGCTCCACAATAATGGGTAAACTCAGAGCCGGGAATTGCACTCGGGTCAACCACAATGTCAGCATTTGGAATAATTCCGTCATCGCGTTTTTCATGGTGGTCCAGAATAATGACATCAAGCCCTTTCTCCTTTGCTTTCTGCACTGCCTCAACCGCGGAAATTCCGTTATCAACTGTAATAATGAGTCCTTCATCAATTTCGTCAATGATTGCGGCATTAAGCCCGTAACCTTCGGCCCGGCGTTTTGGAATTCTTAAATACGGTGTTTTTCCGGTGTATTCCTCGATACAGAGTTTTAATATTCCGGTTCCCATGTCTCCGTCCACATCGTAATCACCGATAATGGATACTGGCAAACCCTGTGCAATTTTTTCTTTTGCAAAAGCAACTGCAAGGGATAAATCCTTGATGTATGGGTCCGGCTTTGGATTGAGAAATTCCCGGAGCGACATTCTTGTGTTTGTTTCCACCAGTTCTGCCAGGTTTGAAACTGTTTCATTTCGTTTTCTTGTTTTCATGATATCCTCCTTTAAATATATTGCCATTCTCTTTGTATCCTTTCTTCTTTGTGAATAGCTCTGTATATAGAATGATAATTATTTAAAAAAACAAGAAATTTATTAATAAATTACTCTTCACCTGCTGATATTATTATCTGGCGGAAAGCGGATAACCTGTCATTGTTTCTTTTATCAATGTCATCCTGTGGTTTAATTTTGTTTTTATCAGCAAGTTCGTGTTCTTTCTGACATAAAAGTGCTGATGTTTCCTTAAAGGTTATATAAATTTTATCCAGTATTTCTTTCCTGGTTATTTCCACGGATGGGATGATGAGTTCGATTTCTCCGTCCGCCACCTGCTCAGAGCTGATGATTTGTGTGGAGGGCTCATTTTCATATTCATCTCCTGTGAGTGTTCTGCGTATAACAGCAACGACAAGTTCTTCTTCTTCATTTGATACGATTAATCCGTTCGAAACATAATCTCCTGTTTTAATTTTAATAAATCTTTCCGGATAGAAATACTCCGGGTCGAATACAAGTTTTGTGATTAAATGCAGGTTTTTCTTCATGCAGTTTCTCCTTTTATTTATTAGTATGATGACTTGTTTTCATAACAAAAAAAGGCAGGTTTCCCTGTCTTTTTCTTCTTTAGCGTGTTGTGTCCAGTTTTTCATACCAGTCCTTGTACATTCCGTTTGGTTCATAATAAACTGCCTCACAGTGCGTGTTCTGCAAAAGAACTGCCCCGTAATTGTATTTGCAGAAATCATCATAATTTTGCAAATCACAGTCATCCGTAAGCCAAATGTACGCAAGTATCCTTCCGTACTGGTCTTCTTTTTCCTCGTCATACTGGAGGTAAACGGTCATCCCCTCCTTTAACTGTGTCTTTGTAAAATCAGATGCTTCTTTTCCCTCCGGTGTGTTTTTGCTTTCATCGGAATGCACACTTTCGGGTGTGTTCACGCCAATCATGCGGATTTTTTCTTCGTTTCCATTGTTGTCAACCACTATCGTGTCACCATCCACAACATAAAGAACGGTTGCCTCATCCAGTGCGGCACTGTCTTTTTCCCCGCCACCCTGTACTGCCTGCTGGATGACATATGTCCAGTACACAATGGATTTGTCCACGCTTCTTTCCGTCAGGACAAAATTCACAATAAAATAAGCTGCCAGGATAATTAAAGACCATTTTAGTACATGTTTTAGTTTTTTCATGAAAAACCTCCTTCAAAAGTTAATTTTTATACTGTTAGTATGCTAAAGAAAACCATGGGTAAATTTTTCAGACAAAAAACTCCCATGGAAAATGGGAGTTTTCGGGGCCTGTGTATTACAGCAGGGAACGGTAAACTTTTGTTCCAAGTCCGAAAATCTTATCGGAAAGTCCGCCTGGTTCTTTCACATTTTTGATAGCATCCTCAAACTGGTACATTTGTGAGTCAATCATGTCAATCTCATGCAAAAGCATTGCCTCTGGCGTGGCCGGAACAGTGATGGCACCCCATTCAGGTCTGCCATGGTGGGAGGCAATACAGTGTTTCAACATTTTTACTGCCTCACTGTCATATCCATCTGCATGGCTGTTTACCATTTCAATTCCGGTAAGGATATGTGAAAACAATGTTCCTTCCACCCCGTAATCCGCTATGCCAAGCTCGTCTGTCTCCAGTTCCACAAGTTTTCCAATGTCATGCAGGGCAATTGCGGAAAGCAGAATTCCTGCATTTACGGAAGGGTACACCCTCTGTACCATGATGCCATTACGCACCATGCGGAATGTATGGTACAAAAGACCTCCGTAACAGTTGTGGTGGACAGCTTTTGCCGCACTCCAGTAAAGAAGTTTTTCTTTATTTTCCTCGTAAATTTCCCTTACAAGGCCTGCAATGCCTGTTGTGTCGTATTTTTCCACGTGGGAAAGAATTTCGTCATACATTGCCTGTGAATCATACGGTGCCGTGATGATGAAGTCGGAAACACTGTACTCCCCGTCAGTGTAAGTTCCGTAACGGTATACTTCATAACCAATGCTGTCATTGTATATCTTTGGATACAATTCCACGACAATTACGGTTTTTTCTTCAACTTTTAAATCTGATTTGGCATTATTCCATAAATTGGCTTCAATGGTTTTTTCGCCATCTGTTAAAGTCAGCCTGCAGTATACTTTTCCTACCCTCGTTTCTTTTTCCTCAACTGACTGTAAAAGTGCAAGGGTTGTTGTTTTTTTGTCCATTGGAAGCTCCGAAAATTTTATTAATGTGATACCCATTGTTATATCCTCCTTTTTATGTAATTACAGGACCAATCAATCCATTCATCGGTCTTAAAGTATCTGTATATAGAATGGCAATAAAAGAAAAAAATAAAAAAAAAACAGATATCATTTTCAGAATACCTGTTTTTATTCCATGTGTGATACATATCCGTGTATGTAAAAATATGTTTCCGGTGCTGTCTGTTTTAATAGTTCTGGTGAATTAATGTAATAACTGAAGCATTCTGCAAAATATTCACCTGTATCAGTTAACTTGCATGTGTCTTTTAAGGTTTTATCCATAACTGCATGTTCTTTTTCATAAATTATTTTAAATTCATCCGTTTCAGACAGATAGCCATGGTTATAATCAAAAAAATGCCCGAATTCATGTATCGTTGCTTTTCTGGCTTCTACTTCATTATCGGATATAAGGATTAGTTTTTCGTCATAGAACGTACATCCGTATACGCTGGAATGTTCACTGTTAAAATAATTTTTCCCAAGTTCTTCTTTTGTCGTATAAATATGCCATCCGGATGATACAAAATCTTTCCTGAGGGATGCCGGAATTTTTCCAAGTTCCTCCTCAACGGCTTCTGCCGTGCCCTCACTGCCCCCGGAAACTGTCTGGCAGCGGATGGTGTTTCCTGACGATACAACAGTGTCCGCAAATGCAGCATATGTGTATGCAAAAGGAACGTCTGTATTGACATTGTATTTATAAAACAGTGATAATGTAAAAATTAAAACTGTTACTAGTAAAAATTTTTTCTCCTGCATGGTGTTCCCTGGAAGTGCAGTGGTCTATCCAGAAATCCTCCTTTCTAATCCGTAACCATTTTCCATGTTTATGGATGTTTCCGTTTTGTTTTCCGGCATGGAATACCGGGTCATTCCCCCTTTTGCACTGGTAAACAGGCCCCATAATAAAATCCCGCACAGTATTGAAATGAAAATTTTCTTAAACATATTAGTTCCTCCATTTTTATTTTTTAATCTATATATAGTATGATAACTTTCCAAAAGAACACAATATCTGGACAACAAAAAAGTGCTGCCCCTGCAGCACTTTAAAGTACCAGAATATTGCTGATTTCATGTTTTTCCAGGAATACATATTTGTTGTCAATTTCAACAAATACACCGTTTCCTGAACAGTTTCTCAGTGTGCCGTCCATGCTGAAACCTCCGGCCAGCTTAATCCTGATTTTGTTTCCCATGTTTGCCATTATGTGCAAAATGTCCATATCGTCCTCCTTTTCAAAAAGACAGCCGCCATTCCGTAAGGCAATGACGGCCACTTTCTTTTTTTTTAGAAATATCCTGTTACTGTGGATGTTTTTAAAATTTTTCCATCCTCAAGGGTGAATACTGCCGGAGCACCTGTCATGATGCTTGGTGTTCCCACATACTTTAATGCCCCTATTTTTCCTCCTGATATTTCCTTTTTCTGCTGGTTGAGATAATACTCAGACCCGCTTTTTGTTGTAAATCCAATCATTTTTTTGTCTCCTTTCGTGTTTGATAAATCATCTGTGTATAGAATGATAAAAAGAAAGGAAAACAAAAACGGTTCTATGTAAGGAGGGTTCTAATTCTTATCCCTTCCGAAAATGGAATGTACGGCAGCTATTTTGGCTGCTCTTTTTACGGAATCCCCCAGTTTGTAACCAGGGTGTTTCTGCCTGAATGAAGCATGGTCCTTTATGCAGAACTCCCTGAACCTGGCTGATTTTTTTAACAGGATAAGGATGACTGCCCCGGGTGCAGCCGTAAGAATTCCGATACCCATAAGTATTCCAAAGAAAAGGGGAATATTGTATTTTTCATAATCCTGTGGCATGGATATTGCAAAACATGCCAGTGCCATCCATAAAAAACCACATATTATGAAGATATATGAGACCTGTTTGTAAAATACAATTGCCTCTTCTTCTTTTGAATGTTCCTCCTGTTTTACGAGTTTCCCTCCCATGTTATTCCCTCTTTTTTTCCTGGAGTGATTCTTTTGCTTTGGCGGCAGCACCGGAAATTCCTGCCGTTGTCTCCCCGATTTTTTCCTTTACGGCTTCGAAATCCTCCTGCATGTCATTCGTAAGGTCTGAAAATTCAGTTGCTTCACCGGAAGCAATTTTGTTTACGATTTTATCAACGAAAGGCACTTTTACATCCCTGCAGCTTAAGGATTTGTAAGCAAGCATAAGAAAGATGATTACCTTTGCGTAACCAATCATGTTGTCAGCAAAATAAACAACATTGGACACGACCGGGATGGAAAGGGTTCCACCGAATACGTTTAAAAGGCTTGACAATAGACTGATTGTGTCAGGAATTAATCCGAGTACAATGGATGCGACCCCGAACACAAGCATTAAGAGGACTGCCTTCACCGCCTGGTTTTTCAGCCACTCGTCCTTTTCCTTTAACAGTATGTATCCGGCCGTAAGCAACGTTCCAAGCGCCCCGCTGTACAGACACACAATATACATGACCGCAGCCATTACCCCGCATGGGATTCCCAAACTAGTTTTCTTCATAGATTTTCTCCTTTAATTTACAAATATTAAGCACAATACTCATGTTTGGTGAACTGCCCACCAGCTAAAGATGATGGGATTTTCGTGGGTTTTCTATAAATATTATGCTTTGCAATACATACGCAGGAACTTCTCATATGAACTGCAAAACACAATCATATGGAAGAAACAGGCCCTTGTCCTGCTTCCTCCGCAAGAAGATAAAGGAATCCTGCACCGGCTGCCTTTCCTCTTACCTATGCAGGACCTGTATGCCCCAGGTAACCATGCCGTTTCTTTGCATACAGGATAATTTAACTATGCATATATAGTATGTAAAAAACGCGTTCATGGATTTTTAACAGCCATTGTTTTGTGCCTGTGGACCCATGGAAAATCAAAAACCCCGCCAGAAGGCGGGGTAATGGGAATATTATTTTTTCAAAAGTTCCATAATCATTGCATTTTTGTTTTCTGCAGCTTCAAGTTTTTCCCTGAGCACTGCATTTTCTTCCATGATTTTTTCGTTTTCAGAAGTAATGGTGTCGTACTTCATGGCAAATTCCTGGAATGTCTGTGCAAGTTTAAGGAATTCATTTGCAATAATACGGATGTTTCCAATGTTTTCACTGCATTCCTCACAGATTACTGCCGGTTCAGGCATTTCCATCTTTAAATCAATGGATTTTCCGGTAATCATGTCCTGTATGTCTGCTGGTGCAATGGAATACATTACACGGCCTTTGTCATCCGTGCTTTTGTACAGTTCCAGCATTGTCCCGTGTGGAACCTTTACTTTTTCCAGAAAGACCTGTGGGAACGGGATGTGTTTTTCCCTGTGCAGTTCCACGGAAAACGTAACCGTGTCGCCGGCAAATCCCTGCAGGTGCTTTCCATAATAGTCTTTTAATTCATCCAGCGAAAGGCTGTAGCGTGCATCCTTTTCCTGCTGGATGTCTATTCTAAGGCAGTCCCTCAGATGGAGCGTGACTTTTGCCCTGTTGAATGGAATCACTTTTTCAACGTGCGGGATTGCAACATATCTCTGTTTCATGACTGCATATCCTTCCTTTACGGCATTTTTACTGTTAAAACGGATGTTTTTGCGCTGGGACATCGGCATTGCAGGTTCACTGACCGGACTTGCCACGATGAGCCACTGGTTTTCCTTTAATTTTGCCACTTTAAAACGGCTTTCTTCCGTGATGCTGTACGCATTGCGGATTGCTTTTGGAAGAAGCACCCTTCCGTGGTTTTTCCGTACGACTATGCCTCCGTCATTCCCTGTGCTGTAACCGTGGGTTCCCTCAAGCAGTATGCCTTCAGTGGTGCATATAATGTGCACAAAAGGATAGTCATGCTGCCATCTGAAATATTCCCTGTCGCATAATTTTCTTTCTTTTACTGGAAAATCATTGATATTGATGTCTAATTTTTTCATTTCTTTTTCTCCTTTAACCGTTGTTAATCCTGCTTTAATATTGAATCCAGGAGTGACTGCACTCCCCTTATGTTTTTGAGTGTGGCATCAAAATCATCCTGTGTGACGAGCTGCCTGATTTTTGGAAGTTCCTTTTTGCAGTTCCCGCATGTATAACCTTTTACTGTTATGTCCCTGAAGCGGCTGATTTTTTTGCCGCACACGTCACAGATGACCGGATGTGACTCCAGAATGACCGTTCCGTCTTTTTTCTGCCATACCATGAAAGGTTCCATTCCTGTATTATTATTTCTCGCAAATGAGACCGGACACAGTATTTTCTGTCCGGGCGTCAGCGGCTGGATATAGGTGTACTCCGGAACAAGCCCCAGTGTCTGCCATCCACCGTATGGCGTTTTGACCTGGTTCAGCATGGGAAATGTTCCCAAATCCTCCATGGTTGCGGGTGTAACCTCCATGTAAGCCTTTGTGCCGTCATTTACCACGTGCACCCTGGCGTGCTGGTGTTCCCCGAACATGAACTCATGCCTTGTTTTATTCAGGGAGATGTAAAAAACCCCTGCTTTTTCCATCAGGTCACCTTCCTGTCTTCCTTTTTTCAGGCTGCGGTGCATAAGCTGTTCCTGTTCTGCAGGTTTTACCAGGTAGGTGTGTTCTGTCTGCCGGTACACGGACACATCCCCGTCATAATCAATGATGTTTCTTACGTTGATGTATGTGAACGTGCTTTTTCCTGCCGACCCCTGTCTTACAGGTACTGCACATTCATTGATTTTGTCCGTGGAGAACTGCCATCCTTCTCCCTCTTTTTTGTAATAAAGGGTTGTCCCACATGGTTCGAATGACCATTTCAGTGTTTTTGTGGCACTTGCTTCACGGTAGCGGCATGAAAGCACTTTAAGAAGCCTGCCGTCATTTTCCTTATTCATACGAATTCCTCCTTTGGTGAGTTTATTTTCATATTCCCTTTTTTCCGTTCGTCAGGAATAATGTTTCACACATAGAATGGAATTTTTCCTGCAAAACAAAAATCCACCCGCGAACGAATGGATTTTTGGCGTGATTTGTTTTAAAACATTTTATAAAAAGTGTCAGGCAGCTTTTTCAAATTCCACAATGTAATTCAGTACCATTGCATCTTCGCTGTAATAAATGATTTCATCATTTAAAAGCTGGCTTCCTGCGTGTGCATGCACACAGTTTTTACCAAGTGATTCAAGCTGTTTCTGGTCGAATGCCTGTGAATATGTCACATCATGCGGTTTTCCATACGCAGTTGCATATAAACCCATGAATGCCGTATCGGAATTTCCCCTTGCCCAGTACGTATTATGGAAAGATGTATAATTCCATGATTTCATCGAACTTGGGGCGAAATACACACCATAGCCGAACATTTTACCAGTAATGGCCGCGTTCGGGTTTAACTGCAATCCGTTCAGAATGATGGAAAACCAGTTTTCATTTTTGCTCCCGTGCCACAGCTGTTTCACATTTTTAATCTGGTTCTTTGCAAGGTAGTCATCAAAACGTTTTTTGTGTTTATGGTTAATGACCCTGTATATTTTCTTTACCTTTCCTTTTAAATTATCGGAAAGTTTGGAAAGTACCTGTTCTTTCTGTTTGTCCGTGGCTTCATACACTTCTATGCCAAGGGTTTCAAAACTGTCTTTTAATTTTCCGACAGAAGCGCTGTCCCCTGCAACAAGGGCTTCCATTGCCGCAATGAGGGTTTCTTCCCTCTCAATGATGTCTGCAAAATCGTCCTCTGATACTGCAAGCAGTTCACTGACATACCTTGTTTTTCGTGGTGAGATGGTAAGGAGTTCCATTAATTTTTTATTAAAACCCCTGACTGTTTTTCTCTTCCCGAGTTCCCTGAATATACGTTTGCTTGATTTCAGCTGTTTTTCCGTGACTGTTGCATTCACAAATGTGGTTTCAACAACGTGTCTGGCAAAACTTTTTAATTTCATGTACAGCTCTGCGGAAACAGGATTTGTATTTCCGCCAGGTGTATCTTCCTTTTTTGCAGTCTTTTTTACGGATGATGCATCTGCTTTTTTTGAAAGGTAGATGCCGGACTGGTCTGTGTATCCTTTGGATAGTTTTTCATAATAACGAATCCAGTACATATATGTCGGATACGGATTTTGTAAATCCTTCACCCCGAATGCGTCTCCCCTTTCTGAGCCGATTCTCCCATATGTTGCCCCGATTCCCATTGTGGATGGTTTTAAATGGTAGAACTTGTAATTGTTTGAGGCTGGATTGATACATGTAAGGTATGCCTCCCTGTAAACGGATGGCGTAAGACCGCGGATGTTGTTGTAATTTTCCGTAACATACATGGATGGCACCCTTGTCCCGTCTTTTACAAACGTTCCCCTTTTTCCAATGGAAAATTCAGCACATCCATATGTGCATTCAATTTTAATCCTGTTTGGAACTGTAATTTCCGGAAGGATTTTTCCAACCGCTTCAAACACTTCTGACTCCGTTTCTCCTGTTTCAACCATTATGGAATCCTCATTCCATTCAATGCTTAGTTTCATGCTGTTTCCTCCTTTGTATCTGCCTGTCCTTCTAAATCCTTTCATCTGGACCTGCTTTTATGACTAGAGTGAAAAAAAACGCAAAAAACAAAAATCCCGGGTACTCCGGGATTTTAAATCAGCTTTTAAGTTCAATGATGTACTGCAGTGTGCACTGGGCTTCGTCATAAATGATGATTTCATCATTGATAAGGTCCACTCCTCTATGTGCAAACACTGCATCATGTGGTGTTATGTTTTCTTTTCTGTACCGAGTCATTTTCCTTTTCCATTCGCTTACATGTTTTGGGTTATGAAAACACACCTTGTAAACGGCAAGGAATGCCTGTTCTGAATTTCCGGATGTCCAGACTGCATTGTGCAGTGAGGTGTAATTAATGGATTTTTTTGCACGGTTGGCAAAATAAATGCCGTGTCCGAACATTTTTCCATTTACCGGTGCATTTGGATTAAGCAGCGGTCCATTCGCTATTAATCCATAATAATTGCTGTTGCGGCTGCCATGGTAAAGGAAAGAAACATCTTCATCTGACATTCCGTTCCTTTTCATGTAGTCATAAAAACGTTCATCTGTTTTTTTTGTTCCTTACACGGAATGCACGTTTGTATTTCCCTGCCGATTCGGCAGAAAGACGTTTTATAATCTGTTCCCTTTCCTTATCCGTAACTTCTCTGATGTCAAGCCCCATGGCATCCAGGATGGTAAGTTTCTTTCTTTCCGGCCTTTCTTTCTCCTGTACAATTTTGTTAACAAGAACATCCAGGAGTTCCTGTTCTTTTTCCACTATGCCATCCATATCATCCGGTGATGAAGGAAGATGATTTTCCACATCCTTCATTTTACGGGGAATTACTGCAAATAACTCCATGAGGAGTTTTCTGCACTTTTCAATGTCCCTGCATTTATCCATCCGGCTGATGAGTTCCTGTGCTTTTTCAATCATCTCCGGTGTCACATCAGTCCACTTAACAAGGTATTTTGTTTTTAATTCCCTGTCTGCATAATGCATGATTGTTTCAAAAAATTCCCTGACAATACTGTTCCTGATTGGAATGTACCTGTCGTTCTGTATTTCCATTGCGGAAATGGCATGCAGTTCTTTTGTTTCCACATACCCTTCCCGTATTTTCTTTTCATATATGGCATCCCATAAAGACATTGGTTTTTTCTGGACAACAGGCGTCGCCCCGTTTCTGCCAAATTCAGCCACAAAAATATTTCCATCCTGTCTCATTCTGTAAAAACGGTTATTATTTGTGTCCGGTCTGATAAGCTGAAGGTAAGCCATCTTTGCTGTTTGTGTACCCATGCTGTTTTCCTCCTTTAAGCATAAATCTTGTTCCATTCGTCTGGAATGTTTTTTCTGTATATAGAATGATGATGCCGAAAAAAAATAAAACCCCTGCAAAACAGGGGTTTTCCGGCTAGATGTACATATCGTAACCGTACTGTTCGGATTCCTCCTCACAGTGTGAAATGAAACGTCCTTCATTTCCTTCAAATTCATCTTCGTAAGCGAAAAATACTTCTGACATATCCATGTCCTCCTTTAAATTATTAATATAAAAAAGACGGTGGAACATCAAAAGCGTGCATGTATCCAGCCGTCTGTATTTCTAATCTGATAATAGAATGACAATTTACATAAAAAACAAAAATTATTGTAGAAAACATTTTACATTCTAAAAGAAAAAGGAGTAAATGCATGAAATTAAATGAATTGCTTACAGGGCTGGATGAAAAAATGGAAGCCCTGCTGGATGCCTTAAGTGAAGAGGAACGCAGTGGCGAAGAAATGTCTTTTGGGGAACATGCAAACAAACCAGATGACATGGAAGATGTTCTTGCTTCTTTTTCCCGGTTATCCACTGATAATTATACTGATGTTTACGTTCTGGAAAATCAAGAAAATAATGGCTCAATGGAATTCACAAAAGCAAACCGGAAAGAAAGTATGCCGGTGGTGGAGGATTCTGAAAACCAGCCCGGGTGGATGGATGAAATAATAAAACGGTGCACTGATATCATGCAGGCTGTAAATGAATGTGCATACATAGACGGAAACATTACAGATTTTAAGGTTGGTGCTGATTTTAATGAAGTTGTATTTTTTACAGATTTACATTCTTGTCATTTTCTTTCCATGGATTATCTTTCATGCAGGGATTACATGAGTGTTTCCGTCACGAACCTGCTGGAAGGTTTCATACAGGATGAGCTTGTGGAGGAAATGCAAAATATAAACATTTTTTTTCCGGATGGGTGTTCACTCGTCCTGTATCTTGACGTTCAGGGTGAGAAAACGGAATACCCGGATGATTACAGGGTCGGAGTCCAGTTTATTAGTCCGCTGGACAGGACTGCCAGGGAATTAATGCAGGAAACATTCCCTGTTAAGGACTATTTTTCCATGAATATGGTGGAAAAAATGGATGTTATTCTTGAAAATTCAGCTACGGCGGAATTGTGCGAGATGGACAGGGATATTATCCAGTGTGCCTTTGATGGTTATTTTAGTGATTTTCACTACACAGAGGACCATGTGGAAATAACAGAAAAAGAGTTTTTCCAGATGGAACAGGATGATTTATACAATAACGATATTTGTGATGACTGAAAAATCCAGGGGTGTTTCCCTGGATTTTTTACAATGCTTTTGAAACTTTTTCAGAAAAAGCATCTTCATTTGATTTTTCTTTTTTCTCATTATGAATGAATTCCATCCCCTGTTGGATTAATTCTGATGGATTTAAACAAATTTCCTGCATGATTTTTATTTACCTTTCTTAACTTAATATGGATTTTCTATTCAATACTGATACAGTGAATTTTTCATCTTTTTGTTCAATTACTTTATAGTCAACCCCGTTGTTTTTCCACTTCAGTCCTGTCACGTCCATTGTTTCAAGGGGATTGCTCTGGGATTCAACATCCAGTTTATCCAGCATTTTTTCAAAAGCATTTAGTGTCAGGTTATTTTTACATCCCCTGCTTCCTCCGACACTTTTATAGCATGGACAGGCATAAAACAGTGTCTTCCCCTGCTGCAAGACCATCTGGTTGGAAAAATCGTCCCCATGGTTTGCACATACCAGCGTGATGTTTTCCCAGCTGTTAGTTTTCATTTGCATCCACCTCTTTCCGTAAACATTTCGAAAGCCATAAGGCTGCTTCCATAATTACAGCAACTGCTGCCAACATGTAAATTATTTTTCTGAATTTCATAAATTCTCCTATCCCAGCCCGGTGAAACGGCTGTTTGTTTTTATTTTTGATGCTGTTTTTCTGTTTTTCATTTTTTTTCGCATTACAACCGGAATAAATACCGCTGGCAGGAAAGACATGGATATAATATCATCCTCATTAAGATTCAGGGTGCTGGAATTTTTTTTGTTTACCATGTAATTTGTCAGTGTGTTTATGATGTATGCCAGAAAAGCGGCAGCAGCAAAGCCAAACATGATTTTTTTTACCTGTTTCTGTACAAAATCCCCGTACATCAATACAAGGTATTCCCCATACACCATGAATGTGTTTCCCATAATAAGAACAAAGGAAATCGTATTTACAATAAAAAGACGTGATTTTCCGGCAAGCTGGAAATAGTTGTATGTATTGTAAAACGGAATGAATGCTTTCCATCTTTTTAATTTATAAAGTTTAAAAACCATGGACAGTCCGTATGCATACAATAAATGCATGACTGCCATTATGACATATGGTGCCATTTATTCATATACCTCCTCCATGCTTTCTTCCAGCATGGATTTCCTTGTGTTTTCTTCCATACTTTCACTGTCAAAAATGGTTATTTCGTTAACCGGATAATATTTCAACACAGCTTCTGCAATAAGGTTTTCCTTATGGACATATTTATTCTCCCAGTATCTTGAATCAAAGGAAACATTTCTGTTGTCTCCCATCATGAAATAGCTGTCTTCAGGAACTTCGTAAGTGAGTCCGTCATTCATTTCAATCCATTCTTCCGCAAGATAACTCTCATCCAGTGGTTCAGCCGCGTCATTAATGTATATTTTTCCACTGCTTATGGTAATTGTTTCCCCTGGGAGTCCTATAATTCGCATAATATATAGTTCAGATGGATTGTCCGGATGTTGAAAAATGGCAATATCCCCTCTTTCGGGCCTTTCCAGTGCATATACCAGTCTGTTTCCTATAATTTTATCACCTGTCTGCAATGCAGGATTCATGGAATCAGATGGGATTTCAGCATTTATAATGACATAATTCATTACAATGTAAACGAATCCGAGCAGGACCGCTATATTAACCATCCAGCCAAACCATGATGTTGCAAATTTCCACAGATTTTTTATTGTCTTATTTTTTTTGTGGCGGATGAAAGGTTTGTTTTCTGCAGATAATTCTTCTGGTTTTCCCTGTGTTTCTGCTTTTTTTTCTTGCGGCTGGCTAAATCTCAATGGCGGGTTGACGGATGTATTCCCTTTTTCCTGCATGCATTCCGTCTCCTTGTTTTCCATCGTATTCATATCCGTGTAATCCGGTTTATAAACAGCACCATCTACGGGAGTTTCTGTCTGTTCCGGTGCTTTATCTTCTTTTATCTGCGGAATATCCATTACTCCGGCTGACATGCTTTTTATGTTCCAGCCTGTAGCAGTGTTATTCACAGATAAATCCCCCTGCTCCGTTACGTGTTCTTTTAAAGCATACATGTCGTCATAGCCGGCTATTTTTTCAATTTCATCTGGCAAAATGTCAATAGTGAGTTTTTTTCTTTTCAAAAGGCTTAATTCCTTGCTGTGGTCAATCTCCCCATCGTTCCACAGTTTCTGCATGGCGATGGAATTTTCATGTGAAAACATGGTATCCATCTGCACTGCCTGTATATCAGGAATTTCGAGTCCGTTGTAAATCATTCCGAGGATGTCAGATAATTCCATCGTTTTTCCATTGCAGGTAAACATAAACCCGCTGTCCACGCATTCGCTCAGGAGGATGGAGTTAAGGTCCCTGACTGCAAACATGGTTTTATTATTGTTTAATGGTTTCAGGTCTTCCCTGGTGATGTCTATTTCAATGTTTTCTGTGTGGAGCACGCCCAGGCTTTTATCCCTGGTGTTTTCTCCTTCCATTTGTTCCATTACACCGGACAGGCCTTCAGATGATTTTTCGTCAATATTAACCAGCGTAATCGGACCAAACATTTTTCCTTCATAAATCATTCTGAGGACATTCTGGTATGTTTTGATTTCTCCGTTAATTAGAAAACTCTGTCCCCTGCATTCACTTAATTTCATGATTTTTTAGCGCGGACACTCGCGTTACCAGTCATGAGATGGATATACCACGTTGCTGTCCGCACATCTCCTTTCTTTTTCTTGATAATAGAATGTAAAAAACCCATTTTAGATTAAAGGTATATGTTTTTTTTTCTGAGGGACTGTTTCAGTTCCATGAATTTCTTTTCCGTCAGTCTTCCGAATTCCTTCATGGAAGGTAGTTCCATTTTTTTGAGCAGTTCTTTTTCCATTTTGTCGATGTCAATTTCATCTAGTTTTATTTCAGATGAGAACCATGCTTTGTTATTCGTACTGTAAAACATTTTTCCTTCACTTGTATCCAGGTAAATTCCCATCTGGTTTTTATTGTAGCCTTTCCAGTAATATATACGGTTTACATATACAGGGTGCTTCTCACAGACAGGTGGAAGTTTTTTATATTCTTCATAAAATACATTTAAAAGAAGAAGCGTTGCTTTTGTGTCATCTGACGCTGAATGGAATGAAAACCCTGCATCAAGTCCGTAAATTTCCATGAGTGTTCCAAGCCTGTAGTTTGTTACTTCCTTTCCATGCACAAGGTCACGCGCCATTTCAAGGGTGTCAAGTTCAACCACCGGCCGGAATGCTTTTCCGTTTCTTTCATACATGGCTGTTAACATGCCGGTGTCAAAAGACACATTATGCCCCACAACAACCGGTTTTTCACCAAAGAAAGCATAAACCAGCCCAAACACTTCTTTTTCCACGGGTTTTTCTTCCAGGAATTCGTTTGTGATTCCATGTATGTCAATGATTTTCTGTTTCATTGGCACTGGAGGTTTGATGTAAACATCCATCTGTTCCACTGTAACGGCAGTATGGTTTGAAATCCTGCATTTTATGGCAGAAAGCTGTACAATAAAGGAATTATCTGCATCTTTTCCCGTTGTTTCCGTATCAAAAACAATGAATTCCAGGCCTTCCTTTCCTTCAAAAAGTGTAATACAGTTTTTCCTGTTCTTTAAATTTCTTGCCCTGTACATTCAGTATTCCTCTCTTTCTCCTTTTACCAATAGATTGATGGAAATTTTTCATGCAAATATATTTGGACAAAAGAAAACTGCCCCTGCGGGCAGCTTCTTTTTCATGGCTTAAGCCGAAACAGATTTGATGAATAAAGGCATTACCTGTTTAAATTTCATGTTTTCCAGGTTTACATCCCTGATGTTCCCGTTTATGAATACAAGGTCCCCTTTACCCAGAAAATTTTTTTGTATATCTGCTTTTTCGTTAAAAAAACTGACAAGGTACCATTGTGTATTCCAGTTGCCGTCTGAATACTGGTAAACAGGGATATAAATCCCGAAAAAATGTTCAGACGAAACTGTTTTTGCAATTTTGCCACATAAAACAGATGTTTCTTTATTGTCATTTGTAATAAGATGATAAACTCCCTGTTTTTTTATTTCGTATGCAGTGGCTTTGTCAGTGTCGCCTATGTCGAAAACCACACGGAAGGTGGTAATCTGTCCAATGGAAAGTTTTCTTGCCTTGTCTGATAGTTTTGTCCACTCATTCTTTTCAGAATTCCAGCAGAGAACTTTTACAATCCTGCCGGTTTCCTTTCCTTCATGGTTGATTTCTGCAAGTGATACAATGGTCAGGCGTGATGCGGCATTTCCACTTCCTGGTTTTATCTTTGCCACTTTCCCATAGATAATGGTGCCATATTTGGAATCTGCAACTTTCATTGTTTTTTCCCCTTTGCGTTGGACTTGTTGAATTCTTTTAATGTATAAACCCTGCCCACACATTCCGAAACCTTGCATAAACAGGATTTGCATTCCCTGGATTTTACCCGTCCCGGGATTTTTAATATTTCGCAGAGGATTTTGTCCATTCTTGTGCATTCAGTGTTTTCAAGGAATTCACCATACATGGACAGTGCTGTCTTTTTTCCAATTGCTGACCCGAAGGAAAGTTTTTTAAGAATGGAAATAATGCATTCACCTTCATTATTTACCGGAATGCCGGATAACATCTGGCTGTTTTCCTGGATTTTCTCTATTTCAGGCAGACATGTGTTGTAAAATTCACTGACCATTTCCTTTACATCCAGACTGCCGCTTCTTTTTCTCTGCACAAGTTCCGGTAGTGTGACCGAACCGCCATTACAGTACAATACAGCCCTGAGTTTATAGGAACAGTCTCCAATATCCGAAAGGGACAGTCTTACACCCGGGGTTACCCTCATTTTCCCGACACGGAACACTTTGTCATTCAGGCAGAAATCCACATGTGTCATGGAATGTGTGTATTCCCAGTGACGGATGGAGATATTTGGGTTTTTATTCATAAGGCATTCCTTAAATTCCCAGATAATTGTCTGTGGGAGTTTTCCAAATTTCGGACTGAATGCCCCAAATGCTTTTCCATATTTACCATTAGTGCGGTATACCAAAGTAAATGGTTCACAGTAGACAAGCCTTGAGGCAAGGTATGCATCCCTCATGGGGTCGATTCCGTCATTTAATTTCCCAATCCCGAGCTGGCGGCAGAACGTTGACATAAATCCTTCCGCAGGAAACAGAATGATATTGGAACCGTCTGGTTTCATGACCTGCAGGAAATATCCGGTTTTCTTTACTTCACTGACTATTTCCTTCGGGCAGCCGTTGTCTGTAAAAAACTCATCCGTAAGTGTCCCCATGTTATGTTTTTCCGGTTCAAAATATCTGCTTCCTGGAAGCAGAATGCTGATATCCGTATAGGCAGGGTGGAATTTTAATACATCCATGCTCTTATTCTCAGGCTGGGGTTCCCTGAATATGGAATAAATCTTAATACCTGCAGGCTGTATAATCTCAAACTTTGTTCTGTTTGAGATGGAGACAAGCGTCTGCCTGAGACTTCCTTCCTGGTTTTCCTCAAGTGAGAAATTTTCTGTTAAAAAATACTTATCCATCTGATATCCTCCTTTATATATTCCGGCTTATGAATGTTTCCATTCGTCAGTCGGTATTTGTCTTATGTATAGAATGAGGATATTTTTCAAAAACAAAAAAAACAACCATTCCAAATTATATAAAGAATGGCTGTTTTCCTGTCTGTTAAGTTGTATTTTTTATTTTACCATATCCTGAAGCGCTTTTACAACTTTACTGTACATTCCTTTCTCATAACGCTGCATGTAATGGGTTCCGTCTTTTATAAGATAATCCAGAAGGTCGTTTATTTCAATAAACGTTACCCTTCCGCTATCTTCTTTTCCTCGGAAAGCCTCTGTTTTTTCCTCATTCAGTATGCTTCCCTCTCCCATCAGCTGACGGCAGTTTGCGGTGAACTGGAATGGCTGTTTCATGCCGAGCAGGTCCGCTGCATCCCTTGTCCTTACATATTGCTTTCCATTATGGCAGTACACTTTCATTCTGATAGTGCGTTCCACCGGAAATATATAATTTTGCTGCCTGTCAATGAAGCCATTAACGACATGTTTTTGCGTTTCTTCCATGTAAATCATTTGTTTTCCTTTCCAGGGTTTTATTTCCTCTCCTGTGTTGCTTCTTTTCCAAATATAAGTTCAGTTTGCTTATCCAGGTCAAGGAAAACCTGTCCAAGGTGGATTGTTTTCTGTCCCAGTTCAAAACTCAATTCACTGTCTGTTGTTAGCCTTTCAAGGGCCTGGTCCATGTACGGCATTAGCAGGTATGGCGGAATCTGCTGTCCCCCTCCTAACTGGTTAAGAAGCCTGTTTAGGATGCTGTGTCTTGCATGCATGGATGCACGTTCTTTTATGGATGGAAATACCACTTTTTCACGGTCATACTCCACGGAAGGGGTAAAATTAACCGTTAATGGTGATGAATTCGCATATACGGCATGAAGCTTTTCCCATACAATTGTTTTATGATTTGATTCATCCCTGCATTCGGATTCATTCAGACTGAAATCCTTTAATACAGATAAATGAAATGCCTTCAGAAATGCCTTGTTTAAACATGTTACCTTAAAATATGTATCTCCTTCATACTGCATGACATGGATGTAAACCGTAAAATTATATTTAAAAGATGCTCCCATTAAATTCATTTTTTTTATTTTTTCATCCACTTTGTCCCTTGCAACATAAATAAGGGGTACATTGTCATTTCTCTGCAGTATGTTTAGTGAAATGTTATCGCATAACAACGCGGTTTCCTCTCCCAAAAGTTTCCCGTATTCTTCCTTTGCAATTTTATCAATTTTCTTTTTAATTTTTGCCAGTACTTCCTCGATTTCATTCAGGCTTGTAATGCCTGGCAGAATGTATCCTGTGACCACCATTTAATCATCCTCCTAAATTTAAAATTAATTTTTACATTCTATTGGTACAGGTATATTTTCCTGTCCTTATATAGAATGATAAAAACGCAAAACAGTTTTATGCTGGAACAATTTACCATCTATTGAATAAAAGTTTTTCACTTTTTAAAAAGTATAATTATCTGCATGTTGTCTGTTTTTTTATTCTTTAAAAATTTTGTCATTCTATTAACAGACTATGAAATGCTGATGAATGGATTTCATCAGTTAAAAGCCAAAAAAGGAGGTAAATTCGTGCTTACGGAAATGGATATTTTAAAATCCGTTGTCTTGTTTCTGTTGGATGGAGTAGATGAAAAAACCACAGAAAGTTCCCTGGAAATCTATGCACGCTGGCAGAAAAGTAGTCGTATTGTTATCCGCAATCCATACCGGGCTGCATGGATTCTGGAATATTTTGAAATGCAGAAAAATTTCCCCAGGGATGATATCAGGGAAGCAGCAAGATTAGATGGTTTTCTACAGGAGGAGACAAAATGAAAAAAACAGACAATGTAAACAACGAAGAAAAAAAAGAACAGCAGGTTAAGGAACCCAGCGAATTAAAAAAGGAACAGCAGATTAAGGAATTACAGTTTCTTATGGGAATGTACCATTCCGGAAATCCGGATTTGAAAGAAGAAGCCATAGAACGTCTTTGGAAAAAAACCGAAATGTTTGTCTGGTCATCTATCCAGAAATGGTATCCTACATTCTACACAAACGAATACTGCCGTGAAGAACTCTATTCAGCGGCAAAAGTCGGTTTCATGTCCTGTATAAAAGATTTTGACCCATTGAAAGGTACACTGACAACTTTTCTTACATATCCAATCAAGCATGAAATGCTCGAATGGATTAACAGGGAATTTAACAATTCCACCGGACATCACTCCAAAATGATGAAACAGGTACAGGATGCAGAAAAACTCCTTGCCGCACAAGGCTGTGAAATTACTTCTTCTGCAATTTCAGCAGTTACGGGACTTTCCGTAAAAAAAGTGGACGCAGCATTGATAAGGATTGAAGCTCGAAACATGCAGTCACTGAATTCGGATGAGCAGCGTGAGGAAGTTATCAGGGGTCAGTGCAAATCACCAGAAGAAATGTATCTGGAGAAGGAGGGAATGGAAGCAATTGCAAAAGCATTACAGATTCTTTCAGACCAGGACCGCAGGGCTATTATTCTTTATTTCGGTCTTGATGGTGAAAATCAGAGAAGTTATAATGCAGTTGCGAAAAAAATGCACATAAGTGCCCCACAGGCACAGACCTGTGTGGTCCGCGGACTTCACATCCTTAAAGGCGTGGAATCACTGCAGGTCATGTTTGGACGCGGCGCACAGAATTACAGACAATCCCAGCTGGATTCCATTGAAATTTCCCTTGTAACAAATGATAATTTTATCAATGCATATAACATGCTGGATGATGAAACAGAAATGGAAAAATCCATTATTCAGGGAGATGCTGTATTTCTTTCCTTTTAACTGGTAACAGAAAAAGAACTTTAAAAGTCTGTAACGGCTTCTAAAGTTCTTTTTTTTACGGAATAAAATCCTGTATTAATATGTATGTTTTGTTTCCATTTTCATCTGCCTGTTCACGGAAATAAGATACTGTCCCATCCGTATTCTCACACTGGTAAATACTTTCATATCCTTCCACCTTTACATAATTTGACGGGTCTGAGGAATTTAAATACCATTCTTCTGTATTGTAAAGATGGGCGTATTCTTTTTCATACCAGGCATCCAGGGGTTCATCCTGGATGTTTGAAGGTCTGTCCACCGGGATGTTTGCCTTTATTCCCCATGACAGTAAAAACACAATCATGGAACAAAAGAACATGATTCTGTTTAATTTCAAGCTGCCTCCTTTCTGCATCTACAGGAGTTCTGCAGCAGTTACATCAAGCTTATCCGCAATAAGGAATAATAAATCCAGCGACATGGATGTTTTTTTGTTAGGTGCTTCTATGTTGCTGAGATGAGTCCTGCTGATGTTTAATATTTCCGCAAATTCCATTTGCGTATATCCTTTCATTTTCCTGTAATATGCAATTTTAATTCCTATTTTCCTGTATCCACATGCGATAGCCATGCGTCTTTCTACTGCGACGGCTCCGTCTTAATTTTCTTCTTGCAGACAGTAAACCTGAAATATCATTTCGAAGT
The DNA here is from genome assembly GCA_045541055.1 of Oscillospiraceae bacterium. Lineage (GTDB taxonomy): Bacteria > Bacillota > Clostridia > Oscillospirales > Ruminococcaceae > UBA3855. The sequence continues at coordinate 22,915 of JAZQIL010000291.1, forward strand.
GTTACTTCTGCACTGTAGAGCTCTTTTTCTTCTGTGGATGCAGAAAGACCTATAGTCCTGCTTCCAGCGTCTATGCCTAACACAATTGGCTGGGTTTCACTTGCTGTATCATACAGCAGCTGAATGGTAAACGGACAACGCCTGATTGTTTTTGCCTGATGATTATTTAATAATCTTCGTACTTTACCATACCGTTCGGTTGGCATAAGTGGTTGTCCGTTTTTACTTAATACATAAACCATAACGGTACTTCTTTTTTAGATTTGCAAGCTTTATGCTATAAACCAGCGCTTGCTGCTGTATGTCAGCCTTCGCCAATGTTATATAAGGTTTGGTATTAATGACACTGTAATTACCCATCATTACTGTTTAATCATTAATCTCAGAGCTGTGGACTAGGCA
>JAZQIL010000292.1:0-21297 GCA_045541055.1 Oscillospiraceae bacterium
ATACATGAGAGACAACACCCTGTTATTCTCTCCAAAAATCTAAGTTCAGTATACCATATTTTTCAGCACTTGTCAAGAGAATGGACGCAATTCATCCCCCGCTTTAGAAGCGGGGGTTTTCTTGCTAATCTTTGATAAAAAAATCCTGCTGCTTTTACACAGCAGGAATTTTTAGAAAATCGTGAAAATTAGTCGTTTGCTTTGCCAACAGAACCGAATAATTCCATTTTTTCCTTAACTTTAGCCTTAATTGCTTCAAAACCAGGAGCGAGGAGTTTTCTGGGGTCGAAGCCCTTGCCCTGTTTGTCCTTGCCTTCTTCAATGTATTTTCTGGTAGCTTCCTGGAAAGCCCACTGGCATTCTGTATTCACATTGATTTTTGCAACACCGAGGGAAATAGCCTTTTTAATCTGGTCGTCAGGAATACCTGTACCGCCGTGCAGAACCAAAGGCATTGGAACTTCTCTTTCGCCGTTGACTCTCTTGTTAATAGCGTCCAGCGTTTCAAAGCTCAGGCCTTCCCAGTTTTCAGGATAAGCACCATGAATATTGCCGATACCAGCAGCCAGCATTGTGACACCGAGGTCAGCAATGGTCTTGCATTCTTCAGGGTCAGCGCATTCGCCCTTGCCGATAACGCCGTCTTCTTCGCCGCCGATAGCACCAACTTCAGCTTCAAGAGAAATACCCAGTACATCACAAGTATTAACCAAAGCAGTTGTTTTTGCAACATTTTCTTCAAAAGGCAGGTGAGAACCGTCAAACATGATAGAAGAGAAACCAGCGTTAATGCACTTCTTAGCACCTTCAAATGTGCCGTGGTCGAGGTGAAGTGCAACCGGTACAGTAATACCAAGTTCTTCAATCATGCCATTGACCATACCAACAACTGTCTTATAACCGCACATATACTTACCAGCACCTTCGGAAACACCGAGGATAACAGGAGATTGAAGTTCCTGAGCAGTCAGCAGAATTGCCTTTGTCCATTCGAGGTTGTTGATGTTGAACTGTCCGACAGCATATTTGCCGGCTCTTGCCTTGTTCAGCATGTCCTTAGCGGAAACTAATGCCATAATAAAATTCCTCCTAAGAATTGATAATTTTTTAGAAACAGCATACGCTGTTATTTTTATTATACAGTATTTTAAATGAAAATGCAAGTAGTTCTGAAAAAAAATATCATAAAACTGCAAAAATAAACATAAAATTCAGTAATCTGCACAAAAATGCAGAATCAGAACAGGAAAATCTGCTGTTTTCCTTGAAAATTCCAGAAACCTCTTGACAAAAATGTAAATATAGTTTACAATAGAATTATCTTAATTTATAAGGAGGAGTGGTTTTATGTGGACATCGAGTCTCTTAAAGCAGAATGCGTGGAATCAGTTAAAGCCTTATTACTGGTCGGCATTTGGAGCGGAATTCATTTTTATGATGATTGTCGGGGCGGGGAGCTATGCAGCATCTATTGTACCATCAATTTTCATAACAATTATGGGAGAAGAGGGTGACAGTGCCGGTTATTATTTTGGGCTGGTAATTGTTTATCTGCTGATGATAGGTCTAAGCATTGTAGCGAACGGCTTTGTGACAGGAGTAATGGAGACCGGCAAGAGCAGATATTTTTATCATGCCAGAAGCGGAGATTCTGATTTTGGGAATATGTTCTGGGCATTTCAGGGCGGAAGATATAAAAAAATTGCTAAAATCATGCTCTGGAGATATTTAGAAATCATGCTTTGGAGTTTACTGTTTTATATTCCGGGCATTATCAAGATGTATGAATATATATTAGTACCGTATTTATTAGCAGAAAATCCTGATTTAAGCAAAGAAAGAGCTTTTCAGATTTCAAAGCAGACAATGGACGGGGAAAAGATGAATTGTTTCTTCTTTCAGCTGTCGTTTATTGGGTGGTATCTGTTAGGTGCAGTTGCCTGTGGATTCGGTGTATATTTTGTACTGCCTTATTATGATGCAGCAATGACAGAATTTTACGCATGTATGAGAGCGAAAATGCTTGCAAGCGGCATTACAACAGAAAGCGAATTAACGGACTATTCCGAAATGTTCAATACAAATCAGAATGCTTATCAGAATCCAGCACAGCAGAATCCTTACCAGAATCAAAACGCTTATCAGAATCCAGCACAGCAGAATCCTTACCAGAATCAAAACGCTTATCAAAATCCAGCACAGCAGAATCCTTACCAGAATCAAAACGCTTATCAGAATCCAGTACAGCAGAATCCTTACGAAAATCAAAATCCTTACCAGAATCCTGCTTCTGATGTCATGCCTCAGGTAAATCTTGAAAAAACTTCAGAAGAACCTGAACAAAATGCAGATTCTCAGATAAATTTAAGCAAAGAATCAGATATTGCTTCTAAAATAGACTTAACAAAACATGATGAGAATTAAAAAATCAGCCCTTCTTTCGAGAGGGGCTGAAATTTTTAAATTCATTTCACTTGAAATAACAATACAATTGACATTGAATCATGCCGTTATATAATTTTCTTCTTTTGTCAGCTTTCTGACCATAGTAAGTTTCAAATTCATTGTCAGCACAAATAATGTAAGCAGGAGCTTTTAATACTTTTCCCATAGTACGGTAAATTCTTCTTGCATCATTCAATTCAAGCATTCTTTCACCGTAGGGAGGGTTACAAATTGTGACCACATCAGGAATCGGCTTGAAATCAGAAATATCTCTCTGCTGTACCTGGATATATTTTTCAACACCAGCTTTTTTAGCATTCGCTAAAGTTAAAGCTACTGCTTCTGCATCAATGTCAAAGCCATAACCCATGAAATCAACATCATGTGTAATTGCATCTAATGCCTGACTTCTGGCATTTTGCCATACGGAAGAAGGGACACAACTCCATTGTTCGGAAATAAATCTTCTGTCTAATCCGGGAGCAATATGACAAGCCCGCCGAGCCGCTTCAATTAAAAATGTACCGCTTCCGCAAAATGGGTCACAAACTTGTATATTGCTCCTTAAATGCGCTAAATCCAGAATCCCAGCTGCAAGCGTTTCACGGATAGGCGCAAGATTGGAATTTCTTCTGTAACCTCTTTTATGAAGCCCTGCGCCGGAAGTGTCCAGATAAATTGTAACCTGATTTTTCAGAATAGTAAATTGAATCTGATGAAGGCTTCCGGTTTCAGGAAGAAATTCAGAAGTATGATAAGCCTTTTGAAGTCGCTTGACAGCGGCTTTTTTTAAAATTTTCTGACATGCCGGAATACTGGTTAATTTAGAATTAAGAGAGTGACCTTTCACAGGAAAAGCATCTTCTTTTCCAATGAAGTCCTCAAGGGGGGCGGAAGCCAGCCCCTCAAAGAGTTCTTCAAAGCTTTCAGCGTGGTAATCTGCTAAGAGAATTTGCACACGTTCCGCAGTGGAAAGATTTAAATTTGCAAGCGCAAGCGTATTGAAATCGCCTGACCAGCTGACACGGCCGTCCTGAACGGTGATATTTTGACCACCGATTCTGGAGACTTCAAATTTTAAAGTTTTTTCAAGCCCGAAATGACACGGAGCTGAAAAGCGAATAGATTGATTTGACATAGAAGTTAATTCTCACTTTCTGTAGTTTCCGGAACGGTGAACGGGTGGCTTGAAATGGTAGTAAAGTTTTCAGAATTAGCACTGTTATAAGAATTATCGTTATATCTTCTGTTTTGTCTGGAGGAGTAAGTGGAACAGCCTGTGCAGACAGGAGCATTTGTAGATTTCCAGTAACCTGTTTCACCTTTGGGGCAGTAAGTGCCTGCCATCAGACCAGTATTTGTGCAGATAGGGCCTTCCTGAATATTTTTCGGAACGGGATATTTTGCTTTTGTATCGAGGTCATTTGCGTATTCGCCAATGACATTATACCACATCTGAGCGGAATTGATGGAAGTATCCAGTGTTTCACGGTCACGGTAGCCAATCCAGACACCAGAAACGAAATCTTCTGTCAAGCCGATGAACCATAAGTCGTCCCAGTTCTGAGTAGTACCAGTTTTACCAACGACTTCTTTGTTAGAGAGTTGGGCTCTTCCAGCAGTACCATTAGAGGAGACAACATTTTTCATCATACGGTTCATGACATAAGCTGTTTCTTCGTCAACAGCATCATGAGGGCGACCATCATTTTCATACACAAGTTCGTGATTTCCCTGTTCAAGTCGGCTGACAATATGGGCTTTATAGTATTTACCGCCGTTGCCGTAAGGAATATACGCATTGACCATATTTTTCATTGTAACGCCATAAGTTAATGCACCAACACTCAAAGGAGAAAGAGCCTTGTCAGAGTAGCCCTTCGGGTCAAGTTCTACAAGGTCAAGACCCATATTTTCAGTAGAGAATTTAAACACTTCTTCAGGTGTAAGGGCATCTACCAGACGGGCAGAAATGGTATTCAAAGATTTCATCAGACCATAATAAATGCTGATATTGCTGTAAGAATAGTTTGTAGAAGTAGAGTCTGAACTGTAGTTTTTCGGCCATACAGTACCGTCAGGCATTTCCAGACCAGCATCTTTGAGCTTAGAACCCCAATGGAACTGGTCAGTGAAAATACCATAGCCATAACCTGCTACTGGTTTGATGGTAGAACCAGGCTGACGAGTTTCCTGTGTAGCGTAATTCCATACCAGAGAGCCGGTTTTTTCGCCGATTGCGCCGACACAAGCAAGAATTTCGCCTTCATAGTTCATAGCGATAAATGCACTTTGCGGATAGAGTACTTCATCACGGTCGTCAATTAAGCCGTCACCATTGCTATCTTTATATCTTGCGGAGTTTCTGGTATTGATAATATTGCTGAGGCTTAAATATTTTTCTTCTACATATTCCTGCATTTTTTTATCGACAGTGACATAAATCTGATAACCGCCAGTATTCATTTTTTCGAGGGCTTCTTCACGGTTAATTGAGTATTCGTCCATGAGATAGTCTTCTACTTCCAGAATAGCCGCATCGACTACCCAGCTAGTTGCCTGATTATGGTATTCATAATCTTTGGCTTCCAGTTCTGGGTGGAGTTTTTTATATTCATCTGTGTCAGTATAAATAATGTGTTCATTCAAAGCGGCTTGATACTCATCATAGGAAATTGCCCCGTGGTGGTACATCTGCCATAAAACGTAAGTCTGACGTTCACGGTTACGTTTACGACCAGTATTGACCCATTCATGTGTCTGGTCATCACGGTAGCCGGCAAAGGGGTTAATCGTTTCCGGAGACTGCGGAATTGCTGCTAAAACGCTGGCTTCTGCAACCGTCAAATCCTGTACATTTTTTCCGAAATACTTAATTGCAGCCATTTCAATGCCGTTTGCTTCACCGCCGAAGCCGATGTAGTTCAGATAACTTTCAATAATTTTCTGTTTGGAGTAATTTTTTTCCAATGTCATTGCACGGAAGATTTCACGGATTTTACGGGAAGGAGAACGGGTATCTTCACCAGTTACGTTTTTAATTAACTGCTGTGTAATGGTAGAACCACCACGCTCAGAATCCCAGAAATGCAGTACCATGTTCATACATGCAGCGATAGTATTTTTATAGTCGACACCGTCATGTGCATAGAAGCGTTCATCTTCTGTATAAACAAAGGCATCTACAACATGCTGCGGAATTTTGTCAATTGTGACCGGAATACGCTGTACCTGATTTGTTACTTGGTAAAGCGTTTCAAGATTGCCTTCTTCATCGTAGCCGTAAATATTAGTATTATAGCTCAGTTCCATTTCTTCAAGGGTGATAGTGGAAGCTTCGTCCATGAAGTCAAGCACATACACTGCAACGGCACTGGCAACAATTGTTCCTGTAATTAAGCATATCAGGAAAATAGAAACTAAAGTTGTCAGCAGAATTGAGATGAGCTTTTTGACAACACGCCATTTCCGGCTGGGCTTTTTTTTGTGTTCATGATTTTGTGTTGACATAGCATCAGAAATCCTTTCTTTGTAATTGATTTATATTTTGGCTGAGGTCATGTAATTTTATTATAGCACAGAATTTCTGATTTGTTAAGTCTTTTTTTCAAAAAAAGTAAATTTTCACGAAATTTTCAGTAATCTTTAAAAGAACGGCTTAGAAATTGCTATTTTTCACAAAGAGTTATTTTTAAGGAATAAATTTCCGGAAAAGTGTCATACTGAAATTATCTGAAAAGGGAGGAATTTTGTTATGAGAAAAGCAGTCAGTTCAGAAATGAAAATCAGTATGCTGTTAGCTTCCATGACGATTTCAGCAGTAATTTTAGTTGTATCTGCTGGAAATGCCGTCAGACAGCATAAAGAAACGAATATTCAGAAAGCCGCTGTACTTGCTGAAAAAGAGCCAATCGGCTATATTTTAAAGGAATATCAGGGAAAAGCGGCTTTATTCAGGGAAAACAGCGAAAAGCCTTATCAGATTCTTGATATTGAGGTGTATCTTCTGCCAGATGCGGACAGACAAGCCTTAGAAGCAGGTATTTTCGCAGAAGATGAATTAGTACTCAGAAATCTTCTGGAAGATTGGGACAGCTGAAAGCTTCATATTTTAAGAATCTCTTTCAATTTAAACTTGTAAATATTTTTCTATTGACAGTGTTCTGTATTATAAAGATTTCGGTCTTTTTATTTAATGAAAAAATAAATAACAGCAGTCCCGTTAATGCAGGACTGCTGTATTTTTGTGTGATTATAAGAAGTATTTCACGCCGTTTTCAAAGATTTGCTGGTCTTTGATGCCGGGAACGTTTTTGCAGATGTCTGTGCCTTTGCGTTCGCTGTGACCCATCTTTCCGAGAATACGGCCGTCAGGAGAAGTAATGCCTTCAATTGCACTCATGGAAGTATTTGGATTATAGCGAATGTCCATAGTTGGCTTGCCGTTTAAGTCAACGTACTGGGTAGCAATTTGTCCGTTTGCAGCAAGCTTTTGAATTAAGCTTTCCGGTGCGACAAAGCGTCCTTCGCCGTGAGAAATCGGAATGGTGTGAACATCACCGACTTCACAGGAAGCTAACCACGGAGATTTGTTAGAAGCAATTCTGGTATTGACCATCATAGATTGGTGTCTTGCAATGGTGTTAAATGTTAAAGTCGGAGATTCACTGGTCATGTCAATAATTTCACCAAACGGAACAAGTCCCAGCTTGATTAAAGCTTGGAAACCGTTGCAAATACCAAGCATTAAACCGTCACGGTTCTGCAACAGGTCATGTACAGCATCTTTGACAGCAGGATTCCGGAAGAAAGCTGTAATAAATTTGCCGCTGCCTTCCGGTTCGTCACCGCCGGAAAATCCACCGGGGAGCATAATCATCTGAGATTGAGCGATTTTTTCAGCAGCAATTTTTACAGATTCTTCAATGTCGTTTGCAGAAAGATTCCGGATAACAAGAATTTCAGGAACTGCACCGGCTTTTTCAAAGGCTCTTGCAGAATCATATTCGCAGTTTGTACCGGGGAAGGCTGGAATGAATACTCTTGGCTTCGCTGTGTGAATTGCCGGAGCAGGACGAGTTTCAGCATGGAAACTGTAAATTTCCGGCTTTTCGTCAGTAGTTTTAATTCTGCACGGGAATACAGATTCTAACTTTTCTTCCCAGATTCTCTGGAGAGATTCAAGAGATACGGAATAATCTAAAGTATAGATTTTATAATCTTCAATAATATGACCAAGAAGCTGTTCTTCCGGAAGCGGTTCGCCTTCCAGTTCAACAATGAAAGAACCATAACACGGCTTAAAAAGCGTTTCAGAAGAAACTGCACCAGAGAACTGGAAGCCGAATTTATTGCCTAAGCACATTTTAGCGATACCTTCTGCAACACCGGCATAACCAGTAGTCCAAACGGCTTTTGCACGGCCGTCAGCAATAATTTGTTCCATCTGGTCAAAGATTTTACGGATACTGTCAAAGACAGGAAGACCGTTTTCATCATATTCAGGAGTTAATAAAATTACTTTATCGCCGACAGATTTAAATTCAGTAGAAACGACTTTACCGGAGCTTGCAGTGGAAACGGCGAAAGAAACCAGTGTCGGAGGAACGTCAATCTGTTCAAATGTACCGGACATGGAGTCTTTACCGCCGATAGAACCGCAGGAAAGCTCTAACTGTGCTTTATACGCACCGAGTAAAGCAGCTAACGGTTTGCCCCAGCGTTTCGGGTCATTTTGAGTTCTTTCAAAATATTCTTGGAAAGTCAGCCAGCATTGAGAGCGTTTACCACCAGCAGCAATGACTTTTGCAACGGATTCTACTACAGCAAGCATTGCACCATGATAAGGGCTTCTGATGCTGATATTCGGGTTATAGCCCCAGCCCATTAAAGAGCAAGTATCTGTTTCACCGTTGAGTACAGGAAGTTTACAAGCCATTGCTTGAGAAGGTGTCATCTGATAAGCACCGCCGTAAGGCATGAAAACTGTACCTGCACCAATAGTGGAGTCAAATTTTTCAACAAGCCCTTTCTGAGAGCAAACATTTAAGTCAGCCATCATTTCAGACCAACTGGAAGGTGCATTTTCAGGGAGTTCAGCAGTATCTTCCACAGGCTTTTCAATTTCGATATCTGTATATTTAACTGCACCGTTAGAATTTAAGAATTCTCTGGAGAGGTCAACAATAGTATTACCATTCCAGTTCATTTTTAATCTGGGTTCTGCTACAACGTCAGCGACTTTGGTAGCCTGTAAATTTTCTTTTGCGGCTTCCTGAATGAATTTTTCAGCATCTTCAGCAGAAACAACAACCGCCATTCTTTCCTGAGATTCAGAAATAGCAATTTCCGTACCGTCTAAGCCATCATATTTTTTCGGAACAGCACCCAAATCAATGATTAAGCCGTCAGTTAATTCACCGATAGCAACAGAAACACCGCCAGCACCGAAGTCGTTGCAGCGTTTAATCATGGAAGTGACTTCCGGATTTCTGAACAGTCTTTGCAGTTTGCGTTCTTCAGCAGGGTTACCTTTCTGGACTTCTGCACCGCAGGATTCAAGGGATTCAAGGGTATGGGACTTAGAAGAGCCGGTAGCACCACCGCAGCCGTCACGGCCAGTTTTTCCGCCTAAGAGAATCACAACATCACCGGGGACAGGTCTTTCACGGCGGATATTTTCAGCAGGAGCAGCACCAAGGACAGCACCAATTTCAAGACGTTTCGCCATATAGCCGGGATGATAAACTTCAGCTACATGACCGGTAGCAAGTCCGATTTGGTTGCCGTAAGAGCTGTAGCCGTTTGCAGCACCGACAGTAATTTTTCTTTGCGGGAGTTTGCCTGCAATCGTATCTTCTACAGGAACTAAAGGATTTGCTGCACCGGTCACACGCATAGCCTGATAAACGTAAGAACGGCCGGAAAGCGGGTCACGGATTGCACCGCCTAAACAAGTTGCTGCACCGCCGAACGGTTCAATTTCAGTGGGGTGGTTATGGGTTTCGTTTTTAAACATTAAAATCCAGTCAGCTTCTTCGCCATCAATATTGGCTTTAATCTTAACAGAGCAAGCGTTAATTTCTTCGCTTTCGTCCAAATCTTTCAGTAAGCCGTCAGCTTTAAGCTTTCTTGCGCCCATAGTAGCCAAATCCATTAAAGTAAGAGGCTTTTCTTCTCTGCCGAGGGCTTTTCTGTCTTTAAGATACTGGTCATAAGTAGTTTTGATATAATCAGTAGGAATATCGACATTTTGAATATTTGTCAGGAAAGTGGTATGTCTGCAATGGTCACTCCAGTAAGTGTCAATCATACGGATTTCAGTGATAGTGGGGTCACGGTGTTCCGTATTGCGGAAATAATCCTGACAGAATTTAATATCATCATAATCCATTGCCAAGCTGAATTCTTCAATAAATTTGTGAAGTCCGGCTTCATTCAGGTCAATAAATCGTTCCAGCGTTTCAACAGTTGTAGGAATTTCGTAATTGGTATCCAAAGTTTTGTAAAGCTTGAGAGAAGCTTCACGGCTTTCGACAGGGTTAATTAAATATTTTTTAATTTTCTCGAAATCTTCGTCAGAATCTACACCGGAAAGAATATAAATTCTGGCATTCTTGACACGACAGCGTTCTTTCTGTGTCAAAATCTGAATACATTGTTCACAGCTGTCAGCTCTTTGGTCAAACTGACCGGGGAGGAATTCCACTGCAAAAAGCTTGTCTTTTTCATCAAGTGCCGGAAGTTCATGATATACTTTATCTACGGCAGGTTCAGAAAAGACAGTTGGAATGGCTCTTGTAAAGTCCTCTTCACTAAGGCGGTCAGCATCATAACGGTTCAGAATCCGGACATTTGTCAGATTCAGCCGGAGTGCAGTTCGCAAGTCATTCAGCACGGATTGTGCTTCAACAGCGAAAGCAGGTTTTTTTTCAACGTAAACACGGAAAACAGACATGTATTTTGTCCTCCTTCAAGATATTTTGCAGAGTGTATTCTGCATATTACTCTTATTGTAACACAGATTCAGAAAAAAGGCAATCGTTTTTTAAGAAATTTTTTAAATTAAATCCGGCATTTTTTACAAATTTATAAAAGAAAACTTGTATAAAGTGATGAATGTCAGAAAAAAACTGTAAAAAACTTGTGTTTTTCAACTGAATGTGTTATAATATTTCGTGAAGGCTGTGAAGCTTTCAGAATATTATTATTAAAACTGGAGAGAATAAATTATGAAGAACATTACAGGTCTGAACGACAAACAAGTCGAAGAGTCCAGAGCTAAGTACGGCAGTAATAAAATGTCGGAACAAGCTTCTGAAACGTTCTGGCAGAAACTGCTTGGCAACTTCGGCGACCCGATGATTAAAATCCTGCTGGTAGCGTTAATTATTAACGTTGTCTTTGCGTGTATGGGCAAAGCAGACTGGATTGAAACAATCGGTATTGCAGCAGCAGTGTTAATTGCTACACTTGTTTCAACATTTTCGGAATACCGGAATGAAAATGCCTTTCAGGCATTGCAGGCGGAGGCTTCACAGATTAAATGTAAAGTCTACAGAAACAGCGAAATCGTGGAAATTGCAATTGACGAAATCGTTGTCGGTGATGCAGTACTGTTACAGTCTGGTGATAAAATTCCGGCTGACGGTGTTTTAATTGACGGTAATATTAAAGTAGACCAGTCTGTTTTAAACGGTGAATCCGAAGAAGCAAAGAAATCTCCTGTAGACGTTGTGACAGAAGAAGCAGGCGCAAGCAAGGATTTCTTACATCCGAATAAAGTGTTCAGAGGTGCAGTGGTTTGTTCCGGTAACTCTGTTATGCAGACAACTACTGTAGGCGATAAGACCATTTACGGCGAAATTGCAAAGGAATTACAGACAGATGAAGACAGAGAAACACCTTTGAAATTAAAGCTTGGTAAACTGGCAAATCAAATTAGTGTGTTTGGCTATGTCGGCGGCGGTGCAATTGCAATTGCCTTTATGATTCAGTGTATTTTAAAAGCTGGAAGCTTGAGTGCTTATTTTGCAGGCGGTACACAAATTCTGCTTGACTTAGTAGATGCAGTTATTTTAGCAGTAATTATCATTGTAATGGCAGTACCGGAAGGCTTGCCGTTAATGATTGCAATTGTATCCGCACAGAATATGGGCAAAATGCTCAAAGAAAACGTACTTGTCAGAAAAATTTCCGGTATTGAAACCGCCGGAAGCTTAAATCTGTTAATGAGCGATAAAACTGGTACAATTACAAAGGGTCAGCTGGAAGTTGTGAATTATACAGACGGTGCAGGCAATGCATTTGATTCTTATGATAAAATTGGTTCTGCACAGGCTTTATTGATGAGAGCAAGTATCTTTAATAATACAAGTGCAGTCATTTCCGGACAGGGTGAAAAGCGTCAGGCTGTCGGTGGTAACATGACAGAACGTGCTTTATTAAACTATGTAAAAAATGTGGAAAATAATGACGCTATTAAAATTATTGACACTGTACCTTTTAATAGTACAAATAAATTTTCTCTGGCACAGGTGGAAGGTGTTGTAACTGGTACACTGATTAAAGGCGCACCGGAAAAGATTATTGACAGATGCAAGTATTATTATGATGCAAACGGTCAGAAACAGCCGTTTGATGCGAAAATCATGACTGCTAAAATTGATGAGCTGGCAGTAAGAGCCATTCGAGTATTAGCTTTTGCAATCAGTGACGGCGGTATTACAGAAGAAGGTCTTCCGGCTGGTGAATGGACATTAGTAGGTATTACAGGCATTCGTGATGATGTTCGTCCGGAATCAATTAAAGCCATTGCACAGGTACAAAAAGCTGGTGTTCAGGTTATCATGATTACAGGCGACAGAAAGGAAACTGCTGTAGCCATTGCAAAAGAAGCCGGCATTATTCACAGTGAAGATGATGTCAGATTAACTTCTGATGAACTGAATGCTTTAACAGATGATGAAGTTAAGAAGATTATGCCGAAACTGCGTGTGGTTGCCCGTGCATTGCCGACAGACAAGAGCAGACTTGTCAGAATTGCACAGGAACTTGATTTAGTAGTTGGTATGACTGGTGACGGTGTAAACGACTCTCCAGCCCTCAAAAAAGCTGACGTTGGCTTTGCAATGGGCGGTGGTACAGAAGTTGCAAAAGAAGCAAGCGAAATTGTTATTTTGGACGATAACTTCTTATCTATTGAAAAGGCTATCCTGTTTGGACGTACTATCTTTAACAGCATTCGTAAATTTATCATTTTCCAGCTGACCATTAACGTGGCTGCTGTATTAGTAAGCTTTGTATGCCCGTTGTTAGGCATTGACCACCCGCTTTCCATCACACAGATTCTGTGGGTAAACTTAGTCATGGACACACTGGCAGCATTGGCATTCGGCGGAGAACCGGCACTTGAAGAATATATGGACGAAAAGCCCAAAAAGCGTGATGAACCTATCGTCAGCAAATATATGTGGTCTGAAATTATTACAGGTGCTATCTGGGCATTTGGCTTAAGCTTAGTCTTTATCCTGACTGACTTCATGAAAGAATGGTTCAGACCTGACCAAGTTGTTTCTGAAACAGTAACAAAATCCTATTTATTAACCGGCTATTTTGCATTCTTTATTTTAATCGCTGTTGCAAACTCTTTCAATGCAAGAACAGAAAAATTAAATTTATTTGACCATATTCTTGAAAACAAAGGCTTCCTGAAAGTCATGGGCGGTATTACATTAGTACAGATTATCATGACTTATATCGGCGGAAGTGTCCTCAGATGTTACGGTATGAATTTGAAAGAATGGGCAATTGTGTTACTCTTTGCACTGACCATTATTCCAGTTGACTTAATCAGAAAGGCAATTTTTGGCAATAAAAAGCCTGAATAAGTAAATCAACAGCATGAGCTGTGAAAATATTTTTAATACTAGGAGGTATATTATGCCAGTAAGTTTGATGAAAGGTCAGAAAGTTGACCTGACAAAAGGAAATCCCGGACTTACCAAAGTACTGGTAGGACTTGGCTGGGACGAAAACCAGTATGACGGCGGAGCAGAATTTGACCTTGATGCTTCTGCATTTCTGCTGAATGCAAATGGTAAAGTCAATAATGACTCGGATTTTATCTTTTATCATAATCTGCTGCACAGTTCCGGCTGTGTGGAACATACCGGTGATGATACTGTCGGCGGTGCAGACGGTGACTGCGAAGTGCTGAAAGTGGATTTAAGTAAAGTGCCGGAAAATATTTCAAAAATTGACTTTACAGTAACCATTTACGATGCAGAAACACGCTGTCAGAATTTCGGACAAGTCAGCAATGCTTACATTCATGTGATGGACGAATTAACCGGCAGAGAAATTGTTCGTTTTGATTTGGGAGAAGACTTCTCTGTAGAAACGGCAATTGTAGCAGGAGAGCTTTACCGTCACAACGGTGAATGGAAATTTAATGCAATCGGCGCAGGTTTTGCAGGCGGTTTATATGCCCTTTGCAAGAACTATGGCGTAAATGTATAAATTTATATTATTGAAACGGAGGAGAATCTCATGGCAGTAAGTTTGTTAAAAGGTCAGAAAGTTGACCTGACAAAAGGCAACCCTGGACTCACAAAAATTATGGTAGGTCTTGGCTGGGATACAAATAAGTATGATGGCGGTTATGACTTTGACCTTGATGCAGCAGCATTTCTGCTGAATGCCGGCGGTAAAGTGAATGCAGATTCTGACTTTATCTTCTATAATAATAAGCTTCATGAATCCGGTGCAGTAGAGCATATGGGTGACAATTTAACCGGTGACGGCGAAGGCGATGACGAAGTGATTAACGTTGATTTGAGCAAAGTTCCTGCTAATGTGGATAAAATTGACTTTACAGTAACCATTCACGAAGCAGAACAGCGCAGCCAGAATTTCGGACAGGTGAGCAATGCTTATATCCGTGTTGTAGATGAAGTAAACGGCTCTGAACTGATTCGTTTTGATTTAGGAGAGGACTTCTCTGTAGAAACAGCAATTGTTGTTGGTGAACTTTACAGAAATAACGGCGAATGGAAATTTAATGCCATTGGTGCAGGCTTTTCCGGTGGATTAGCAGCACTTTGCAGAAACTTTGGCATTAACATATAACTGAAATGGAGGTATTTTATTATGGTAAATCTTTCTAAAGGTCAAAAAGTTGACCTCACAAAAACAAACCCTGGTTTAACAAAAATTATGGTAGGTCTTGGCTGGGATGTCAACAAGTACGACAGCGGCGGAGAATTTGACCTTGATGCAGCTGCATTCCTGCTGGGCGAAAACGGCAAGGCAACTTCTGAAAATGATATTATTTTCTACAATAATAAAGCAGATGCATCAGGTGCTATTCAGCATATGGGCGATAACAAAACCGGTGCAGGTGATGGCGATGACGAAGTAATCAATATTGACCTGACAAGAGTACCGGCTAATGTGAATAAAATTGACTTTACCGTTACCATCTTTGAAGCAGATGCAAGAAATCAGAATTTCGGACAGGTAAACAATGCTTATATTCGTGTCATGAATCAGGATAACGGAGAAGAATTGCTGCATTTCGATTTGGGAGAGGACTTCTCTATCGAAACTGCTGTTGTTGTTGCAGAACTTTACCGTTATGGAAATGAATGGAAATTTAATGCAATTGGTCAGGGATTTTCCGGCGGTCTCGCTGCATTATGCCGTAACTTCGGACTGGATGCATAATTATGGCAGTTGAATTAAGAAAAGGGCAGAAAGTTAATCTTTCCAAAGCCAATGATAAACCGCTTGGAGAAATTTTAATTAACTTAAACTGGAGTCAGCCATCAGCCCGAAAAATTTTAGGGCTGACTCTTCCACAGCAGTCCATTGACTTGGATTTAGGCTGTCTGTATGAAATGAAAGACGGTCAGAAAGGCTGTGTACAGGCATTAGGAAACAGCTTTGGCAGTCTGAAAAATTTCCCGTTTATCGCTCTGGACGGAGACGACCGGAGCGGAGCGGCTTCTGATGGCGAAAATTTGCGTGTCAATGGTGCGCATATCGCAGAGTTTAAAAGAATTTTAATCTATACATTCATCTATGAAGGCGTTGCTAACTGGAAAAGTGCAGACGGTATTGTTACAGTAAAATGCCCAGGAAGTGAAGATTTGATTGTTCGCATGGATGAATACAGCACTTCTCAGAGAATGTGTGCAATTGCAATGCTGGAAAACAGTAATAATCAGACTTTCTCTGTAGAAAAACTGATTCAGTTCTATGACGGACACAGCAAAATGGACAGAGCATTTAGCTGGGGAATGAATTGGGTTCCTGGTAGAAAAGATTGAGGGATATTTTTATGAGTGTAAATTTAGTAAAAGGTCAAAAAGTAAATTTGCAGAAATCTGACGGCAGTACATTGAAAAATGTGATTGTCGGACTTGGCTGGGACGCTGCTCAACCACAGAAATCCGGAGGTTTAGCTGGTCTGTTTGGAGCAACAAAAACAGTTAATATTGACTGTGATGCTTCTGCATTTGTATGTCAGAATGAACATCTGGTTTCTAATTCAGATATTGTTTATTTTGGGAAACTGACACATGCTTCCGGTGCAGTACAGCATATGGGAGATAATTTGACTGGTGACGGTGCGGGGGATGATGAGCAAATTATTGTTCATCTGACAAAGCTTCCTCAAAATTATGATAAAATTATCTTTGTTGTCAATATTTATCAGGCACAGGCAAGAAATCAACATTTTGGCATGATTCAGAATGCATATATCCGGATTATTGATGCAGATACCAATCAGGAAATGTGCAAATATAATCTTTCAGACAACTATAACGGAATGACTGCTATGATTTTCGGCGAAATTTACCGGAGTAACGGACAGTGGAAATTCAGTGCAGTCGGACAGGGGACTACAGATAACGATATTAAATCACTGGCAAGCCGTTATAGATAATGGTTTCATCAGATAAGAGGAATCCCCTGTGATTCCTCTTATTTTTATCAATTCGGGAGGTGACGCAGATGCAGAATGTTACAGAACTGGAACAGCAGTTGAATCAGTTGGAAGCATTACAGCAAATTAAACTTTCTGTCAATGCATTTATTCGTCTGCTGAAAGTTCTGCAAGAGGAAAAAAAGAAAAAAATTCCTTATGTTCCTGTTCCGCTACATCTTTTATTTGCAGGAGAAGAAGGCACAGGAAGAACTCATGCAGCAGAGTTGATGGGGCAGATTTACCATTCACTCGGCTGTCTTTCAGAAGGAAATCTCATTCAGGCAAATGCCAGAGAACTCGGACAGGAATCCGTATTTGAACTGGTCAGCCGTGCAGAGGGAAATGTATTGCTTCTGTCAGAAATCAGCGGTTTAACGCCAAATGGTGCAGATGTGCTGGAAACGATTCTCAGTGACGGAAGCGGTAATCTTGCAGTCATTTTAAGAGGAACATCACAGGAGCTGGAAACACTTTTAGAAGAAATGCCTCAGCTCCGGCAACGTTTTTTAGAATTTTTTGCTTTTGCGGATTTTGGAAAAGAAACTATTCAAAAATCTGGAAGAAAATTTGAAATTTTTGATGTTTCTTCTCTTGCAGAGCAGGAAGAACAGCTGGAAGCTTTACAGGAAGCAGAATTTCCTGTACCGAAACTGCCGCTTCCTATCAAGTTCAGTCGCAAAGACCGCACTGGAAATGCCTTGCAAGCAGGGGAAAGATTTGATTTAAGCCCTTACGCAGGAGAAGAAATCAGAATCCGCTTGGTTTGGGAACGGCTCAAGCTTTCAATGGAAATGGACGCTTATGTTTATTTATTGCATGAAAATGAAATGACTGCCTGTGATGAAGATATGATATTTTTTGGAAATTTAATTTCTAAGAGCGGTGGTGCAGCTGTCGTAGATGGTGCAGAATATCCTGAAACTGCATTTACATTAAGCCGTATTTTTCAAGATGTGCAGAAAATAGCCGTTTGCTTTTCAGCTTACGGAGACAATCCGGCATTTGACTTTTCACAGGTTGTCAAGCCGGTTCTGCAAATATTTCACGGTACAGAACAAATCGCTTACATGGAGCTGAACAATTTGACACAGGAACGTACACTTGTAGCAGCAGAACTTTACCGCTGGAAGAACAGCTGGAAATTCCGTGCAGTGGCTGCCGGATACCGTGACGGTCTGGAAGAACTTTGTACACGGTTCGGTATTGAAACAGAATAATTTAAAAAATGCAGTTCTGATGAGAACTGTATTTTTATACTTTTAGTAGTATAAAACGAAGAATTCACGAAAACGTTTTTACTTTTGTACAAATTGAACAATTTCAGGGCTGAAAAATCTATTTCAAAAACTGGAAAATCTAACATAAAGCCCTTGAATTTTTTTCTTATTTATGGTATAATAAATTTGTGAACCTTGTTAACAAAATTAGTTCACAAATAAAAATTTTTTATAGAAAGGAAGATGAATATGACAAAGAAAACCTTTGGTCAGCGGTTTGTCAGTGGTTTAACCTCTGTGATGATGGCAGTCATGAGCTTTGCCGGTTCAATGGGTTCTGTTCCGATACGAGCGGCAGACGGCGACAGCGTTCATAAAGTAACATTTCAGGTATATGAAAATGATGGCGAAACACTATCTTATGTACAGAACAATGTAGACACGCATTATTATATGCTGATATCGCTTTATGAGAAGGATGCAGATGTAAAAGATGCTCCTGTGCTTGGCTGGTCGCTAAAGGAATTTGACCCAGCAACGCCAAATGCTGACCTCAAATGGAATTGGGGTACATGGCCTCCAACACAAGAAAATACAACGTATAAAGAAACAATTGAGTTTGATACATTCTACACTTACGGTGAAGACGGTACGCAAACAGCAGAAACTATGGACTATGATGCTTCGGCATACCAAACAAGAACCTATGTGTATACAGCTGACGAAGAACTTACGAATTATGCGGAATGTACCAAAAAAGGAAATCCAAATATCCTTTTGTACAGATACCTGAGCAATGAGACAGAAGGCAACTCTACAGTCATCAAACTTAAAAAAGATATTGTAGCATACAAAGTGCATATTGATTTCAATGATGTGTCTGTAACAGAAGAGGATAACCTCTATCTGCTGGTAACAGTAAAGCATAAAACCGGCGATGACACCTACTATGTAGAACAGATTAAATCTGATATTTCGGATTATGTGGTACAGACTGCCGAGACTCAGAATTGGTATGATTCAAATGGTAACTCAAATTCAAAGGAACGACTCAATGGCAGTGAACAGATTACTGCTGTTCTCGTAAAATCTCAAGAACCTATTTCTGTGGGAAATGCCATTAAAAAAGAAAACTGTTCGGTACTTGACAATGGTGCAATCATCAATTCTTATAAAGTCACTTATGGCAAAGAAGATGAAACCCCTGACCCACAGAAAAACGATGTCACTGATATTATAGACCATATTGCATTATCCCCTGTGACTGTGGACAATCAGCCTGATTTTAAAGCTATTTTAGGTGACAGCCTTCAATATGGTATTGTAGCAGACAGATTTAAGCAGAATACACATGCTGAAACAAACTTTGCTGCAAATTATCATCAGAAATCTGGTTCTGGTATTGAACCTGATTTATCCGGTTCATTTGGTGGACACTTCTATATTCCAAAGTTTGTAGACTTTAATGGAAAGACAGTTGTGGACGAAGAGACTGTTTATTTTGATGAAAATGCTGATGGCGGAAAATTGTTCCTTGGCGGCAGTCATTGCGATGAAGGTACAGTTTTGCATATGGATTCTGAAAAACGTATTACAGATACTGGCAGAATAAAGACAGAATCCAATCCAGATGGTTTCGCAACAATCGTTGTGGAAAATCCGGACGATATGACAAATAATGTTATCAATCCGATGATTACAGCAATGCAGCAGACTTCTAACAGCCTTGCACAGCATTCTGCAACAGTATCT
This sequence comes from Oscillospiraceae bacterium, assembly GCA_045541055.1. Classification (GTDB taxonomy): domain Bacteria; phylum Bacillota; class Clostridia; order Oscillospirales; family Ruminococcaceae; genus UBA3855. The sequence continues at coordinate 19,408 of JAZQIL010000292.1, forward strand.
CCCTATCAGGCAACGACGTATCATATTGATACGACTTCTTATCCAGATGATGCTGTAATTTATATTGACGGCGATGCACTCGCAGAAATATGTAATAATTATATCTCTCAGGAAGTCTTTGAAATCAAAGAAGGTCAGACAATTATTATCAATTTTACCAATACAGAAGAAGTGAGCATTGCAGAATATGATGTAATTTATCACTATGCTGATGGTACAATTGAAAACACAAAAAGTTCTCCTAGTGGTGCAAATGCTTTAAAGGGCGACGAAAAAAATGCTTTCTTAGATAAATTGACCAGAAATATGGTATGGAATTTGAACTCTGTAAAGAAAGCAACACTTAGCATGACAGCAGGTATTTTCCTGAATCCGAATTCTGATTCCGAAATTTATATTCCTGTTACTTCTAGTGGTTGGATTAACACTGCTGGTTATGTAGAAAACAATGGCGGTGAATGGCACTTCGTTTACAGCGAACTGGAAGAAGGCAATACTGTAAAAATTTCTAAACAGGATATTGCTGGAAAAGAAGTTCCTGGTGCTACACTGACTTTAACTGGAACAGATACAGACGGAAATACTATTAGTTTCACTGAAGGACAGGCAGTAGCTGGTTCAGGCGTGCAAATGGTAAGCAATTCCGGTACAACGCTGGAATGGATTTCTGGTAAAACTCCAGTTACAGTGAAAAATCTTCCTGACGGAACTTATACTTTCCACGAAGAAGTTGCTCCTGACGGCTATCTGAAAGCAACTGATATTCAATTTACAGTTACAGATAATGAAATTACAAAAGTCATAATTGATGATGAAGATGTTACTGAAAATTACAGAAATAACACTATTATCATGATTGACGAAATTAATCCCGCAGAAACAACGACTACTGCAACAACAACTACTACTATTACAACAACTACTACAACAGTAGAAACCACTACCACAGAAGCAGAAACGACTACCACAGAAGCAGAAACCACTACTACAGAAGCAGAAACCACTACTACAGCAGTGGAAACTACTACTACAGCAGTGGAAACCACTACCACAGAAGCAGAAACCACTACCACAGCAGTAGAAACTACTACCACAGAAGCAGAAACCACTACCACAGCAGTAGAAACTACTACTATAAGTAAAGTTACTATTAGCAAATATGATATTGCAAATAGTAAAGAACTTGAAGGCGCAACTCTTAGAATTCAGGGTGATTCCCTCAATGAAACAATTCTTGATGATGTAACCCTTACAGATGAACACAATCAGCCCGTTGAATTTACAAAGGGTGCAAATAGTCTCACTTATAAAACTACTGGCGAAAAAGTGACTATTTCCGGTCTTCCGACAGGTATGTACACTTTGATTGAACAGACTGCTCCTCAAGGTTATGCAAGAACAGAATCCATTGAATTTACTCTCGATGAAAAAGGTAATGTTATTAGTTCCGCTAAAGATGAAAAAACTGGTGTACTTGTTATGACTGATGATTATATTCAGGCAACTATCAGCAAGCAGGATATCACTAATGGCGGAACAGAACTGGAAGATGCAACTTTAACTATTACAGGTAAAAATCTTACAGAAGAAGTGCTGAAAAACATTACTGCTGTTGATGAAGACGGCAAAGAAGTTGAAATTACTACTTCTGAAAATTCCATCACTTATGTGACAACAGGCAAGAAAGTAACACTTACCAAGCTTCCAGCCGGAGAATACACTTTGACAGAAACTACAGCTCCAGAAGGTTACACAACTGCTGAAAGTATTACTTTCAAGATTGACACATTTGGCAGAATCACCGACAAGGATAATAAAGTTTTGACAGAAGTTGTGATGGAAGATGAAGTTCAGAAAGTAACTATCAGCAAGATTGACATCACCAACGGC
>JAZQIL010000293.1:0-4322 GCA_045541055.1 Oscillospiraceae bacterium
GAGAGCGGTCAATTTCGCCGTTTTCATCTGTCGGGAGTTCGCCATCTGCAAATTTTTCCATCATCTTTTCACGAAGCTGAGAGCGGTCAATTTCGCCGTTTTCATCTGTCGGGAGTTCGCCATTTGCGAATTTTTCCATCATCTTTTCACGCATTTGAGAGCGGTCAATTTCGCCGTTTTCATCTGTCGGGAGTTCGCCATCTGCAAATTTTTCCATCATCTTTTCACGAAGCTGAGAGCGGTCAATTTCACCGTTTTCATCTGTCGGAAGTTCGCCATCTGTAAGCTGTTCTAACATTTTTTTACGAAATTCAGAATTCTGTGTGCTTTGCATTGTATTTAACGAGATAACTTCAGACTGATTTGTATTTTTCATAGCAGAAGTTTCCTGTGCAGAAACTGTACTGCAACCAGTCATAGCTACTGCGCAAATAGCAACAGCTGCAAGCATTGTGTTGATTTTTCCCATACGATTCTTTTTGTTTCTTAACATAATAATACACCACTTTCTTCATTTTCATAATTTATTTTAATTTCACATCCTGCACCTGATTTAAATATTTGCATCAGGTGGATTCATATCATCAGGCATTTCGCCGTGATTACCATGCATTTGAGAAGGGTCAAAATCTTGTGGCATATCTTCAGGAAATTGTCTTCCTCTCATGCCTCCCCCATGACCATTCATCATACCGCCTCCGCCAGGCATTCCCATTGTTTTGGCTTCGCCGATGAAGCTGACAGAGCCTTCTAATGTGACAGAACCGGATTCTGTACCGTCATTCTGATAAGAACCGTTTGTATATAATCCGTTCTGCTGTTCAGAAGTGCTTGACCCGTTTAGATAAAGTGTATAAGTCTTTCCTGTTTCGAGTGCATCACTGCTGAATACAACTGAATTGAATTTTTTTGCTGGTGCAAAACTCAGTACTTCTTTGCCATCAGCGTCACAGAGCGTTACTAAAGTATTTGCTTCCTGATAGCTGTCCAGTGTAATGAAAATCACATTTTGAGAAGCATCATCTGGATATTCTGCCATTCCGGAACTGCCAACCGCTAACAGGAAACCGCCTGAAACGGTAATGCCATTATTAGAATCTAAAGCTCCGTTTCCATCATTCACAGGACCATCTACTAAAACTGTTCCGCCGCTGATAATCATTTTGCCATTAGAATCAAGACCGTCACCATCTGCATTGACGTAAACATATCCACCGGAAATTTCAAGAGAAGCATTGACTGCATCACCTCTTGCACCTTGGTCTGAACCGTCACTTGCGTTAAATCCGTCATCTGAAGCATTTAACAATACCGTTCCGCCAGATATCAGAATGCTGGCTGCTTCCACGCCTTCATAAGACTGTGCAATATTAACAGTACCGTCTGAAACTGTCACTGTTTCACCAGCGTGAATGCTTTTGTTCCCTGCATTGAAAGTAGCCATTCCGCCTGCTATCCAAACAGAACCTTTGGAATGCAGTGCATTTTCAGCTGTATCAATGACAAATTCACCATCGGAAAGATAAAGCACAGAACCAGCTTTCAAGCCTTTACTACTGGAAGTTTCTGTTTCAGTATCGGTATTTTCTGACTGATTGGGGTCAAAACCTCCGAAACCACCGAAATCATTATTCTTTTGAGGAGCATTTGCAGTACCTCCGCCGGAAATGACAGTAAATGTACCGCCTGTAATAATGAGTTCTGTTTCTGCCTGAATACCGTCCTGCTGTGCTTCAATAGAGAAGCCACCATTTTGAATGTAGATAAAGCCTTTTCCTTCATCTGTGTCATTACTGGATTTCAAGCCGTCTGCACCGGCAGTAATTTGAATTGTACCATCATAGACTGAAATAGAATCTTTTCCCTTAATGCCGTTTGTCACAGCATTGACAGTAATATTACCGCCGGCAATGGTTAAATCATCTTTAGAAGTAATACCTTCCTGAAAATTACCATTGACATTTAAAGAACCTGTTCCGTTAATGGTGATATCATCTGCACTGTAAATTGCAGCTGTTGTGGAAATATCTGTATAAGATGAACCATCTGAAACTGTATTCTGTGAATTATCTGCTAATGTTAAAAATACTTTTTTTGCATTTTCAACATAGATTGCTGCACCGAACGTATTATTGATTTGGGCATTATTCAGAACAATCTGTACTTTCCCATCTGTATTGACATGTACCTGACCGTTGAACGTTCCAGAAAGTTCATAAACACCTTCCTGTGTAATCTCCAGTACGGAATCCGTGATTTCATCTAAAGAGATAAAAGAAGTTACTTCATAATCTGTTCTGAGGTCACGTTCTGTGAACAAATTTGTAATGTCCGTTGTAAACGGCACATTTTCCGGTACGATACTAACCACTGAGGAGGCTTCTGCACTGGAATTTTCTGAAAGAGAAGCAGTCATTTCAGTTGTTTTCTGTTCAGATACAGTAGAATTTTCTGTTTCCTGAGAAGAAATTTCAGAATCCTGTGTCTGAGAGGATTCACTTGTGGAATTGAGACTGCACCCTGTTACCAGCAATGCGAAAGCTGCTGCTGCTGCAAACATGCTGTTTATTTTTTTTAAATGATTCTTTCTATTCATAAAAACACCACTTTCTTTTGTGTACCCAATTCCAAATATTTTCATTTGATTATCTCTTTTCTATAGTTAGTATTATACAGAGTCAATATGTTCATTCTGTGACAGCCAAGAAAAAGAAACGTAAAAAACAGGAAAAATTATCTTTACATAATTTCCTTCCAGTCAGGCTGGTTTCCACTGCCACACATTGCGGAATAAATCAGAATTTTAGAAGCATCTATTGCATTCAAGGGAGAATCTTCTTTTCCTTCGCCGTCAATATCTGCAAGAAAATAAGCAAATTGTTCTTCCTGAGCATCATGGCTTTCCGTAAGGAATGCTTCATTTCCTGCACCGGCATCTGCCGCATAAACTAATATTAAAGCGGCATCTTTTGCATTCACAGCACCATCAAGATTCACATCACCTTTATGTGCAATCCAATATTCCAGTACAGCAGGATTTCCGTTGCTGTCCAAAACATTCACTTCATCAAATACTAATTCTGACTGAAGAATTTTCGATGGTTCTTCCATTAAGAGTGAAGCCGGACTTCCGGTTTCAAAGATATTGACTAATTCTTCTGTTTTAACCGTTTTAGAAATACCGCTTTCTGAAATAGTAACTTCTTCCGGAAAATCCTGCAAAGAAAATTCCTGACTGTCTTCTGCATTCCGGAATATAGGAATTATTTCTGTTTCCAGCTGTGGGGGCGGTTCTACAATAATTTCTGCACCTTGTAAAGCTGGTATCATTTCACTTGAAACACTGACATAATAAGGCGGATTCTCTAAATCCGGATAACTGTCATCACATGTAATATAAGTAGATTCACTGAAATCTTCCGGATTTGTCATAAAATTGACCGGATAAGTTCCGGCTTTTGTATCTGGTGCAATTTCCATATCAAATTCTGCAAAACTGTAAGCATCAGAAGTATCTCCGAAAAATTTTGCAGTAAACAGCTTATTTCTGTTTTCATCATAATTATTCAAATCATAATTCCAAAGATAATTTAAAAGATGTTCCTGTACATTTGCAGTACAAAACATAGAAGCATGTTCATAATTTCCCATATTATTGATTCGCCCGAAACAATATGGCTGAAATTTTGTTGTAAAGACAGTTCCGTCTGTATGTATAAATTCCTTTCCGTCAGGATATACAATACTATTCGGCGTATGAAAAGATGACTCTACAAAAAAAGCCCCTTCACATTTCAGCATCACATTCACACTGGCAATATCTACAATTGCAGGGTCTGTTTCAAACCACATTCCGAAATGAAGTATTGTTCCGTTTTTTGCATCTTTCGGACTGACATAAATCTGATTTGCATTTTCTTCTGGAATGCGTCCGCCGCTGACAGGTTTTAAATTAAGCTTAATTTCTTCCGGACTTTGATAAGCAGCATGTGCAGAAATAGTTCCGGTCAAAAGCAACAAACTCATCAAACCGGAAAAAATTTTTAATTTCATGATAAAAGACCTCTTTTCTGAACAAAATATGTTTTTATTATAGCATAATATATAACATTTGTCAATGTCATTATTTTCCTGAAAATTCTCTTGCTTTTTCGTATGCATTGTGTCGCCTGAAAACCTGCCGTAAGTGTAAAATTTTCGTTGGCAAGAGGAAAGAAAAAATAAAAAAGAGAGTGCAGAAGACTTGCACTCTCAGCCACAATATGCTTTAATAGAAGTGTGAAATTCTCAAAGAAAGCACGGTGGCTGATATGATGATAACA
>JAZQIL010000294.1:0-3197 GCA_045541055.1 Oscillospiraceae bacterium
TGCTATTGTATTATTTGCGGAGTGTTTTAAATATTTTATGTAAGTTAGAAAAGATGAATGAGTTTATGAGTAATTACTTTGATGAATTTGAATATAATGATTTATTGAATGAGATAAAATACGTCTATCAATCTGACGACAGACCTTGGATAATTGGTTATAGCGGAGGAAAAGATTCTACTACGGTTGTAGAATTAGTATATGAAATGTTATATTCGCTTCCTGCAAGAGAAAGAACTAAAAATGTATACATAATATCTTCTGATACATTAATCGAAAATCCATTGATAAAAATATATCTTAGTAAAATGAATAATTTGCTTGGAGAAGCTGCTATCAAGGATGGTTTGCCAATAAAATCTTGCATGGTTACTCCTGAATATAACAACACATTCTGGACAAATATAATCGGCAAAGGACTTCCTACTCCAAGAATGAATGGTACATTCAGATGGTGTACAGACAGACTTAAAATTAAGCCCAGTGCAGACAAGATAAAGGCAATTATGTCTGAAGAAAAAAAAAGAAGTCATTGTTCTGCTCGGTGTCAGAAAAGCAGAAAGTATTGCAAGAAAACGTCGTATTGAAGGATGGGAACTTACAACACGTATGCTTAACAGGCACGAAACTATACCAAACGCTTATGTATACAATCCAATAGTCGAATTGACTACTGATGATGTATGGAAAGTTCTGCTGGAACATAACAGTGGCAAGACCCCTTGGGGATCAGACAATAGTGAACTTGTTGCTTTGTATTCTGATGCTGATAGTGGCGAATGTCCATTTGCTGGAATGGCTAACTCTGCTCAAACTCAAAGTTGCGGGGGGTCCAGATTTGGTTGTATCGTTCGCCCTCAAATGATACAATTTCAAGAGTCGAAAATCCCCAGTATTTCGGCATATTTTGAAATCTGCCGTTCTTGAATTACTGTCTTTACAAGGGCATTTTTGTACTCGGATTCATAAATCATGCAGTCAGGCAAAACATTAAATAGTATGCCCGTTTTTTTAAAATTCTCTAAACATTAAAAGGTATCTGAATATTTGAGAAATTCGCTAAACATTAAAAAGTTTAGTGCTTTTTTATTTTTACCTTGCTTTTCGTTTGAAAATATGCTATAATGATAAAAAAGCGAGGTGTTGGAAGTGGGAATTTATCTGAACCCTGGAAACGATGCATTCTTCTCTACTGTAAATTATTCTGAAATCTATGTAGACAAGACAATGCTGATTGATTTTACAAACAAATGCCTTTTCGGAGAAAACAAGGAAATCTGTGTCAGCAGACCGAGAAGATTCGGAAAATCAATCGCTGAAAATATGCTTACAGCATATTACAGCAAGGGCTGTGATTCAAAGGAGCTGTTTTCAAAATTTAAAATAGCAGAAACCCCTGATTTTGAAAAGCATCTGAATCAGTATAATGTGATTCATGTGGATATGCAGAAATTTCTGAGCAGAACAAAAGATATTCATGAAATGCTTGCATTTATGCAGAAACGTGTACTGAAAGAAATGAAACGTCAGTTTTCCTGTATTGAACCGGAGGAAGAAAGCCTGATTACTGCACTGGAAGATTTGTACAGCGAAACAGAGGCTAAATTTATTTTCATCATAGATGAATGGGACTGCATTTTCCGCATTCACAAAGACAATATATCGGCACAGAAAGAATATCTTGATTTTCTCAGAGATTTGCTGAAAGGTCAGCCTTATGTGGCACTTGCATATATGACAGGAATACTGCCAATTAAAAAATACGGAGAGCATTCCGCACTGAATATGTTTAAGGAATATTCCATGACAAATCAGAAACGTCTTGCAGAATTTACAGGCTTTACAGAATCCGAAGTCAGATGGCTATGTGAAAAATACAGCATCTCTTTTGAAAAGACAAAGCAGTGGTATGACGGTTACAATGTAAACGGGACTTCAATTTACAATCCCAAATCGGTCGTGGAAGCAATTACAGAAGGCATTTTTGATAATTACTGGACTCAGACCGAAACTTATGAAGCACTGAAATTCTATATTCTCAGGAATGAAAATGGTCTCCGTGATAAAATTATCCGCATGATTGCAGGAGAGCATATTTCAGTCAACACGAAAACTTTTCAGAATGATATGAGTACATTTGAAAGTGCTGACGATGTCCTGACACTCTTGATACATCTCGGCTATCTGACATACGATTTTGACACAAAGACAGCGTGGATTCCCAACAAGGAAGTACAGCAGGAATTCATCAACTCCATTCAGAACAGCGGTTTTGAAAATGTGATGAAGTCCATTCAGAAGTCAGACAAACTGCTTCAATATACACTTGCTCAAGATTCAGAAAAAGTTTCTGAAATACTGAGTGAAGTCCATAATGAAAATACTTCCGTGATTCAGTACAATGATGAAAATTCGCTTTCATGTGTATTATCTCTTGCCTATTATTCCGCACAGGATACTTATGCGGTTTACAGAGAATTGCAGGGCGGTGAAGGATTTGCAGATTTGGTATTTGTTCCAAGAACCGGAAACTCTAATCCTGCAATGATTATTGAGCTGTTCAATGGCAGGTACGATTAGCGGCGCTCACACAATGGGCGGTAGCTTTAACGGCGCAACCTTGATTGCTCACGACACCGACGGCATACTTGCTGTAGGACTTGAATCAGACACGGCAAGCGCAGGTATTTCAAGAATTAACAGTCTCGGTTCCGGCGCAACGGTTATCGGCGATAACTCATTCAAAGTCAATGATACATTTAACGTAACAAAAGTTGTAGGCAATAATGTTGCCTCCGCAAATACGCAATTCACGTTGGGCGGCACTGCATCAATCACGGTTCAAAACGTTGTTGACGGCGATATTTACAGCGTAACAGGTAGTTCCAGCGGCAACACGGTAGTATATGACCTTGAATCAACAGTCAACGGCGGCAATGCAAAAGTAACCGTCAACGCGGCGGCAGTAGCACTTACGGCGGCAAGCGGACATACTTTGGGCGATGCGTACATCGTTTCCGGCTATGGCGACGACGTTGTACAAGTTGCCGGAGTAAAAGCAAACGATACTGTCACTTCGACTAATGACAAGAACTTCAGCGTAATTTACGACACTTCCGAAATTACCGGCAGTAATCCTTCCAGCGATCCTTATGTCTTGGCAGTCAATGACGCAAGAGTATCGCTTGTATCAGGCA
>JAZQIL010000295.1:0-7900 GCA_045541055.1 Oscillospiraceae bacterium
AATCCGATTGAAAATTTCTGGCATACCTTGAAGCATTGGCTCAGAATGCATATTCATGATTACAATTCTTTGGATGATGCTATTTCTGCTGCTTTTCAAATCTTTTAGATTGTTCTGCCTTTCAAGTAGGATGACTATAAATTGCATTTTCTCATCTGCTCTATGGAGCTACTTAGCCTTTATTATACACGAGATTTTTATTCTTGGAAAGTCGCTATTTTATTTTACGCTTACGATATCCATCATTGATTTAGAAAAATCTGCGTTTTACCTGAATCCGCAAAACTCAATCTGTTGTTGTGGCTGATATTTGCCTAATTACAGCAAAAAATCAGTTAATTTTTGTTTAGAAATTTCTTCACCCATTGGGTGAAAATAATTGAATCTCAAGAACATCTAATTCTCGGCTATATGTAGCCTAAAATTGAATATTTTTCAAGTGTGAACTTTGCGGAATTAGGTTTTATTAAAATATGGCTTTACAGACCTAAAAAAGTTATATACTTTTTTTCTAATGCATCAAAAATTTCTTCTTTACCTAACCCAATAACTTCATCATAATATTGTGTTAAAAACTCATTTCCTTTTTCTGTTACAGTATTTTCATTTAAAGAAGTACTTTCATCAATTCCAAATTCAATATCTTCTAACCCATTTTCACTTAGTAAGTTCTTCTGCTTCAGAAAAGAATAAACATTTTGTAATTTGCCTATAACAGATGCAGGAGGAATACCCTGCGTAATGTGCCAACTGGCTTTGTCAAAAATTTTCATTTTATGTTCTTCTTTCTATTTTAGTGTGCATGGAGTCTGGAATTTTGCACAGTTCTCCATTTTGATTTCGGATATAATTTCCACCTGCTTCACGGATGCGATTTTCTTTTGCAATTTGTAACTGTTTATCTGCTGTCAAAGATGTCACCTCAATCATTTCTATTACTTGGTTATTTCTTATTACCGCAAAATCAACTCTGCGTCGTTCACCTGTTACAGGGTCTGCAACAGATTTTCCATTTTCATCACGCAGATAAATTTCTGATAAAATAGTATAACCTTTTTCAAGGGGATATTTTTCTTCAAGTTCTTCTTTGACTTGTTGTTCACGCTCTAAACCAGTTCGTTTGTTTTCGATTAAATCTTCATGATAATCTCTAAAGTAAAATTGTTCCAATCCATGATATAAAGGACTGTTTGTCAAAACTGATTCAAAATCCGGAAGCAATTCTTGAAAAGATTTGTTTTTCATATAAACTCCTTCATAAATTAATCAGACAAAAAAGTCTAATATTGGCAATTCTGATACAACAGAACCTATGATATCCAGTGCTTCTTTTGTGTCATCTTCAGAAATATCAAATACCTCACTAACAAAATCTACTGCAACATCTGTGACTTTTTTTGAGATTTCATAAGTAGCAACATCAAGAACGGCATCTAATGCAGTTTCCAGTAAAAGTTCACCTAACATAGCTATCCCCCTCTTTTACGCAAGTTTTCCTGTTACGAAACAAAGCCATTTTTCGTAAATTTTCTGTCGAGTTTCTCTGTTATCTGACCGCATTGTCATATCTTTCATAAAATATTGAATTAATGCAAGCAGAGCTTCCGGAGTTTTGGTGGGCATCACATGAACGGCAACATTTGTCAGCAGTTTTGTCAATTCAGCATCATCTTTTGCAACTGACAGACATTTTTCAATTTGATTGCGAACATCTGCAATTTCGGTGATACGAATGGCTAACTCGGAAAAATGTTCTTCTTTCCATATGGCAAGTGAACCAGTCTGTTCGTATTCATTGATTTGAGATTCTATAAATTCTGTGAGAGAAGTAGATAATGCCAATACAGAAAGTCCATTACGTATTATTTCTATATCGAAGTTTAATTTCTTTGTAGTGCGACCTTGTACAAGCATTGCCAAAAGCACAGCACGAACCTGTAAAGCATTGAAAGAAGGTTTGTCTAATGCAAAGATGTAAGGCTTTTCTTCAAGTTTACATTTATTTACTTGTACAAGTACAGGTTCTACCCAATCGTTTTGATACGCAGCAGCAACACCGCACTTTAATTTAGAGATTTCTTCAATCTGCTCTTTATTTAAATTAGCTGCATAGCCTACAAGTTCCCTATCATTTCTTTCTGGAAGTCTGAGAATTATTTTTGTATTAGTGTTTCTAATAACGGACATATCCAATAAGTTAGGAGATTGATCAGCAATTATAAAACCTTCCCCATAAGTACGCATTTCTGCAATTGAATTTGTTAACATTTCCACAGATTTACCGAGCAGATTAGATGATTCAGCAGATTGTGCTGTAGAAGTACGTTTTAAAAGATGATGTGCTTCTTCTAACACAGTAACGTGCCGTAAAGGCTGATTTGATAAACCGGAAGATATGCGATATTCATTAAGTCGCATGACAAGAAGTCCCATAATTAATGATTTTGTTTCTGCTGAACGAATACGGCTTAAGTCAATAATAACATTCTGATTAAATAATGCTTCATCAGATAAATCATCCTGACAGAAAAGCATTCTGTTTAAACCATTTGTCAAAGAACGGATTCTTGTCAAAAGTGCACCGGAGTAGTCACCTTTGCTGTTGACAGAATACTGTGAATCGTTGATAACAATTTCTACTTGATGGAATAAATCCGTAAAATTAGGAAATTTGTTTCCTTTTGGATTGATAGAATTACTCATATCCCAACCACATGAAATATAAGCTCTTTCCATAGCTTCTTTTAAAATATCTGGCATGGCTGCATACATCGGCCAACAGACATTGAAAATTTCTACAAGACTATCTAAATGTTCTAAAACATGAATGTCTGATGGAAACCAAAATGGGTTAAGTCGTAATAATGAAGTTTTATGAGGATTAGTTCCGTATACAGCAACATTATCTAAATGACCAAAAACATTTTTATATTCACCTTTTGCAGGCTCTACCACTAAAAATGGTATCTGATATAATGTGTACATTTGATAAAGCATTTCATATATGGTATTGCTTTTGCCTGAGCCTGTAGAGCCAGTAATGAACGTATGCATTGTAAGGGAATCACAGTCCAGTTTTACTTCTTGTACAGTGGGTGTCCCCATACAAAAAATACTTCCAAGTAATAAATTTCGTGCATTTTTATTGTTTGTCTGATATTTGACCACTTCTTTTCCAAATTCTGCATGTTCGATTACAGGGAATCCACATACAGACTGCCGAGGGAAACTCATCTGTATAGCAAGTTCATTTCCACTGACCAGTGAAGAAGCTGTTACAGGAATTGAAATTCCTTCAGAATGATAGCAGAACAGCGGATGTACAAAATTTTTGATATAATTACTTAAAACAGGAAGCTGTTCTTGTTTTTGTCTTCCCCAAAAATTGACAGCAGATGTTTCTAATCCGGATTTTTCTCCTTTCATGAGGGCTTTATAAGTATTTGCTGCCATTTCTGCAGTTTCCTGTGTATCAGAAAGAAAGTATGCTGCACATTCCCACATACCAGTACTTTCACAACTGTCAATGCGTTTCAGTTGTTCATCAATTTTCTGTAAAATGTCAATCAGATTTTTATTCTGCATTGTTAATTGCGTATTTTGCGATTTTCCAGAAGTGATACCCATAGTGTCTGTGCTGTTATCAGACCGACTTTCATTTATGCTTTTCGTTTTGCTAACCGTATGAGAATTATTTGTACCATGTGTTATACTATCAGAGTTTTGTTTTTGCGGAATACCATAATTGACAAGCATTTGTCCGGCATTGATAGCTCCTGCTACAGCAATACTTGCACCACCAGTCATAGTAGCTGTCAGTAAGCTAAGTGCAGAAAGTCCAAAGCTGCCAATTCCTTTTAGAAAAGCACTTTTTTTATCAATTTCAGAACTTCCTTTTGTTTGGGAAGAATTTTTCCCTGTTTGATCGGAAATACTGTCAGAATAACTCGTACCTGTTGTTGTTCCATGAGATAATGCATTAGAAATGCTTAGGGCAGTATTTACCCCATATGATAATTGCATATTGGCAAAGGGTGACATTTGCGTATAAAGAGTCTCATATGCTTGACGAGTTGATTCCAGTTTTTCAGATGATGTACTGTCTGCAAGAATAATAGCAGTATACTTTTGTCCCTGCATAGCCAATATTAATTTTTCGAGGCCTTGAATAAATTCACTGTTGTTATCAAATCTTTCACTTTTGTTCTGTGCTACACAAGAAACAGAAGCGATATTTTTATCAGAAATACTATTGAGAAATGCCGTTGCTTCTGAATTCATCATGTCTTGTGTTTGAATACCTGGAAACTGTCCCGACAATGCATTCTTTAGAGTATTTTTCAATGATTTTACTGTGTGTTTTTTATCATTTGAACGTACACCCATATAGAAATCTGTCTTCTTGCCATCACTATCTGCAATTACAAATACACTACAATTTAAATTTTGTACAGTATTGAAAACAGAAGCAAATTTATAAGTAGAATATTCGTTTTTCTGATATACCATCTCTGTGATTTTGAATAAGCGAATATTATTGATATTTACAGCATTCTGGTTCATAGGAATAATTTCCATATCTTCCAAATGATACAGATATTTTTTAAGAATGATGTCATTCACCATACCACTCGCTTCCGCAAGTCCAGTTTCCAAAGAAGTATAAGAAGGCATTTCGTTTTGTTCTTTGATTATAGGCAAAGATTGACTCATAACGATGACCCCTCCTCATTGTTGGAGGTATTTTCAAGAAAGAATCCAATGATTGCACCAACAGCTGCACCAAAGGCAGCACCTTTTATCCCAATACGGGAGGCAACAATTGCTCCAATTGCCGCCCCAAACATTGTACCTAACGGAAGGCTCTCATTTTTATTATTGAAATCATTGTTTTCTTGGTTAAAATCGCTCATGACAACAACCTCCTGTCATTTTGTATTGATATTATTCCCAGCAATATAACCAGCAGCACCACCAACTGCACCACCAATAGCAGCTCCAACAGGTCCGCCAACAGCACAGCCGATACCTGCTCCAACTGCCGCACCAGTAGCTGCACCAATCGCAGGTTCTATGCGAGTAACATTGCCATGTTGAATATCATAGTCTTTTTGTTCCTGATAGTTTCTGTTCCGATTGCGATAGTTTTCCTGCATTGTCTGTGATGTTGGTGTACCTTTCTGAGAATATGTCTGCTTATGTTTTTGATTTACCTCTGGATGCATATGTCGAACTACTTTTTTCAGATGTTCAACACGCTCACGAGAAAAATTGTCACTTAGTTCCACCATAATATTGTTAACATACGCCTTATCCCACTTAGAAGAATCTGTTTCAAAAACGCCACCATCGTGTGTTTCATAAAGATTGATTCCATGTTGTGCGGCTGCACGTTCCATTTCTTCAAAATCTGCACCGGAAGGGTCAGAATAAAAACTATTTTTCATAGTAATCTGCATACTATGAATATCTCTGTTCTGCATTGCTGTGCAAAATCCCTGCGTTAATGCCATATTTATTACCTCCATAAAATAATCATTTATATTTCAAGAATTTTTTCCATTTCAGATTTAATGTTTTCAAGCCATTTCAACTTATTTTCGGATTCCTTAATACGCTGTTCAGCAATTGTCTTATCAGTTGCACAATCTTCCAGTTCATTCATTTTCTGTTGAACTACGCTATCCAGACGTTTAAATTCTTTCTTGAAATCCTCTGCAATTTTTCTTGCTCGCTTTTCTGCTTGCTTATTTGCAGAATGTCTTTCATCTTCCATTAGCTGTTGAATTGGTGTAAAGAATGTAGCTGCTACTTCGTTAGATTCTACATAAGTAACATTTTTATATTTGGTACGATAATAGCCTTTTTCCTGAAACCAAGTCCATGGCTTATACCATTTTTTGTCTGTATTTTCTACCCATTCTTCACCATTCTCTACTTTCCTGGTTTGCTGAGAAAGGCTGGAAGTAGAGAAACTATCTGCTGACGGCATACTGCCTTGCACCAAACTCAATGCATCAATCTTAATGTTCAAGGAACCGCCCATTTCTACGGATAATGCCCTTAACTTATTTCGATATTCTTCCAGCAGTGCATTTGCAGTCTGTGTCAGTGTCAGTTCAATATTTTCTTCCAGCTTACTGCGAAACTGCGGTTCAAGTCGCTTAGCTTCTGATTCCAGTTTTCTGACAAGAGTATCTACTTCATCAAGCTCAATTTCACCATAATACTCGCTAATAGTTTCGCCAACAATAGATTGAAACTCTCCAAGAATACTGCCACTGACTTTTTTAGAGTTCGCAATAACAGCAGAAACAGCGGATTCTACGGCTTCTTCAAACTTCTTTGCAGAGTTAAGGTCGTTAATTTTACTGCGGATTTCTTCAATTTGCTGTACGATTTTATTAGCTTCTTCTTGATTAGAAGCAATTTCTTGCTTTGTTTTTTCAAAGCTGTTGACTTCTTCCAGCTTTTGATTAAACGAATCCACAATATTTCTAATTTTTGCGGTTTTGGCGTATTTCTGGACATATTGACGAATTGCTGCCTCAATGGACGGTACTCCAGTATGAATCAAAGCGTTATTATAATCTAAAAGATTATCAGTTTCTTTCAGTTGTGAGCGAATTTTTTCTTTTAAACTGTTGGGAAGTGAAGCATAATTTTCAAGATGCTGTTCAGAATTCCGATTCATTTTTTTAACTTTCGTTTCTGTTTCATCGATTGTTTCTTCATCTTCTTCAAGATCATTTTTCATCATGCGAATACTCATGGCAGGCAATGCCGAAGCAGGAAACAGATTTGGTCTTTCAATACCATGTTCTTTCAGATAATTTCGCACCCGTTCAAGAGAAGCTTCTGTAGAACCATCTTCTTTTTTTCTGTCATCCCATTTATTAACAACGAAAATAAACCTGTCTTTCGATTGCTTTCCGCCGACTTCCATACTTTTGGCTACACGGTCAAGCAAAGCATTGTCATCATCAGATCCAAAAGTAGGTGTCATGATATATAGTACCAGTGACTTAGAAGATTCATTCAAAAATTTCTGTTGTACTTTCAAATGGTCCAGATTTCTGGAATTATTAGGACCGGGAGTATCAATTAGTACAAGAGAAACATCATCAGAAGTTACAAATGGAATATTACCTTCCATAAATATTTCAAAGAAAGAATTTGGCAATGGATTCCCTTTTTCATCTTTTTCTGGTTTAGCTAATTCATTAATATGTACCATTTCATCATAGTCTATATTATCACTTGCAGTCAAAAATTTTCCATCTTTATAAACTTTTGCTTTCCATGGGGCATTTGGCTCTGTTGTAACATCTTTAATGTGAGTAATAATAGCAGTGCATGCTTCACTTGCAGATGGCATCATTTTGTTGCCAAGCATAGCATTAATCAATGTAGATTTACCAGAACTCATTGTTGCTACCACACAAAGTTCAAAATCACTGTTTTTAGCTTTTTCAAACGCACTGACAACAGATTTTTCACGTAGTTCTTCAAAAGGACCTTCCTGAATTTTCTGAAATAATTCTTCAATCTGCACTTCTTTATCTGTCGTTTCTTTGGCAGAAATCGGGATTAATTGACAGTTTTCTGAAAGGATTTCATCTCTTTTAGCTTTTTCCAGAACTTCATTCAAGTCTTCATAGTCAAGCTGTGTACCATGAAATGTAATAATAAACTCATTTTCATTGTATTCATCTACAAGAATCTGAGGAAGTTCCTCCACCCAGTCTTGAAGCCGTGTACCTGGAACGATTTTATCTAAAAGCACACTGTTTCCATCTTTCGACAAAGGTTCATTATTAATTCTGATTTCTGTTTCCAATTTGTACGGATTGTATTTAATAAATACTTCCGTTGCCATAGTAGTATCCATTTTCATTAT
>JAZQIL010000296.1:0-4876 GCA_045541055.1 Oscillospiraceae bacterium
CTATGCCTGTCTTGAAATGAATGATGAATACGATAAGGTGAATATTGGCGGAAACCTAATCATGCACAATATTCAAAACGCTTACCCCTACTGGGTACGAGGCATTCATCTTGAAACTGGTGTTATTACAATAAGCGGAAACGTGTGGTCTGACGGTCATATTTTTACTTCCGCTGATTATGGTGCAAGGGTTGTGCTGAACGGAAACAAAAAGCAATCTATTACACTGAATGAATCCGATAAATTTAACATCCTTGTATTAACAAAAACTAAGTCTAATTATACATTTTCAAATGATGAATGCTGGAACGAGTTAAAATTTGTAGAAATTGGATCGGGAGATGTTAATGGTGACGGAATTGTTTCAGTTTCTGATGTTATTCTTCTTCAGAAATGGCTTCTCGCTGTACCTGATACACATCTTCCGTGTTGGCAGGCAGCGGATATGTGTACTGATAATAAACTTAATGTATTTGATCTGTGTGTACTGAAACAGAAACTTATTTCTTTAATACCATAAACAGGATGACTCTGCTCCGAAACAGCTTGATTAAGCTAAACGGTGCAGAGTCAATTTTGTATTAGTAATACATATTCTACTCTCAACAAAAAACTTGATTTTCTTCTTAGTTTGTGATATAATTAAAAGCAGGAAATAATATCATTTGTCACTGGAGGTATGTTATGGAGATTAATGCAATCGATTTATTCTGTGGTTGTGGTGGTTTATCGTATGGATTCGAAAAAGCTGGAATTCATATTTTATTAGGAATTGATAATGATAAAATGGCACTAAATGTCTTTGAACATAATCATAATGGAGCTGTATCTATCTGCGGAGATATCACTTCTCTTAGTTATTCTGATATTAAAGATAAAATAGGTGAACAAAAAATAGATATCATCATCGGTGGACCGCCATGTCAGGGGATGTCTTTATCAGGACCAAGAAAATTTGATGACCCTCGAAATAAACTATACTTGTCGTATATCCGATTTGTTGAAGAAATTAAGCCTAAAGCATTTGTAATAGAGAATGTTCCTGGTCTTGTCAGTTTATTTGAAGGAAAGATAAAAGACAGTATCATAGGGCGACTTACTACATTGGGATACAACGTACAGTATAAAATACTTTGTGCTGCTGATTATGGAGTTCCACAAAGCAGAAGAAGAGTTATATTTGTGGGGCTGAGAGACCGAAAGTTTGATTTTGAAACTATTGTCAAAAAGAAAATAGTAACTTGTGAAATGGCACTTTCAGATTTGCCCCCACTCATTGATACATTAGGTACTGACCCTGCTGCCTATGAAATAGCCCCTCAGAACGAATACCAAAAATTGATGAGGATTAACTCAGATGCTGTGAAAAATCATATTGCGGCTTCTCATTCTGAAAAAGTAAAACATATTATCTCTTTAGTCCCTGATGGTGGTAATTACAAGGATTTGCCGGAAGAATATATAAATTCTCGTAATTTCCATGTTGCATGGACAAGATTTCGCAGTGATAAGCCTGCTCCTACAATTGATACTGGACACAGACATCATTTTCACTATAAATATAATCGTGTGCCTACTGTGAGAGAGTGTGCAAGGCTACAATCTTTTCCAGATGATTTTATTTTTGAGGGAAATAAGACACAACAGTTCAGACAGGTTGGAAATGCTGTTCCACCTTTAATGGCTCAGGCTATTGCCGAAGCATTACTTAAATACTTGAGGTGATTTTATGAAATATCAAATTCCTGATGAGTTATATTTTAGAATTCATCATGTAAGACCACGATTCAAAAATGATGTTGAGAATGTTCTTGTTTATATGGCAACAGAAATCTCTAAAATGACAGAAGATGACAAAGAGAAATTCGCTGACAAGCTCAATGATGCTATCCGCCGTTATCCCGGAAACGGTGTAAAAGAGTTGAAAACTATCAATAACTGGAGAACAGAAATATCCTCTCTGTTTGGATTTCTTGAATATCATGGAAATAAAACAAAGCCTGGACGCAGAGCTATGGAACTGGCTAAAAAAGAGGATTTAGTTGAATTTTTCAAGTATTATTTGTATAATTTTCAGTATCCAGGAGCGCATCTGAAAGTGCAAGAAATTTTCAAACAAATTGAAGCTGGAATACATTTTAAGCCTGCACAATATATTCTTTCTGTCTTGAAATACGCTGAAGATAGTACAGGGTCACGGCAATATATCACAAAAGCCGAAGCGTGTCATTGTATCTTTAATGATTTGAGATGTACAAGAGATAATGAGTCACCCGAAAAAGTATGGAAAAGAATATCTGAAAATAGAGAAAATAAGGTAGAATACGACGAGAAAGGCGATATCATCAGATATGCTGGGGATATTCTCGATTATATGGAAATTGCTAATCTTCTTGTCACCCACGGCGGAAAGAATTTTTATATGAATAAACTTGAAAGTGAAGCGATTCTTAAATTTATCAATTCCGCAGAATGGTTTAGCCAGTATGATGGTTTTATTAAACAGCGAACAGCTACATATGAAGAGATTAAATCTTGCTACAATGATTGGTTCAGATATGTAAATCGTGATATTACTGAAACTGATTTTGAAACTGATATTCTCGCATTTATTGCTAATGATGCAGATGAGTATGAAGAATTGAAGAAACAAAGTTACATTCTTTATGATAAGGCACTTGAAGATGCTGAATCTCTGAAAACTAAAGATATTGGTGACATGGGAGAAAGCTTGGTACACTCTCATGAATGCCAAAGAGTAAAGAATGGTGGGCGTGAAGATTTGATTCATCTTATCAAGCGCATTCCTACACAATTTGCTGTTGGTTATGATATTCAGTCTGTAGAACTCGATGAACGAAAAAGGTATATTGAAGTCAAAACAACTATTAGTTCTAAACCTCTCCATTTTAATAAAGTACATCTTACTCCCAATGAATGGAGTACGGCTAATACTACGAGAGACAGATATTTTATCTATCGGCTGATGATAAGTAAATCAGAAAAAAAGCTGTTTTTGATACAAGACCCTGTTGGACTTTACAAACATGACTTGATTGATATGATTCCTAAAGATGGGGCAGATATCACTTTCAGCACTAAAAACCCGAAAGTAGGCAATTTTGAGGAGTTGTTAACATGGACAGGATAAAAGTAGCATCGCTTTTTTGTGGTTGTGGCGGTACAGATGTGGGACTGCTGGGTGATTTTACGTTTTTAGGAAAATATTATCCGAGCAATCATACAGAGATAGTTTATGCCAATGATATAGATGATAATGCTTGCAGATTGTTTGAAGAAAACTTTGGTATCAAGCCTGATAACAGAGATATTCGTGAAGTAAAATCAGAAGAACTTCCTGATTTTGATATTCTTACAGGTGGATTTCCTTGTCAGTCCTTTTCTATTGTCGCTCAAAATCCTAAGCGATTAGGTATTAAAGATGACAGGGGAAAGCTATTTTTTGAAATGTGTCGTATTCTCCGTGAAAAACAGCCAATTTGTTTTATTGCTGAAAATGTTAAAGGAATTATGTCTGCAAATAAAAAAGAAGCATTTCCTCTTATCATTGATGAGTTTGAAAAAAGCGGATATATTGTCACATATAATCTTCTGAATTCTGCCAATTATGGAGTTCCCCAAAAGAGGGAGCGTGTTATTATTGTTGGTTTTCGTAAAGATTTAGGTATAAGGTTTGGTTTTTCCGATGCACCCATTACAGAAGAAAATGAATTTGTTGCACTTGAGAAGGTTATTGAAAAAGCAGTCGCTGAAAAATACTTTTTCAGTGAAAGAGCAGTTCAGGGAATGATGAAAAATCGTGAAACTATGAATAAAGGCAGAGCGCAGGATATTACAAAGCCTTGCAATACAGTAGGTTCTCACCTTGCAAAAGTTTCTCTTAACAGTACCGACCCTGTTTTAATGATTGGAGAAAGATACAGAAGGTTTACTCCTCGTGAAGTTGCCAGAATACAATCTTTCCCAGAAACTTTCTCTTTGACAGGTACAGAATCAGCACAGTATCGTGCTTTAGGCAATGCAATCCCACCTGTTATGTTTTGGTATATTGCAAATGCAGTATCCAAAATTATTGACACTCTTCCAACTTAATTCATCGCTAAAGTTGCTAAAATAAGGAGCAAGTCTACAATGAATATCATTTTACAGCCTTTACAGCCGTCCGACCGTGAACAGTTCATCAAAGATAATCAGGAAGCATTCAACTATGGTGCTTTGAAGGAATTTGGACTTAGAAACGCCCAGTTTGAAGAAATCAATGAGGACGGAAATCAGATTATTTCCGCTGAAACTATCAAATCATCTATTGAAAATGGTAATGCCTACCGCATTTTACTTGATGGTATTGTTGTTGGCGGTACGGTAATCAGAACTGATGGTACACACGGAGAACTGGAACTGTTGTTTGTCAGTCCGGAACATCACAGCAAGGGAATCGGATATGCTGCATGGTGCGAAATTGAAAAAATGCATCCGGAAGTAAAAGTGTGGGAAACATTCACGCCTTACTTTGAAAAGCGGAATATCCATTTCTATGTCAACCGCTGTGGCTTTCATATTGTGGAATTTTTCAACAAACAGCATCTTGAGGAGGAGAATCCTGCTGAGGAGGGCTTTGAGATGTTCCGGTTTGAGAAACGAATTGAATAAAGGTATGACACCAACTACTATGTGCTGAAAAGAACCAAGGCAGTCACAATAGATAAGAAACGGGGGCAGAAACAATGGATAATAAAGCAATTTATATTTCCTATTTGATTACTGAAATTTTCTGTATTCTTTTTGCAATTGGTATCATTATCAAAGCGAATAAAAATGTAGGCACAGATATTCAAATGCGGCATTTCAGAAGAAT
>JAZQIL010000297.1:0-7258 GCA_045541055.1 Oscillospiraceae bacterium
AAAGGAGAGATGGTATAATTCCAATTTGGGTGAAATTCATCCCCAACTAATCGCAAAGAATCAAATTCCGAATCCGAAACTTTAATTCCTTTTTCATATCGATTTTCGTCAAGCTGACATTGAATTTTAAGACCAGTTGAACTTGGATATTTAAAGCGATAAGTAAAATGTGATAATCGTATTGTATTTTACAGTATAAATGCAATAGACCATGCCTGAATTAGTCCAGGCATGGTCTATTGTTATAGTGTTAAAATTATTTTATGAAATCTGTCAGTTTTATATCTGAATATCCTGCACCAACAGCAGCGGCATATTGTAGAATAATTGCAGCATCTTGGGCATTGATTTTGCCGTCACCATTTATGTCAGCAGCTTTTTTCTGTGCATCCGTTAGAATGTCAGAGTAGCCTGCACCAATTTGAGCGGCTGCAACGAGTACTTGTGCAGCATCCTTTGCATTGATATTGTTATCTCCGTTAATATCTCCTAATTCCAATTCTGCAGGTTCAGTGCCGCCATAAATCATGTCATTTTCATTCGCATAGCGTTCTGCGGCAGTACTGCCGTAGAGAATGAAATCATGATTTGCAATTGTTGCTCCAAGCAGGCTTTGTACATCAACATGCTGACCGCTTTCTCTTTCCAGTCGTTCTGCTTCCTCGCAAAGTTCAGCATAACTCTTGTCAGAATCTTTGTAATAACCGAATGCTTTTTCGCCAATTGATTTGACGCTCTCCGGAATGATAACCGATGTCATCAAATTAATATTAGTATCCCGTACAAAGGCATTCGCACCGATTGAAACTGTTTTGCTGCCGAATGTCACATTTGAGACAGGTGCATTCTGGAATGCGGCATCATCAATATAAAGACAGCTTTCAGGAAGTTTCACACTCGTCAGAGCCGTATCTGCAAATGCCATACCGCCAAGTTCCGAAATGCCTTCGCTGAATGTTACATTGGTGAGTTTTCTGCACCCGCTGAATATCCCCACAGGAACAGTCTCCAACCAAGACGGGAGAACGATTTTGGTCAGACCTTTACAGTCTTTAAATACTTCATCTTCAAATTTAGTTGCTGCTGAATCTGCAAAGGTGAGTGTTGTCAGGTTTGTACAGCCGTCAAAGGCATGACTGCCGACAGATTTCAGATTCTCGGTCATGGTAAATTCCTTGACAGCAGCACAGCCGTTCAGAGCATATGCTCCAACTTTTTCTAGTGTTGCCGGAAGTACAAAACCATCAAAATCGCCCTGTCCGTGAAATACTTCTGCATAAGCGGATTCCATCTCCGTACAGTTTGGAGGAAGAGTTCCAATTTCTTTCAATGCTGGTGACATGATAACGGTTTTCAGAGAGCCGAGTCTGCCTACCGTATCCGTCAGCAAATCGTGACAGCTAAATGCACCTGTTCCGATATACTCCACCTTGCCGAGGTCAAGTGTTTCAAGGTCAAGACAGCCGGCAAAGGCATCTACGCCGATTTCCTTGATGTTGTCTGGAATCACAAGTTCTTTCAAGATACTGTGTGTTCCGACTCCGGTCTGAGAATCCTGCTGAACAGAATAACTTGCGTTTTCCTCTGAATAGCAATCGAGAAAACGGTCAGGAATCACCGTCATATTTGCAGAGAATTTAACCTTTTCCACATGAATATTACCCTTAAAGCAGCGGTCTCCGACTTTTGTAACAGAATCCGGGAGACTAATCTCATGCAAATCACAGCCGCAGAATGCCAGATTTCCGATAGCTTCCAAATTATCACTGAATATAACATCTTCAATGGACGAGCAGCCGTTAAATGCACCATGTCCGATTTTTTTCAGATTTGACGGGAATTCAATAGCACCTGACAGACTTGTGCAGTTTGCGAATGCTCCGTGATTGATTACTTCAAGAGAATCTCCGAACTTTACAGTTTTCAGCTTTGTACAGTAGGCGAATGCACCGCCGATTGCAGTATCAGTTTCATAGTATTCCTCACTTGTGTAAGCTGTCGCTGAACCAAGTTCTTTACAGTTCCCTAAATCCGCATCAAGAAGCTCATAATTAGAATCAAAAGCACTATCCCAAATCTTGAACGGCTTTTCAGTGACAGGAAGCGTCAGATGCTTGATGCTGTTAAAGCAGAATGCGTATGGAAAGATATTTTCAAGCTGAGAGTTTTCAGCAAAGGTCAAGTCTGACAGTGCATGGACTTCACTTCCGCTGATACCATTAAAGCCACCGAAAGCCGCTCTGCCGATATGCTTGACAGTGGACGGAATCACAAGCGTTTTAATCTTTCCGCTCCATTTGAACAGTTCATCGCCGATTTTTTCAAGCCCCTCGCTGAAAACAACTGTCTCCACATTCACATCATTCTGAAAAATTCCACGAGTATAATCGCCCAAATCGACGCAGCCGCCAATCTCGGTCAGACCACTGCCGAATGTGACGGATTTTAGTGCTTCAATGTCATTGAACGCACTCCATCCAATAGAAACAACAGAATCCGGAATCACCAATTCTTCTATCGCAGTACCTTCAAAAGCAGATTCGCCGATTGTTGTCACACTGCTGCCGAACATCACCTTGCGGAGAAAATTGCAGTTTTTAAAAGCGTATTGTGGTATTTCCTCTATCGCATCAGGGAGCGAAATCTCCTCTAATGCACAATGATTAAATGCGTACTCGCCAAATTCCGTGACCGTGTCCGGAATGTCAATCGAAGTCAGTCCGGATTCTGCAAAAGCATACGCACCAATCTTTTCGAGTTTTGAATCCTCTGCAAAGGTGACGGCTGTCAGGTTCTTGCAGTCATAAAACAGACGCTCAGGCAGCTCTGTGACATTTGCAGGAATGGAGAGCGTCTGAATTGCAGTTTTTGAAAACGCATCCGTGCTGAACGATTCAAGTGCGGAATCTTCAGGAATCATAACCTCGGTCAGATTTTCACATCCGGAAAACTCTCCAAGAATACGAATATTCTTTGAAACCGTGACCTTTTCGAGATTACTGCGCCCAAACTCACCGGGATTCAGATATGCTTTGATGACGGGCATATCCACTGTTTCGGTGATGACATTGCCGTCCTCGTCCTTCTGCTCATTGCCATCATCATCGAGGACAGGCTTGTCAAAGGGCATCGTATCGGGAATGACAATGTTCTTGTACTGCGGCAGACTGCGGTCAATATTGTCCTTCCAGCTTATCTGAACCGCATCAATATAGGGCGTATTGGAGTCGTTATCATCCTCACGGCAGCGATTCACATCGACATCGTCAACAGTCAAAATATATGGTTCTGCGGTTGTCGGCGTAACGGATGCTGCCGAAACTGTTTTCACTGCCTGTATAGTCGGCTCTGCCGCCTGAATTTCCATAACAGGGACATTCATCAACAGACAGGCAACTGCAATGGAAACACTAAGAAACTTTTTTCTTTTCATGATAACCCCTCCTCAAATGAAATCTTGAATTTTGAATTTCGTGTAAAATGCCAGAAAAATAAAAAATATTATTTTTATTTTAGGCATTTTTCATATTTTATATAATTTTATTATAAGGGATAGAAATCGTTTTGTCAAGCAAATCCCCGAAAATCTTTTATCATTTTCGGGAATTTACAATTTATTCACATCTTTTGGGGCAGATTTGTGGTATCATAAAGAAAAGGAGCGTGACAACTATGGATTTTCACGAACATTTGAATGCTGTGATGAAAAAATATCATATCTCCGCTAAGGCGGTCAGCGAACTGTCAGGCATTTCCACTTCTGCCATCAGCCGATACCGCAAGGGAGAGCGTACACCGGACAGCACCGCATCACAGCATATTCTCTCCGCTGTTCTGCGCCTGATTGGACAGAAAGGAGAGAAACTTTCGGAGGAGGAACAGCTTTCCATACAGAATGCCCTGACACGCAAGGAGAGCGTATTCCACACCGAACATTTTGATTTGCTTATCTCAAAGCTGAATATCAGCATGACCAAACTGTCAGGACAAATCAATTATTCCCTGCCGTATCTGTCCTCGATTCGTTCGGGAAAAAATCAGCCTGCTGACAGAGAACGATTTCTGAACGGTCTGTGTGCCTATCTGAAAATGTACCGACAGCGTGAGAGCGACAGGCAGATACTTCAAATCATTACGGGGAGCAATAACCTCGATAATCTTTCAGGAATCATGGAACAGTGGCTATGGGGTACGGACACTCGAAAACATGACAGCATGGGGAATTTCCTGCATAGTCTGGACAGCTTTGACCTCAATCAGTACATGACAATGTTTCACTTTGAAACGCCGGAGATACCGAAAGGACTTGATATGTCGCAGTTTTGCGGCAATTATGTCGGCACGGAGCAGATGAGAAATGCAGAGCTGAATTTCTTTCGCATGACATTGCTGTCTGCCAGTACAGAGCCGATATTTATGCACAATGAAATGTCCCTGACCGATATGGCACAGGATATGGAGTTCAACAAAAACTGGATGATGTTAATTGCCATGTGTCTGAAAAAGGGCTTACATCTGGATATGATACATGACCTTGACCGTCCTGCTGAGGAAATGCTTCTTGGACTTCTGGCATGGATTCCGCTGTACATGACAGGACAGATTTCACCGTATTATCTCAAAACAGCAAACCGCAGTCCGTATAAGAATACACTGTACTTATCCGGCGGAGCAAGTCTGACAGGAACGAGTATATTGCACGATGATGCGTGGTATACACTGACTTTTGCACCAGAGCTGATGCGGTCATCTGCACTCCGTAAGGTCAATCTGATGCGTTCGGCAGCTCCCCTCATGAATATTTACAGGCAGGATACAGAAAACTTATATCATTCATTCTTACAGCTTGAAGCACAGAGTGAGGGGAAACGGCTCACACTGCACCCATCACTGCCGTTCTACACATTATCAGACGAACTCTTGACAGCAATATTACAGCGGAACGGAGTAGCAGACGGAGAAAGAGAAACATTGCTCCAGTCGCTTGCAGAGGTCAGGGGACTGTCTGAACAGATTTTGTCCCATTCACAGATGACAGCCGTAATTCCCGAATTGTCGGAGGAGGAATATCATTCTGCACCGCTTCACCTTGCCTTGACAGATTCATTCTGCGATACAGACTATGCCTATACTTACGAGGAATACAAGACACATCTGGAATTGACAAAAGCATTTGCACAGAAACACAGCAGTTTACAGCTTGTTACAAAACAGTCACCACAATTCCGCAATATCCGTATCAAGTGCAAACTGCATGAGTGGGTAATGATTTCCAAGTCCAATGCCCCGACCACACATTTTGTGATACGGCATCCGAAGCTGATAGCAGCAATTGAGAATTTCTGTGCAGGGCAGATTGGATTTATGGCATAATAAGAGTGACATCAATGGAAATGAATAAACCCGCAGCTGCTGCATATAATCCAATTTTAAATATTTTGTATATAAATAGAGGAATCGCACTTTATGACACTGAAAATGTTCCACTTGCTATGGAACAATTTGCTTGTTATAAGGACGACCGCAGTTCTTATGTACATGAGCTTTATCACTGGATTGACGCTGAAAAATTCAGACATAAATACGGAGAAGTTACAAAAGAAAACTATAACAAATATGTTGATTTTATCAATCAGAATGCCAAAAAGAAACTTGACAAATTAACACAAAGAGGATATAATATAGTTAATGGTAGCCCATATGCTATAAGTGAATACCAGAAGCAAAAATATTATGAAACTTATACGGAATATCGTGTAACTAATTTGTTATGGGAGTGATTGATATGCGTGTTGTGATGACTGAAAAGATGAAAAAATTATGGAAAGAAATAGAACCATATTTTGACTTTTCTCGTGAAAGTTTTTTGCGAGTAGATACTCCAAAAGAAATTCGAATAAAAGCTCAAGAATTTGATGAATTAGACCAAAAAAACTGGGAAGAAACGATGCTGACTGAACTCGGTTTTATTCCAGAAGAGCCTCATGCGGTTATAAACAGAATGGCAATATGAATGAAATAATAAAAATCCTGCTCTGGGAGAGGAGCAGGAAGAAAGGAATTAAACGATGAATGATTTTACTGTAATTTATCGTATTCTGCAAGCGTTGCAAAAATCAATGGATTCTGATGAATTTGATGAAACTATGATTTCACCGGAACGTTTGAAAATCAGTGAAACCAGAAGAAATAAACTATTGATTCAGCTTGTAAAAAATGAATATGTGGAAGGCATCGAATTAAGAAAATACAAAGATTCCAGTACAGCAGAACCTTTTATTCTTCCCTCTGCTACAATTACTTTAAAAGGCTTGGAATATCTTGAAGATAATTCTATGATGAAAAAAGCAGCAGGTGTTTTGAAAGAATTAAAAGATTTTGTTCCGCTTCCATAAGCAATCCGCCTAAGCAGGGCGGTTTTCTTATCCCTGAAAGGAGAAAAGCAATGACTTATTTTGACCCTGAAATCTATAACGAGGATAATCTGACTGATGCAGACCGTGCAGAAGTCAATTTCTGGTGGGAAAATTTTCAGAATGCCATGCTGGAAGCAGAAGACATGCTGCTTGATGATGACGGCGAACCAGAAGATATTCTTGACCAGATTCAGCTTGCTGTTGTCAGAAGGTTTGAAAAAAAGCTGAAACGCTGCCTTGCAAGCCGGATTACAGATTATATTGTCGGAAGAATTGACGATTATCCGGCAGAAGAAAATGAAATATCACAATAAAGGCTGAATAAAGCCTTATTTTTATATCTGGCAGGTGATTTTATGGCAAAGCCTAACCTCAGACCAGACCACAACGGCACGCAGAGGGCGCAGTTTGAAAGCAATAAGAAAAAAATCTATGCTACGCAGAAAATTTGTGCCTTGTGTGGAAAGCCCGTTGACTTCAAGCTGAAATTTCCGCACCCTCTCAGCCCCTGCATTGACCACATTATCCCCGTTTCAAAGGGCGGTCACCCCTCTGACCTGAAAAATTTACAGCTTGCACATATGACCTGTAACCGCCTGAAATCGGACAAACTCGCACCGAAACAGGATTTCGGCACTGGCTCGGAACTCATTTCAAACAGAAATCTCCCTCTGACATTTGACTGGAAAAATTTATAATCTATCTGAAAGGAGCTGACTGCATGGCTGAAATTCGGCTCGGCAGACAGACTCCAACGGTTTCGGCTGTCCTGCCGTATACAGAAACCAAAGGTCAGGAAGCTGTTGACTTATACAACAAATCCGGCAGAACTGCGCAGGAAT
>JAZQIL010000298.1:0-3183 GCA_045541055.1 Oscillospiraceae bacterium
AATCCGATTGAAAATTTCTGGCATACCTTGAAGCACTGGCTCAGAATGCATATTCATGATTACAATTCTTTGGATGATGCTATTTCTGCTGCTTTTCAAATCTTTTAGATTGTTCTGCCTTTCAAGTAGGATGACTATACATCTGTCACATATTCGTAAGCCATATCCGCTGAAGATTTGATATGATATAGAATTGATGGAAAATAATCCTATAATATCACTAAAGCAATCATGCAGGCAACAAAAGATAATAATCTTTTCTTTATTCTGTCTGTTTTTAACATAATATCCCTCTTTTCAGAAACGAGTTTATGATGCAGAATTTTCTTTCTTTTTACGTCCTTTCATGATTAATGCATAAATGCCAGCCCCAAACACCGCAGAGACAAAAGAGAAAACTATCAGCATTCCGCTTGAGAATACAGAACCAGTATAGGGTATATTATCTGTTTTGAAATAAAGATAAATCGTGTCTGCACCGCCACTAAATACATAAGCTTCATCTACCAGATTTAAAGAAGCTGCATTATTAAATAGAGAAAGTGCAATTGTTCCGGCAGGACTTTGCATGTTGCTTCCGGTTGTGAAATTGTCTGCCAGAATCGGCTTGCCAGCATGAGAATCTTTGGTATAATACAGTGCAAGCCATTCTTTGCCGACATCTCCGTTCAGGTCGCCGTTGACACCAAGTATATCATATTCCATACCAACTTCATTCCGGTTGCATGTTGTAGCATAATAATAGCAGAATTGCTGTCCGTCTGCCTCATCTTGATAGGTATGCACCATCATAGAGGGAATTGGGCTCAGCTCACGATGATAGTACTCATAAACATCCCTAATCATACATGCTACATCTATCACAACTAAGATAAGGGAAATAATGCAGATAGCTAATCCAATATAGTCAGAAATACGAACGCCGTTCTTTTCTACAAAAGCATTCAAATTGTTTTGAGCGAGTTGTTCCTCTTGTTTGGCTTGGTTCAATTTTTTCAGCCAACTCTCACCGACTTCTGAGCTTAAAAATTCTCCTATTTCGTCTACTTGATTTGGCTGCACACCCCAATCATCACGTAAAATATCAAATTCTACCATAAATTCGTTCTCTACAGCATCGTTAAGCTTATTAGTTGCATCAACGAATTTTCCCTGAGCAACTTCAAGGTTATTAGTTAAGGTTCTATAACACTCTCCATATTCTCTATTGGCAATTGCAATGTAAAGGCCAATAGAGGCAGTAACAAGTGCTGCACCGCCAAAAATAATTTCACTTGTTTTTATGCCGTAGCCGAAAATCCCTTCATCAAATGAGGAAAATATGATATAATAGAAATATGAAAACAAGACAAAGAAGTTTCTTTGATGAAGAAGCAAGAATGGAATTACTGAGCATGGGCGATTGCAAAATAGAAAGATAGTTTGCAACGTAAATAAGCCATTTCTCCAGTTAAAAGCCATATTATCATTGAAAAAGTGGATGGATGGAGAAAAAACAAGAGCTTGAAAAATAACTATTTACAGCTGTTTTTTGAATTTTGCAATCGCCTAATTATATCACAAAAACGGAGAAAAGTCAGTAGTTTTTAAACTTTATTTGCATTGTAAAATAGCCATTTTCTTTATTTTACAATCACCTAATAAATTCTATAAAATGGAGACTTCAGCATCAATTGACCGCTTCTGTCTGCCATTGGAAATCTCGTTTTTTACAACTGTAATACTAATGTTTTGCCCGGCTACATAATTTATGAATCCAAGTACAAAATGCCCTTGCAAAGACAGTAATTCAAGAATAGCAGATTTTAGAATATGCCGAATACTTAGGCTTTTCATGCATTGTAGTGTTTTTATTTATCAATTTAAAAGATTTGCTTTATACTTGACATTATGGTATAAAAATGGTATACTAAATAAAAGAAATTTCTGAATAAAGGGGAATTTGTCATGGAAAAAAGACTGCTTCCGATTGGAATACAAAGTTTTGAAAAGCTGAGAGAAAATCATTGTGTCTATGTTGACAAAACAGAATATGTTTATAGGCTGGTTCATGAGATTGCCCCATTTTTTCTGAGTCGTCCGAGACGTTTCGGAAAAAGTCTGCTGCTTTCTACATTAAAAGCCTATTGGGAAGGCAAAAAAGAATTATTCCGAGGTCTGGCAATTGAAAAACTGGAGGAAACAAATCCAGATGCGTGGAAAGAGTACCCTGTGTTCTATTTTGATTTCAATGGAGCTAATTATCAGGAAACAGGCACGCTTGAAAAAGTTCTGATAAATCATCTTCATCGCTGGGAAGAAAAATATCAGGTTACTGATAAGAGCGAAACACTCAGCGGTCGTTTTCAGAATATTCTGACAGCTGCCATGAAAGTAACAGGTCTTCGTTGTGTTGTTCTTGTGGACGAATATGACAAGCCTCTGCTGGATTTAATGGAAAATTCAAAATTGCAGGAACATAATAAAGCAGTATTCAAGGGATTCTTCAGTATATTGAAAAACTGTGATGAATATCTTCAGTTCGTCTTTGTCACAGGCGTGACAAAATTCCATAAAGTCAGTATTTTCAGCGATTTGAATCAATTGAATGATATTTCACTGAATGAGGAATTTTCTTGTGTTTGTGGTATTACTGAAACAGAAATAAAAAAATATTTTTCCACTGAATTACAAAAAATTTCTGAAAAACAAAAAATGAATGAATCCGACTGTTTAAAAATGCTGAAAGAGCAATACGATGGTTATCATTTTTGTGCAGACGGTGATGGAGTATATAATCCTTTCAGTTTACTGAAAGCATTTTATGAGAGAAAATTCGGAAAATACTGGTTTGAAACAGGAACACCCACTTTCCTTGTAAAAGTACTGCGGAACAGTCTGTTTGATGTCCGCAGGCTGACAAATAAAACAATATATGCCAGCGAAAGTACTTTACAGGATTATACAGGTGATACACTGATTCCCATACCACTTCTGTATCAGACAGGCTATCTTACAATTGCAGACTATGATTCTGCTGCTCAGGAGTATACTTTAACTTTTCCAAACGAAGAAGTAAAATATGGTTTTCTTGAAAGCCTGATAACAGAATATATACCGGACTGCGGTTCAGGTTCAGGAATTGATATTTTCACGCTGCGCCGATACATTGAACATGGTGAACTGGAAAGCATCAGAAATGTT
>JAZQIL010000299.1:0-3296 GCA_045541055.1 Oscillospiraceae bacterium
TCATTGGCATTGTACGCAGAACTCATGATGCACTCAATGGCAATGGTCTTGCGATTGCCATTGCCGCTGCCGTCCGCAGCGTGCCAGCCAGCCAGATCAAGGGGCAGGTTCTGCCACGCACAGACGTGATCCACATAATAATGCACACGGACATCCTTCATATTCCCATTGTAGGTAGCACGGGTGTACTGCTCCGCAGGCGTTGTGCCATTCGCAACACGAATCCAGTAGAGTAGGAAAGTGCCGCCTTACTATATTTCTACGGCAGGTTTGCACAGACCCCTCTCAGAACCGTGCTTACACCTCTCGATGTACACGGCTCGTCATTATTGTTCTATCAACCAAAACTCATTGATTGTGAATTGCTTTATGACACTTTTGACATACAACTATCGTCTTTCGTCTTTTAGCAATCATTATTTGTTCCCACCATGCTTTTCCCTTGAGGTTCTTTACTTTATTTACATGGTGTATCTCGTAGTGGTTGCTTTCTGTCGTTCCGCATAATTCACAGACTTTAGCAGCTAGTCTATCCTCAAAATTGGTTGTTGTATATGCGAATATTACTGCTGCATTGGAAATTGTATCATCATAAACCTTTGCATTTTTACATTTTCTGTAATCTGCAAAATAGAGATTTTTTTCTCCGCTTTTTGTTTTGTATGATATACACCATCTGCCAGTGCCATCCTGATGTGTGTGTATTATCTTGTGTGTACTTGATTTACTCTTGCTTCCAAGAGTTTTCAAGCAGCTATACTCCATTAAGTAGGAAAAATAATTCAGCTTATTAAAATTACTGGCTAGCGAATAGTAGTTGCATATTCCTCTGAGTTCAGAGTTATATGTCGATACAATTTCAAGTTCAGTACAGCGCAAGAGTTCATTTCTTGCCCGTGGCTTGATTTTACCGTTTTTCTGCTCAATTATGTGTTTCTCGAACATGAAACGCATGATTTTTTCATCCAGCGGAATACACAATTCTACTGTATTGTTCAATGTGCGCTGTGTCACATTCTGAGCTTTACTGTACTTTAATTTGCTGCTTCGTCTCACTCGGATATCATACCCTAAAAATCTTGCATAAGTGTTGCTATGTGTAATTAGTGTCTTTTCTTCACTTAGTTCCATTTTTAAGGTGGTACTGATGAATTCTGATAACTGCCGCTTTATTTCTTCGCAGTCCTCATGGTTTCCATTGACACCAATAATAAAGTCATCTGCATAACGAATATATTTGATTTTTTTATCCGTCTGAGATTTGCATGGAGTTTTCACCAATTCGGAGCGAAGCAATTTGCGTTCTTTCAGCAATTCTAATTTTTCTGGCTCATCAGCAGTCTTCAAACGTACGCTGATTTTGTCGAGCTTTTTACGGATACGATTATATTCCGTAGTTTTTACTTGAACTGCTTTCCTATCAAAATCTTTTTTCAGAGTCATTACAAACTTATCCAGTTCATTGAGATATATGTTTGCAAAAATCGGAGAGATAATGCCACCCTGCGGAGTTCCGCTGTAGGTATTATGATATTTCCAATTTTCCATATATCCTGCTTTGAGGAATTTATATATGAGTTTGATGATTCGTGCATCTTTTATCTTTCTGCCGATTATATCAACTAATACCTGATGATTGATATTATCGAAACAGCCTTTTATATCCCCCTCAACAAACCATCGGATTCCATTGAATTCTTTCTTTATTGTTTTTAAAGCTGTATGGCAGCTTCTGTTTGGTCTGAATCCATGGGAGCAATCCTGAAAAAACGGTTCATATACGGCTTCAAGTATCATTCGTAATACTTCCTGTACTATCTTATCCGTAAATGTAGGGATACCTAAAGGACGCATTTTTCCGTTGGATTTTTTTCTGTAGGTTCTTCTTGCAGGTTTCGGCTCATAGCTTTCGTCGGACAGCGATTGAATTATTCGCTGAATTTTAGCTTCGCTGAATCCGTCTGCTGTATCATCATCAACACCTTTAGTCGATGCACCATTATTTGCATAAAGATTTTTATATGCAAGATAGTAAATATCAGTTCTGAGTAAGTAACGATAAAGCCTTGTGAATACTTCATTCGGATTTTTCTTTGAGTTTTGTTTGATTTTTTCTAAAATTTCGGTTGTTGGTTTCATTTGAGGCTTTCCTCCCTAATCAACTTTTATTTTAGTACACAATAACTGTTCCCCTTCGCCATGTGGACGGCGTTACCGCCCTCGGACTACTATGAGAACTCCGTTGCCATATTGAATATTCAGCGTCATCTCTCTCATAAGTTTGAGATTTATCACTTTTTCAAGCATTACGCATAGGCATTTTGCCATTTCAACTTAGGCAATCCCCAGTTAACGTTGATAGTAGGCTTACGAGTTGTCGGATATGCTTTCATTTCGTTAACACCGGTTCTCCGGCTCGTTCTATGAGTTTATATTGATACACCCGCAAACAACAGACCGGTATTTGCGTTACTCATAGTCAGAGGTATCAGACACTTTCCTCTGTCCACACAAAACGGAAACTTGAAATTCACATTCAACAAATCCAGTTTTATCCTCATACTCGTTTGTCCTCGCAGTTCAGCTGCACCATATTGTCTTAGGCGGCTTACCACTTTCCTGTCGTGCTATGTTCCCGTGTCAGCTTTCGCCTTTCGGTCAGACAGGTGGATTCCTGCGGTATCATTGCAGGGCTTTGCCTTAATTTGCTTCTATCAACGCCCTATCTGGGCGCACGTCCGTATTATGCACAGTGACCCCGACAATCTTCCCAGCCATAGAAACACTGGGCATGGAAATGCGGTTGGGATTGTGCTTGGTCAGCAGATATTCCTTCACCGTTACACCATTCAGGACTTCTGTTTTATCTGGCTTCAGAAATGCCATTCTCATTCCTTCTTTCTGTCATTTTTCTCAGATTTTTTCTGCAAAACTTCAATAGCATTTACCAGTGCCGGCGGCAGTGGTACGCCCAGCAGACCGGCATTCTCCGTGATAGAAATCAGCTCATTGATGATATAGGCGATGCATACGCCGTCTCTAATATAGGAAAAGCCCAGCATAATATCCAGTCTTGCGCCTACAAGCACCAGCAGAAGGATCACGCCTTTTTTGGCGAGTCCGTGGAATCCGGCAGAGCTGCTCAGACCGCCGGATACACTTTTCGGAGAATGTTTTGCCGCAGCCGCAGCCACACCGGTAATATAGTCTATGCTCATAAACACAATCAGTGTGAGGAGTGATGCATCCCATCCGCCAAAAAGACCGGCGACAATGCTTCCGGTGGCTCCGAGGAT
>JAZQIL010000300.1:0-4476 GCA_045541055.1 Oscillospiraceae bacterium
AAACAATCTTTGGTAATCTCCTGCTCTTAATTTTTTGATTCTTTTTTTATTGTTCATCTCCGTTCACCTCATGAATATTATACTTCGCTTTCTTTTTCCTGTCAAGGTTTCCGAACAGGTCTAATGTCCATGAATGTTTCCGGCAAAATATCGCCAGATATTTTCTCCTCAAACAGTTTTTTACGCAAATCAGGAATTTCCTCAAGTCTGGATTCAATTTCTTTCATTCTCTTTCTGGACTGATTTACTTTGTCGGTCTGTTTCGAGAGAATTGTTCTTGTCAGATTATTCCGGAAAGTTCTGCCGTCCATGAGATTCATGCCTATGGCTGTATTGATGGAATCTGTCACAAACTGGATAATTTCTGCCTCTCTGATGTAGTGGGAAGAGCATTCATGACTGATTTTCCGGTTGGTACTGCATACATAGGAATCGGAATTGACCTGTTTTCCGTTCTTGTGCATGATGTACATTTTCTTCTTGCAATCGGCACAATACACCAGATTGGCAAAAATCGGCACATACGGTTCAGTGCTGGTTCTCTCCCTTTTATTTTCAGCGAGTTTCTGCTGTACTTCGTCAAATAACTCCCTGTCGATGATAGCTGGCTGAGTATCAGGAAATATCATTCGCTTTTCAGGCGGATTGACGATTACTTTTTTACTCTTGAAAGATGGTCTTTCCGTTTTGAAATTAACCGTATCACCGCAATATTCCTGTCTTTGCAAAATTCCCAGAACCGTGCTTGCGTTCCAGAGGAACGGATTTGTTTCAGATTCAGAGCTTCTGCGGATTTTTCCGGCATAGGCACTCGGTGTCATGACAGACTGCTGATAAAGAAACGAAGCAATCCGGACAATGCCGTTCCCTTCACGGTACATCTGAAAAATAATCCGCACAACGGCGGCAGCCTGTTCATCAATTATCCAATCTTTATTATTTTCAGGATTCAGCATATATCCATAGATAGGCTTGTGTGAAAGCCGTTTTCCGTTTGAACCTCTTGCTCTGGCAGAGGCTTTTTGTTTTCTCGAAATATCACGGACATAGTATTCATTCAAAAGACTGCAAAACGGCAACATATCCATATTTGAACCTGTGATATTGTCAATATTGTCGGTCACAGAAATAAAATGCACGTTGTACTTGGCGAAAAAAATCTCGATAAATTCTCCGACTTTCAGATGTTCTCTGCCGAATCTGGACAGGTCTTTCACAATCACACGTTCAATTTTTCCAGATTCAATATCAGCAATCATTCTTTTGAAGTTCGGACGGTCGAACAGGAGACCAGTATATCCATCATCGATATAAATTTCATAATCGTAATACCCATTATCAATGGCATAATTTTCAAGAATCAGCTTTTGTGTTTGAATGCTCATGCTCTCACCGAGATACGCATCCTCGATGGAGAGACGGCAGTACAAAGCTGTTTTCTTTTTTGTCAGCATTGGCAATTCAACTCCATTTATCCATGCACAGATGAAGATTATAGCTATGCCATTATCTTAGCATAAAGTTTCAGATTTGAAAAGCCGATTGAATCGTCAGACACCAAATCAAGCGGACAAGGCATTTTATTATTTTTAGCCGACTGAAATAAAAAAATCTGCAAAAAAATTGACGGCTGAATCGTCATTTTTCACATAAATTTCATTTTAATTCAATGAACACAGAGAACATGAAGCAGGACGGAAAAAAATATTGATGAAAATTCCGTCCGTCTTACCGAAATCGAGGAGAAAGTCCTCACGGAGAATTTTGAATTTGAAAGTTTCGCTCAGATGATGAAATGGTACATGCACAAGCCGACCAGAATTACAGAGGTGGAACTCTCTGAAATGACGAGAGTTACGGAAAGAACTATCAGGGATATGTGTGCTGAAAGCAGTGAGGAGAGAAGATTTGACCTCCGTTTTATCGTTGCAGTTGCTATTGGTTTGAAGATGATGCCGGAACACGCTCTTGAATTTGTCGAACTGGACGGCTATCATCTCCGCAGAAAAAAGAAAGAGGAGAGATTTTATAAATTTTTCCTGCACAGAAGCGGTAAAATTTCCGTTTCGGAATGTAACAGAATCCTGAAAAATCATAATTTACCGCCTTTGACCAATTGTGAAAACGAACAAACCAATTGATTTATAATTCTTCTATTTGTGAATATCGCTGATTTTTCCGTTTTTTCATAAACTTTTTTCAAAAAAGGGGGTGCATTTGCCCGTTTTTTTCACTGTTATAGTAGAGGGAGATTTTCATTTCTGCACCAGAGAGAAAGGTAAAATCAGCGAAAAAAGCTGACCAGCTTTCGGAGAGCGGAAACAAAACCAGCAAGCATGGCAGAGCAGTGCCACAAATCTGCGATTTGGTCACTTTCTCTGCACCGCTTGTTAGGGGAAAAATTTCCCCTAAAACCCCTGTCCAAAATGGCAGATTTTCAAAAAATCAGCAGAAAGAAAAAAACAGAATGAAAGGAACAAGGCAATGGAAAAAATCAAAGACAACAGATAAAAAGTCTACCGTTTCCGTACAAACAATGAGGAAAGCGAACTGATTGAAAAGAAATATATGCTGTCCTCCTGTCAGTCCATGAGCGACTTCTTCCGGCAGATGATTCTGTATGGCATGGTCGTGAAATACGATGAATCAAATTTTAAAAAATCGTATGATTTGTTCAAGAAAATTTCCAACAATTTCAATCAGATTGCAGTCAGAGTGAATGCAACAAACCGAGTTTATGCCGAGGACATCGAACGGATAGCAAAGGAGATTGACCAAATATGGCTATTACTAAATACCATTCAATCAGAACTACAGAAGTTAAAGCCCTGACTTACATCACTAATCCAGAAAAAACAGAAAATGGTTTGTACATCAGTACTTATGCTTGTGCCAGAAGCCCGAATCAGTCACATAAAGACTTTGAAAAAATTCGTTCTCTGGGAACTGGAAAAAATCAGATTCTTTCCCATCATATCATTCAAAGTTTTGATGGACAGGAAATTTCACCAGAACGGGCTCTTGAAATAGGCAACGAACTTTGCAGACATTTTCTGAAAAATCAATATCAATATGTGCTTGTTGTTCATACCGATACCGAAAATTTACATTGTCATATTATTTTCAATGCTGTGAATATGTGGAATGGCAGAACTTTTGAAACTCTGGAAGATAGAAAAAGTGACA
The DNA here is from genome assembly GCA_045541055.1 of Oscillospiraceae bacterium. Classification (GTDB taxonomy): domain Bacteria; phylum Bacillota; class Clostridia; order Oscillospirales; family Ruminococcaceae; genus UBA3855. The sequence continues at coordinate 3,187 of JAZQIL010000300.1, forward strand.
AGGCATGGAAACGCTTACAGATAATAAACGATGAAATCTGCAAAGAACACGGCTTGAAAATTATCAAAAATCCGCAACGTTCAAAAGGAAAAAGCTACTATGAATGGGATATGCACCGACAGGGCATTTCATGGAAAACCAAGCTGAAATGGGAGATTGACGAGTGCGTAAAAGAAAGCCATAACTTTGATGAGTTTCTGAAAGTTTGCAAGTCTCATCATATCGAAACTTTCTACAATCCTCAGCATAAAATTGATTTGAAATTCCGCATGGATGGTCAGCAGAAATTCACCAGAGCGAGAACTTTGGGCTGGTACTATGAAACGGAGCAAATTAAGAAACGGATTGACCTCTATCACAGTGAGTTCGTCTATCGTCCGAAAACCAGAATTATTGATACGGGTCAGCATAAATTTCTGGATTCTTACGGTCTGAACAGATGGGCAGACATTCAGAATATGAAAGAGGCATCAAGAGTGATTAACGTACTAACGAAGTATCAGGCAGAATCAGAGGGGCAGTTGGAAATGGCTGCTTTAACGGAACACGCTCATCAGGGCAGTCTGGTGAATGAACTCAACGACCTCAGCAGAAAAATTGATGTCATCAGCGACCATATTTCTCTGCGGAGGGTGTGCAAAAAATTCAAGCCTTTCCATGAAGAATGGAAAGCAAAAAGTCCGTTCTTCCGAAAAGGCTACGAGAAAAAATATTCGACTGAACTGACCAGATACAGCGAAGCCAGAGTCACGCTCAAAGCGGCTTATCCAGACGGCAAAGTTCCGACTATTGAAGAATTGACCGAACAGAAAAAGAAACTTCTGCAAGAGCGTTCTGAAAAAAATGACGAGTACAAAGCCCTGAAAGCCACGCTGAAAGAAATGGATTTTGCACGGCAAACACTCGAAGATTACCTGAAAAATGAACGTGATATGCAGGAGCGAAAACGCAGAAAAGGCGATTTGGAATAAATATGATGCATAACTTATACTATTCCTCTATTATCATATAGATAATACCCATGCTCTTCCCGTAATGCTTTTGATAGTAGATTTTGTCAGATTTTTAATAGTAAGGCAAAGCCTGTCTATCACATCATCAAGAGAATTGAAACATTCATTATGAAAACCCTTTTCACGAATCTCTTCCCAAATTTGCTCAATCGGGTTTAATTCTGGCGTATATGGGGGTAAATAGAGTATTTTAATGTTGTCTGGAATTACCAGAGTATCAGAATTATGCCATCTTGCCCCATCACATACCAGAACAATTGTATCATCTGGATATTGC
>JAZQIL010000301.1:0-53220 GCA_045541055.1 Oscillospiraceae bacterium
ATACGACCTGTTCGGAAACCTTGACAGGAAAAAGAAAGCGAAGTATAATATTCATGAGGTGAACGGAGATGAACAATAAAAAAAGAATCAAAAAATTAAGAGCAGGAGATTACCAAAGATTGTTTGGAGTGAAAAAAGAAAATTTTGACAAAATGAAATAGATGTGCTATAATAAGAATTGTCACGACAGGAGGAATTATATTGATGAAAAAATATCTGACAATTATGCTTGCAGGTCTTTGTTTGCTGACAACGGCTTGCGCTTCAAAGGAAATCAGCAATACAGTATCAGAAACAGCAGAAATTATGACACAAATCAGTACGGAAACAGCAAGTGTTCCGGAAACAGAACCAGCGACAGAAGCTTTGACAGAAACTGTTCCATTAGAAGCTTCTTCTCCGGAAGCAATTCAAGGCATTTGGAAAAATGGAAATGGTTATCAGTGGTTTCAGGAAAACGGCAGTTATCTTGTTATGAATTATGTTGGCACATTTCCGGAAGAAGTCGGCATTGAAATGACAGAAACAGATATGAAACTGACCATTTCAGGAGAAGTACAACAGCTTACACAGGCGGGTACACATGTGTTTGATACACTGGACGGTTTATATGATGTTGCCGGACAGAATTATCAGATTTTAATTGTCGGCAATGCTGTATATACTTACACAAATACTGGAATGACCTATTCGTATAACGGTGAAATGCTCATGCTTCAGGATACACAAAGCCCATGTACAGTTAATGGAGATACAATGCAGTTTGACGGCAATACCTTCTCCAGAACACATGAACTGGACGATTTCTTATTAAGTCAGGAAACAGGAGGAAATTAAATGGAATATTGGGATATTTACGACAAAAACCGGAATCTCACCGGCAGAACGATGAAACGAAATGATTTCACTATGAAAGATGGTGATTATCATTTAACTGTATTAGGTGTGATATGTCGTCCTGACGGGAAATTTTTAATTACACAGCGTGCTTTGAATAAGCACTGGGCGGCTGGATGGTGGGAAGTTTCCGGTGGCGGTGTGATGGCTGGAGAAACTTCTGAACAGGCTGTATTTCGTGAAGTGCTGGAAGAAACAGGCTTAGACGTTTCTAAAGCAGAAGGCGGTTATCAGTTCAGTTATCACAGAGAATCTACAGGAGATAATTATTTTGTCGATATTTATAAATTTATTTTAGATTTCGATGAATCACAGGTTACACCACAGCTTGCAGAAATGCAGGGTTTCATGCTTGCAGATAAAGCACAGATTGAAGCACTCGCACAGCAGGGGATTTTCCTGCATTACGACAGCATTAAAAAAGTTTTTGAATAATACTTGACAATAGTCGGGAAATATGTTATAATAATTTTTGGAAAATTAAAATGGGGAGCTGTAAAAGGCTGAGAGGAAATTTGGTTTCGACCCTTAACCTGATGCGGATAATGCCGCCGTAGGTAAATAGTCAAAATTTTGCGCCCGTAGGGTGTGAAAATCCTCCTTTTTTGCAAGCTCTGCAAATTAAGGAGGATTTTTTTATGAAACATGAGAAAATTGTAAAACTTACCACGAGTAGTATCATGATTGCATTATCTGTGATTTTGCATATGATTGCTATCGTGAAAATGCCACAAGGCGGAGAGCTGACTCCGTGCAGTCTGCTTCCAATCTGTATGATTTCGATAATTTACGGATTGAAATGGGGCTTAGGGACAGCTTTTACTTATTCTGTAGTACAGTTAATGCTTGGCTTTTCGCAAGTGATGAGTTGGGGCTTGTCAGCGAAGGCATTAGCGATTAGTTTTATTTTTGATTATATTATTGGGTTTACCGTATTGGGATTAGCCGGAGTCTTCCGGAAGCATAAAGGCTGGGGAATCGGTGCAGGAATTGGATTAGCGTTTGTACTGAAATATATTGCACATGTAATTTCAGGAGTAACAGCATTTTCCGTCTTTATGCCGGAAGATTTTGATAATGTCTGGGTATATTCACTTGTATACAGTTCTTATTTGCTTCCTGAAATGGTTCTGACAATTGGTGCTGCTTATCTGCTTGACAGAGTGCCGGCACTGAATAAATTAAAAACTGCATGATATAGAGTGGGCTGTTCTGTGATAGAAATCCAGAAACAGCTTGCTTTTTTTTGAAAATTATGATATAATCAAGATATCAATTATTTTTAAGGAGTTGAATTTCATGCAGAATAAAGATTTGCAGAAGTTACAGGAAATTGTTTCAAATGCGAAAAGTATGGTATTTTTTGGCGGTGCAGGAGTTTCCACAGAAAGTGGTATCCCTGACTTCCGAAGTGTGGATGGGCTTTACAGCCAGAAGTATCATAATATTATGCCGGAAGAAATCATCAGCCATACTTATTTTGTAAGGCATACTACAGAATTTTATGAATTTTACAGAGATAAAATGCTCTGTCTCAATGCAAAACCAAATGCGGCACATAAAAAGCTTGCTGAATGGGAACAAAAGGGTATTTTATCTGCCGTTGTGACGCAAAATATTGACGGACTTCATCAGCTTGCGGGAAGTCAGAATGTTTATGAATTGCATGGAAGTGTGCATAGAAATTATTGTCAGAAATGTGGTAAATTTTTTGATGCGAAGTATATTTTGGAATCTTCCGGCATTCCGGAATGTGACTGCGGAGGAGTGATTAAGCCGGATGTTGTTCTCTATGAAGAAGGCTTGGACAATCAGATAATTGAAAAAGCCGTTGATGCTATCCGGAAAGCAGATGTGTTAATCGTTGGTGGAACATCTTTGAATGTTTATCCGGCAGCTGGATTTTTAAGATATTTTCATGGAAAGCATTTAATTATTATTAACAGAGATGCTACACCGGCGGACAGCATGGCAGAATTATGCATTCATGAAAAAATCGGAGAAGTCTTTTCAGCTCTGGACTAGTTTCCGGTAAAGTGCAAGTACTTGTTCTTTTTCAGCAAGCGTTCCGGAAAAGGCACTTGCTGAACCGGCGGAAACACCTAAATATAATGCCTGTTGAAAACTACCTGTTCTTGCATAGCCTGAAAGGAATCCTGCAAGCATGGAATCTCCTGCACCTGTTGAGCTGATGACATTTCCTCTGAATGCCGGCTGCTGGAGAATTTCACCATCTTCACAGACAAGCACTGCACCTTTTTCCGCCATAGAAACCAAAACGTTTCTTGCACCCCATTCCTGAAGTTTCTGTGCATATTTGACTGTTTCGGCAGGACGGTGCAGTTTGACACCAAATAATTCTCCTAATTCATGATGATTCGGCTTAATTAAAAACGGCCGGCAAGTAAGGGCTTTTTTCAGCAGTTCTCCTGAAGCATCTACTGCAAATAAAATATTTTTTTCCTGATAGCGGTACATGATATCACAGTAGATGCTATCAGGCAAAGAAGCTGGTATACTTCCGGCTAATACTAAAATATCTCCTTCCTGCATTTTGTCAAGCTTTTCCAAAAGCAGACACATAGAACGTTCATCAATGAAAGCACCTCTGCCGTTGATTTCTGTTTCTGTATCTGAAAGGAGTTTAATATTGATTCTGGTATTGCCGAATGGGAGTGAAATGAAATCCTGTGGAATGCCTTCTTGTTGCAGCAGTGCAGAAACCGCCTGACCAGTAAACCCTGCCAGAAACCCAAGGGCTAATGTATCTGTTCCAAGATGGTGCAGGACAGTCGAAACGTTAATGCCTTTACCACCTGCAAGAAGGGCTTCCTGATTGGTGCGGTTTACCTGACCAGTCTGATAATGCGGGACATGAATCTGATAATCCAGAGCCGGATTAAATGTTAATGTATAAATCATAATCTTCATCCTTTCCAAGATAGTAATTTTATTATAGCATATTTTTAAGCATTTGTCATTAGATTTTCTGAAAAAATTTTCCCTGAAATTTCCTGTGATAAGTTTTTGAATTTTGCTTATACTACTCTTGCGGCAAGGAAAACGCCGCTTGAAAACTATCATCAAAGGAGATTGAACTATGAAAGGCGAAATGACTCAGAAGGGCAGAGAAGCTCTGGAACGTTTTAAAATGGAATCTGCAAATGAAGTAGGTGTCAACCTTAAGCCCGGTGATAACGGCGACCTGACTGCAAGAGAAGCTGGTAAAATCGGCGGACAGATGGTTAAGAAAATGATTGACTCCTATAAAATGCAGTAACTGCCTTGCATTTCTGATAAAAATACCCTGTTCCGGAATGTTCCGGAGCAGGGATTTTTTTAAGTTTCAAGCACTTTATAGCCTTGGTCAATGACGGCTTGTTTCATTTCTTCAAGATGGGTGAGAATGCCGTTAAGCTGAATGATTGCTGTACCGGCTTGAAAATCAGCAGTCACCTGAGCGACTTCGGGAAAGGCTTCTAAAGTTTTTTTGACAGTTGCTTCACAGTGCGGACACATCATACCATCAATTTTCATGGTGAATTCTGTTACAGGGCGTTCAATTTGAATATTGCTGATATCCAGCTCTGCAAGAGAAGATTTCAAAATTTTATCATGTGTAGTGTTTTTGATTTTTACTAGATTTAAACGCAAGGCATTTGTGACAACACAAAAGCTGGAAAGGCTCATAGCAGCTGCACCAAACATGGGAGGAAGTTCCCAGCCGGTCAAAAAAATCAATGCTCCAGCCGCTAAGGGGATTCCTATGGAATTGTATAAAAATGCCCAGAATAAATTTTGATGAATATTTTTCAGTGTAGCACGGCTTAAACGAATGGCAGCAACTGCATCTAAAAGAGAATTTTTCATTAAAACGACATCAGCAGCATCAATTGCAACGTCTGTTCCTGCGCCAATTGCCATGCCTGTATCTGCACAGGTTAATGCTGGTGCATCGTTAATGCCGTCTCCAATCATTGCAGTAAAGCCTTGTTTTTGGAGTTCCTGAATAGTTTTTGCTTTACCGTCAGGGAGAACATCTGCAATGACGTTTTGAATACCGGCTTGCTGGGCAATGGCTTGAGCGGTTTGAGGGTGGTCACCTGTGAGCATAACAACTTGAATTCCCATATTTTGAAATTGCTTTACTGCTTCTGCGGAATCAGGTTTTATTTTATCAGCGACAGCAATCACACCAAGTAATTTTTGATTTTCTGTAAAATAAATTGCTGTTTTTCCTTCCTGTGCGAATGCAAGGGCTTTTTGCTGAATTTCTTCCGGAACAGAAGCCTTTGAACAAATGAAATGGAAATTTCCGCCGCTGACAGATTTTTGATTTAAGACAGCAGTCAGACCGTTTCCGGCTACAGAATGAAAATCAGAAACTTCCTGAATGGAAATTTTTTGTTCCTGTGCATAGCGAAGAATTGCTTTTGCTAAAGGATGTTCGCTTTTCGCTTCAAGAGCAGAAGCAATTTCCAGCAGTTTGTCAGGAGTATCTGAAAGAATGTCTGTGACTTCCGGCTGACCTGTTGTGACTGTACCGGTTTTATCAAGTGCAATAATTTGAATTTTTCCAGCTTGTTCCAAAGAAGAAGCGGTTTTAAACAGAATGCCGTTTTTTGCGCCAACTCCATTTCCAACCATAATAGAAACTGGTGTTGCTAATCCTAAAGAACAGGGACAGCTAATCACTAATACAGAAATTGCTCTTGTTAAGGCATAGCTGAATTCTTTTCCAATAAAAAGCCAGACAATGAACGTAAGCAAAGAAATTCCAAGGACTGTGGGAACAAAAATTCCGGAAACTTTGTCAGCAGTTTTGGCAATGGGTGCTTTTGTAGCAGAAGCGTCACTGACAAGTTGAATCATTTGGGAAAGTGTTGTATTTTCTCCGACACGAGTTGCCTGACAGCGAAGGAAACCGGATTGGTTTAACGTTCCGGAAGTAACTGTATCACCTTTTTGTTTTTCTACCGGAAGGCTCTCACCGGTTAAAGCAGATTCATTAACTGCGCTGTGACCTTCCAGAACAATTCCGTCAACCGGAACGGCCTGTCCCGACTTTAAAAGAAAAATATCATTGATTTTGAGCTGTTCTGCTGGGATTTCTAATTCTTTTCCATCTTGTTCAATAAGAGCAGTATTCGGTGCAAGATTGATTAAAGCTTTTAAAGCATCTGTCGTTTTGCCTTTTGAGCGAGCTTCTAAAAGCTTTCCTACTGTAATTAAAGTTAAAATCATAGCAGCTGATTCAAAATATAAGCTATGTAATTTTTGCATAGCAGAATCTGGTTGTTTTGTCATACTGAATAAAATGATAATACTCCATAAAAAAGAAACTCCTGAACCCATTGCAACTAATGTATCCATATTCGGAGCTTTATGTAGTAAGCCCTTGCCTCCTGAAATGAAGAATTTCTGATTGATAAGCATAATCACCGCTGAAAGCAGTAACTGCATGAAAGCGATACCAAGCGGATTATGATTGAAAAATTCAGGAAGAGGGGCTTGAAACATGACATGTCCCATAGAAAGATACATTAAAGGGATTAACAGGCATAAAGAAGCAAGCAATCTGTTTTTCAGCTGATGAATTTCTTTTTCAGGAGAGAGGTTTTCTGCGCTGAAAGAGGATTTTTCTGCATCTTTCAAAGAAGCACCATAGCCGGCATGTTTTACAGCTTCAATAATTTCTGAAGCGGAAGCAGAGCCTTCTACAGCCATGGAATTTGTTAATAAGCTGACATTACAGGAGGTAACACCTTCCAGACTGGAAACTGCTTTTTCCACTCTTGCAGAACAGGCAGCACAACTCATACCAGTAACTTGATATTGCTGCATAAGACAACCGCTCCTTTCTGATTACAATAATTTTTCAATTTCTTCTGCGAATTTATCAGGATATTCTGAAATAAACATATGTGTACTTTCAGGGAAAGCGACTGAATGAAAGGGAACATTGACATGTTGTTGATACCATTTTTCAAGTTCTGGTGAAAAAAGAGAACCCGGAACAGCGTAAAAGTAAGTAAGTGGTACAGTAATTTTTTCAATTACATTACGGTTGTCTTGTGCTTTCATGGAGGCAGAAAGAGACCTTAAAACAGATTCATCACAATTTCGGAGACGTTTTTTTAAAATATACCGTAACAGAAAACTAGGAATTTTTTTCAATTTTGGCATTGCACCTACAGCGAAAGATTGATATAGCGATAGAAAATTTTTTCCTGCATCCTGTTCCATATCTGTTTTTGTATATTTTCCCTGATATAGACCAAGTTTCCAATTGGAATCATTCAGCTGCTTGGGAGTCATATCGCAAAGCACAACTTGTTTTAATGCAGAACAGCCGTAATCTCTGATATAAGTCATAGCTGTACCAGCACCCATTGACCAGCCGACTAAAGTAATATTTGAAAGAGAAAGTCCTGTAATCAGTTCATTTAAATCACTAGCCAATGTTTCCATTGTTACTTTTTCAGCATTTGCTGTTTTGCTGTTTCCGTGTCCTCTGTGGTCGTAAATGATACAGCGAGCTTTTTTCTTGAGAATTTGTACTGGTTCTGAATAAATTTCGTGATTGCTTGTCCAGCCGTGCAGAAAAATGACAGGTTCACCACTGCCAGTGTCTTCATAGTAAAGTTTCATTCCATTTTTTAATATAAAATCGCTCATTTATACTTTGCTCCTTTTTAATATCATTTCCCTGTCCAAAGACAGGGAAATGCAAATTATTTTTTATTATCTTTTGATGAAATATTCTTCATACCAAACTAAGAATGTATAAATTGTCCAGACTTTACGCCAAAGGTCAGAATTGCCGTTGATATATTCTGTAAAGATGCGGTCAAGTTCTTCTGTCTGGAAAAATTCAGCTGCATAATCACTGTGGAATTTCTTGACAACGTCCTGATGATAACGTTCATCTGCAAGCCAGATTCTGATAGGAACGATAAAGCCTAATTTTTTCCGGAAAGCAATTTCTTCAGGGAGAACTTTTGCGGCAGCAGTACGGAAAGCAACTTTATTCTGTTCCTGATTGACTTTGAATTCAGAAGGCATTCTGGAAGCAATGTCAAAAATACGGCGGTCTGTTAAAGGCATACGAATTTCAAGACCAGCAGCAGTACTCATTTTGTCAACATTCAAGTAAATATCGCCTTCAAGCCAGATTTGAATATCAACATCTGACATTTTTGTAAGAGGGTCAAGGCCTTCTGTTTCGTCATAAATGTATTTTACTAAGTTAATTGGTAAAATATCAGGGTTATAAGATTTTAAAAGTTTTTGCTTTTCGTCTTCTTTCATAATATTGGTATTGCCAACGTAGAAAGTTTTTAAATTATCGCCATAGCGTTCTGCATTGCGGTACATGTTATAGCCACCGAAAAATTCGTCAGCCCCTTCGCCGGAATAGCATAATTTTGTATGCTGTGCCGTTGCATTACAGCCAAGTGTGAAAACAATTGCAGAAGCATCGCCTAAAGGCTGTTCCATATTGTACATCACATAAGGAACAATTTCAAAATACTGTTCTGGTTGAATATTACATACAGAATGCTCTACTTTCAGGAGTTCCGCAGTTTTGGAAGCAATGCGGGATTCGTCAAAGCGTTCTTCATCATAACCGCAGGAGTCAGCACGTTTTGCATCAGACATTGCTAATACATAAGAAGAGTCTACACCGCCGGATAAGAAGGATTCAGCTGTTTCATCAGGTGTTTTGACTTCTTCAAACATCTGCTTGACAGTGGAATGGATTTCATCAGCCCAGTCTTCAAGTGTTTTGGAAGTGTCCGGCTTGAAATCCGGTTTCCAGTAGCGAGTGATTTCCAGTTTTCCGTTTTTAAACACCAGATAATGCCCCGGCATAAGCTTTTTGACACCTGCAAAGAAAGTATCTTCACCAGCAACGTAAGTTAAAGAAAGATAAATTTGCAGAATTTCAGCATTCAGTTTTTTCTTGAAACCGTCCTGATTCAGGATATCCCGAATGAATGTCCCGTAAAGAAGCCGATTATCGTCTGTGAGATAATAATAAAACGGCTTTGTGCCGAAATGGTCACGCAGACAGAATAATTCCTGTTTCTGGTCGTCCCAGAGCGCAAAGGCAAACATGCCGTAAAGATGGTCAGCAATGTTTTTTCCCCAAGTTTCATAAGATTTTATGAGAAGAGCTTGTTCCCGTTCTTCTCTGGACATGGCCGAAACATCAAGATGCAGTTCTTTGCTGAGTGCTTCCCAGTTGCGGATATGTCCTCTGTAAGTTTTTATAGTAATCATAAAATAAACACCTCCTGAATTATTATAGCATATTCTTAACTGGTTTGCAATATGTTTTAAACTGATTTTCATTTAGTTTTCATTTTTGCGTAAAGAAAAGCCCTTGACAAGTCTGTGGAAAAAGTGTATAATAAGAGAAAACTAAATAAGCAGTTTTGAAAGGAAGGTATCTATCATGAAGATTTTTAAAAAAGTGCTGACAATATGTTTAATTGCGTCTATGGCGGTAACTGCATTTGGTTGCAGTCAGAATACAGAGACAAGCAGTGCAGATTCTGAATCAGATATGCCGATGGAAACAATTTCACTTGAAAAAACAAAACAGCCACTAACATTCGTACATGATGCGGAAGCAGCAAATGAAGAAGCAACAGAAGGCGGTGAAGCAGCTGAAACACAGGCTGAAACTGCTACTACTGCACCTGCTGCTGAAACAGAAGCAGCTTCTGCCGTTGCAATTATGCCTGTGACAGAAATTGTAAACGTTACAGATGCAAAAGGACAGGCTGCAACAGATGCTGCTGGGCAGCCTCAGACAGAAGTGGTAAATGTGACAGAATATGTGAAAGTTACCGATGCTGCCGGTCAGCCTGCAACTAACGCTGAAGGACAGGAACAGACAGAAGCGGTTAATGTAACAGAAACTGCTGTCGTTACTGATGCGGAAAGCCCTGCTACTCTTAAGCCAGATGAACCAAATCAGCCAAATCAGGAAGTAACTGAAAATAATAATAATAGCAGTTATACACCCAGTTATGATGTGAATAAGGCATATTGGCTGGATATGTCACAGTCAAGTGACTTCTTCTTTGAAGGAGAATTTCTGATTTATGAATTTAAAATTAAAGAAGATGCACCGGACGGCGTATATCCGATTACTTTTGAAAAAGCAGATATTGCAAGCTGGGATGTAAAAACTTGGACACCTAAAATTATTACTGGTGAAGTAGCCGTTAATACAACACCTACTGCTCAGGAAGATATGCCGGATGATGAATTTGCACTGAAAATTAACAGTGTTTCCGGTAAGCCTGGTGATACAGTAACAGTGACAGTTGACCTCAAAAATAATCCGGGCTTCTGTGGTTTTGTGATTAACATGAAGTATGATAAAGGAGCTTTGGAACTGCTGAACGAAGAAGGCGGCAAAGATTTCAATGCGACTGCTGTAAACTATATTGAATAAATATTTGAAAAACCGCTGGAAGATTATACTTCCGGCGGTTTTGTGATAATATCAGAATAAGCAGTTTTGGCTGAAATGCCGTCTAGTCTGCCAATTTTTCCAGAAAGTGCATTGATTACATTCTGAGGTGCATCAATGGCAACACTGATAATATGGATATGCTTCTGATGATAGGGAATTCCCATTCTGCCAATGATATAAGTACTGTATTCGTGCAGAATCTCATTTAAACAGCTGACTTGTTCCGGATTGGAAATAATAATTCCAATAATTGCAACTCTTGTTTCCATAAAGATAAAACTCCTTTCTTGATTTATTATAGCATATTATGATAGAAAAGTCAATGATTCACAGGTGAATTTTGTCTTGAATGCTGAATTACAGGATAAATATTGACAGTGTATCAAAAATATGGTATAACTATTAGTGTAAATGAAATTTACATATTGACAAGATAAATATTTTGTGCTATAATATTATCTGTACTATTCCGGATAATACGCATTCAGTCCGGTAATGAAGAAAGGATGGTTTTGTATGGAACAGGCAAAGAAGAAAAAGAAGAAGGGAATTATTATTGCTGTCGTGTTAGTATTTTTGCTGGGCGGTGGCGTAGTTGGTTTTGCTTCTTGTATGAAAAGCATGAGCGATACCATGACAGCAATGACAGCAGGGGGACTCGAAACAATTAAGGCAGAAAAACGTGATATTACAAATACTATCAATGTTTCCGGTACTGTAGAAAGCCAGAATATTGTGAAAGTTACCAGCAAATTAAATGCTAAAATTAAAACGTTAAATGTAGAAGTCGGCAGCGAAGTCAAAGAAGGGGATATTCTTTGTGTATTTGACAGCTCTGATTTCCAGCAGCAATATGATTCTTTAAGTAAAACACAGCAAAATTCTCAGAATCAGACAGCGAATCAGCATAATATCAATGTGCGTAATCTGGAAAAAGCAAAGCAGGATAAAACAATTTCACTGCAACAGGCACAGAGAGCAATTGATGACGCTGTACAGGCTAAAAATGATATTTATAATAAAGAAGCAAAAGCTGTCAATGAACTGAATGACGAAATCAGAAAACGTGACAACGCTCAAAATATTATGAATAATACAGAAGACCCCGAAGAATATCAGCAGGCTGCACAGGATTATCAGCAGGCAGATGCTATGGTACAGTCTAAAGAAGCAACTCTGGAATCAATTCGTGACCAGTTCAGCTCTTATGATAAAGCGATTCAGACCGCACAGGACGCTTATGATGCGGCAGTACGTTCATCAGATGCTGCGATTCAAGGCTATCAGGATGTACTGGACGCTGAACAGTTTCAGCAAAACAACGATACACAGACAGAACTTGACAAACTCGCTGATTCTATTGCAGAGTGTACTGTGAAAGCTCCAAAAAGTGGTATTATTACTTCTTTGAACGTTTCTGAAGGCAGTATTCCAACGGCAGAAGCACTCATGACAATTGAAGATTCCGGTTCTTTGAAAATTACTGTACAAATCAATGAAGCAGATATTTTAAATGTTCATGAGGGTCAGCCTGCTATCGTGAAAACAAATGCAACCGGTGAAAAAGAGTTTGAAGCAGAAGTTTCCAGAGTGGTTAATATTTATAATAACAATGCACAGCAAAGTGCTGTAGGTAGTACCGGAGGCGGTTATTCTGCTGAAATTGTTATGAAAGATAATGAAAATCTTCTTATGGGTATGAATGCGAAAGTCCGTATTATTATGGACGAAAAGAAAGATGTTTTGTCTGTACCGTATGAATCTATTTTAACTGATGAAAATGATGAATCTAAAAAATATGTGTTAACTGTTGTGACAGATGCAAACGGCGTTTCCAAAGCAAAAGCTACTTCTGTAGAAACAGGTATGGAAGGTTCTTATTATACAGAAATTACTGGAGGAGAACTGAAAGAAGGAGATAAAGTTCTGATGACTCCGGGTGAATACAAAGACGGCGACACGCTTCCTATTTTTGATTTGAATCAGGCAGTACAGGGGGCGAGCGGTGATGAATAAAACCGTCATTGAAATGCGGAATATTATTAAGCGTTACTATATCGGTCAGCCTAATGAATTACAGATTTTAAACGGAATTTCATTGGATATTCATGAACATGAATTTGTTGCTATTGTAGGACAGTCCGGTTCAGGTAAAAGTACGCTGATGAATATGATTGGCGCACTTGACCGTCCCACAGAAGGAACTTATTTGCTGAATGGTGTGGATATCAGTACTTTAGACGACCAGGAACTGAGCCGAATACGCAATCAGGAAATCGGTTTTGTTTTTCAAACGTTTAATTTGATTTCCAGAACCAATGCTTTGAAAAATGTGGAAATGCCTATGATGTATGCCGGAATGCCAAGAAAGCAACGCTTGGAACGTGCTAAAGAACTGCTTGAAATTGTCGGCATGGCAGAACGTGCTGACCATCAGCCAAATGAACTTTCCGGCGGTCAGAAACAGCGTGTTGCAATCGCCAGAGCAATGGCAAACAAGCCCTCTATTTTGCTGGCAGATGAGCCGACTGGTGCGTTAGACTCCAAAACCGGACGCATGATTATGGACTTGTTTCATAAGCTCCATAAAGAAGAGGGAACAACAATTGTTTTAATTACACATAGTAATGAACTTGCTGCGGAAACAGAAAGAATTATTACTATCAGTGACGGCAGTGTGATTTCTGATACGGGGGTGAAGGAAGCATGAATTTTATTGAAAACCTTCGTTTAGCATTAACTTCAATTGCTGCGAACAAGATGCGTTCTGTTTTGACAATGCTTGGTATTATCATTGGTATCAGTGCGGTTATCATGATTACAACAATTGGTACATCTATTCAAAAAACTTTGATGAATACATTTAATTCTATCGGGAATATGAATTATTTTAATGTTTATGCAGGGATACGTTATGACGATGAAGATGAAGAGGCAGAAGCAGTATTTAAAGATGAAGACCTGATTTCCCGTGAAATGCTGAACCAGTTGGTTGAGGAACATTCTGAGTATTTTTATTTGAACATGACAGAAAGTTTCAGCAATATCGAACTGAAAAACTATAAAGACCAGCTTTTTAAGGCTTCTGTTACCGGAAGAATGAATGTAGAAGATGATAACGACATTAAATTTATTCGTGGAAGAAAAATCAATAAAAAAGATAATAACTTGAAAAAACAAGTTTTAAATGTTTCTACTTTATTTGTAGAACAGTATCTTCCAGCAGGTGCTGACCCAATAGGACAGACAGTTTCTACAGACTTAGGTGATTTTGTGATTGTCGGGGTATTTGAACTTCCGGCTATTTATGAGAAAGAAATGTATAAACCTGGTCAGAAAACAATTGATAAAGTATCTCCTGTTTATATTCCTTATGACACGGGAATGTTCCTGACACATCAGGATAATAGTTATAATTATTATGCAGAAGTGTATTATTATCCTGAATATGATGTGAAAATGCTTCAAGAAACGTTGCAAGAATTTTTTGCTGAACAGTATAAAGAAAAGCCTTACATGGAAATTGAAGTGCAAAGTATGCAGACTTATATGGACATGATTAATACAGTTATCAATGTGGTGACAATTGCAATTTCTATTATTGCAGCAATTTCTTTGATAGTCGGCGGTGTCGGAGTTATGAATATTATGCTGGTAAGCATTACAGAACGAACCAAAGAAATTGGTGTCCGGAAAGCTTTAGGGGCGCAGAATTCAGCTATCAGAATGCAGTTTGTTGTAGAAGCAATTCTGTTATGTCTGATAGGAGGAATTATTGGAATTATTCTGGGTATTTTAGGCGGCGTGCTGATAGGTTATGTTGCTGAAATACTTGTTTCACAGTTCTATTCTGAATATGCAGAACTGTTTACCATTACCATTCAGCCGTCTATACCGGCAATTATCATTGCAGTTGCATTTTCAATTTTAACAGGTGTATTCTTCGGATACTATCCGGCAAATAAAGCGGCTAAAATGAATCCGATTGATGCACTTCGCTATGACTAAACAAAAAATAATGCAGAGGAATTGAAACGCCTCTGCATTTTTATTAGGAATCAATCATCATGTACTTCTGTCATGCTGATAGAAAATGACTGATGACTTCCGGACATAGCGAAAACACCTGATACAAAATCAAAATTTATCCAGCAACCATCGTTTTTTTATTCTGTTATCAAATTATACTCATTCAAATCTGTATTTGGCTCTTGATTATCGAATCTGATACGGAAATCTTTAACTTGTTCAGCTGATTTATCCGTTGGAATTAAAATCACTTTCACTTCCTCAGCATCCTCCATACATTCCTGCCCTTTGCGGAAAATTTGAATATTCCAGTTTTTGCCTGCATCTTGCTGAATTGCTGTTACCTTATGGAAATAGCCTAAGCATCCCTCCCATACAGGAACAGCAAGCAAATCATGCGTTTCAAAGTAATTTGCATCATACATAGACTGCACTTTTGCAAATAATGCCTCCGTACAGAAATTTTGTAAGTCTTGCGGCGATTGCAGTAAGTTTGCTTTCGTTGTAAACGGGAACTGCTGGTTTTCATAATAATGGTCAATATCACAATCGCTGAAATACTGAACAGATTCAAATGGAATTTCTTTGCAGTAATCCTGAATCATGCTTTGCTTAGTTTCAACAAAATCGAAAATATTGATTTTTCCGTCCTGATTGACATCTCCGGCGAGAAACTGCGTCTGTGTGATTTGCTGTTTTCCATGTAAATATTTGTACATCATAACAATATCTGAAATGCTGACAGTGTTGTCTAAATTCATATCTCCGGCAAGTGGTGTTCCTTCTGCGGAAACGGCCGTCAGATGCATTGCTGAAATCAAAAGCATTCCAGATAATACAACAGATAATTTTTTCATGAGAATACCTCCTTTCGATGTATGGCTTCTAATTTTATTATAGCATAACCAGAAAAAAATGTCAAGAGCAGATTCTTTCCCATTTATCTAAAAAACAGGAACTGCAAATGCAATTCCTGCTTTTCAATCTTAAAAATTAAACAGCGTGGCCTTTTGCTTTAATGACTTCTACAATGCTGTTTACTTGTTTATGGCATTCTTCTTCTGTTTGTGCTTCTGCCATGACACGGATTAAAGGTTCTGTACCAGATTCACGAACAAGGATTCTTCCTGTAGAGCCAAGCGCAATTTCAGCAGCTTTCACAGCATTCTGCACATCAGGGTCATTCTGGGCAAGTGCCTTATCTTTGACACGAACGTTGACAAGTACCTGAGGGTAAATTTTAAGAGGTGCGGCAAGTTCGCTCATTTTAGATTTTCTTGCAATCATGACTTCCATCATTTTAAGGCTGGTCAGTAAACCGTCACCAGTGGTAGCATATTTAGAAAAGATAATATGTCCGGAATCTTCTCCGCCTAAACGGCAACCGTTTTTAGACATATATTCATAAACATATTTGTCACCAACAGCTGTTTTTACATAGCCAATACCGATTTCATCTAATGCTTTATATAATCCGAAGTTTGACATTACAGTAGTGACAATTGTATTTGTTTGAAGTTTTTCACGTTCTTTCATATATTTGCCGTAAATATATAAAATATGGTCTCCTGTTAAAACATTTCCGTTTTCATCGACACAAAGGCATCTGTCCGCATCTCCGTCATAGGCAAAACCAACATCAAGATGATTTTCTTTTACAAATTTCTGTAAGCCTTCAATATGTGTTGAGCCGGCATTTTCGTTAATGTTCAAACCGTTCGGGCTTGCATTTAATAAGTAAGTCGTTGCACCAAGTGCATCAAATAATGTTTTTGCTAAATTCCATGCTGCACCGTTTGCACAGTCTAAACCTACTTTAATTCCCTTAAAAGAATACATGCCTAAAGAAATTAAATATCCTAAATATCTGTTTCTGCCGGAAACGTAATCTACAGTACAGCCGATTTTTTCACCCTTTGCAAAGGGGAGTTCTTTCCATTCCTGACCGAATAAGTTTAATTTTCCGTCAAGATAATCTTCTACAAGGGAAATGGTTTCTTCGTCCATTTTTTCGCCGTTGCCGTTGATGAGTTTAATGCCATTATCATAATAAGGATTATGGCTTGCAGAAATCATGATACCGCAGTCTAAACCGTCTGTTCTGGCAACATAAGAGACAGAGGGCGTAGTTGTAACATGAAGCAGATAGGCATCTGCTCCGGAAGCGGTCAGCCCTCCGACAAGTGAATATTCAAACATATAGCTGGAACGTCTGGTATCTTTGCCGATGACAATTTTTGCAGGGGAGTCGTCACCGTTCTGCCGTCTGCGTTCATTGTAATACCAGCCGAGAAAACGGCCAATCTGATATGCATGGTCAGCAGTTAAATTTTTGCCTGCTTCTCCTCTGAAACCATCTGTTCCGAAATATTTACCCATGATAAAAAATCTCCTTCAAAAATTCTGATAAATGCTGAAATAGAAATCAGCGATTTTATTATAGCACAGTTCTGTAAAAAAGTCAATCAGTTTTCTGAATTTTCAGGCAATTCAGGGATTTCTTCCAAAATTCCCCTTGATTTGATATGTTTGCCGACAATTTCAGACACATCAGAAACGCTCATGAAAGCAGAATAGTCATCTTTTTCAATAATTTTTCGCATACTGGAAAGTTCAATTCTGGTAATGACACAGTAAAGAATTGTTTTATCTCCTGAAATTAAGCCGTTTCCGTTAATCAGTGTAACAGTTCTGCCAAGCGTCTGATAAATATCTTTTGCAATGGCTTCTCCGTTGTTGGTGATAATCATCACAGCTTTGCCCTTCTGCATTCCGGTATTGATAAAATCTTCTGTTTTGGAAACAATGACATAAGTCAGCATACTGTATAATGCTCTGTCCAGCCCGAAAATACAGCCGGCTGTCAGATAAATTAAAATATTAAAAAATAAAATAATCTGTCCTACTGAAAAATGAAATTTTTTGCTGATTAAAATAGCAACCGCTTCTGTACCGTCCAGACACCCGCCTCCGAGAAGTACCATTCCGACACCTGTACCAAGCAGAATTCCTCCGAAAAATGTTGCTAAAAACTTATCTTCTGTAATAACAAGATGATGAAAGGCTTCTGTGCCGAATAAGTCCAGCGAAACAGAGAATAATAACATAGCCGTTAAAGTTCTGACAAAAAAAGATTTTTCCAGTTTTCTTCCTCCAATCCAGACAAGCGGAAGATTCAAAATCACAGTCAAAATACTAAGCGGTAATTTGGTTAAAGTACTGATAATCATTGCAATGCCGACCATACCGCCGTCCATAATATGAGACGGAACAAGAATCTTTTCCAGTGCAAATGCTGCAATGATACTGCCTAAAATCAATAGACCATAATTTAAAATAATACTTTTCTTTTGCATAGACAAATCTCCTTTCCAGTGATTATTTTATCTTATTCCAGCTAAATTCCGAATAGACTTTTTCAATTTCAGTCAGGAGCTTTTCGCCGAATATCCAAATTTCCTCTCTCCAAGGGTGTCCCAGATAACCGAACTGAAAATTCTGCTCAATAAAGAAATAATAATCTCCATCCGGCACAAATGACGGAAAATAAGCATTATATTTGGATTTCATTTCTTCTGGATTTCTGGGATGAAATAGAAAAGCATCATGATGCCAGTCAAGGGCATAAATTTTCTGCTCCGGTTCTGTAATGGAAATCAGAATTTCCGGCATTTTCAGAGATAATAAATCTATTTGGCTGTCTGTCATGTTTTCAATGCCATAGACAGCATATTCTTCTGAAATTTGAAATGGTAAATCTACATTCATAGAATGCCCCCGATACGCACAGGAAGGCGAAAATTTTAATTTTTCATAGACCTGATTCCAAATTTTTATATATTCCTGAGTATCATCAATCAGCATGAAATTCTCCTTTCTGACAACACAAAAGCCGGAACAAGTCCGGCTCTTGATGATAATTAAATGATATTATAATTTGATTTCATGAATCCAGCCTTCAGGAGCTTCCAGTCTGCCCATTTGAATGCCAGTTAATGTATCATAAAGTTTCTGAATGGTATCGCCCATCTTTTCCATACCGGACGGGAATTCGATAACTTCATCATGATTTACAATCTTACCAACTGGAGAGATAACAGCAGCTGTACCGCACAGACCACATTCTGCAAAGTCTTTTACTTCACTGAACAGTACTTCACGAGTTTCCACTTTCAGACCGAGAATATGTTCTGCAACGTAAACTAAAGAACGTCTTGTAATAGACGGAAGAATG
Organism: Oscillospiraceae bacterium; assembly: GCA_045541055.1. Lineage (GTDB taxonomy): Bacteria > Bacillota > Clostridia > Oscillospirales > Ruminococcaceae > UBA3855. The sequence continues at coordinate 18,654 of JAZQIL010000301.1, forward strand.
CTGTTGCTCTTAGGTGTAACAACTGTGCCGTCTTTGGTTACAAACAGGAAGTTTGCACCGCCAGTTTCTTCAACTTTAGTATGAGTAGCAGGGTCGAGGAACATATTTTCATCAAAGCCGTTTCTATGTGCGTCCATTAAAGTATGAAGGCTCATAGCATAGTTTAAGCCTGCTTTGATATTGCCTGTGCCGTGAGGTGCAGCTCTGTCAAGGTCACTGACTCTGATAGTAATCGGCTTTGCACCGCCCTTGAAATAAGGGCCTACAGGAGTACAAAACAGTCTGAACTGATATTCAGTTGCAGGCTTTACACCAATAACAGAGTTAATGCCGAACATGTAAGGTCTGAGATATAAAGTTGCACCGCTTCCGTAAGGCGGAACCCATTCAGCATTTGCTTTTACAACCTGTTCTACTGCATCAATAAATCTGTCTTTCGGAAATACAGGCATTTCAAGACGTTCAGCGGAAGATACTAATCTTTCAGCATTCAGGTCAGGACGGAAAGTCACAATTCTGCCGTCTTCCGTAGTGTAAGCTTTCAGACCTTCAAAGACAGTCTGCGCATACTGAAGTACACAAGCACATTCATTCATAGTAATATTAGCATCTTCTGTGAGTGTGCCAGCATCCCATGCGCCGTCTTTAAAATTAGCAACATAACGCTTGTCTGTCTGAATATAGCCGAAGCCTAAATTGCTCCAGTCAATCTCTTTTTTCTGCATGATAGAGTCCTTCTTTCTAAGAATTAAATTTATATACGTTCTGCAATCAGACTGCCCATTTCAGAGCAGGAAACCTGTTTGCAGCCGTCTGACATAATATCTGCTGTGCGGAAACCGTCCTGTAACACTTTCTGAACGGCATGTTCCACAGCATCTGCTTCCGTCTGTAAATCCAGAGAATATCTTAACAGCATGGAAGCGGAAAGAATTGCAGCAATAGGATTTGCAATATTTTTACCAGCGATATCCGGTGCAGAGCCGCCGCTTGGCTCGTAAAGGCCGAATTTCGTTTCATTCAGGCTGGCAGAAGGAAGCATTCCCAAAGAACCTGTAACCATAGCTGCTTCATCAGAAAGAATATCACCGAACATATTTTCAGTAACCATCACATCGAACTGAGCAGGATTTTTGACAATCTGCATGGCTGTACTGTCGACAAGAGCGTGTTCAAGTGTGACTTCCGGATAATCCTGAGCGACTTCATTCACGACTTTCCGCCAAAGTCTGGAAGAATCCAAAACATTTGCCTTATCTACACTGGTGACTTTTTTCTTGCGTTTCATAGCAACCTCAAACGCCTTTATAGCAATTCTTCTGATTTCATTTTCATTATAAGAGAGTGTGTCAACAGCAGTTAAAACACCATTGACTTCCTCTGTTTTGCGTTCACCAAAATACAGACCGCCGGTCAATTCACGCATAATGAGCATGTCAAAGCCCTGAATGCTGATATCTTCACGGAGCGTGCAGGCCTGACGAAGTTCAGGATAAAGCACGCAAGGTCTTAAATTTGCGAATAATCCTAAAGATTTTCTTAATTTCAGCAAACCTGCTTCTGGTCTGAGGTTTGCAGGAAGCTGATACCAAGGAGAAGTATTTGTATTACCGCCGATAGAACCCATTAAAACAGCATCACTGTCTTTACAAGCCTGAATGGTTTCATCTGTCAGCGGAACACCATAAGCGTCAATTGAACATCCGCCCATTAAAAGCTGGGTATATTCAAAAGTATGCTGATAGGTTTCAGCAATTTTATCAAGGACTTTCATCGCTTCGGTTACAATTTCCGAGCCGATGCCATCACCTTTAATCACACCAATACGAAAATTCATATAAAACAACCTTTCAAGAATAAATTTAAAAATATACTGTATTTATTATACTACTTCTGAGACAAAATGTCAATGTTTTTCAAACATAATTTTTTTTCTGATTTTCCTTGAAATTATCACAAAGATATGTTATAATAGAATTACTGTCATCAGAAAGGAGAGAAAACCTGTGAAACGCTATATGACGATTTATTTGCAATGGCTGGAAGAAAAACTGAAACATACAGATTCTTTGAACAAAGAGGAAATTTCTGCACTTCGCAAAGAAATTCTGGTACAGATTGGCTTTATGCAACATGAAAGACTGGTGCATTTTCTGGTTGTGATATTAGTAGGAATTGCATTTTTCCTGACAATGGGATTTTTTCTCTATTTCAAAACAACAGGCTTGGGCTTGCTGAGTGTCATACTGCTTGGCTTGCTTGCACCGTACTTAGGGCATTATTATTTTTTGGAAAATACAACACAGAAATTTTATGTGCTTTATAACCGTGCGGCGGCCTTAGATGACGGTGCAGACTATCCTAATACAGATAAAATTACTGATAAATTAGGACAGTTTTAATTTATTAAGAAAGGAAAAAAGGATTTTATGGAACAAAATCAAAAACCGGATACGCCGGAAGAAGAATATACTGGTATTCTTGGCGATTATCAGGAAACACCTGAAGAACCGGCTTCTACAGAAACACCTGTTCAGGAGGAAAAACCTAAAAAAAATAATACTTTGAAAACGGTTGGAATTGCAGTTGCCTCTGCCGCTATTCTGGGGTGCTTAGGATTTTTAGGTGTAAAGCTCTGGAACAGTTCTGACCGGTCAGCAGTACAGCCGGAAACCTCTCAGGGAGAAATCAGCGAAAATGCAGAACCTACTTCAAATCCTGCTGATTTGCTGCCTCCGAATGATACTGCTGCTGTTTATTCTGAAAATTTAGAAATTTCTCCAAATTTAATGGCTTGCTTTTATCATGATATTTTAAATCAAATGTCCAGCGCAATGAGCTATTATGGGCTTGACCCCGCAACAGCTGACTTGAAAACGGAAAAACTTCCGGAAGAAGCCGGAGAAGACAAAACTTGGTTTGAATATATTATGGAACAAGCCAAAAATTCTGCGGAACAGCTCTTGGTTCTTCAGGAAGCTGCAAATGCTGCCAGCTACACAATGACAGATGAAGATAAGCAGACTGTAGAAGAAAAACTTTCTTCTGTTGATGTTGCTTCTTATGGCGATGACGTAACAGAAGAAGATATCCGTACTATGTATGAAATGCAGATGCTTGCATCTTCTTATGTAAATCATGTCATGGATAATATGGAATTCACAGATGAAGATTTGCAGACCTATTACGAAGAAAATAAAAAATCTTTTGATACTTGCGGTCTGATAGGCTATAATATTTACTTCCAGACAGAAGAAGAAACAACTGCTGATGCAGAAACAGAAGCAGGGTCTGAAACAGAAGCAGAAACAGATTTGCCACAGGAAGAAGCGAAAAAACTTGCTGATGAACTTCAGACAATCAAGGAACATGATGCTTTTGAAGAAAAAGTAAAAGATATTTATTTGAATTATGAACATCGTGATGAAGAAATATTGGATACAATGCTTTCACAGATTCAAAGCGATGCCTTTACTTATCAGGAAGGATTTGAGCTTGCAGACTGGGCATTCGGAGGAGAGGCAAAAGTCGGAGATACTTACATGATTGAAAATGATGACCATTATTCTGTTTATTTAATGACTCGTGAGCCTTCCCGTGATGATACAAGTACAGTAAATGTTCGTCATATTCTGTTCATGCCAAGTGAGGATAGTTCTACTTCCGAGGAAGAAAATGCTACAGCTGAAACAGCCGGAAAAACTTTGGAAGACTGCCGGAAATCTGCTGAAGATGTCCTTGCAGAGTGGGAAGCAGGCGACAAGACAGAAGAAAGCTTTGGCGAACTCGCTGAAAAATATACCGAAGACCCCGGCTCAAAATCTACCGGCGGACTTTATGAAAGCGTTTCCCCTGGTCAGATGGTAACAGAATTTAATGACTGGTGCTTCGATGCAAACCGTAAAACAGGCGATACAGGCATTGTGGAAACAAGTTACGGCATTCATGTGATGTACTTCTCCGGAACAGGTGACCCTATCTGGAAAACAACTGCAAAAAGTCAGATGAAAAATGAACATGTTGACCAATGGTTTGAAGAGCAAAAAACATTATATCCTGTTGCTATGAATGATGAAATCATCAACAGCATTGCATGAGAAAACAATGACAAAACAACAGCGAATTCAGAAAATAATACAAATTCTGAAAAAAGTGTATCCGAATGCGGCATGTTCATTAACCTATGCTGAACCATATCAGCTTATGATTGCAGCAAGACTTTCCGCTCAGTGTACAGATGCCAGAGTCAATATTGTAACTAAAACGCTTTTTCAAAAATATCCTACGTTACAATCTTTTGCAGAGGCAAATCTTTCTGAATTGGAACAGGATATTAAACCTTGCGGCTTCTATCATTTGAAAGCCAAAAGCATTATTGAAGCGTGTCAAAGATTACAAAATGTTTATCATGGCCAATTGCCCGACACAATGGAAGCATTATTGACCCTTTCAGGAATCGGCCGGAAAACAGCAAATCTGTTAATGGGAGATGTTCATCATAAACCCGCAGTCGTGACAGATACACATTTTATCAGAATTACTGGAAAACTTGGCTTGACAAAGGAAACTTCCCCTCCGAAAGTCGAAGCAGATTTAAAAAAATTGCTCCCTCCGGAAGAATCTTCTGCATTTTGTCACCGGATTGTCCAGTTTGGCCGTGATGTCTGTCGGGCGAGAAATCCAAAATGTCAAATTTGCCCGCTGGCGGAAATCTGCCCGTCAGCTATTGACAAAAACTGAAAAATCAGTTACAATAAATATATAAGAAATTTTGAAATAAGGCGGTATTGCAAAATGGGTATTTTAACAGCAATTTTCGGTTCTTACAGCGCAAAGGAACTCGAAAGAATCAAGCCGATTAAAGATAAAGTGCTTGCATTGGAAGAAGAATATAAAGCATTGTCTGATGCAGAACTGAAAGAAAAAACAGTCGAATTCAGAGAACGTCTGAAAGAAGGTACTGATACATTAGATACACTCCTGCCGGAATCTTTGGCGGCAGTCCGTGAAGCTGGTGACAGAGTGCTTGGCAAACGTGCTTTTGAAGTACAGATTATTGGTGCAATTGTACTGCATCAGGGACGTATTGCCGAAATGAAAACCGGTGAAGGTAAAACATTGGTCGCATGTCTTGCTGCTTATGCAAATGCACTTTCCGGCAAAGGTGTGCATGTCGTGACTGTAAACGACTACTTAGCAAAAACACAGTCCGAAGAAATGGGTAAAGTGCATAGATTCTTAGGCTTATCTGTCGGCTGTATCCTGCATGGCTTAACCAATGCACAAAGAAGAGAAGCCTATGCATGTGATATTACTTACGGAACAAATAACGAGTTTGGTTTCGACTATCTGCGTGACAACATGGTTACTTATAAAAAAGATATGGTACAGCGTGAACCAAACTTTGCCATCGTGGACGAAGTAGACTCTATCCTGATTGATGAAGCAAGAACTCCTTTGATTATTTCCGGTCAGGGGGATAAGTCTACTGAATTATATACACTGGTAGATAAATTTGTAAAAACACTGACACCTATCACATTTGTGGAAATGGACGACAAAGTCGACCAGGAAGAAATTTCAGAAGGTGCAGACTATATCATTGATGAAAAAGCAAAAACAGCTACAATTACAAAACAGGGTGTGGAAAAAGCAGAAAAGCATTTCCATGTTGACAACTTGATGGCACAGGAAAATATGACGCTCCTGCATCATATCAATCAGGCTTTGAAAGCAGTCGGCATTATGAAAAAAGATACTGACTATATCGTGGAAGATGACGAAGTCGTTATTGTAGACGAATTTACCGGCCGTAAAATGCTCGGAAGACGTTTCAATGACGGCCTGCATCAGGCAATTGAAGCCAAAGAAGGCGTGAAAGTACAGCGTGAATCAAAAACACTTGCAACGATTACGTTCCAGAATTATTTCAGATTATATTCTAAACTTTCCGGTATGACCGGTACAGCAATGACAGAAGAAGATGAATTTAAAGAAATTTACAAGCTGGACGTAATCGCAATCCCGACAAACAGACCAGTTCAGCGTATTGACCACCCAGACCAAGTATATCGTTCTGAAAAAGGAAAATTTATTGCTATTATTGAACAGATTGTAGAGTGCAATAAGAAAAATCAGCCTGTATTGGTTGGTACTGTTTCTATCGAAAAATCAGAATTATTGTCCGCACTCCTCAAAAAGAGAGGCATTAAACATGAAGTTCTGAACGCAAAATATCATGCAAAAGAAGCTGAAATTGTCGCTCAGGCCGGTAAGCTCGGAGCAGTTACAATTGCAACAAATATGGCCGGACGTGGTACAGATATTATTCTTGGCGGTAATGCTGAATTCACTTCCCGTGCAGAACTCCGCAAACTCCAGAAGGAAAACGGCGAACAGCTTTATGATGATGCAATTATTAACGAAGCAATCGGTTTTGCAGATACGGATAATCAGGAAATTCTGGAAGCTCGTGAAGTGTACAGAAAACTTTACAAAAAATATGATGAAAAAGTTAAGGAAGCTGCTGTTGCAGTTCGTGAAGCAGGCGGATTATTCATCATTGGTACAGAACGGCATGAATCCCGCCGTATTGATAACCAGTTAAGAGGTCGTTCCGGTCGTCAGGGTGACCCCGGTGAAAGCCGTTTCTTCCTGTCTGTAGAAGATGATTTAATGAGAATCTTCGCTGGTGACAGAATGGAAGCTGTCATGAAATCCCTGAATGTTGAAGAAACTCAGCCGATTGAAAGTAAATGGCTGACAAAAATTATTGCTTCCTCTCAGAAAAAGGTAGAAGGCAGAAACTTCAGCATTCGTAAGAATACTTTGAATTATGATGATGTAATGAATGCACAGCGTGAAATTATTTATAAACAGCGTGCGCAGGTGCTGAATGGTGAAGATTTGCATGAATCTATTTTAAACATGATGGACGAACTTGTCAAAACTATCACAAATCAGTATATTGCTGAAGAGGAAGAACAGGATAACTGGAATCTTGTCGGCTTGAAAGATTATTTCTATGGCTGGCTTCTGGAAGATGGTGAACTTGTTTTCTCAGAAGAAGAACTCGCTAAACAGACAAAAACCAGTATTACAGACTTCTTAGTCAACAAGATGAAAGAGAAGTACGCTCAGAAAGAAAAAGATTACGGCGAAAAAATCGTTCGTGAACTGGAACGTGTTGTAATGCTTCGGGTAGTGGATACAAAATGGATGGCACATATCGATGATATGCAGGAACTGAAAAGAGGTATCAACTTAAGAAGTTATGGTCAGAAAAATCCTGTTGTTGAATATCGTTATGAAGGCTTTGAAATGTTTGACGCAATGGTGGAAAGCATTCGTGAAGAAACCGTTCGTATGCTTTTAACGATTCAGGTACAGCAGCAACAGCCTGCTCCTCAGCGTCAGCGAGTATTAAAACCTTATGCTCCAAATGCCGGAAGTCCTGAAGCAAAAAAAATAGAACAGGAAGATGACGTTGAAGATTTAGATGCACAATAAGCAAAATGAACAGCTCTCTCCTAGATGGGGAGGGCTGATTCTTCCTGAAAGAAGGTGTGATTTTGAATTATCTCAATTTTGCAGAATTTTATGATGCTTTAACAGAAAATGTGCAGTATCCGGCCAGAGCGAAAAGAATTGATTATTTGATTAAAAAATATTTGCAGACAGATATACAAGGAAATCTTTTGCTTGACTTAGCCTGTGGAAGCGGTTCACTCAGTGAAGAATTAGCAAAATTAAATTATGATGTGATTGGAGTAGATAATTCTCCGGCGATGTTGAATCAGGCAATGCTAAAAAAATTAAAAAGCAATTTACCAATTCAGTATTTATGTCAGGACATGAAAGAATTAGACATGTTTGGAACGATAGATATTACGGTCTGTATGCTGGACAGTTTGAATCATCTGGCTAATCTGGAAGAAGTGAAGCAAGTGTTTCAAAAAGTTTCATTGTTCGCCCAGCCGGGGGGATTATTTATCTTTGATATGAATACGCTGTATAAGCATCATGAAATTTTGCAGGATAAAATTTTTCTTTATGATACAGAACAAGTATTTTGTACTTGGGAGAATCGTCTGAAAGGCGATACCGTGGAAATGCAGTTAACATTTTTCGCTCACGAGGAAGAAACAGACAGCTATTACCGCACTGATGAATTTATTACAGAAACAGCTTATCCAGCAGAACAGATTGAACAGCTTTTAAAAGAATCTGGATTAGAACTGATTGCAGAATTTGATGCAGATGCTGACTTACAGAATCCAGAAAATGTAAAGCCTGTTTCAGATACCACACAGAGAATATTATTTGTGGCGCAAAAGCCATTGACATAAATCGGAATTTGAAAGGAGACTATCTCATGATACCAATAGATACTTGGGCGGTTATAGCGGTCGATGATAGCAATCTCATGATTGAATGCCCATTCATGCCTGAAAGCACATGGGCAGTTTCAATAGAAGAAACAGGAGTAGAATGTAATGTAGGCGATATTTTATCAACTGAAACAGGCGGTTGGCTTTATCTGAAATATCAAGAACTTAATGACTTGACTGATGAAGGGCGAAAGATTTTTTGGGACTACATAAAGCACAAAGGCTTTTGTTACTCCTTTCTTGAAAAGTATGGATTTATTGCTGATCCTTAACACATTTTCTGATTTATCACAATAAGAAAGGAATGATTCATATGAATATGATTAAAAGAGCCATTTCCAAAGACGGAAGCGTGATTGCATCCGCCATAGATTCTACTGAAATGGTCAATCAGATTGAAAAATATCATCATCCTTCCGCAGTCGTGACAGCAGCATTAGGAAGGCTTTCCACAGCGGCTTCTTTAATGGGCTATGACCAGAAGAATGAAGATGATAAATTAACGCTCAGAATTGACGGTGACGGCCAGATTGGCAGTATGATTGCCGTTGCAGACAGTCACGGAAATGTGAAATGCTGTGCAGATAACTATATTGTAGAAATCCCCTTGAATGATAAGAATAAATTAGATGTCGGCGGCGCAGTCGGAAACGGAACACTTTCTGTGATTAAAGACTTGGGTCTGAAAGAGCCTTATGTCGGAACAATTCCGTTAGTATCCGGAGAAATTGCCGAAGATATTGCAAGCTACTATGCAACCAGTGAACAGATTCCAACAGTATTAAGCTTAGGGGTATTAGTTGCCCCTGATTTAACTGTGAAACATGCAGGAGGATTTTTCATTCAGTTACTGCCGTTTGCAGACGAAGCATGTATTCCAGTATTAGAGAAAAATATTGCCTCTATGCCGAATGTCACCAAAATGTTAGAAAACGGCCTCACCGCAGAAGAAATTGTTTTAAAATGCTTAGAAGGCTTAGAACCAAATCTGTTAGATGAAGCAAATGCAGAGTACCTTTGCGACTGTTCCAGAGAACGCACCTCTAAAGTGTTAATCAGCATCGGAAAGCAGGAACTGCAAAAATTAGCAGATACAGAAGAAAATATTGAGGTCTGCTGTCATTTCTGTGACAAAAAATATGAATTTACACCACAGGAAATTTTAAATTTAATTCAGAAATAAAAAACGCACCGTCTGGAAATACAGGCGGTGCATTTTTGAAGATAAGGATATTATAACAATGAACGATATAACGAAGCAATTTCTTCCACAGAAGTATCTTTCGGGTTACCGGGACGGCAAGCATCTGCAAAGGCGGATTCTGAAAGAAAGTCAATATCTTCCGGCTTCACAATATCTTTTAAATTTTCAGGAATACCGACATCCTGAGCGAGCTGACGAACAGCATCTACAGCGGCTTTGCGGTATTCTTCCTGAGACATGGAATCCGTATTTTTCACACCCATTGCTTTTGCAATAGCTTTAAACTTTTCTCCGGTACATTCTGCATTATACTCCATCACAGTAGGGAGAATAATCGCATTTGCCACACCATGCGGTGTATCATAAAGCGCACCTAAAGGATGTGCCATTGCATGAACAAGTCCTAAACCAACATTAGAAAAACCCATTCCGGCAATATACTGACCTAAAGCCATACCTTCACGGCCTTCAGGGTCATTTACAACGGCTTTCCGGAGGGAATTTGCAATTATTTCTATTGCTTTCAGATGAAACATGTCCGTCATTTCCCAAGCGGCTTTTGTCGTAAAGCCTTCAATTGCATGAGTTAAAGCGTCCATACCGGTTGCAGCTGTTAAACTTTTCGGCATGGTATTCATCATTTCAGGGTCAACGAAAGCGACTACCGGAATATCATGTACATCAACGCAAACCATTTTGCGATGTTTTTCCTCATCTGTAATCACATAGTTAATCGTAACTTCCGCAGCAGTACCGGCAGTTGTAGGAACTGCTAAAATCGGAACACAAGGCTTTTCCGTTGGTGCAACCCCTTCCAGACTGACCACATCAGAGAATGCAGGATTTTTAATAATAATTCCAATCGCCTTTGCAGTATCCATAGCAGAGCCGCCACCGACAGCAATAATATAATCTGAGCCGGAAGCCTTATAGGCAGCAACACCGTTTTGTACATTGTCTACAGTAGGATTAGCTTTAATTTCAGAATAGATTTCATAAGGAAAATCATTTTCTTCCAGTACTTTTGTGACTTTAGAAACAACACCAAATTTAATTAAATCTGGGTCAGTACAGAGAAATGCTTTTTTAAAGCCCCTGCTTTTAATTTCATTAGCGATTTCAGAAACTGCGCCTGCACCGTGGTAAGAAGTTTGATTCAATACAATTCTATTAGCCATAATCGTAACACTCCTTTTGAGTTGAAATTTCATTCTAACCTATTATACTATATTTTTAAATATTTGTCAATAGCTTTTTGTAAGAATATCACAAAACGACAAAATCAGAAGATGACAGAAAAAAAGACAAATATTTTAAAAATGCTCTTGCATTTTTTACTGTTTTGTGATATGATTATAGTAAGCATAAATATATCATGCCAAAAATTTTTGTGCATATGCACAGCTAGGAGAGTTATACATGCCAAAGAAACAGGACATTCACAAGATTATGATTATTGGCTCTGGTCCTATTATCATCGGCCAAGCCTGCGAGTTTGACTATTCTGGTACGCAAGCCTGTAAAGCACTGCGTAAACTGGGTTATGAAATTGTATTAGTCAACTCCAACCCTGCAACGATTATGACTGACCCCGATGTTGCAGATATTACTTATATTGAACCGTTAAATCTTTCCAGATTGACACAGATTATTGAAAAAGAAAGACCTGATGCATTGTTGCCGAACCTCGGCGGACAGTCTGGACTGAATCTTTGTTCAGAACTTGCAAAAGCTGGTGTTTTAGAAAAATATCAGGTACAAGTCATTGGTGTGCAGGTAGATGCCATTGAACGTGGCGAAGACAGAATTGAATTCAAAAATACCATGAACGCACTTGGCATTGAAATGCCCCGCAGTCATGAAGCTTACTCTATAGAAGAAGCAGTGAAAATTGCAGAAGAATTGCATTATCCTGTTGTACTTCGTCCAGCCTATACAATGGGCGGTGCAGGCGGCGGCTTAGTCTACAATGTAGATGAGCTGAAAACTGTTTGTGCAAGAGGATTACAAGCTTCTTTAGTACATCAGGTACTTGTAGAAGAATGCATTAGCGGCTGGGAAGAATTAGAGCTGGAAGTCGTTCGTGATGCAAATAATAATATCATTACAGTATGCTTTATTGAAAATATTGACCCGATTGGTGTACATACAGGAGATTCTTTCTGTTCTGCACCAATGCTGACTATTTCCGAAGACGTACAGAAGAAATTACAGGAATATTCCTACAAGATTGTAGAAGCCATTCAGGTAATTGGTGGTTGTAACTGCCAGTTTGCGCATGACCCTGTATCCGGCAGAATCGTTGTAATTGAAATCAATCCCAGAACTTCTCGTTCTTCTGCATTAGCATCGAAGGCAACTGGTTTCCCGATTGCATTAGTTTCTGCAATGTTAGCCTGCGGACTGACATTAGATGAAATTCCTTGCGGAAAATATGGCACACTTGACAAATATGTCCCTGATGGTGACTATGTAGTGATTAAGTTCGCAAGATGGGCATTTGAAAAATTCAAAGGTGCAGAAGACAAGCTCGGCACACAGATGAAGGCTGTCGGCGAAGTCATGAGCATTGGCAAAACTTATAAAGAAGCTTTCCAAAAAGCCATCAGAAGCCTTGAAACAGGTCGTTATGGGTTAGGCTTTGCAAAAGATTTCCACGAAAAATCAAAAGAAGAATTGCTTTCTATGCTGAATGTGCCGACCAGTGAACGACAGTTCATTATTTATGAAGCCCTCAGAAAAGGCGCAACGGTAGAAGAAATTTATGAACTCACAAAAATCAAGCATTATTTCCTGAATCAGATGCTTGACCTTGTCAAGGAAGAAGAACAACTGCTTGCTTTAAAAGGTGCTGTGCCGGAAATGCCGATTCTGAAACAGGCAAAACTTGACGGATTCAGTGACAGATATTTAAGCCAGATTCTGGAAGTGCCGGAAGAAGACATCAGAGAAGCAAGATTTAAATTCGGCATTACACAGGCTTGGGAAGGTGTTCACGTCAGCGGTACAGAAAATGCAGCATATTATTATTCTACTTATCATCTTTCCGAAGATAAAAGCCCTTGCAATACAGACAAGCCGAAAATTATGATTCTCGGCGGAGGTCCTAACAGAATCGGTCAGGGCATTGAATTTGACTACTGTTGTGTACATGCAGCATTGGCATTAAAAAAATTAGGCTTTGAATCTATCATTGTCAACTGCAATCCGGAAACGGTTTCCACAGACTATGATACTTCTGATAAACTCTATTTTGAGCCTTTGACACTGGAAGACGTATTAAGCATTCATGAAAAAGAAAAGCCTGTTGGAGTCATTGCACAGTTTGGTGGTCAGACACCTCTGAATCTGGCAAATGACCTCAAAAAATATGGTGTCAAAATTCTTGGAACATCTCCTGAAACAATTGACCTTGCGGAAGACCGTGACCATTTCCGTGCAATGATGGAAAAATTAAATATTCCAATGCCTGAATCCGGTATGGCAGTTACAGTAGAAGATGCGCTTGAAATTGCTAATAAAATCGGTTATCCGGTAATGGTGCGCCCTTCTTATGTACTTGGCGGCCGTGGTATGGAAATCGTGCATGATGATGAAATGATGAAAGTTTACATGTCTGCTGCGGTTGGTGTCACACCGGACAGACCTATCTTAATTGACAGATTCTTAAATCATGCAACAGAGTGTGAAGCAGATGCCATTTCAGATGGTACAAACTGTTTCGTTCCGGCAGTGATGGAACATATTGAACTTGCCGGTGTCCATTCCGGAGACTCTGCTTGTATCCTGCCTTCCAAGAACCTGACAGAAAAGCAGATTGCAACCATTAAAGATTATACCAGAAAAATTGCTGTTGAAATGGGTGTCTGCGGTCTGATGAATATGCAGTACGCCATCGAAGACGGAAAGGTATATGTGCTTGAGGCCAACCCTCGTGCATCCAGAACCGTTCCACTTGTGTCCAAAGTATGTAATGTCAAGATGGTAAAACTTGCCACAGAGATTATGACAAGAGAGTTGACGGGAAGAACATCACCGATCGAAGGCATGAAGGAAGTAAAACCGGCCTACTATGGTGTAAAAGAAGCCGTATTCCCGTTCAATATGTTCCAGGAAGTGGACCCGGTACTCGGACCGGAAATGCGCTCCACGGGTGAGGTTCTCGGACTTTCCAAGAATGTGGGTGAAGCGTTCTACAAAGCGCAGGAAGCAACACAGACACAGCTTCCGACCAAGGGAACTGTACTCATCAGTGTAAACCGTAAGGATAAACCGGAAGTAGTGGATGTTGCCAAAAAATTCGTGGATTGCGGATTTGACATTATGGCGACAGGTTCTACGCATGACCTTTTGGTTGCAAACGGTATCAACTCAACACGTGTCAATAAAATGTATGAGGGAAGACCGCATATCGGTGATGAGGTGATGAACGGTAACATTCAGCTCATTGTCAACACACCGAAAGCAACGGAAGAATCAAAGAACGATGACAGCTACATTCGTAAGACAGCCGTAAAGGCGAAAGTACCTTACTTCACGACGATGGCAGCAGCTAAGGCAACAGCAGAAGGTATTTACACGATCCTTAAAGAGGGCGACAGCGAAGTAATGTCCCTGCAGGAAATCCATGCAGCTATCAAATAGTTTTTGAAATAGCATAATGTATATTGGAAAATCGCGGCCGATTTCGGTCGCGATTTTTTTGCGTATGTCGATGGACACGGATATCGGTTGCAATTAGCTATAGTGTCCCCGCTCTTGGAACTGAAGATATCTCCCCATGGCGAGCAATTTTTTCAATATAGGAGATGGAATTTAAAAATTAAAAATTTTTATCTCCCCATAAGACTGGTTACAGCATGTATAGGGAGATAAAAGACTGAAATTCGGTTTACATAACAAAAAACAAGAATAAATATTCTCCCCCATAAAGTGATATATAAGTTGCGTGGGGAGAAAAATAGTGAAAAATAAAGAAAAAAGTCTCCTCACATGCTGAAAAAGTCTCTACGTGGGGAGAACATCTCCATAAGGTCGTGAAAATTCAACAGCAGACAAGAGCTTCCGTTATATGATATACTTACATATGACAAACAAAACCGGAGGGAACCCGAAATGTCGTGGGAAAACGTAAAAGCATATTTTGAACAGTACGGAATGGGAGACAAAGTCCGCATTCAGGATCATATTACAGATACGGTGGAGCATGCGGCACAGGAGATCGGCTGTGAGCCGGCGCGCATTGCAAAGACCATGTCTTTCCGTTTGAAGGACCATCCGATTGTCATTGTTATGGCAGGGGATGCGAGAGTGCATAACGCCAAGTATAAAGCAAAGTTTCATGAGAAAGCAGCCATGGTACGCGGTGATGAACTGGAGGAGCTAATCGGACATCCGCCGGGAGGTGTTTGCCCGTTTTGTGTAAAGGAAGATGTTGAGGTTTATCTGGATGTTTCCATGAAGCGCTTTACCGATTTGCATGCAGCGGCGGGAAGTCCGGAGGCGACGATCAATCTCACAATCGAAGAATTGGAAAAATATTCCGGCATGAAGGAATGGGTTGATGTGTGCAAGGACTGGCAGGAAGATGTGTCAGAGTAAACATGCAAAGAGGTAGCGGAATGAAAGTTGTAATTGCGATGGATTCGTTCAAAGGGAGCTTAACTTCTGCGGAGGCCGGAAATGCGGCAAAAGAAGGCGTTTTGGCAGCAATACCGGATGCGGATGTTGTGGTGCGCCCGCTGGCGGACGGCGGTGAAGGCATGACGGAGGCAATTGCCCAGGGGCTGGGCGGAGAAATGGTTTCGGTCAAGGTCAGCAATCCCGTAGGGCAAAAGACAGATGCTGAGTATGTTATATTGCCGGATGCAGGGACAGCGGTCATTGAGATGGCCCGGGCAGCAGGATTACCGCTTCTTACCAAGGAGCAGAGAGATCCTCTGCAAACGACGACATACGGTGTCGGAGAAATGATTCTGGATGCGATAAAAAAAGGCTGTCACAATTTTCTCATCGGCATCGGCGGTAGTGCAACCAACGACGGCGGAATGGGAATGCTCACAGCGCTCGGATACCGCTTTTTGGATAAAGATAAGAAACAATTACCCGGGATCGGAGCGTCTCTGGGAGAAGTAAAATTTATAGATGACAGTGCGGTGACTGCGCAGCTTTCGGCGTGCAGCTTCAAAATTGCCTGCGATGTGGACAATCCGCTGTGCGGTAAGCAGGGGGCAACTTATGTGTTTGCACCCCAGAAAGGACTGTGGGCGGAGGAGTGCAGAAATGTCGATGCTGCTATGGCAAACTATGCGGAGGTTGTTGAGCGCTGCACCGGAAAGAGCTGCAGAAATATCCCGGGCGCCGGAGGTGCAGGCGGAATGGGATTTGCCTTTGTCAGTTTTCTGGGCGGAGAACTTTTGCCCGGAGCAGACCTTGTGATGGAGCTGACGGGACTTGAAACGTATATAAGGGATGCGGATATTTTTATTACGGGAGAAGGCCGGCTGGATAGGCAGAGTGCTATGGGAAAGGCGCCGGTGCGGGCAGCCCGCCTGGCAAAAAAGCACGGATGTAAAGTATATGCCTTTGCAGGGCAGGTGACGGAGGATGCGAAAACGTGTCTTGCCGGCGATATCGATGCCATGTATGCGATTTCCGGATCGGGGATACCGGCGGAGGAAGCCATGCAGAAAGAGACGGCAACCCAAAACATGAAACTTGCAGTAATGCGGTATTTGAAAGAAAAGGAGTGATTATTATGATGGACCCGATCATTATAGGACAGGCGGACGGTCCTACTTCCGTATTTTTGGCGGGAAAACTCGGCGGCGGATGGATTAATCTGTTTGGCCTGTGTATTGTGATTGCCATACTGATTCCGAATATTATCTATGCAATCAAATTCAGAGGTTTGGAAAATAAGTGTCAGAATAAGGTGATGAATGTACTGGAACAGATCGGAAGATACGGATGTATGATTTTGCTTGTTTTGGATATCGGGCAGGACGGATTCGGATTTTCCTCTGTTGCGGCGTTTCTTGCTTACATATGTGGCAATGCGCTGCTTGTTTTTGCGTACTGGATTGTCTGGGTGCTTTATTTTATAAAGCAGAACAAGTGGAAAAGTATGACGCTTGCAATTATTCCGGCGGTGATTTTTTTGCTGAGCGGTATTACGTTGCAGTATATTTTGCTTGTGATTGCAGCGCTGATTTTTGCTGCCGGACATATTTACGTGACATGGCAAAATGTGAAGTAATGTGGTATAATGTATACCTATCTTTTTGTGATAGTATTACAATAACGTGACAGAAAAGGGAGACAACATAGTGAGAGAGAAGAATTATTTGCGCAAAACAGTCCTTATGGGATTGCTGTTATTCATGTGTATGATGATAAGCCGGCCTGCTATGGCAGCAGAGGAGTGGGAGCTTCCCAATGGCGTCAAATATGGGATTGACGGAAATGAAGCGGTAATCACAGGCTGGAAATATCAGGAAGCGTATGCAGGAGTTGCGGTAATTCCGGCGACCATAGAACATACAGACGGGGAAAAATATCCCGTGACAAGGATTAACCAAGGAGCGTTTGCTAATTTGATTGTGACTTCGGTTACCATACCGGCAAGCGTGGAACTGATTGCTCAAAATGCATTTAAGAATACTGATCTTACATCGGTTACCTTTGAAAAAGGGAGCAGGCTTGAAACAATCGAAGATTATGCCTTCGGATCGAATAAGGCTATTACAAACATTGAGATCCCGGCTTCCGTAAAAACGTTGGGAAATCAAGTGTTTAACGGATGTGATAGTCTGACAAGCGTCACCTTTGAAGAGGGAAGCTGCCTTGAAACAATAGGGGATTCTGCGTTCAGTACATGTGCGATTGCGCAGATAAAACTTCCTTCGGGCTTGAAGACTATCGGCGACAATGCCTTTGCAAGTCAGCCGCTTACAGAAATTACGATTCCGAAAACAGTGACATCGATTGGAACGGGAGCATTTTCCGTGTGTGAAAGCCTTACCGGTGTTACTTTCGAGAAGGGGAGCCGGCTGACGACTATCGGGGACGAAGCATTTGAGCAGACGAAAATAAAAACGCTGCAAATCCCTGCGTCGGTAAAATCGATAGGATATCAAGCCTTTTATAATTGCACATCCTTGGAAGCAGTTACGTTTGAGGAAGGAAGCGTCCTTGAAACCATCGGAGATAGCGCCTTTAGAGGATCGTCAAGCATGAACGGATATTATCCTCCGATTAAGGAAATTACGATTCCGGCTTCGGTTGTTACAATCGGTGACTCCGCATTCGCAAATTGTGCTGCATTGGAAACATTTACCATACCGGAGAACAGCAAACTTGAAAGCATCGGCGAGTATTCTTTTTCAGGGGCGTATGCGTTGCAAAGTTTCTATTTTCCGCCGTCGCTGAAAAGCATTGGGGAAAATGCTTTTCGTTTTAATAATGTAACGTCTTTTGAATTTTCGGAAGGACTGGAGAGTATCGGTGCTTATGCTTTTGTAGGAAATGATATGACGGCTGTGGTACTTCCGCAAAGTCTGGAAACAGTAGGAGAGAGCGCATTTTCATCCTGTAACAATCTGAAAGTGGTTTATTATCCGTCGGGTCTGGATATCTCGCAAGCGGTAGGACAATATAGAGAAGATGGTGAATATAAAACGCAGATACAGGCGTCGTACACGGTTTCCGATGATGTTCCGCCTGTTGTAACCATTACCTTTCCGGAGGATGTTACAGGTGAAGTGGAAATTCCGGAGAAGATTCCGAGTGTTCCGGATGCGGAGATCAAAGTGGAAGGCGTTCCTGAGAAACCGGCTGATTTTTCTGAAAACTGCTGTGTGACGAATGTTTCTGCTCTGGCAGGAGCACTTCCGTCAGGATTTTCTTTTGAGACGGCAAATCAGGCATTGCCGGCGGGAACAACGACAGCGTGTAATCTGATTTATCAAGCAGCAAGCGGAGCAATCTACAAATTCAGCATCAATGTAACCATTGCAGGGCATGAGGAAGATAAAACTCTTCTTTACACCGGTGAAGGTGATAAAAAAGAAAGCTGTACGCAGAGCGGTTTGGCTCACACGGAATGCAGTGTCTGCCATGTGCCGATAGCGACAGCTATCGAAGTAAAAGCAACCGGTCACCTGACGACAGAGATACGGGATGCGAAAACGGCAACCTGCACGGCAGAAGGATACAGCGGAGATACATGGTGTATTGACTGCGGAACCGAAATACAGAGCGGTGCAGTCATAGCAAAGAAGCCTCACGCATGGAATAACGGGGTAGTGACAAAGGCAGCAACCAGACTGGAAAAGGGAAGTAAAACCCTGACGTGTACTGTTTGCCGGGCAACGAAAGCAGAAGAACTTCCGGCGCTCGGAGCACATGACAAAGGAGCAAAGCTTGCGGATGATAAAAATCAAGCGATTTATAAAGTTACAAAGGCAGGACTTACCGGAGGAACCGTAGAGTATGTTAAACCTGTAAACAAAAAGAAATCGACGGTTTCTGTACCGGCAACGGTTACGATCGAAGGTATTACCTATAAAGTAACAAGCATTGCCAAAAATGCATTTAAAAACAATAAAAAGATCAAGAAACTGACTATCGATCAGAATGTGGAGAAGATTGGTGCAAAGGCATTTTACGGTTGTAAAAAACTGAAGACAATCACGATAAAAACAACGAAACTTGGTAGTAAAAAAGTCGGTAAGCAAGCTTTTAAGGGAATCCACAAAAAGGCAAAGATTAAAGTCCCGAAAAAGAAATATTCTGCATATAAGAAAATGTTCAAAAAAAGGGGCGTGGGTAGTAAAGCGGTGTTCCGAAAACTGAAATAACAGAAAGGGGGACGTGTTATGAATCAAAATAACAAATGGGATGAGTTGAATCTTTGGGACAGCGAGCGTCTTGTGCGGGTGACGGAAGATTTACAGGATGTGTTACAGTTGCTTGTTTCCAATATGAAAACAGGAGTCGGTCTGTTTGAAGTACAGACGGATGAAATCAAGGTACTCTACCTGAATCAGGCGTTTTATGAGCGGCTTGGAATGTCGAAAACCAATTATCCGGACATTCCGGATTCCATCCAAAAATGTGTAAAGGCCGGAAAAGTGCTGGAGCAGACCATACAGATAGAGAGACGCGACCACGTGAAGAGTTGGTTTGCCGTTAAGCTTGCACCGATTGCAAATGCGGATGCGGGTACAAAGCATGTCCTTCTGATTATGCGTGATGTGACGGATAAAATGGAAAATGAGCAGAAGATGAAAGAACTTGAGCGGATGAACGATGAGCTCATGATAAGGGATGCCCGTTACCATGTATTGGCGGAGACCGTACAGGGTATTTTGTTTGAATATTTCCCGGCGCGCGACAGTATGTTATTTTCCTACAATCTTCCGCACAATAAAAAGACAAAGGAACTGACAGGATACAGTTCTTATGTGCGGAAAAATCCTATTGTTCACACGGATCATCTTCAGGCATTTACCAATGCTTTGCAAAATGCGGTAAAACAGGAAACATCAGGTGAACTGGAATATCTGACTGCGATTTCCGGAGGCGGTTACCGGTGGCACCGTGCTTATTATAAGAGTGTAGTCGGAGCGGACGGCAAAGTGGCCAGCGTCATGGGACGAATCGAAGATATCCATGCGGAAGTGCTGGAGAGAGAAAAGATGAGTTATCAGGCACAGGTCGACGGTTTGACCGGTCTGTACCGCAAGGAGATTGTATTTGAGAAAATGACAGAGTTTGTAAAACAGGCTCCGGATGCAGAATTCTATTTCTGCATGATTGATCTGGATGATTTCAAATCCATCAATGATAAATACGGACATCAATACGGTGACAGTGTTTTGAAGGAAGCAGCGGAGACGATTCTTGATATTATGGAGGAAGATTCCATTGTCGGACGTTTCGGCGGAGATGAATTTATTGCGCTGACCAAAAACATCGGTAAAGCGGAAGTGATGCGCAAAGCAGGCGATATTATTGAAAAAGTACCTTGCAGCGTCGGAATCGTTCCGTGGGAAAAGGGAATGGATATTACAGTTATTTTTGACTGGGCCGACGACAATATGTACGAGGCAAAGAGAAACGGTAAAGGAAATATATGCTTTAATGAAATTGCACCTCGCAGAGCCGGGGAGGCAGCAAAAGAACAATGACAGAAGAACTGATTGCCTATTATAATAAATTTAACGAAGACAAAAGATTGCTGTCCCGACACGGACAGGTGGAGTATATGACTTCCATGCGCTACATACACAAATATCTGGAAGGGCGCAGCAATCCGAAAATTCTGGATGTAGGTGCAGGGACCGGGAGATACAGCGTGGCGCTGGCTGAGGAGGGCTATGATGTCACGGCGGTTGAACTGGTGAAAAGCAATCTCGGAGTTTTGAAAAAGAAGGGAAGCAGCGTGAAGGCCTACCAGGGCAATGCCATGAAGCTTTCCAGATTTGCCGATGACAGCTTTGACCTGACGCTTGTGTTCGGGCCGATGTACCATCTCCATGCATTTGAAGATAAGTGCAAGGCACTGTCCGAGGCAAAGCGTGTGACGAAGCCGGGCGGCGTAATTCTTGTAGCATATTGTATGAATGATTACAGCGTGCTGACCTATGCGTTCCGCGAGGGACATATTTTGGAAAGTGTGGAAAAGCAGCTGTTAACGGAAGATTTTCATTGCAAGCCGGAGGCAAATCCGCTGTACAGTTTTGTCCGGACGGAAGATATTGATCGGATCAACGAGGCGGTGCAGCTTTCACGGATTCAGATTATTGCAGCCGACGGACCGGCGGACCATATGCGTCCGGTGATCAATGCCATGAGTGAGGAAGAGTTTGCGTGGTTCATCAAATATCATCTTGCAACCTGCGAGCGACAGGATCTGATCGGAGCGAGTTCGCACACGGTGGATATTTTGTCGGTATCATAAAAACAAAAGCAGTTCCGCTTGCGGGGACTGCTTTTTTGGGAGTGGAATATGAAAATTATAGCGCGTATGCACACCGATTTTTCGGAAAAATTCGGAATCCCGAGGCAGAGCGGACTGGTTGAAAATCTGCGCGGACGGATTGTGTTTGAACCACAGTACCGGAGTGCGGATGCACTCAAGGGATTAGAAGAATATTCGCACCTGTGGGTAATCTGGCAGTTTTCAAAGGCGCAGAGAGAGGGATGGTCGGCGACCGTGCGTCCCCCGCGACTCGGAGGGAAAAAGCGGGTTGGCGTATTTGCGAGCCGTTCCCCGTTCCGGCCGAATCCCATCGGACTTTCTTCGGTAAAAATAGACGGGATTGTTATGGATGAAAAACTGGGACCGGTCATCTGCGTGTCGGGAATCGATATGCTTGACGGGACACCGATTTATGATATCAAACCATATTTGTCCTACTGTGATTCGCATCCGGAGGCAAAGGACGGGTTTGCACAGCAGGTCAAAGATAGACAGCTGAAGGTGCAGTGGGAAGCAACATTGCCCGAAAAAATGAAGGAAGAGAAATTCGGGGAAGTGCATAGGGAAACGATTACGAAGCTTTTGGCACAGGATCCGAGGACCGCTTATCTGGACGATGAGGACCGGATATGGGGAATGACCTATGCGGGTTACAATATCAAATTTAAAGTAAAGGAAGACACAGTTTGCATAGTGGAGATCGAATGGGCGGACAAATAAATATGGTACTCGGGATTTTGGCCCACGTGGATGCGGGAAAGACTACCTTGTCGGAGCAGCTTCTCCTGGAGAGCGGCGGTATCCGGAAAGCGGGTCGCGTGGATCACGGGGATTCCTTCATGGACACCGACTCGCAGGAAAGGGGGCGCGGAATTACCATTTTTTCCAAGCAGGCGCAGCTACATTTCGGGGATACCTGTTTCACGCTGGTGGATACGCCGGGGCATGTGGATTTTTCGGCGGAGATGGAGCGGAGTCTTCAGATTCTTGACTACGCGATTTTGGTGGTCAGCGCAGCGGACGGGGTGCAGGGACATACGGAAACACTGTGGCGGCTTTTGGAGGAATATCAGATTCCGACCTTTATTTTTGTAAATAAGATGGATCAGGAAACTGCGGTGAAGGAAGATATTTATGAGCGAATCCGCACGGAGCTGTCCGGAGACTGCGTCGATTTTTCCCGTATGGGTGATTGGGATGACAGTTTTTACGAGCAGGTGGCCATGACGGATGAGATGCTGCTGGATAGGTTCCTTTCGGGAGAAACCATCGGAGAGGAAGACATCGCCCGTGCAATCGGAGAGCGCAAGCTCTTTCCTTGTTTTTTCGGTTCGGCATTAAAGCATGAGGGAATTGATAAGTTAATCGCAGGACTTGTGGGGTATTCCAGGGAACCGGTGCGCAGGTCCGAGTTCGGCGCAAGAATATTTAAAGTGACCAGAGATGGTCAGGGCAATCGTCTTGTGCATATGAAAATTACCGGCGGCAAACTGAAAGTAAAAGAAATGTTAGCCGGTGCTGATTGGGAAAAGGAAGAAAAGGTAAATCAGATCCGGATTTACCACGGAGATAAATATGAGGTGACGGATGAAGTCTGCGCCGGTTGTGTCTGCGCTGTGACAGGACTCACCTACGCCCTTGCGGGAGAGGGAATCGGATGCGAACAGCAAAAGAGTGCGACCTATCTGGAACCGGTGTTGTCCTATAAAGTACACGGACCGGAAACGATGGATGCCCATACAGTTTTGGAAAAACTCCGCATTTTGGAGGAGGAACATCCGGAACTGCATGTTAACTGGGATGAGGAACTTTCCGAGATTCGTGTGCAACTTATGGGTGATGTACAAATTGAGGTGCTCCGTCGTCTCATCGCAGAGCGTTTTGGTTTCGAAGCATTTTTTGATGAGGGAGATGTGGTTTACAGGGAGACCATCCAAAATACGGTGGAAGGGGTCGGCCACTTTGAACCGCTCCGCCACTATGCAGAAGTGCATCTGCTGCTTGAGAGCCTTCCGAGGGGAAGCGGTCTTGTGTTTGACACCGACTGCAGGGAGGATGATCTGGCGCTTAACTGGCAGAGACTGGTGCTTGTACATTTGCAGGAAAAACAGCACAGAGGAGTGCTCACAGGCGCTCCGATTACGGATATGAAAATCACGCTGGTGGCAGGAAAAGCCCACACGAAGCATACGGAGGGCGGCGATTTCAGACAGGCCACCTACCGGGCAGTGCGACAGGGACTCATGCAGGCGGAAAGTCTGTTGCTTGAGCCGTATTATTCGTTCCGCATTACGGTTCCGGCCGATATGATCGGGCGTGTTCTGGCGGATATGGAGCGGATGGGCGGAAGCTTTCAGCAGCCGGATTTGCAGGGCGAGCAGGCGATTATCAGCGGAAGAGCTCCTGTTTCCACCATGCGAAACTATGCCAGGGAGATTGCAGCCTTTACCGGGGGAAGAGGAAAGCTTGTCATGACGCCGGACGGCTACGATGTATGTCACAACGGGGAGGAAGTGCAGGAGAAGAAAGGGTATGATCCTTCCTTTGACAGACGTAACCCGGCAGATTCCGTATTTTGTCAGCATGGGTCCGGTCAGATCATTCCGTGGAATGAAGTGGAAGAGCATATGCATGTGGAGAGTGTACTGAATGCCCGCCGAAAAAATGAGTTCGGGGAGGAAACGATTCTGCGGCTTCAGAGACAGGCGCAGCGCAGAACGGATAGCTTGGATCGCAAATACGGTGCCCAGGAGGAAGAACTTAAGGCGATTTTTGAGAAGACATACGGAACACCGAAGCCGAGAGTGCTTCCGTCAGCCCGCGTTGTGAAAGCGTCACCGGAGGCAAATGCAGGGGAGGGACGCCGGAAACCGGCGAAGCCTCACAAGGTTTTGGAAGAATATCTTCTTGTGGACGGATACAATATCATTTTTGCGTGGGATGAGCTAAAAGAGTTAGCGGAGGCTAACATTGATGCGGCCAGAGGAAAGCTGATGGATATTCTCTGCGATTATCAGGGATTTAAAAAATGTCGTCTGATTGTAGTGTTTGATGCATATAAAGTAAAAGGGAACATCGGACAGGTACAGAAGTATCACAACATTGAAGTGGTCTACACCAAGGAGGCGGAGACGGCGGATATGTATATTGAGAAGGCGGCGCACAATATAGCCAAAGGGGATTACCGCGTTACGGTGGCGACTTCCGACGGTCTTGTGCAGCTTATTGTCTGGGGACAGGGATGTCTTCTTCTTTCGGCCAGGGAACTGAAGGAAGAGATTGAGAATACCAAAAAGCGCATCCGGGAGGAATACACGGAGCAAAAATCGGAGGCGACCAACCGCATGGAGGCGGCTTTCGCACAGATGGAGGAGACCGATGATACAGGACATCAGCCCATTTAAATATCATGTAGAATATGAAAACAGAAAACCGGAAAAAGAGGATTTTGTCCTTCCTTTCAGCCGGGAGGGATTGGCGCTTCGGGATACGGAAGAAATTGCCTTTTTTTCCTGCAGAGAGTTTGAAGAGAAAACAGAGCAGATGGTGTATCTGTTTTCCGTCGATGCGATGCGATTTTTCTATCTGCCTGTTTCGGATGAAACGGAGGTGGATGCATGTGTCGGGTCCGGTCACCGTACCATAAAGAGACAGGAACTTCGCAGACTTGCTCCAAAACATTTTGCCTTTGTTGCCGTGACAGCGTTTCAGCTGGACGGTTGGTATCGGACGAACAAATTTTGCGGGCGGTGCGGGAATACACTGTCCCATGATACAAAGGAGCGTATGCTTTTTTGCCCGGCCTGCGATCACCGGGTGTATCCGCGGATTAATCCGGCTGTGATTGTCGCCGTGACAAACGGCAACAGGCTTCTGCTGACCAAATACCGGGGAAGAGCGTATACCAATTATGCCCTGGTGGCCGGTTTTTCCGAAATCGGAGAATCTTTTGAGGATACCGTGCGCAGGGAAGTGATGGAGGAAGCGGGACTTTCGGTTAAAAATATCCGCTATTACGGCTCCCAGCCGTGGGCCTTTGCCGACAATCTGCTGGCAGGCTATTTTTGTGAGGTAGACGGAAGCGATGAGATTCGTATGGACGAGGAGGAATTGTCCGAAGCCTGTTGGCTGGAAAGGGAGGATATCCCGGTGGAATATACGGACAGCAGCCTGACAAATGAAATGATCTGCGCATTTAAAAATCGTCAAAATGAACAATCCTAAATGCTTTTTTTCTACTTGTCTTTTAGGGGTGAAATGTTAAAATATAAGTAGTATTGAAGTGTTTGTTTTAGAAAGGATTACTAGTAATGTTCGACTTTAAATTTGATTGGGCTAAGAGTATGGAAACGGGGATTGAGGACATTGATACACAGCACAAGCAGTTGTTTAAAATCGGTCGTGATTTGGAGCAGCTGATCCGCATTCACTGTATCGGTATTACGGACAAACAGATTTTGGATGTCGTATGTGAGCTCAGGGATTACACGGGGTATCATTTTTATGAAGAGGAGCGCATGATGCAGGAGATGTGCTATGCCCGCATTTCCGCTCACAAAAAATATCACAAAAGATGTTCTGATTTCATCATGAAGCTGGATTTGCCGAAGATAAAAGCAGAGCCGCTTGAGCAGATGAAGATGATCAAAGAAGAAGTGCAAAGCTGGATTATGGATCATGTGCTCAGTGAAGACCGGGATATGACCATCGCGTATCAGAAGTATTTAAAAGAGGAAGAGGAGAGAGCTTCCAGACAGGAGATTCCGGCGGAGGAGCGCTATGGCCGGTTCCTGAAAGAGTATGATGTAGTTAAGGTTTATCTTTACAAAAATCAGAACTGCAAAGGCCATCTGGTTGCGGTGTTTAAAGAATCCGGTAAGGAGATGTGCAAATTGTCGACGCTGGAGCGCAATCTGTTTTTCGCCGATGTTGCAAAGGCGGCAAAGGCCCTTAAGAAATGCTACGAACCGGATGCAATCTGCTACATGGATTTGGAGGATATGAATGATGAGCTTGTATATCATATCATTCCGAAGTACAAAGAAGACGGCAATTACGGCGTGCAGCAGAAGATTGATTACGAGGATGCTTACAGCGAAGAAATGCGCTATGATGCTATTTATGAAAAGTTAAAGAAATCATTTTAAACGACAAGTTGTGCGGTGTTTTGAGCCGCACAACTTTTTTTTGGTGTCTAAATGTGTTATACTGAATGGGCAGGTTATTTACACACAGAAAGAAGGAAAAGACATGTACAATCCGAGTTCACGAAAAGCAGAAGAATTTATTGATCATGAAGAAATCGTGGAGACGCTGGCCTATGCGCAGCAAAATAAAAGCAATTTAGAATTGATTGACCGGATTTTGGCCAAGGCAAGAGAGAGAAAAGGTTTATCCCACCGGGAGGCAGCAGTACTTCTTGATTGCGATATCCCGGAAAAAAATGAGGAAATCTACGAGCTGGCAAGACAGATCAAACAGGATTTTTACGGTAACCGCATCGTTATGTTTGCGCCGCTGTATTTGTCCAACTACTGTGTCAACGGATGTCTTTATTGTCCGTATCATATGAAGAATAAGAGTATTGCGCGCAAGAAACTGACCCAGGAAGAGATTGCGGCGGAAGTGATTGCGCTTCAGGATATGGGACATAAACGTTTGGCTATCGAAGCCGGCGAGGACCCGGTGAACAATCCGATTGAATATATATTGGAAAGTATAAAAACTATTTACAGTATTCATCATAAGAACGGTGATATCCGCCGTGTCAATGTCAATATTGCAGCCACAACGGTGGAAAATTACCGAAAGCTCAAGGAGGCAGGAATCGGAACTTACATTCTGTTCCAGGAAACCTACCACAAAGAGAGTTACGAAAAACTGCATCCGACCGGACCGAAGCATGACTATGCATACCATACGGAAGCCATGGATCGTGCCATGGAAGGCGGTATCGATGATGTGGGACTCGGCGTATTGTTCGGACTGGAACTTTACCGTTATGAATTTGCAGGTCTTCTCATGCATGCAGAGCATCTGGAGGCAGTACACGGTGTCGGTCCGCATACCATCAGTGTTCCGCGGCTGCGCCGGGCAGATGACATTGATCCGGATGATTTTGATAACGGAATCGATGATGAAATTTTTGCAAAGATTGTTGCATGTATCCGTATCAGTGTTCCGTACACAGGAATGATTATTTCTACCAGAGAGAGCAAACAGTGCAGGGAAAAAGTGCTGGGACTGGGCGTATCACAGATCAGCGGAGGTTCCAGAACGAGCGTAGGCGGTTACGCGGAGCCGGAACCGGAGGAAGAAAACAGCGAGCAATTTGACGTCAGCGACAAACGAACCCTGGACGAGATTGTGCATTGGCTCATGGAGATGGATTATATTCCGAGTTTCTGTACCGCTTGTTACCGCGAAGGAAGAACGGGTGACCGTTTCATGGATCTTTGCAAAAGCAGACAAATCCAGAATTGCTGCCATCCGAATGCACTCATGACATTGCAGGAATATTTGTCGGATTATGCGTCGCCGGATACGCAAAGGCTGGGTGAAGAGATGATCCGCAAAGAGCTGGAAAGTATTCCGAAAGAACAGGTCAGAAATACAGTAATCGAAAAATTGGAAAAAATAAAAATGGGAGAAAGAGACTTCTATTTTTAGTATGGGAGAAAACGATGAGCTTGAACGAAACGCCTTCTGCAAACCGAATTCATATTGGTTTTTTTGGAAAAATAAATAGCGGAAAATCCAGTTTGATCAATGCAGTTTGCGGTCAGCAGCTGGCGGTGGTTTCCGATGTTCCCGGTACGACGACGGACCCGGTGACCAAGGCGATGGAGCTTTTGCCGGTGGGGCCGGTAGTGCTGATTGACACGGCCGGAATTGACGACACAAGCGAGCTGGGAAAGCTTCGGGTGGAAAAGACCGGACGCATGCTGGAGAGGACGGACATGGCAGTTCTTGTTGTGGACGGAAGCCGGGAGGTGACGGAGGAAGAAAAAGAGTTCATCCGCAAATTTAAGCAAAGAAAAATACCTTTCCTTGTGGCGGTCAATAAAGAAGATTTGATTTCACCGCAAAAAAAGAAACAGTGGCAGGACTGCTTTGGAGCAGATGCTTGCATTTTTGTCAGCGCAAAAGAAAATATGCATATCGAGGAACTGAAAGTTAGCATTGGGCAACTTTGTAAAACGAATGTGCAGGAGAGACCGCTTGTTTCGGATCTTGTAAAAAAGGGAGATACGGTGTTGCTTGTTATGCCGATTGATGCATCGGCGCCGAAAGGACGGCTGATTTTGC
This sequence comes from Oscillospiraceae bacterium, assembly GCA_045541055.1. Lineage (GTDB taxonomy): Bacteria > Bacillota > Clostridia > Oscillospirales > Ruminococcaceae > UBA3855. The sequence goes on from JAZQIL010000301.1 coordinate 47,542, forward strand.
CGCAGCAGCAGGTGATTCGGGAGCTCTTGGAATCCGGTACCCTGATTATGTCGGTGCAGCCGGAGCAGCTGTCGCAGGCGCTTGCTACATGTACCCCGAGACTTGTCATTACGGACAGTCAGGTGTTTGGCCGGGTAAGTGCGCAGGTACCTGAGGATATTCCGCTGACCTCTTTTTCTATTTTGTTTGCCAGATACAAAGGGACATTGTGGGATGCGGTTGCAGGAGCAAGAGTGCTTGACTGCATTGCGGACGGTGATGCCATTCTGATAGCAGAGGGGTGCACTCATCACAGACAGTGCGGAGATATCGGCAGAGATAAGCTTCCGGCCTGGATACGGAAACATACGGGAAAAGAACCGGTGTTTCATTTCGGGAGCGGAGCGGAGTTTCAGGAAGATTTGACGAGGTACCGGCTTGTTGTTCATTGCGGCGGTTGCGTGCTCAATGAAAAAGAGATGCAGCATCGTCTCGCGCTGGCAAAGGAGCAGGGCGTACCTATGACCAATTACGGAATTGCCATTGCGCACATGAACGGAATTTTGGAACGGAGTATTGACATATATGAGTCCTAAAACCAGAGATATGAAATGGGATAAACTGGATAATACGGCATTGCTTTTTCCTGTCATTGCTAATGAGAGCATGAGCAGTGTCTACCGTATATCGGTGACGCTGAAGGAGGAAGTGCAGGAAGAGTTGCTTCAAAAAGCATTGGATAAAGTGTTGCCGCTCTTTGACGTGTTTCATGCGAGACTCAGACGGGGATTGTTTTGGTATTATTTTGAGACGAACACCCGTCCTGCGCCGAAGGTAAAGGAGGAGACATCTTATCCGTGTCTTTATATTCCGATTTATCAAAATAATAATTATCTGTTTCGTGTGACTTACTATAAAAGAAGAATAAATTTGGAAGTGTTCCACGTGCTGACGGACGGGATGGGCGCCATCACCTTTTTGCGTGAACTGGTGTACCAGTATTTGCGCTATGCGCATCCGGCGCTGATGGATGAACTGGGCGACGGCCTGTGCAGCGACACGACACTGAATAAAGAAGACAGTTATATTAAAAACTATTCCGGCAAAAAATTAAAAAAGAAATACAAGACAGAGCGCGCCCATGAGCTGAAGGGAGAGTTTCTTCCGCCGAATGCGCTCTCGGTCATTCACGGATATATGGATGTACAGCAGGTTAAGGCTGCGGCGAAACGCAGGGGCGTAAGCGTCAATACCTATCTCGTGGGGATGTATGTCTACAGTATATATAAAGAGACGGTGTGGGGCGGAAATGAGGATAAGCCGATCAGCATATGCGTTCCGGTGAATCTCAGGCCTTATTATGACTCCATTACCATCAAAAATTTCTTTGCCATGGTAGAAGCGGTATTCCATGCGAAAAAAGATGATTACACGCCGGAAGAGATTCTGGCCATTGTGGATGAAAGTCTGAAAAAGCAGCTGACCAAGGAAAATATGGACAGTCTTATCGCTTACAATGTAGGAAATGAAATAAACCGGATGCACCGTGTCATCCCGCTGTTTTTGAAACGGCTTGCCATGAAGTGGGTATACCGGTCCACGGCGCTTTCCAATACATCCACCGTCACCAATCTGGGTGAAATAAAAATAAGAGATGCCTATGTACCGTATATAGAACGTTTTCATATTATTCTTTCCATGACGAAAGGGCAAAATATGAAGTGTAACGTGTGCACATACAACGGCGAGCTGGTTTATACGGTCAGTACAAAGCTGGCGGACCCGTCCGTGCAGAAGCGGTTTTTCCGAACTTTGGCAGCAGATGATATTGCCGTGACGATAGAAACCAACGGGGAGGGCTATGATATATGAGATATTGCAGACAATGTAAAATAAATGTTGCAGATCCGACCAATATATGCCCTCTTTGTCAGAGTGTTTTGGAAAAGACGGAGGGAATGCAGGAAAAGGCGGAGGCTATGTATCCGGTGGTCGGTGTTCACAGGAAAGGATATAAGCTGATTCTTCAGATTTGTGCATTCATATGCTTTGTTGCCATTATCGTGCTTGCTTTGGTCAATTACCTGACGTACAACGGAGTTGCATGGTCGCTCATATGTGACGCCGGAATTTTGTACTTGCTGGTGACACTGCGGTTCACGCTGTTTAATGCCCATGAAGGACATACGATGAAAATACTCATGCAGGTGATTGCAGTTATGCTTTTGACCTTTCTTATCGATTATATTATCGGCTATCAGGGATGGTCTGTGGCATATGCCTTTCCGGTGATTATTCTCGTTGCGGATGTGCTTGTTCTCATTTTGATGCTTGTAAATTTCAGAACATGGCACAGCTATATTTTGCTGCAGATGGCAATGCTGATTTTGTCGGGAATTGTCGGCGCCTATATTTTGATACATCACATGGGAAACACGCTGTTGGCGGGATGTGCCATCGGGGTTTCGGCCCTTCTGTTTCTCGGAACCGTATGTCTCGGTGATGCCAGAGCGCACAATGAGATAAAGAGAAGATTTCATGTATAAGAATTAAAAGGAGGATGGCTATTGCCATCCTCCGTCTATTGCAATGATCTGGCCGGTCAGGTAAGCCGGCGATTGGATGAGCTGCGTCACCAGACGAGCCACCTCCATTGTCGTGCCGATGCGATCGGCAGGGATTTCCCCCTTCAAAATCTCCATATCTTCCACAGAAAAACATTTATTCATATCCGTGTCGATGACACCGCATGCGATGGCGTTGACCTGAATATTGCTCGGGGCAAGCTCTTTCGCCAGGGCTTTGGTAAAACTGTTCAGCCCGCCCTTGGATGCGGAATATGCCACTTCCATGGATGCACCGACATTTCCCCACACAGAAGAAATATTCAAAATTTTTCCGTTTTTATGTTTGAGCATCAGCGGAATTGCCAGTTTGCTTGTGTAAAAGACCGAGGAAAGGTTGGTCGCAATGACGCTGTCCCAGTCTTTGACATCCATCTCCGAAAGCAGACCCACGTAGGAAATACCGGCGTTGTTGACGAGTACATCCAGCGATGAAATGGAAGAAAAGCACTCCGATACAAAATGATAGTCTCCGATATCGCCGACAAAGCACTCACAGGAAATCCCGTATTGCGTGGTTAGGCGGTCAGTCAGTTGTTTCAGACGATCTGCGGAATTGCGACAGGTCAGATACAAATGATATCCTTCGGCAGCAAGTTCCTCTGCTATGGCGGCGCCGATTCCTCTGGATGCGCCGGTGACAAATGCATATTTTGGCATACGATTCACCTCTTTGCTGTTATTGCTCTCATTTTACTACAACCGGAATCAATTTGGAATGTATATTTTTCCATTTGACAGGAATACTTGTAGTACAAATAAAATTTAAGAGGTGAAGAGTATGACGAATTTAAATGAAAAAGAAATGACAACGATCAAGGATCTGCAGACCCAGGAAAAAAGCTGTGTGGAAAAGTATAAAAGATACGCAGCCCAGGCGAAAGATCCGGTGCTCCGTGATCTTTTCCAGCAGCTTCATCAAAAAGAGCAGCAGCACTATGATACACTTGGCAGAGTATTAAAAGGAGAAGTAGTCCAGTGTGACTGTAACGATTCCGACGGAAAAAATTATCAGCCGAAGGCAACTTACACATCCATGAGTTCTCCGGAGGACAAAGAGAACGACTGCTTCCTTGCGACAGACTGCATCGGAACAGAAAAACTGGTTTCGAGTGAGTATAACACAAATGTGTTCAATTTTGCCCAGGCGTGGCTCCGCAAACTCCTTGCCGACATCCAGATTGAGGAGCAGAACCATGCAGAGATGCTCTACAAATACAAAACCGTGAACCAGATGGCGTAGGAATAGTATTGATCGTGAGATCGGGAGGTAACAGAAGGTTTGCCCCTACCGCTTCCCTACGCAGCATAAGAATTACTAGGAGCCGGAAATCATATTAAAAGCATCTTCCGAATCATCAAACTCGAAATCCAAAAACTCCGCATCGTTTATTAAGCAAGCTCATAACAATGCTACGTTTTTGCCTTTCTCAAACATGTGATGATTCGGAAGATAACATATGATTTCCGGCTCTGAGTAATTCTATATACTGCTAGCAAGCTTTCGGGTTCAAACCTTTGTTACCTCTCCGGAATCTACAAATAAAAACTCTTTCTATCCATCTGTCAAAGGTGGGGTACATGTGATATAATTGAACACAGGAAATAAAACACGAAGAGAGGTATTTCAAATGAGTCAGATATATGACGTAGTGATTATCGGTTCCGGTCCGGCGGGAATGGCAGCAGGTATATATGCAAAGAGAGCAGGACTTGCGGTGGTTATTTTAGAAAAGACGGGAATCAGCGGAGGACAGGTTCTTTCTACATATGAAGTGGACAATTATCCGGGACTTCCGATGAGCAACGGTTTTGATTTGAGCGAAAAATTTCGGGAGCACGCAGAGCACTTGGGCGTGGAAATCAAAGCAGCAGCGGTGGAACGAATCGAAGATCGGGGAGAAACCAAGCTTCTTTATACAGAGGATGAGACATATGAGACACGCACGGTGATTCTTGCAACGGGAGCGGAGCATGCAAAGCTCGGTGTACCGGGAGAAGAGGAACTGACGGGAATGGGAGTTTCCTACTGTGCCACATGTGACGGAGCATTTTTCCGCGGGCGCACGGTGGCAGTCGTCGGCGGAGGCGATGTAGCGGTTGAGGATGCGATTTTTCTGGCGAGAGGATGCGAGAAGGTATATCTCATTCACCGCAGGGAGGAACTGCGTGCGGCGAAAATATTACAGGATGCTCTGATGAAACTTCCGAACGTAGAAATATTATGGAATTGTGAGTTGAAAGAAGTTCAGGGAGAGGATCAGGTCGAGAATCTTCTTATATATAGTAAGAAGACACAGCAGACGAATCCGCTTGCGGTATCCGGCGTTTTTATTGCGGTTGGTAACGTGCCGAACACGGAGTTGGTTAAAGGTTTGGTGGACATGGATGAAAAAGGTTACATCATCGCAGATGAGACCTGTGCAACCTCAGTGCCGGGCATTTTTGCAGCCGGAGATGTGCGAACCAAGCAGCTCAGACAGATTATTACGGCAGCAGCTGACGGCGCAAATGCGGTTACTTCCGTGGAGCAATTTATGTTGAAATAGGTAGAAAGCCCGTTTTTTCCAGTATTTTCCTGGGAAAAAGGGCTTTTTTCTTCCGATATTATGTTGACAAACGAAATATATAGTGCTATATTTGTTAACAGATGTAACAAATTTGTAACAAATGTTAAAAAGTGGTCAACAATTATTGGAGGCAAACATGCTGAAAAGAATGATGAAACTGGCAGCGTTCGGAATCGTAGCTGCTGTGATGATTTCAAATACTACATTACCTGTATCCGCAGGTATTTTATCCGATTCACTGCCGAGTGCAGGAGCCGGATCTATGTTAAATAAAACAGTTGTTGTTACGGAAGTTGCAACAGCGGATGTGGCAGCTCCGGCAGCAGCCGAAGTGGCAGCTCCGGAAGTAAAAGAAGAACCGGCAGTGGAAGCGCAGCCGGAAGTAAAGGAAGAGCCGGCGGTTGAAGAAGCCGCTCCGGAAGTCAAAGAAGAACCGGCAGCCGAAGAAGTGAAAGCGGAAGAAGTTCAGCCGGAAGAAGTCAAAGAAGAACCGATCGAGCCGGAAG
>JAZQIL010000302.1:0-3953 GCA_045541055.1 Oscillospiraceae bacterium
TTCATAATGAATGTTTCAATTCTCTTGATGATGTGATAGACAGGCTTTGCCTTACTATTAAAAATCTGACAAAATCTACTATCAAAAGCATTACAGGAAGAGATTGGATATTGTCTATATGATAATAGAGGAATAGTATCAGTTCTTCAAAACAGAAAGATGATTTGGAACGGCAGGAAGAAAATATGAGAACGTATCTGCTTGCACAAGGAAAGCCGTTTGAAATTATTTCGGATATTGGTTCTGGAATCAATTACAAAAGAAAAGGATTGCAAGAACTGATAAAAGGCATGGCAAACAGAAATATTTCAAAAGTAGTTGTGCTTTACAAAGACAGGCTTACAAGATTTGGCTTTGAACTGATTGAATATGTTGCAGAATTATACGGCTGTGAAATTGAAATCGTTGATACAACAGAAAAAACAGAACAGGAAGAACTTGTAGAAGATTTAGTGCAGATTATTACTGTATTCAGTTGTAAATTACAAGGAAAACGTGCAAATAAAGCAAAGAAAATGATAAAGGAGCTTACAGAAATTGATTAAGACAATCAAAGTCATGCTCCTTCCGAACAATAAGCAGAGAACAAAGCTGTTTGAATGTGCAGGAACAGCAAGATTCGCTTATAATTGGGCATTAGGTTATGAAAAAGCAAATTATGAAGCTGGAAATTCCTTTCTTTCTCATTACGAACTCCGCAGAATTTTTACGGAGTTGAAAACACAATCAAAATATGCATGGCTGAATGATTACAGCAATAACATCACAAAACAGGCTATCATAGATGCTTGTAGAGCATATCAGAACTTTTTTAAAGGCATTGCAGGATTTCCGAAATTCAAGAGCAGAAGAAAATCCAGACCATCTTTTTATGCCGACACTTCCAAAATCAGCTTTACTTCTACCCATGTAAAATTAGAAAAGCTGACAACAAGCCGAAAGAAGAACAAGCAGAAGTTCAATCTTGTCAAGTTGGCAGAGCCTGACAGAATCCCCATTGATGCAAAATACACCAATCCAAGAATTACTTTTGACGGCTTGAATTGGTGGATTTCCGTTGGAATTGATTATGAAGAATCACAGGAAAAGCCAACAAATCAAGGGATTGGAATTGATATTGGTATCAAGGACTTAGCAATTTGTTCTGATACGAACGTTTATCCAAACATTAACAAAACTGCAAAAGTCAGAAAACTAAAGAAGAAAAAGCGTAGATTGCAACGCAGGGTATCAAAGAAATACTCAAAAAACAAGAAAGGAGAGCGTTACTGTAAAACACGCAATATTGTAAAAAGTGAAAGAAAACTTTTGAAATTGAGTCACCGACTAACAAATATTCGTCATGGCTATTTGCATTCTGTGACTTCTGAAATCATAAGCCGAAAGCCAAAGTTTATTGTTTTAGAAGATTTGAATGTGCAAGGCATGATGAAGAACAGGCCCTTGTCAAGAGCAGTTCAGGAACAATGTTTTTATGAATTTTATAGACGGATAGAATACAAGTGCCATTGGCACAATATTGAATTTGTAATAGCAGACAGATACTATCCATCAAGTAAAATGTGTTCTTCTTGTGGAAATATCAAGAAAGATTTAAAACTTTCTGACAGAATTTATCATTGTTCTAAATGTGGATTAACGATTGACAGGGATTTTCAGGCAAGTGTCAACTTAATGAATTACAAATTGACAGCATAACCAAAACAAGTGTTGTCAATATGTACCGATACGTTAGTCGGGAATTTACGCCTTCGGAGTGTCATACCAAACATAAGTAGATGAAAGAACAGATTTCTGATTCTAGATTCAAAAATGGACACGTTGAACAAGGAATGAAACATGAAAGTTTAATTTATAACTTTTTATAAGTTTTCAGTAACGGGAAGGCTATGAAAAAGCATAGCACAATTTTAACAGCAGCAGCAATGGTGATTTTATTGACTGGATGTCAGAGTTCTTCAAACTCTACCAGCTCTCAGCCAGTCAATCCGCCAATTGCAATTTCTTACCCTTTAACGCTTCAAGTAGGCTATTCTACTGGAGAGGATGACCCAAGAGGGGCAGGAATCAAAATTTTTCAGGAATTAGTCGAGGAAAAAACAAATGGTGATATCTTAATTGAAGCACATCCTTCGGGAGAACTTGGCAGTGATACGGAACTGATTGATAAAATGACAACTGGTGATGTAGATATGACTGTTTCCAGTGCCGGAAATTATGCAAAATATGCGCCTAGAATCGGTGTTTCTGCCTTGCCTTTCCTGTTTAAGGATTTTGAATCTGCATGGGAATTTGTAGACAGCCCTGTGATGCAGGATTTAAATAAAGATTTGGAAAGTTCTAATATTCATGTACTTTCTTATTTTGACAACGGTTTCCGCTGTGTCACGACTTCTGAAAGTATTGGAGCAATTAACACAGTAGAAGATATGAATGGTCTGCACATTCGCACACCGGAAAATCAGATTGTCATTGAAACCATGAAAGCATTAAATGCAAATCCGGAAAGTTTTCCATTCGCTGAATTAAAAGATGCGCTTGCAAATGGTACATTTGATGCACAGGAAAACCCGATTCCGGTTATTTATAACAATCAGCTCTATGAAGTGCAGAAATATCTTTCTGTCACGAATCACAGCTATGATGCAATGCCTTTCACAATTCGTCAGGATATCTGGGACAGCTTAAAACCGGAATATCAGGAAATTATGGCAACCGCTGCGGAAGTCGCCGGAAAGCAGAACAGAATTCTTATTCAGAATGAAACAAAAGATATGGTTGACAAACTTGAAAAAGAAGGAATGGAAATTGTATATCCTGATTTGACACAATTTCAGGAAGCAACCAAAGATGTAAAAGACGTATTTTCAGATGTTTACGGAAAAGACGTGCTGGAAGCTTTGGATAAATTACAATAAGAATATTAGTTTCTACCTGCGGTTGAGTTGCCTAAATATCGGCATTTTTCAAAACTCAACCGCTGGTATGTTTACTTTTCTCTGGATTCGTGATAGAATCATACTTGAAAGGAGGAGTTCACTGTGAATCAACAGAAGATTGGAAAATTCATTGCTTCATGCAGAAAGGAAAAGAAACTGACACAGGCAGTTCTTGCAGAAAAATTAGGTATTACAGACAGAGCTGTTTCTAAATGGGAAACAGGGAAATGTATGCCGGATATTTCCCTGATACCTGAACTCTGTGAAGCACTGGAAATCAATATCAACGAACTTCTGAGCGGTGAACGCTTGACTATGATGAACTATCAGAAAATGGCAGAGGAAAATTTAATGCAGCTGCAAAAACAGGAGAAACTCAATAATAAAAAGCTCTTGCATTTAGAGCTGGTAATCGCCATTATGAGTACAGTATTTTATTTTCTGATGATTTTGGCACTGTGCTGGGACAAAATTTTACTGGGGCAAACACGGATTTCGTTCTCTGAGATGGAGGGCTGGAAAATTGTATTTTTCATCATTAGTACAATGATTTTCCTGATTGGAGTCTTTTATTGTGTCAAACTGGAACATGATACAGGCTATTATGAATGCCCGAACTGTAAAAAAGCCTATGTGCCTACAATGAAAACTGTGTTTTTTGCCCCGCATATGGGCTTTAGCAGGAATATGAAATGCCCGTACTGCAATCAAAAAGGCTATCACAAAAAAGTCCTCTACAAAGAAAAAGAATCTTAATTTCATAAAATTTTCATGCCTCCTGTATGTAAGTGTAAAATTTTCGTTGGCAAGAGGAAAGAAAAAATAAAAAAGAGAGTGCAGAAGACTTGCACTCTCAGCCACAATATGCTTTAATAACGTGAGTTCGATGAAAAAAGAATAGAAAAAGCCGCCAAAATCTGTTATAATGAGAATAACGACAGACTCAGAAAACAGAAAGGCGGTTTTTTATATGGAACAAATAGCAATTTTTTGCGATATAGATGATTTTTGCAA
>JAZQIL010000303.1:0-2903 GCA_045541055.1 Oscillospiraceae bacterium
GCAAGCAGCTCCTGTTCCGGAGTCAGACCCGATTCATGTCCCGTGCCGATATTGGCAGCGGCAGCCAAAATTAAAGAGGAATCTGATGCAGTCACCCTTTCGTCACGGTCAATTTCCGGAAAATGGCAGTCAGAAATCGGAATTGCAGTGCCATAATCGTACATTTCACCGGTGCCACGGAGGAGAAGTTTTCCGTCCGAATACAGCACATAATAAATGTCATCACCGCACTGACCGACTTTGACAATATCGCCCGTCATGTCATTGATTTTAAGTTGCAAGGTATCAATTTTACTATTTAATCCTTCAATAGTTTCATTGTATTTATCAATTTGAGCGTTCAGTTCTGCAAGCTGTGCCAGCATATCTGTGACCCTGCATTTTCCCAGAATACAGCGGCAGTAGCCGCACAAATTGTTATCTTCCCTGTAATCAAACCAGTCAAATTCAGACAGGGATTTCGCTCCGACATTGAGCCGGACAGCATACAAAGTCAGCTTTGTACGGTTTGTATCAACCGGAATGAACGGAACAGAAGGATTTTCGGCAGGTGTGCCAGCCACGACTTCAATCCTGACATCACGCACACCTTCAGAAACATCGCATACAATGCCAATCGTGACATATCTCGGAAGCGACTCGTCCTGATATTCTGACAAATCAATGCTGTATTTGGCATCGTTGATGAAATAATGTCCATTTATCCAAGCTTTCCCTTTTCCGAGAATGACCTTTAAGCCCTTTGTCGGTGCAGTGAGTTCAAAGCAGTCACCGTAAGTGTCCAAAATTCCGTTGCAAATCAGGCCTGACAGATAGTCAGTAAAATTCTCTGCCGTATACGTCCTGTCAAGACCCTTTGAATTGAAAAATCCGCTTGAAAAAGCCATAAGTTACGCCTCCTTAAAAGTTGGTGTCAGGCTTCTGCCGTTCTGGTCGAACCCTTCCACCATGCCGATAAGCTGTATTTTCGGCTGAATCATGCCGAATCTGATGTGCTGAACAGTGACATAATCACCGACAGCATAATCTTTCTGATACTGATATTGTGTCGAGTTTGCTGCGATTGTCGATTCTGATGCAGTCTTTGGTGAAATCATTTTCTCAGAGCCACGATTTTTGAGCAGTTCAATATATTCCTCTTCCGGAATCTGCCTTGTTTCACCATCAAGCTGTTCTTCCTCCGAAATATCATCAGCATCTACATATACTTCATATCTGTCTAAAAATACAGGCTCATCACCGTTGAAATATGTTGTTCTTTTTCGGTCTGCACCCTCGCCATGTCCCAGAACATAGGCAAAATTCTGCTGTACAGAAATATCCTCCGCATAATTGAAAGATAACAGATTGCTGTAACTGTCCGAAAAGACAATATGCGGATTTTCTTCCTGCATGATGCTCCTGTCTGTTCCCTGCGAGAGTTCAAACAGCATCTGATAATGCTCATTTTCAGCCTTAATAAGCCGAATGTTCGCAGTACCGCCAATCTTCTCACAGACAGTATAAATCCACTCCATGAGATTGGTGTAGCTGACCTGTAATTTTGTGGTCTGTTCCCAGCAGTCACCGCTGACCTCTCCGAGAGAAAGCCCCGGTATTCTGCGGTTATCGTCACTCATGCAGTTCTGTGAAATGACTTCTCGGACAATATCACTATATTTTGTCGGTGAAGTTGCTGAATATGTCGGATAGATAATTCTCCGTTCAAGCAGACACATCAGAAATCTGCCTGAAACGGTCAGATAATCACCATTTTCAGCATCTGTATCAATTTTGACAGACTCGATAATTCCAAAATTCTGATTATCATCATCTCTGCCGATGATTCTGCCAGTTTGGAAAATTTCGATATTTTGCGGATTTGCGGCGATATAGACCTCGAATGCTCCGCACTGATAGCACTCAATATCCCATAACAGGCTTGAAAATGAATCGCAGACAGCTTCCAGTGTTATTGAGACAGAATCGGCATCAGCCGTCATTTTATAAACTTCAATCTGCAAAATTACACCCCCAGATAAGCATTGGTATGCTCGATTCTGACTTTTAAGTTTTTCAGCCCGTCCGCTGCACGGAGATAAAAACGGTTTGTTCCCTCTCTCAGCGGTAACCACGTTGAGCCTGAAACAAGACGGTTAATGATGTTTGTTTTTACACCGCTACGCTCCAAAATGACGGTTTTATTGCCTGTTTTGGTCGTGACTGTGATAATATCACCGTTCAGAATTTCGCCGATAATTTGCAGATATTCGTCTGTATCGGCATTGTAGATTGTCGGTGAAACAGCCGCAACTTCGGAAGAGGAGCTTGCCTCAATCACAATTGTGAAGCCGATTTCATCGCCGTCATTCTCAATAATCATTGTGTTCTGCGTGTTGTACTTGCCAAGCGGAAATGGATTGTCATTCTCCGGAAACGGAAAGTGAAATGCCCCCATAATCTGCGAATACAGCACCATTTCTGACTTGACGGAATACCAGTAAATATCCGGACAGAGAATGGAAATTTGCCCGTTTGTCAGCTCCTCAAAGTTGCTGACTTCGCAGATTTCCACATAGCCCTCTGCATATACATCAATATTTGCTGTGGAATAATAAATTTTGATGTATCTTGACGGCTTCACAACTTTATAGAGCAGATGTCTCCGCCTTTCCACATTGACACCCCTCATCTCAAAGTGAATGACAATATTTCTTTTCTCGATAAAAGCGTTGTTCAGATAACTGCCGTTCATGCCCGCATAGGAAGAAGTGCTGACCGTTCCGGCAGGCGGATTCAGTCCCTCAATCTTGGAAGTCATATATTGGTTTGCAGTTGTCGTCATGTCAATTCTGTCGCCGTTTTCGTTTTCGAGTATCAGTTTGAAAAACATGAAAATCACCCCTTGTATTTTCGGTTGAGGT
>JAZQIL010000304.1:0-8349 GCA_045541055.1 Oscillospiraceae bacterium
ATGGTTGATTTCATTGGGCGGCACTCCTGAAGCAGTCATTTTCTTCGCCATTTTCGTTACCTCCAATCAAAGCTGTGATACATCAGTGATGAATGCCTCGTACTTATCAGGCGGCAGTTCACTGACTTTCGCTGCTCCGTAAGTTTTCAGAATTGCACCGATTTTCTCGCTGTTGCTGCGGTTCTGTTTAATTTTCTGCACGATGATTTTTGTGAGGTCATCGGCAGTGATAGAGGAAGCCTGTTCTTTTGCCTTCTGCGGCGGCTGTTCCGGCGGTGTGGGAGCTTTCTGTTTCTCTGATGCTGTATCTGAGGACAGTCCCTCCTCAGAAATGATTTCTTCAAAATCATCAAGATTAAGATTCTCCGGTGTTTTTTCTTTAGACTCACCATTAATTGCAAAATCAGCCAGTTCCTTTGCAATGTCCGGCTCAACAGCTGTCAAAAGCTGAATCACACCGCCGAAAATTGTGCCAAGTGCATCAATCAGCTTTTTTGCATCCACCGGAATCGGTTCTGCTGATGTGGGAGTGGAAGGGGTGGCATGAACCTTGTTTTTGTTAGTCTCCGCCATAAAGCGTTACCTCCTCTTCATCATCCCAATCGTCCCAGTCATCTTCAAAATCATCCAGCTCTGCACAGCAGGTTTTGTGACACTTCTGAGCCGGAGTGCTGATTCCGAAGAAGATGCCATCAGTATCAACTTTCAGATACATGGTATCCGTCTCAATCTCCATATCCGGAAGCAGGGCAGATGCCATTGACATGAACTTGAACATATCACTGATAGTCAGCGCAATATCGGTGGCATACTTGTCCAGCTCCGCTTCAATCTTATTGAGACTTTCACATTTTTCAGCAGCAGCTGCGGAACTGACACATCTGCTTTTTTCAGCAGAGAAGCGACTGTCCTTGCGGCGGTTCTTCGGAATTCTGTTGTTTTGTTTAGGCATAAGCATTTCCTTTCTGTTTCGGTCTGTGACCGATGTAAGATGTAAACGGAACGGCTGCAGCAGTCACCACAGCCGTTGTTTTCTGGAGGTCTGTCAAGAGCCTCTACTATATACCATTTCGAGGGGGTGTTTTGTGGGTATCAAAATAATTTTTTTTGAAATAAATTGTCTGCAAACTTATCAAATGTGTTTGATAACCTTTCTTGCTTTTTTATGCCCTCCTTCTAAACGGTCATTTACAGAGTCACGGCTAATACCAACCGCATACGCAATCTGCTGCTGTGTCCAGCCATACTTATGATAAAGAATAAAAACTTCACGCTGCTTGTCCGTCATAGCAGCCAGCATATTCTCTCTTGTTTCTCTGCGGATAACAGCATTAAGTGGGTCAACACCGAGTGTCTCACCGTCCCAGACAAAGTTCAAACCTTCCCAATCGATATCTTCTGGCTCGATTTCAACTTCATCATCCTCAGAACTTTCATTTTCTTTTGTACTCGCATTGCCAAAGCCACGATTCAGTTTCTGTGTGATACGTTCCTCGCCGAACAGCGCAATCACCGGCATCCATTTCCATGCTGCAAAGCCGTCTTCCGGCAAATCGGCGGTTTCTCTCAGATAGTCCTTTTCTGCATCACGCAGCTTATTAAAACAGTAAGTAAATCTGGTGCAGTAGGGAAGCCACAGGACAGAGTATCTGCCGAAACCGTTCTCATACAGGGCATAGCCATTCCGGAACACACTGATACCACGCATCTGAACCACTGCTTCACCGCTTTCTGCAAGGAGAGCCGCTCTTTTCGGGGTTCTGCCGGTTCTTTTCTGCCCTGATTCCAAGCCGAGAATGGTCAGAAGTTCGCCGAAGGTAGTTCTGGGAGTGATTTTCACTGCTGCAGCATTTGCTACAGTATTCGCTGTGATGTTCTTGATATTTTTGATATTTTCCATAATAAAGTCCTTTCTGCAAGGAACACATCCGGCGGCAGATGCTCACAGTACAGACTTCGATGCAAACTGCAATCCCGTAAAAAAGGACACGCAGGCAGCAGATGTTCGTAAGAATACAGTTATCCCGTCATCAGGCAGTCAGTTAATTAGTCAATCAATTCTCTGACCATCTGGTTTGATATGTATCCTTTTGTGAGGAACTGTGCAGAAATAATTCATACATTTTGATATGAATATTCCTATAATAATGCATCAATTACTCAAAAAGTGTAGTACTTATTTTCGCACAGTTCCTGAGCATCTGTCCGCCAGTGCGCGCCCTGACTAACAAATGTGATTTATTTATATCACTGAACTATTGTCAGTAATAAACTTGTGAAATTCCCCACCGAATACTGTTCTGATGCATCCGGCTATACATTCTATACATTTATAATAGAGGGGAATATGAGAGTGTACGGAGTAGAATTTTTTCAGGCAGTCAGGATTGTATCAGCAAAGCAGTCGTCAGTCACTTCACCGTCACCTGTGTACAGCTTGAATCCTTCCTCAGTGAAAACTTTCACCGGAATGCCGTGCTTCTGTGCTTCCTTGATTTCAGCAGACATACCATAGCTGATGCGAGGGCTGACAATCCAGAGAGCCTCACACTTTCTCAGCAGCTCCAGACCCATGTCTATACCGAGCGTTCTTTCCTCTGGCTTGTTGTCATCCAGAAACTGCGGAAAATAGAGATGCGGTGCAATCGGGATAAAACCACGGACAGTAGCGAATGTGCAGGCATCGCAGGCAAGACGGAGATTTGCTTTCAGTTCATCGGGATGTGCCGAAACATCAGGAGACACCGGACGGAGAGGAGAGCAGATGTAGACAAGGGAATACTCTGCGAGGTTCTGACTTGAGATTTTTTCTTTCATGGTAAAAACTTCCTTTCTGAAAATAAGAGATAATGAGGGTGGGCATAAAAACAGCCGGCTGCATACAGGAGGACGGAACATACAGCTATATCGTGTACTTCCGGACACAGCTACTGCGTAGAATCACTGCTCCATTGAAGTCTTTTGAAGTCTTTGCTGTATGAACATCCGCTTGCCGTATGCATCCGGCAGTGAAATGTTGGTTTGTGCCATTCTTAAATACAATAGCATCCTAACAAGCAAGTTTACGAAAGCTGAAACATTAAGTACATATCAATTGTGCAAATTTTATCAAAATTTAGATTTTTTGCTTGATTTTTGAATGGAAAAGTGCTATAATATTGTATGTATGGCTATCAAAAGATGAAGAAATTTATTTCTTGCTTCATCTTGTCCCTATTATACCATATCGTGCCGTCCGAAATCCGGACTGGACGGACGGACACGGACACGCTCGGACTGGAGGAGAATAATGACATTTTCTGAATATGCAATATGGCTGTCTCCCTATATTTCTTTCGGTGATACAGAAGCTGATTACTTTACAGAGTTAATTGGAAATTTCATAGAAGATGCGGCTATGGATTCTTGTGTACTATTAAAGCGAAAAACAGATACAAAATACAGATACATTAAAGGTAATCGTCAAATACAGCTAAAGGATGCACAATATCTTTACAACCATCGTGATATAAAAAAATTCTCCTTATGGATAGAAGAAAGAATGGGCGACACAGATTCATATGATAAAATTGAGGAATGGCTGAACCAAAATGGGATGACACCAGAATTCGTGCCTACTGCTTGTGCGGAATTATTAGAGGAGATTATACTTGACATTATAACTCCCACCGCTGAAGGAGAATCCGATGTTTCACTTCCTGCTGCCGCTACTCTTATAGAGGCTGAACATGATGTTTCACAGTCAGACATGGAACTACTGATACAGTTTCAATCAGATTATGATAAAATTATTAAATCATGTATCAGCGAAAATTATGCGAATGTGTGGATATCAGGCAATATTTCTAAGACTATCCATTCACTGTATACTGGAAAATGGGAAACATTGTCAGGGAATTTTCAAAATCTCACACTTCGTTCTGTTATCATTGGAACGCTCGGACTGTTACAGCAGTTATGTGATATTTTAGACCCAAATACAAAAGGAACGACAATCACAGCATTTCGCCCTTCTGTTCGTACAATCAGGCTCAAATTGAGAAATAATTATGTAAAGCTTCATCCCAATGAATATGCTGGTGTATTTCCGTATGAAGCATTCGTACCTGACTGGAATGAAGGGGAAGACTATTAATTTGAAAGGAAAAACACATAATGGACAATCAAATTCACAATTCAATAGTAAGTTTTATCTGGGGGATTGCAGATGACTGCCTGCGTGATGTATATGTGCGAGGAAAATATCGTGACGTTATTCTGCCAATGACCGTCATTCGCAGACTTGATGCCTTGCTGGAGGATACTAAAGATGTCGTCCTTGCAATGAAAAAGACACTGGATAAAGCAAAAGTTGATAACCAATGGGGTGCATTATGCAATGCCGCAAAACAGGCTTTCTGTAATGCTTCACCATATTGCTTGAAAGATTTGACAAGCCGTACTAAAAAACAAACTCTGCAAAAGGATTTTGAAGATTATCTGGACGGCTTTTCACCTAATGTTCAGGAAATCCTTGATAAATTTAAATTCCGTGACCAGATAAAAACTTTAATCGAGGCGGATATTCTCGGTGCTGTAATTGAAAAGTTCGTTTCTTCGGATATCAATCTCAGCCCGAATCCTATTTACAAGGATGACGAGAGAACCATTGTCCGCCTGCCGGGGCTGGACAATCATGGCATGGGTACAATTTTCGAGGAGCTGATTCGCAAATTCAACGAAGAAAACAACGAGGAAGCCGGAGAACACTGGACTCCCCGTGATGTTGTCGAGCTTATGGCTGACCTGATTTTCGTGCCGATTGCAGACCAGATCAAGGATGCCACATACGCCTGCTACGACGGAGCTTGTGGAACGGGAGGTATGCTCACTGTCGCTCAAGATAGACTGATGCAGCTTGCAGAACAGTCCGGCAAAAAAGTATCTATTCACCTTTTCGGTCAGGAAATTAACCCTGAAACCTATGCAATCTGTAAGGCGGATATGCTGCTGAAAGGTGATGGCAATCAGGCGGAGCATATCAGCTATGGCTCTACACTGTCTCTTGACGGCAACCCTTCACGTCAGTTTGACTTTATGCTCTCCAATCCGCCCTACGGCAAGAGCTGGAAAACCGATGCAGAAAAGATGGAAGTTTCTGATTCTGAGAGCAAGAGCAAGAAGAAGCAGATCCTCGATACCCGCTTCAATGCATATCTGGAAGGCGGCGAACAGCTCTCCATGCTGCCTCGTACCAGTGATGGACAGCTCCTGTTCCTGCTGAACAACATTTCCAAGATGAAAACAGAAACTGCTCTCGGCAGCCGCATTGCAGAGGTACACAACGGTTCATCCATTTTCACGGGTGATGCCGGCTCAGGAGAAAGCAACGCACGCCGTTATATGATAGAAAACGACCTTATTGAAGCTATCATTGCATTACCAGAAAATATGTTCTATAATACAGGAATCGGCACTTACATCTGGATTCTGTCAAATCGCAAGGAAGAACGCAGAAAAGGCAAAATTCAGCTGATTGATGCCACGAAAATGAAATCTCCGCTCCGTAAAAACATGGGCAAAAAGAACTGTGAATTCACTCCGGAAATCCGTGCTGAAATTCTCCGCATCTTCATGGAAATGGAAGAAAGTGAAGTCAGCAAAATTTTTGATAATGACGAGTTTGCTTACTGGTCTGTCACTGTAGAGCGTCCGCTCCGTCTGCGTGTATGCCCTGAAAAGGAAATTCCTGCTGACACATTCAAAAAGGCGGAGGAGCTGGAAGCTGTTAAGAAGGCAATTGCAGGTGTTCCGGCAGATACACCACTGGACGACTGGACTGCTTTCGCCGCCGCAACGAAGTTGAAAACCACACAGCTAAAGAAGATTCGTCCGTTTATCACAGTGACAGATGCAAATGCACAGCCTGTTTCAGGTGAGGCAGACACATCCCTGCGTGACACTGAAATTGTACCGTTCACCTATGAGGGCGGAATTGATGCCTTTATGAAAAATGAAGTGCTGACCTATGCCCCAGATGCGTATATTGACGAAAAGAAAACGCAAACCGGCTATGAAATCAGCTTTACCAAATATTTCTATCAGCCTGTTCAACTGCGTGAAATGGCGGATATTCTGGCAGAACTGAACGAACTTGAAAAGCAGGCTGACGGCATGATGGCAAGCATTATGGAGGGAATTTCATGAGAAAATATCCTGATATGAAATCAAGTTCTGTTAAATGGATTGGTGAAATTCCGTCACATTGGGCTTGCCTGAAAATTGGTAGTTTATTTTCACAGCGCAAAGAAAAAGTATCCGATAAAGATTATGCACCACTTTCTGTTACAAAGATGGGGATTCTTCCTCAGCTTGAAAATGCTGCAAAAACAAATGACGGTGATAACAGAAAACTTGTTTGTATAGGTGATTTTGTAATTAACAGTCGTTCTGACAGAAAAGGCTCTTGTGGCGTTTCTGAGCTGGATGGCTCTGTGTCCCTCATCAATCTTGTGCTGACACCAAGAAGTGAATGGAATAATCGCTATGCACATTATCTGCTGAGAAGCCAGCCGTTTTCAGAAGAATACTACAGATATGGCAGAGGTATTGTTGCAGACCTTTGGACTACTCGTTTCAGCGAGATGAAGAACATTCTGCTTCCCGTCCCACCACGTGAGGAGCAAGACCAAATTGTCCGCTTTTTGGACTGGAAAGTTTCAGAGATTAACAGGCTTATCAATATCAAGCGGAAAGAAATTGAAAGATTAAAGGAACTAACATATACTTTGATTTCAAATGCTATTGAAAATTGCAATATACAAAAAAGAACAAGATTTCAATTTTGTGCGTGGATTCGTGCAAGATTAGGTTGGAGAGGTCTTAAAGCTTCAGAATATGTAGACAATGGCTATCCGTTTTTATCTGCATTCAATATTGTTAATAACAAGATGTCGTGGGAAAACCTTAATTTCATCAATCAAGAACGCTATGATGAATCACCAGAAATAAAGTTATCTGTTGGTGATATCTTACTTGTAAAAGATGGTGCTGGAATTGGAAAATGTGCAAGAATTGATGAACTGCCTTGTGGAGAATCAACACCTAATGGTTCTCTTGCTGTTATTACACCAAATAATTCTCTTGAATATCGTTTTTTGTACTATTTCTTGCTTAGTAATGAATTCAAGGAAAATATGAGCAGAATTTTAACAGGTATGGGTGTTCCACATCTTACACAACATTTTTTGAAAGATGTCGAGATACCAATTCCCGATTATGATGAACAGATTAGAATTGCAAATGCTCTTGATAACAAAGTTGAACAATTGAATTTGCTTATCCAGAATATAAGCAATCAAATTATAAAAATGAAAGAACTTAAAACTCGACTAATTTCCGATGTAGTAACAGGTAAAATGGACGTTCGTAACATTCAGATACCAGAATATGAATACACCGCCGAGGAAGCGGACAGCGACTCTGAAGCAGAAGAATTAGATGAACAGGAGGAATAATAGTGGATAGCAATGCAAGAAAAAACTTTTGGGATGTTCTTAATTCCCTTCATGACAATAGTGTACCGAGCATAAAAATGCTTGTCGATGCATCACCATTACCTAAAACCTTGTGTAGATTCAGACCGGTCAACAAGAATTCTCTTCAACAGTTAAATGACAACACCTTGTATTTTTCCTCAGCCGATCGCTACGATGATCCTTTTGATACCTACTTTTATATTGATGTAGATCAAATGATCCCAGTTTATAAGGAAATGCGAAAAGCCTTATTCGTAGGTAATGAAGGATTTATGCAAGCGATACATCAGGTAGCTAAGTTAGTTGGTAAAGATCCAAATGAATTTGTAGAAACACTTTTTAAAGAGTCTGTAGATTTTTCACACCTTAAAGGGCAGTTGATGATGATTCGTAATTCTATACAGAAACGGTTGTTTTCTATTTGTTTTTGTGAAGATGAGTACAATGAAACATTATGGTTGAAATACGCTAATAATTATCAAGGCTTTGTTTTAGTATATGATTTCAGTGATCCGGATACATTCTTATGTGGAAAAGCGGCAGAGTGTCAGAATTGTTTTACCGCTAATAATCGACCAAGTATTTATCCAATGTATTACGCTGATGAAAGATATGACGCCACAAAATGTGCTTTAGGAATGCTGCTGTACGACAAGGTTGTTGGATATAGTGCAACAAACACGATACTATTAAATATCATTCAGCAATCTATTATGTGGGAATTAGAGCGAGTTTCCTTAATAAAAAAGAAATGTCATGAAAATGATCAGGAATGGCGAATGATACGTCCAACAGTTTCTGAACAGCGCTCATTTTATAAAATGAAACCGAG
>JAZQIL010000305.1:0-7161 GCA_045541055.1 Oscillospiraceae bacterium
CAGGCGGTATATTCACCCTTGAGATCGATAAGACAACCGGCAGATGTATTCATCCTAAGTCCGGTAAAACATCTGACGGCAGAATGATTGACAGCTATTTCGGTACAAAATTAGTCGGCAGCTATCATAAATCTGGTGAAGCTCCGTTTATTGAGTACAATAAAGAAACAGGCTATTATTATTTATGGGTGACTTTCGGCGGCCTGTTTTCTGACGGTGGCTATAATATGAGAGTTTACCGTTCCAAGAGTCCGACTGGTCCTTTTGTTGACCCGTCCGGAAAATCCGGCATTCAGACAGCAACCTCCAATTTGGATGACTATGGTCTGAAAGTCATGGGAAACTACAAATTCAGCACGCAGGACAGAGCTTACATGGCTTGCGGTCATAACTCTGTTTTACAAGATGATGACGGAAACTGGTATTTATTCTATCATGCAAGATTTGATGATGGTACAGAATATCATGAAGTCAGAGTGCATTCCATGCAGTTCAATTCCGAAGGCTGGCCTGTTGTCGCTCCGAATGAATATCAGGGAGATAAAATTGATGCAGGTGGTTATGAAATTTCTGACATTGCCGGAACTTATGAATATATCAACCACGGCAATGATACCAGCAAGAAAATTTATAACGCTTCCACTATCACGTTAACGGCTGACGGCAAAATTTCCGGTGCAGTTTCCGGTACATGGTCAGAGGCTTCCGGCTCGAATGATGCTGTTATCAAAATCGGAAATCAAACTTATTATGGAAAATTCCTTGCTGCCAAAGACGAAAAGGGTAAGAAAGTCATGTCTTTCACCGCAGTCGGAAGCAATAACCAGACTATCTGGGGCAATCAGACAAAAGCTTTCACTGGAACACCCAGAGCAGGCGGCTATTCAGCAGCAAATTTTGAAGACGGTTCTGTTTTTACTATCAAGAATGTCAACAGCGGTCTTTATATGGAAGTTGCCGGAAATGAAGCTGCTAATAATACCAATGTTCAGCAATGGGATTTGAACGGTGGTGACGAAGAAGCAACAAATACTCCTGATACTTGGAACATGTGGAGATTATTCAATGCCGGTGATGGCTATTATTATATTCTTTCCGAAGTCGGTGACGGTGCAACTTATGCACTGGACATTGCCGGTAAAAAATCTGATAACGGTACAAATATCGGCATTTATCAGTTTAACGGCAATGATAACCAGAAATTCAAGCTGACTAAAAATGCAGACGGTTCTTATAAAATCCGGACAAAAGTTTCCGGCGACAAATCCGCTGTTGAAGTAGAAAGCGGCAGTTCTGAATATGGTGCTAACATTCAGGAATGGGAAGTCAACGGTGCAAACTGTCAGGACTGGCTTCTGGAATCCGTACAAGACCCTGGTCTAGAAATGAATACTGATGTTCTTTATACATTCAAGAATGTCAATTCCGGTTTTGTTATGGATATTGCAGACGGAAAAATGGAAGATAATTCCAATGTACAGCAATGGGAATCCAATGGATTTGACTGTCAGAAATGGAAGCTTGTACCTTTCAAGCAGGGCGGAAATTATTATTATATCCGTTCTGCCTCTGATGAAAATTATGTACTTCGTTCTGATGGTGCGGAAAATGGGGGAAATCTCAGTATTCAGACTTATTCCGGAAAAGACAGTGCAATGCTGTTCAAGTTTGCAAAAAATCCGGACGGTTCTTATAAAATTATGACCCGTTCTTCCAAAGATGCAAAAGTGCTGGAAGTTTCCGGTGCAAGCACAGAATATGGCGCAAACATTCAGCAGTGGGAAGTCAATGGAAATGACTGTCAGAAATGGAATGCCGAAACAGAAACAATTGCCACAACCATTACAACGACAACCACACAAACTACTACAACAACTACAACGACAACGGAAACTACCACAACAACAGCAACTGAGCCATTGATACCTTCTGTGCTTGCTGACGTGACAGCAGACGGAAAATTTGATACTGCTGATATTATCGCTGTCCAGAGATGGCTTCACAATGACGGAACACATCTCAGCAACTGGAAAGCTGCTGACCTGAACAATGACGAAATTATCAATGTTTATGACCTGATTCTTATGAAAAAAGCATTGCTCAAAAAGTAAAAATTTAAAATAACAAATCCGCAGAATCTCTGTAAAAAAGCGATTCTGCGGATTTTTTTCAGATACTTGCATTATTTTCAGGAATATGTTATAATTACTGGTAAATAATAATGGAGGTTCTGAAACATATGAAACGGAAAACAACAAAAGAACTATTAGCAGAATCCTTTCTTGAACTTGCCGAAACCAAGCGGATTGATAAAATCAGAATCAGTGATATTACAGATAATTGCGGTATGTCACAGCCGACTTTTTATCATCATTTTAAAGATAAGTATGATTTGATTGTCTGGATATATATTCATCAGTCCGGTGAAATCATGTCTAAAATAGGAAAAAATGGCTATTCATGGAGAAACACTTTGCTGGATGGTGCAAGATATTTTGCCGAAAACAGAGAGTATTTCATCAATGCACTGAAACACACCAGCGGACAGGATTCTTTTATGAATTATTTGCAGAAAGTCAACAGTAATTTGCTGGTAACAGAAGTCCGTAAGAAACTGATGACAGAACATATTCCAGATGAATTATATGGAATGATATGCATTTATATTTATGGAACAGTACAGCATATGCTGGAATGGTTGCTTGATGGTATGCGATTATCGCCAGAACAGGTTGCTGAAATCTGGGAAAAAAGTCTGCCTGAACCATTGAAGCAATATTTATACGATTGAAATTTTGTAATTTTATCAAAATGCAAAATGATTTTGTAAAAATCTGATATTCTAAATTGACATATTTTTGTTCTTGTGATATAATTTAATTACACTAATTTATAAATTTTTGGAGGTATTTTACAATGACAGACAATCAGAAAATTATTGAAGGCTTACAGATTATCGTAACCGACCTTGCACAGCAGGCTGACGGACATGCAATTCAGTCTAAAATTTTTGCAGCACAGGGCTTCACCAAACTGGGTGACAAATATGCAGAACATGCAACTGAAGAACGTGGCTATGTTGACAAGTGCATCGACAGAATCCTTGACCTCGGCGGAACTGTCAAAAATGGTGCAAAAAAAGAATCTCCCGTTTATACTGACCCTGTCGAATGGATGAAGTATGACTTGCAGGTTTCCAGAGATGGACTTGCATGGCTGAAAACTCTGACAGAGGAAGCAAGAGATGATTATACAACTTTCGATATTCTGAAAGAATACTATCAGGACGAAGAAGAAGATATGTACTGGGCTGAACAGCAACTTGAACTGATTGAAAAAATCGGCTTGCAGAACTGGCTGAATCAGCAGCTTTAATTTCAGGAAGTATCTATGCTACCAGAACACGTCAAAAAGGTATTTGAAGAAAATTTATGGTATATTGCTACCTGTGGCAATGAGCCGAATGTTGTTCCGGTTGGGTTCAAGTGCGTGACAGATGATGATAAATTTGCAGTCGGTGCGATTCTGCTGGAAACTACCCTTGAAAATATCAGGGCAAACAGCAGAATTGCGATTGCTGCTGCTAATCCTATAACAGCAGAAGCCTATCAAATCAAAGGAACAGCAGAACTTGTCATGGAAGGTGCAGCATATAAACACTATTTCCAATTAACAGAAGACACGTTCAAAGGTGCATTGCATTTGAAGTGTGTAATAATCATCACGCCGGAACGGCTAATCACTGCTTCCCCGAATGACAAAAATAAAACAGAAATTCTGTTGACTGACAAAAAGGAGAATGAAGCATTATGAGCATTTATGATTACACGGTTAAGGTAAGGAACTGTGCAGAAATAATTCATATATTTTGATATGAATATTCCTATAATAATGCATCAATTACTCAAAAAGTGTAGTACTTATTTTTGCACAGTTCCTAAGAAAAGGCGGTACGCTGAATATGGCCGACCTGAAAGGAAAAGTATTGCTGATTTTCAATACTGCCACAGTATCAGAGCTACAGCGTTTACTTTTTGGCTATATATAGCCATTAAAATTTGTTCAATTTCAACAAATAATATGAAAAATCGATTTTTATGAAGCAAATATCTGCTTTAATATAAAATTGAAATGGGTTTTATTGATTGATTTTTCGAGAAAAATTCATAAAAGTCCAATTTGGAGAAATTGAATTTAATTTCCATTTTTTAGTTAGTAAATGCTGTGGCTCTGCACCAAAGCCCAGCACATAATCCAGTCGTTCGCTCCCAACGAAGTCACCCCCGAAAAGGCTATGGAAATAGTGCAGGAATTATGCCACAGGTTGCTGAAAGAGCAGTATCAATACGTCATTGCGATACACACCGATCATGAACATTGCCATGCTCATATTATCGTAAATAATACGAATTTTGTTACTGGCAGAACCTTTGAAACGGAGCATAATCAGGGCAAGAAAAAAGACCGTGCGTGGGCAGAAGTGCGCCGTATCTCGGACGAGCTGTATAAGGAGAATGGATTATCTGTTATTGAGAATCCCGATCAGAGCAAGGGTAAGAGCCATTGGGAGTGGGATATGTCACGGCAGGGATTGAGCTGGAAAGCAAAGCTAAAATATGCCATAGATCAGGTCGTAAAGGAGAGCGATGACTTTGCAGATTTTCTGCTGAAATGCGCTCAGAACGGCATACTTGTCCTACTACAATCCGGAGCATACGATTGACTTGAAATTTATGCTTGCGGAGCAGAAGGAACGCAATCCGAGAGCCAAAATGACGAGGGCAAAAACGCTGGGGTGATTTTACGAAACGTAGCAGATCAAAAGCCGTATTATCCACTACAAAAATACTATGGAGTACAAGCCGAAAGCAAGAATTGTCCGTGTGCCTGTGCAGGCGGAGGAAAACAAATTTGTCCGTGACAGCATTGACCGCAGAGGAGGCGAAAGCTGCCGCCGTTGAAGCTTATGGCGAGAGGATTACGCTTGTCGGCAAGATGAATCAGATCAGCGAGGAGATCAAGGAGCGTGAACAGCAGTTGATATGGCTCAGGACTTACCACAACGCAAAGCCGTTTCACGACCATTATATGTCGCTAAAAGGACGTAAGCAAAAGAAATATGCCGACCGTTTTGATGCCGAGCTGTATCGGTATTCAGCAACTGAGAGTGACCTCAAAAAAGCGTTCCCGAAAAAAATTCCGACAGTCGAACAGTTGGAAAAGCATATTGCCAAACTGCGTGGAAAACTGGAAAATATGAACACCAAGTATGATGCTTTGGATCAGAAGTCGAGAGAGCTGTCCGAAGCGGCGAGGGAGATCGAGAATTATCTCAGTCAGGAGCAGAGCCGAGATCAACAGAAGAAAAGAAAACGAAATGACCTTGAATGATACAGTACATTCGTTTCTCTTGTTTTCTTTGCTTTGCATCTTCTTACCTGCCAATATCTGAAAATGCCGAGATTGTACTTGACATAAGTCGAAAACCATGATATAATTGACATAAGTCAGAAATGAGATGCGAATATGCCACGACCGCAGAAATCACGCCGTATCTGCTGTTATCCCGATTACTGGAGCTTTGCGCCCGATCAGGACAAGGCAAATGATACGGTCACTATGTCCCTTGATGAGTTTGAAACGATACGCTCTATCGACTATCATGGAAAAACGCAGGAGGAGTGCGCCCGTGAAATGAACGTGGCAAGAACCACCGTCACGGCGATATACGACAGCGCAAGAAGGAAACTGGCGTCAGCTCTGGTCGAGGGAAGACGCATCGTCATTTCGGGCGGAAACTATACTCTTGATAGCACGGTCTCAGAGGAGATCACAAGGAAAGGAAACGGTATTATGAGAATTGCAGTAACCTATGAAAACGGACAGATCTTTCAGCATTTCGGCAGAACATCAGAGTTCAAGCCCTATGATGTTGCCGACGGCAAGATCATCAATGAACAGGTGGTAGGCACAAACGGCACAGGACACGGTGCTCTTGCTGGATTTCTGAAAAACGCTCAGGCAGATGTACTTATCTGCGGAGGTATCGGCGGAGGTGCGCAGATGGCTATGCATGAGGCAGGTATCACGCTCTATGGCGGCAATATGGGCAGTGCCGATGAAGCGGTGCAGGCTTTTCTTGCACAGACGCTTGTACAGAACTCTAACCCCACCTGCGACCACCACCACGAACACGGCGAAGGTCATTCTTGCGGAAGCCATAGCTGTGGCAACCACTGATGAAGGTTGTCACACTTGTAGAAAATTCCTGCGGAGCTGAAAATTGTATCGCAGAGCATGGACTGAGCATCTATATCGAAACGGAAAAGCATAAACTCCTGCTTGACACGGGACAGACTGACGCAGTTGTGAAGAATGCGGAAGTTCTCGGCATTGACCTGTCTGCTGTTGATACTGTGATACTGAGTCACGGTCATTACGACCATTCGGGCGGTATTCTGCCATTTTCCGAGATCAACCATACCGCACAGATCATTATGCAGAGGTCAGCCGCAGAGCCGCATTACAACGGCGAACGCTATATCGGTATTGATACGGATGTTATCAAATCACCTAATGTCCGGCTTGTTGATGGTGATACACAGCTTGATGATGAGCTGTTGCTGTTTGGCGGTATCACAGGCAGGCGGTGCTATCCACAAGGCAACAAAAAGCTGTCATGCATGAAAAACGGAGAAAAGGTCGAGGACGATTTTCTTCATGAGCAATGCCTTGTCATCACACAAAACGGCAAGCACTGGCTGCTGTCCGGCTGCGCTCATAACGGCATACTCAATATCCTCGACAGATACAGGGACCTGTTTGCAGGCTATCCCGACTTTGTTATCACGGGATTTCATATGATGAAGCGTGATGGCGAGCATACCGAAGATGAAAAAGCTGTCATCATTCAGACGGCATGGGAGCTTTCACAGCTTGATACCGTGTTTTACAGCGGACACTGCACAGGCATTCATGCATTTGAAATGATGAAACAGATCATGGGTGATAAACTTATTGCCCTGCACAGCGGAGAAACAGTCAGAGCCTGTCTTCACAAGGTTAAAAGCGTCGTAAAAGAGTCTGTAAATTAGAAATAATGCAGATTTGTTCCTGATAAAAAGAAGAAATCTCGTAGTCTTTGGATAAACGTCTGGAAAA
>JAZQIL010000306.1:0-4193 GCA_045541055.1 Oscillospiraceae bacterium
TTCAATAATGGCAACATTGTCTTTACCTTTTCAATTATTTTTTCTTTCATTCTATTTTCAGCTCCCTTCTTATTTATGATAGCATTTTTCACTTGTTTTGTCAATCTATATCGACTAATTTATTTTTGCACAGTTCCTAAACAGGGAAGTGCATTTATTACATTAAATTGCTAAAGCGGTTGCATAAGAAAAAAGCACCAGAGAGCTTTTAAAGTTCTCTGGTACTTTATTTACAGTAGGATACAGTAGCTTACAATGATTGTAGGAATTTATATGCAGTAAGATACAGTAGCATACAAACTTTACTTTTCAGCTTTTATGATTCTGCTCTTTTTCTTGTAGCAGGCAACGCCATATTTCAAAATCGTTGTCATACCTTCATCGAGAAGGTACTGCACATAGTTTCTGTCTTCAATCTGCTTTAGTGCTTCTTTGCATCCCTGTTCTGTTTTTTCATCTTCACCATATTTTACTTCAATGACAATGCCGATTTCATCAGCAGGAATGCGAATCAGGATGTCGCTGTAACCGTCACCGGATTCTACATTGGATTTCAAAATCCAGTCATCCATATGGCTGAACAATCCGAGCAGAATGCCATGATAGAAGTTTTCTTTTTTAGCGATTTCTACATTGGTATCACGAATGCTGATGACTTTTCCCAGATACTGATTGAACAGCTCCTGTGCTTTTTCTGCATCGCCATTCCGAAATGTCATACAGAAGTCAGTAAGATTCACTCGTTCCTGTGCTACATAGGCACTGAACCATTGATAAATCTGCGTGCTGAATATTTCACGGATTTCCAGATTGGGTATCCGAAGTTCCAGCACATTCCTGTCCGGCATTCCGCACATAGTCAAATACCCTGTCATGTAGAGCATACTCCATAAATTTTCACGGTTAGCATTTAATTCACGGTAGGTCAGTTCCTGATTAATTGTTTTCCTGACAGGTTCTCCGGACATCAACTGCTCGATTTCATCTTTCATAGTAGCTGTTGCAGATGAAATAAATCTTCTTACAATATCATTTCCGCTGGTGTTAATCCAGTATGCCTTTGGTTGTGCATCAAGATTCTGCAACATATCAAAACAATAATTGGTAATATCCCAAGGACAGTACATTTCTGTCTTGCCAAAATGATAACCGTCATACCATTGTTTTACAGTATCATGATACTGTTCCAGTTCATAGGTTTTTAGCATCTTCTGAACTTCTGCATCTGTAAAACCGAAATAATCAGAAAATGCCACATCTGAGATAGAATATACTTTCAGGTTGTTCATACCTGTGAAGATACTTTCCTTAGAAATTCGCAGACAGCCTGTCAGCACACCAAATTCAAGAGAATCGTTGGTCTTTAAGGCGACATCAAAGAGAGAACGGATAAAATCCACCATTTCATTGTAAAATCCACGAAGCCACGCATTCTGCAAGGGAACATCATATTCGTCAATCAAAATGATGACTTTTTTCTGATGAATTTCATAAAGCAAATCACTTAAAAATTTCAAAGAAGAACGGTATATGTCATTTTCACCACGTTTATTGCAGATGTTTAGAAAATCATCACGGTCACTTTCAAACAGCTCTGTGTAGTTCAGTACTTTTTTGTGGCGACGAAATTCCTGTGAAATAATTCTCCGGAACTCTTTCAAACTTTCTTCAAATGTAGCCTGTTCAATTCCTTTCAGCGAAATAGAAATCACCGGATACTGCCCACAATAGGACATATACTTTTCACCTGCATTGCTGATTTTTAATCCATCAAACAGATAGCTGTTGTCTTCCTCTGTTTTCTCAAAGAAATATCTGAGCATACTCATGTTCAATGTTTTGCCGAAACGTCTCGGACGGGTAAACAGGCTAACTTTTGCACCGCTGTCAAGTAAATCACGAATCAGCAAAGTCTTGTCAATATAATAGTGGTTGGATGTAATAATATCTTTGAAATTCTCCACACCAATTGGGATAGGGTTCATCAACTCCACGCTCCTTTCTGTATCAACCATTATACCATAGAATAGGGGATTTGTCAAATTTATTATTGCGTTAAACTGCTAAAGTGTAGCCCACAAAAAATAGTGGCAGAGTGGGGAAACTACTCTGCCACTTTTGTACTGGATGGGTTCTATTGATAATGTTAAAGTATTCAAAAATTTCTAATTTTCTCTGCATCACCATAATTTTCGATTGCATCTGCAATTACATCTATATGCAATTCATAATCTGGATACATTGTTTGGTAGACTTCTTCTGAAATTCTGACAGTTTTTATCAAAGAATCTGTTGTATTTCCTTTTGGAAGAACTTCATTTCCAAT
The DNA here is from genome assembly GCA_045541055.1 of Oscillospiraceae bacterium. Taxonomy (GTDB): domain Bacteria; phylum Bacillota; class Clostridia; order Oscillospirales; family Ruminococcaceae; genus UBA3855. The sequence goes on from JAZQIL010000306.1 coordinate 2,327, forward strand.
ATAATGCAAATAAAAATCTTCGATTCTGATTTTTTCATCTGTGCTTGATATTTCCCACGTTTTGTTGAAAGAGTCTGTATCCAGTACATAAGAAAATATTTTTTTATCTTTGGAAGAGTACACATCAAGGGTCAATTCTACCGTATACCCAACAGTTGTACGATTTATCCGCATATAGCTGAAATCATTATAACTGTTATCAGCAAGACCTGCAACAGGAGTATTTTCTTTCCACCAGCTTGGAATCAGCATAAGACGCAGATTCTGGTCATCATACTGGCTGGTAAGTGTAACGAGTTTATCACATTCATAATAATCGAAACTTTCAGATTTTTTCCACTTCATAGCGATATCGTCAATCATATCTGATGGAGACTCCTTATTTTCCTGTATTTGAATATTTGCTTTTCCTTCATGAAAAGGATTAATAGCCGTATTACTGAAATATAGCAAAGCAAATACTATGATTGCAGTAGGAATGGTGATTGCAGCAGCAATTATGAAACCCACTTTCTTTTTTGTTTTCTTTTTCACATTGCTCACCCTCCCTTAATTGTCTGCCTGTTTTATTTTGTTGATTGCATAGGCACTTGAAGAGAAAAATGCATATTCACTTTCCGCATTAGAAAAACTTGCTGTTTTCGTGCTACTGTTATCAACCACAAATGCAACATAATCTGTATTTTCATGATTCAAAGAATAGTCGGAATGTCCTATAGTATTTTCGCCTTTGAAAGCATTAGAGCCATTGCAATAATCGTAATCAGTACCAGACCATTCTGTTACCTCACTGATTCTATAAACTCCCTGACGATTCACTGTTATTGCTGTGTTGCCTTGCCATATTGTTGCAGGGTAGGTATAGGATTCATCCGAATTATTTTTTCTGTATTTTTTGGTAATTTTTTGAGTAGTTTTATCAAAGTAAGTTTTGCTGTCATTTACATCAGGAAGTGTAAAAATAGTATTTTTCAACTTATAATTGTTATCCTCCTTTACAACCTGATTAGGGCAATTAAGTGTAATATAAAATGTATCCAGCGGATTTTCCGGCAAGCTGTCTACATTCGCAGTTTTGGCATATCGTTCCACTTTAAATACAAACCGCTGTTCATTATCATTTGTATCACCATGTAAATTTTTATCCCGATAAATAATTTTCTCAATATCAAATTGATATTCTTTATCAATTACACGATTTGTAATATTAAGATTTTGATTATCTATACCAGACATTACAATTTCATTAGTAATATTATCATTCGATTCAAATAATTTCCCCTCGGTTTCAGGAAGTGGGTTAGTTTGATTGGATTCGCTGTAATATTCTGAACCATTCTCACCGGAGAGTCCTGTTGTTTGATTTTTATACGCATCATCACTATATTTTTTATTGGGGTCAATTTCAATCACTTTAAATATCCCTTTCTGTGAAATAGAGAAGAAAGCATATTCATTTTGTTTAAGAGTAAAATAGCCCTGTTCAGTTGTTGTTTTTTCAACTGAACCATTGATTGTATATTTTTTATTATTGAGAGGTGTTTCTGTTGTTGTGTCGTTTTCTTTTGTAACTTGCAAAATTTGAAATAGATATTCCGCATTGGGATTAGTAAGAGTATCATAGTCGTTTTCAATCTGTTTGCTGATAGTTAAGCCTGTACTGTTTTGATAAGTATTTTTTTGCGTGCCCGAAAAAGAAGCCGTTTGATAATTTGGTAGACCTGTTCGTAAGTGTAAAATTTTCGTTGGCAAGAGGAAAGAAAAAATAAAAAAGAGAGTGCAGAAGACTTGCACTCTCAGCCACAATATGCTTTAATAGAAGTGTGAAATTCTCAAAGAAAGCACGGTGGCTGATATGATGATAACA
>JAZQIL010000307.1:0-1523 GCA_045541055.1 Oscillospiraceae bacterium
AACATTTCTGATGCTTTCCAGTTCACCATGTTCAATGTATCGGCGCAGCGTGAAAATATCAATTCCTGAACCTGAACCGCAGTCCGGTATATATTCTGTTATCAGGCTTTCAAGAAAACCATATTTTACTTCTTCGTTTGGGAAAGTTAAAGTATATTCCTGAGCAGCAGAATCATAGTCTGCAATTGTAAGATAGCCTGTCTGATACAGAAGCGGTATGGGAATCAGTGTATCGCCTGTATAATCCTGCAAGATGCTTTCACTGGCATATATTGTTTTATCTGTCAGCCGACGGACATCGAACAGACTGTTCCGCAGTGCTTTTACAAGAAAAGCAGGTGTCCCTGTTTCAAACCAGTATTTCCCAAATTTTTTCTCATAAAATGCTTTCAGTAAACTGAAAGGATTATATACTCCATCACCGTCTGCACAAAAATGATAACCATCGTACTGTTCTTTCAGCATTTTTAAACAGGCTGATTCATTCATTTTTTGTTTTTCAGAAATTTTTTGTAATTCAGTAGAAAAATATTTTTTTATTTCTGTTTCAGTAATACCACAAACAGATGAAAATTCCTCATTCAGTGAAATATCATTTAATTGATTCAAATCGCTGAAAATACTGACTTTATGAAATTTTGTCACGCCTGTGATAAAGACGAATTGAAGATATTCATCACAGTTTTTCAGGATACTGAAAAATCCCTTAAATACCGCTTTATTATGTTCCTGCAATTCTGAATCTTCCATTAAATCCAGCAGAGGCTTGTCATATTCGTCCACAAGAACAACACAACGAAGACCTGTCTGGCTTCTGGCAACTTTTAGTAATCTGCGGAACCTTTGGGCATAAGATTTGCTTTTATCAGAAATATTATATTCAGATTCCCATTCACTTAAATGTGCATCCAATACGTTTTCTAAAGAATGAATGGCATGATAGTTATCTGAATTAAAATCAAAATAAAACACAGGGTACTTTTTCCATGCATCCGGATTTGTTTCCTCCAGTTTTTCAATTGCCAGCCCCCGGAATAATTCTCTTTTGCCTTCCCAATAGGCTTTTAATGTAGAGAGCAGCAGACTTTTTCCGAAGCGTCTCGGACGGCTCAGAAAAAATGGTGCGATATCATGAACCAGTCTGTAAACATATTCTGTTTTGTCAACATAGACACAATTATTTTCTCTCAGCTTTTCAAAGCTTTGTATTCCAATCGGAAGCAGTCTTTTTTCCATGGCGAATTCCCCTTTACTCAGAAATTTCTTTTATTTAGTATACCATTTTTACGTCATAATGTCAAGTATAAAACAATCCAAAGTATGTGTTCAAGAAACGTTGGCAAACAAATTAGGAACTGTGCAAAAATAAATTAGTCGATATAAATTGACAAAACAAGTGAAAAATGCTATCATAAATAAGAAGGGAGCTGAAAATAGAATGAAAGAAAAAATAATTGAAAAGGTAAAGACAATGTTGCCATTATTGAATGAAAAACAAAAGCGGCTGTACTTGGCAGCGGAAG
>JAZQIL010000308.1:0-6612 GCA_045541055.1 Oscillospiraceae bacterium
ATACTTTTTGCTGTCATTCACAGCACTCCTTTCTGATTTCGGTATCACACTTTTATTTCAGAAAGCTATGATACCATTTCTAATGCGAATTGCAATCATAGGCTTCGGACAGAGCCATCAGCCTATGAAAGAAGTCAGAGAGCCGGCTGACCGCCGGAGCAATTACCAATGACGGGCATTGGTAACGCCATAGTACTTGTGTCAATAGGGAAAACCTATTAACACAAGTACATGGCGGCAGCCGTTCCCTCTGCACTCCCTTTTTTCTGACCTCTGAAACTCCTTTCTGATTCGAGAGCCGGATGTTCACCACACCTGCATTATACCATGACGGAATCTGTAACGTCTACAGAAATACGTCATAACGGCAAACATAACGCCTGATTTTACCGTTCTGACAGAAATCTTCCTGATTTTCTTGACTTTGACAGCTATCTGTGATATAATTATTCGTAACGCATATTTTATTTTTACGTTACAGAAAGGAGTTACACATGACCGAAATCAGCACAATCACTCTGTATCAAATCGACAGGAATCGAAAATCAGTCGCATTTCTCACTTGTCCTGATACGGATGAGGACATACAAAAAAGCTGTACCGCTACCGATACAGCTAAAATCTATTCGTTTGATGAAATTCTCAATCAGCTTGAAAATTTCCGTGATAACTTTTTCGAGTTCGAGAATCTGCTTGACGGCATGACCGAGAATATCAGCAAAGGTAGAGAGGACAACGACAATGTTCTGAATGCTGTTGAAAATTTCCGGACTGCTCACAGCGATAATCTATTCGCTGTCTATTATAGTGAAATTTTATTGAAGTATTACAGTCAGGGCAGACAGAAAATCAATACCCTGCTCGGCACGTTCCGGAATGCCACGACCAGAAATCACTATACACAACAGCAGAAAGACAGTCTGTCCGAAATTCTAATCGAAATCCGGAACGCTGTCAATGATGAATGGAATTTCGATTTCAACACCAAGAAAGACACGCACCTGATTCGCCGGACAAGCAGTCTGATTATTATTCGAGGTGAAAATCTCAATCAGGTCTGGAATATCGCTGATGATTCACTTCTGAACTTCTATCTTGATTTCAGCTATGCCGTGAAGCATCTGGGCATGAGTGTTCTCCGGTGTCCGTACTGCAATAAGCATTATCTCGGAACGGAAAGTTCCTCATGCTGTGAAAAATCAGAATGCAAGTCAGCCTGTGCCAAATCGAAACGCCATGCCTATGAGAATCAGACCTATGTGCATGAGCGTAAGGCATTCAAGGGATATATCCGCACGAAACGGAACTTTCTGAAAAATGCGGTTCATGGAGATTCCGAAACTATGCAGAAATTCAATGACAAGGCAGATTCATTCTATGCTCCGGTAGATGAACTTCTGGTAGAGTACATGGACGGAAACAAGCCGATTGACAAGACTTTCAATGACTTATATCAACAGCAGGAAAAGAAACTGCTTGCGTTCATGCACCAATTGATTGCCGACTGGAAAGAAAAACATGACCTGTAAAAATCCCTCCGCAGGAGAAACCACACGGAGGGATAAGTAGATTATAGGGACAGTCTTATTTTTGAAGAAGTTTGCGTTTCAGAAGAATCAGGTCATATACATTTACTTTACCGTCACCATTTATATCGGCATTTTTATACTGGTCTTTTTTGAGTGTTTCACGAGAATGCAAGTATTTCTGCATTAAAACTGCGTCATTGACTGAAACTACACCATCCTGACTAATGTCGCCTGCTACGCTTATCTGCCATGTAAATACCGGATAGCCGTTATTTAAAGAGGAATTATTATTGTCTGTATATGCAGTTCCTAAGTCAACAGCAGCCTTTTTCATTTCGCTTGCTCTGAGTAAAAGTGTAGTATCTGATGTAGCACCATTCACAATAGCATTTGCACCAGAATCAGATGTACCGTAGCAGTTGGTGATATAAACATAGTTTTTTATACCATCACAATAATTACATGCACAAGCAATAACTCCTGCACAATTGTTTCCAATAATAAGTCCATTCGCATGATAACAATTTTGAATAACCGCTTTATCTCCATCTGTTCCATATTGTCCAAAATCAATAGTAGATGTAATACCACCTGCACCACTTTCACTTGTTACCGTCCCATTATGATAACAATTAGAAATTTCGCCGCCTGCATACAAACTACCAGCAATTCCACCTGCACATTTTTGGGCTTGAATATCACCAATGAAAGCACAATTTTTTATGGATGCTCCATAATGAATAGTTCCGGTAATACCTCCCGCATGGCTTGTAGAATTTTTTACACTACCATAAACCACTAAGTTTGAAACATTACTAAAAGAACCTCGGATATATCCAAATAGTCCTGATACATTCAATTTTCTATCTGCATTCAGATTATAGATATAATGATTTCCGCCATCATACTTACCGAAGAACATTCTGGTTACACAATTATAATTTCCAAGTGCTAATTCTCCGTCAGGAGTATCATCATATCCCAACCCTATCGGAATCCATGATTCGTTTTCAAGGTCAATATCTGCTGTCTGAATATAGCAGACATGTCCATAATAAAGGTTATAACTGGTATCGTTTATTAAATCACGCATAGTTTCAAGGTCTTGTTTACTTGTAATCTGATATGGGTCATTCTGTGTTCCGCTTCCTTTGAATGGTACAACAGGAATAGCCTTGGTTTCTTTTTCGCCACAAATAGAGCAAGCATGGCTTAAAGTTCCTTCTGAAGTCTGTGTCGGTGCTTGTGAAACTTCCCATTCTCCGAACTTATGCTCACTTATAAATGACCATTTTTGATTATCACCATAACCGAACCATACCATTATATTTGTTCCGTTTTCTGTATTTCCATGACTTAAATCAAGATAGTAGCCATTTAATTTTGAAATGATATAATAATATCCATCACCTGTTGGCTTAATTGCCCAATATTGCCCTGCATTACTTTTGTCTGTGTATAACTGAACATTCGCACCTCTGACAAGATATTCTGCACCCTTAGGATTATTCACGTCCAGAACAAGTCCTGATTCATAGTCATAAATTTTGTAAAATCCATTGTCACAATACTCCAGACGAAAGTAATTGTCAGTTGATTTATCATATATTTGAATGTTGGTATTATTTTTAGATTCGCCGCTTTTTCCACTGGCATCCATGTATACATCTGCTCCTCTGGATGTGCCTATACGGTAAACGCCATCTTCAACAGTTTTTCCTATATTATAAGGAATAAAGCTGAAAAGTTGTGCTTTAGTTTCATTCCCTTCCCACATCTGTACATTGCAATTTTGTGTTGTTTTACCACCTGCAACATCCAAGTATAAAGAATTGCATCTGGATTGTATTTTATAACCGTTTGAAGTTTGACTGATTGACCATTGTTGATTGATACTGTCTTTTTTTCTACACATCTGCACGTTTGTTCCATTGTATAAATCGCCTCTATATACGTCTATTGCAGAATTTGTAGAACGCTGTGTAATGCTGTAAAAGCCATTATTCAGATATTTTATAGTAAAAATATCATATTCGCTGAAGTTATCATTATCCCAAAGGTGCATTTGTACATTTGTTTCGTCTTTAGTGTTATAATTATCACCTGGAATATCTACCAGATAGCGTGGAGAAAGTGCATTTGTAATCCAATAATCTCCATCAGGAATTGTCTGTCCTGCACCTTCTTTCTCACTCATTTCGTGACCGACTGGTTTAAGTGACCACTTTTGTGTATTTCCAGAAGCACTCCATGTGTGAATATTAGTCCCATTTTTTGCAACTCCATTATCTAAGTCAAGATAGTGTCCGTTTAATTTAGAAATAATATAATAATATCCTTCTTCTTCTGCTGGTCTAAGTGCCCAATGTTGTTCTAATGCATCCGTTTCTTCATAAAATTGTACATTTCTATCTCTTGCCACATAATTGTCACCACCTGTATACACGTCGAGAGCATAGCCAGTTTGAGTGTCAATGATTTTGTAGTAGCCATCATCGCATAATTTGAAACGGAAATAATTATCACCATTTTCATTCCAGAGCTGAACATTCTGCCCGTTTTTATAGTCGCTTGGATTTCCTGCACCATTGATATAGTAGCCTTCTCCGTTGATAGTGCCTATTCTGTAAATGCTTCCATCTTTAATCGGGTGTTGAGGCTGATATGGCACGAAGCCGAATGACTGTGACTTTGTTCCGTTTCCTTTCCACACCTGCACGTTGCAGTCAGTTTCCACTTCACCGCCTGCAACGTCGAGATATAAAGAATTACATCTGGACTGAATAGTATAGCCATCCGCTGTTGCTTTGATTGACCATTGCTGATTGATACCTTCTGCTGACTTGTACATCTGCACATTTGTCCCATATTCCAAACTTCCTCTCCAAACATCCAGTGCCATGTTAGTAGAATATTGGGTAATGCTATAAAAGCCATTGTTCAGGTATTTTACAGTGAATACATCGTACTTTCCCCAGTTATCGTCTTTCCAAAGGCACATCTGGAGATTTTTTCCGTCTTTAGTATCATAATTATCACCAGAAATATCCAGCAGATAATCACGAGAAAGAGCATTTACAATCCAGTAGTTTCCGTCTGGAATGGTTCGTCCAGCAGCTTCATTTTCATTCATTCCGTGACCTTTCGGAACAGGAACAATCTCTGGATAATTAGGATGCAGATAAAAACTTACTCGTCCTTGATTTGATGCAATGTGTTCGCCCTGACATACTCCTGGATATGTGCCATTATTTCCTCCGGCACAGTAAACAGTACCATTCGATACTCTTGTTACAATTTCCACATGACAAAGCCTACTTCCATTCGTAAAAAAGACTAAATCCCCTGCTTTGGGCGAGCTTACTGTTTTAGCACCTTTATTACGCATAACAGTTTCAAAATCGGCTACAGTTCCTCCATGCCCGACAATGGAAGAATCCGCACCAGCATTTTCTAAACAGTCTGCAACAAATTCATCACACCAGTATCCATAATCCACACCAGAATAACCAAATTGGTCACAGGTTCTTCCTTTCTGCGATTTTGCAATTGTTGCGACATCTTCTGCCATGTTGCCTGTCAATGTATATCTGCTCTTATCAAATCCGTTTTTTCGGCAACAGATAGCATATGTCTTAATAGAACCTAATGAGCCTATGTTGATAAAAATGAATAAGCAGATAATAATAGACATAATTTTACTGAATCTTATTTTGAACATAATAATCCTCCTCTTACATAAATAATTTTGTATGATATATTTTTGCTTATCACTCTCCTATAATGGTATAATAAATAGTGTTGGAAATTAAATATCTTTCGTAAATTTCAATCCTTACTGAAAAGAAAATAATAATTGCCGATATATCTGAATATTTTCAGTTGTATTGACTGCTGTTCTGACGGTTCTTAAAATCAGTCCAGATTCAGGCGAATCCGTTCCATGCACTCACGCTTGCGGTTCATGGAGGAATGCACATAGCGGTTCAGTGTGATTTGAACGCTCCCATGCCCTAAAATTTCAGAAAGAGTTTTCACATCAAATCCGATTTCAATGCAGAAAGTGGCAAAATAATGCCGTAAACTGTGAAAATTGACTGACGGCAGTTTGGCTTTACGGAGAACAGCCTGAAATCGATACTGCACCGTTCTCGGTTCAATGATACGGTCACAGCCGGACAGCAGATAAGCATTATTGTCTGACGGTGCAAAAGATTTCAGCAGTTTCATCAGAAATGACGGAATCGGTATCAGCCGGACAGAAGAACGGCTTTTCGGTGCAGTTATGACTAATTTTGTTGCAGTATCGCCGCTATTTCTGATTCTCTGACAAGTTTTAGAAATTTCAAGTGTCTGATTCTGAAAATCAATGTCTTTCCATTGTAATGCACACAGTTCACCAATACGAATGCCCGTATAAGCACAGAGCAGTATTCCCATTTTTGATAAGTCAGTATCTTTCAGCAGTTCTTGTGTGAGTACAGTCTGCTGTTCTTTGGAATATGGCTTTATTTCGTGATTTTCAGATTTTGGCAGTTCTACATCTGCAACCTGATTCGCACAATGATAAGTCCTGACTGCATATTTGGCTATACTTTTCAAAAGAATCATCATATCAGCGATATACTTTCCAGACAGCCCATCATGCAGTTTCTTATGAATGAAGTCATACACCATTTTTGCGGATATATCTGAAAATTTCAGATTTCCGAATGCTGAAAGCAGGTGTTTCCGGAATTTGAACTCATAGTTGGCGATTGTAGATTCTTTCACTTTCAGTTTCCTGATACTGAGCCATTCCGTAAAAATCTGCTGAACCGTCAGAGAACAAGTGCTTTTTGGTTTCATTTCTGCATTCTGAATATGAATCAGCACTTCTTTGACTTCTCCATAGCTCTTTGCATAGACAGAGCGATATTTCGGCTTTCCGTCAGCTTTGAAGCCGTCTTTGTATCTGCCCTCCCATCTTCCGTCTTTTCTGTGATAGATATTCAGCCCTTTCTTTCCCATAAAAACTCCTCCTCATACCAGATTCCTGACGGCTTTCCACATCAATTCCACTAAATTTCATACTTTAAAATTG
>JAZQIL010000309.1:0-8066 GCA_045541055.1 Oscillospiraceae bacterium
CTTCCCTCAAATCTATACTTTTACTCATAATTCTATTATATCACATCTTCATATCAATTTCAAGTAGGATGACTATATCTGCATCTTTGATTTCAATAGACCGATATGTTTTCAGATTCAGGAGCATATAATTGCTGTCAAACTGCATGAACAAATATTCACTATTTTCAGAAAACAGAATCATATTTCCATAGTGAATCTTTTTTATGACATGCCTGAACAGAATCTTTTTCATTTCGGCATCCAGAAGCAGTATCATATCAGAAAGCAAACAGGCGATATATTTTCCATTCGGAGAACAAAGAACTTGCTGAAAATAAGAACTATCACTGATATATGGATATAAGCTGTAATCTTTGAGTCTTGTTTTCTGCTTTATATCCGTGAACCTCCTATAAGCACACCCACCGCCAAAACCTTAGCAATCCCCATATTCGATGAAAGCAGTCCTCGGTGACTTCACTATATGAACACTGAGGACTTGTTTACTAATTGTATAGTTAGAGCACCGTTCTACTCAAAGAATATTAAAAAAATTGCCGAAACCCCTTGCAATTTCGGGCAAAATGTGATATACTATTAGTAGATGATTTTCGTTTAAGAAAAATTTACATCTAAATTCACGAAAAGGGGTTGACAAAGTTATGACGATGCGGTACAATTGCGCAAGCAAGGCATAACTGCGCCCTTTTTACAAATTCATATCTATTCATAAAAGCGTACTCTATGGGATAACTATATCCCGTGGGGTGCGCTTTTGTTGTATATGAAATCTGATTAAGGAGGAACATGAGTATGAAACGAAATACACTGAAAAAGGCAGTCGCATTCGTTCTGGCAATGACTCTTGTAACCGGCGGAATACCGGTGAACGTTCCGGGCTTCTTGACAGGGGGCACGGGAATTGTGGCGAGGGCGACGGTTGTCGATAGTGGTACTTGCGGCGATAATGTGACTTGGTCGCTCAATGAAAGTGGCACTCTCACCGTAAGCGGCACGGGGGCTATGGCGGATTATACGAATGATGAGTCTCAACCTTGGTATAGTTCCCGCAATTCGATAACCAATGTTGTTATCGAATCCGGCGTGACAAGTATAGGGCAACACACGTTTGGTTCGTGTTCTCAACTTACAAACGTGGACATTCCGAGCAGTGTGACAAGCATTGGTAATTATGCGTTCTATCCCCTCTGCAGTCAACTTACAAGTGTAACCATTCCGAACGGCGTGACGAGTATAGGTATTGAGGCGTTCGCCGGTAGCGCACTTACAAGCGTAACCATTCCAAGCAGCGTGACAAGCATAGATGCCGCAGCATTCATGATGTGCCAAGCCCTTGCCAATGTGACCTTTACCCCCGGAACATCTGGCGCAGAATTAACGATTGGTAATAACGCTTTCAAGTCGACCCCTGACAATGCAACAGTATCTTTCGGCACAGGCAACACTAAACTTTATGATGGAGATACTGATATTACATCTACAACAAAATTGACCGACATTCAAAACAAAACTCTCACATGGAAGTCTGACCACACCCACAGCCTCACCTACTCCGCAGTCGGTGCAACCATTACGGCGACGTGCGATGCGGATGGTTGCACGCTGCCCGAAGTCAATAGTAAGCATACCGCCACGCTGACCATAGCCCCGTCCTCTACTGACGGCTATGGAGCAAGTCTGAGCGGTGACACGGAAGCATTCGGCGTGACGGATTCCAATATTGAATATTCCAGTGATGGAACAAACTGGAGTACGACCGTACCGACAGAGAGTGGCTCCTATCAGGCGAGAATCGTTGTAGCAGACATAGCTGACAGCACAAAGACCTATACCGCAACTGTGAGTTATGGTGTCAACACGGTCACAACAGACAAAACGTATACCACAGAGAGCAATCACGGCACTGTCAGTGTTCCGGCGGTTGCTGTTGCCAACACCACCGTTACAATCAATGCAACGCCAGAAACGGGTTTTGAGCTGGAAAGCCTGATGGTTACAAAAGCAAGCGGTGGAACAGTTGATGTTATGATAGACGGCAACAACGGAACATTTACTATGCCTGCCGAAGCCGTTACCGTTTCTGCGACCTTTGCCGGATGCTCTGTTTCTGCTTCACTTGATGTGACAGGCAATGACGGAACAAACTGCAAGGCTGTGATACTGGATGAAAACTACAATGAGATTAACTCGGTGACAAAAAAAGCAGGCGAGAAATTCATTCTGCTTGTCAACAGGGAGGACGAATACGACTTTAATGTTACTGGCGCAGACACAACAGAATTCACAAATGAAGACTATCAAGCTTATTATGAATATGCAACCAACCACAACATTTATGTATCGTCGGACGCAGTTATGTTATGGGTCACAATGCCCGCTACATCGGGCGATAACGCAACAGTGACGGCAACTTTCCAAAAGCAACAGACATATACCATTTTGTATCAACCCCAAGCAGGAAAAACCCCCGATGTAGTGGTTTGTAAAATCGAAAGAACTGTGAATAATGCGGAAGAAGTAAGCTATATGTTCATGCAGCGTGGCGCAACTATGGGTGACGGCACAGCGGTATGGTCTACGAAGATGACAGCGGCATTTGCACCGTCAAAGCTCGCATTTATCTCAGCGGATATGCCTTCAACCGACAATGAAAAGGACGCTTTGGCAAGTACCCTCGAAAATACAACTCCGAATAACGCCACCGTCAGCCAGAATGCCAGTTGGACGAATATTTCAGGTGACAAGTATCTGATTATCGGCGGCGAAGCCAAAGTTGTCACTGCGGCATTTATTACAGATGCAAGCAAAATGACAATATATAAAGATAATACGGTAGATGCCCCCGAAATTACTGACGGTGCAACATATCAACTTGCAGTGTGCCAGACTGATGGAAATGGCAATGTGACTACAGTCGGCACTGTTACAGCTCCTGCAACTCCCACCTCTGCCCCCGAAGGGAAAGAATTCGTTGGTTGGAGAGGGTTCCAGTATGATGCCAACGGAAAGGCATCTGAAAAGATTTATGCGGCAAACGAGGGCAATATCCCCGTCCGTGATAATGCCACTTTCACTGCTGTTTGGAAACCTGTCACACTGAAAGTCAATCTGAATCTTAATGGCGGAACAGGCGGTGGCAATGTTTCCTCCGTGACATACGGTAATAAACTGACAATCTCGGAAAATCCGACCAGAGAGGGGTATTCCTTTGGAGGCTGGACAGTCAGCAAGACTGTCACTGAGAATGGTGTATCTTTTGCCCAAGGCTCACCCTTTGACCTTAACACCCCAGTCACAGCCGATTTGGAGCTGACTGCACAGTGGAAACACGTTCACTCTTATTCCTGCTACCAAATCAGCGGTTTTGGTGACAAACTGGCTAAATATCAGAAGTATGAATCTGCGCTCCATATTGCTGTTTGTAGCTGTGATGATGTCAAGCTAATGGCACACGAATTTGACAGCAATGGCAAGTGTGCCTGCGGTTATCAGATTCCTACATCAGATGATGCTACACTGGAAGTTTCTTATGGTCAGATGTCAGGTGGCACTTACACTGAAAAGATGGCAGGATTGCCGGAAACTGCAAAGAAGAATCAGGAAGTATCTATCTGCGCACCGACTACATGGGGCAATCTGGTGTTCTCCAAATGGGTATACAGCACAAACGGCACGAATTGGTATGACCTGACAGCAGATGCTTATGCGTCGTTCCTTATTCCGTGCGATATGCAGGTGCGTGCGCTGTACGTCAATCCGGTTACAAAACCACAGGTGGATTTGAGCGCAAGACTCTATGACGACCAAGCCGAGGTCGATGGTCAGACCTATACAATGGATAATACCCTGTTCCACTTGAATTACAAGCTTCCAGACGGCTATACCTTGGAGGATGCAGGCATACGGCTCGGCGATAATAATGGTATCTCCTATTACTTTATCCAGCAGATAAAATATTCGTATGATAATGAGTGTAAGGGGATAATTGCTGGTTTAAGCGTAGGTATGTCAGCGTTAGGTTGCGTTGCTAATAAGTACACAAATACCACAGTTGACACAATCAGTTTTCTTAAAGTTGGAGTAGAGGTTGCGTTCGGAGAGGGATATGACGTTAAATACTTAGAAACGGAGGATAACGTGCTTGATAAGGAATTGGATGCAGCGACTCTGGCACAGTATATGTACGAAGGCAAGCCGGTGAATGTTGAGAAGTATCCGCCAATCTACTGGGAAGCAAAAGCAAGGACTAAGGGCTTGAGCGGTTCAATGGATACTATTCCGCCGCTTCGCTTCGCACAAAAGTACGGCGGTAGAAACTACATTTACGGTATCGGCTATTTGCGCTACAAGGATAAGGACGGGATCTCCCACACGATCTATACCGAGGCACTTCCCGCATCCGTGAATAATATGCCAAACTACACTGTCAAGGCTGACACAAACGGCAAGACAAACACGAAGTTGAATTAACGGGGGTGATTTCATGAAAAACTATATCAAACACTTTGCAGCTCTTTCTGCTGTAGCTGTTCTGGCTGCAATGGTGCCGATCGTGCCGTCAGCGGCAGAGCCGGATCAGGGTAGCAATTCTTTTGATGCAAGCATGGTTTTCGCTACCGAAACCCAGCTTAATGTCTATGTGGATGGTCAGTGGTCGGACACACTTTCCGACAGCTACGGCTTTGGTGATACCGTGACCATCACCGCACCTTCCACCAGCGGAGGCAAGAGCTTTGCTTATTGGCAGGCAGACGGTTCTGCCATCAGCTACAACAAAACGCTGAAGCTGACGATGAACGCACACACCACGCTTTACGCTGTGTATGCGAACAGTACAACGCCGAAACCCACCGCAGGGTTTACGTCCATCACCCGTACAAACGACGGCAGCAAAATTTCATTTCAGGCGATTGCAGACAGTAATGCAACAAGTGCTGGCATCGTATACAGCACGACTGCAACAGGCAGCAATTTGAAGATCGGCGGTACTGGTGTTACGGATGTGAAAGCTGAAAAGCTGACAGATTCCACCAAAACGATGCCAAAAAGCGTTTTGGATAAGAACAATTGCTGGATGCTGCAAATCAAGCCGGATAGCACCACTAAGGTTTATCACGCCAGAGCTTATGTGACCATTGGCGAAACAACCACCTATGGTGATGTAAAAAACGTGAAACTGTCTGATTTGAAGAACGGTGTTTCGATGGTCGCAAATCTGGACGGTTTTGATCCGGAGGGCAGCTTGCAAGATGATCTTGCAAAACTGACAAGCGGTATGAAAACCGTGACATTCGATGCGAATGGCGGTACTGGTACGATGACATAGCAGGCAGTGTTAAGCACAACTTATACCAAACTGAACACCAACACCTTTACCCGCAGCGGTTACACCTTTAACGGGTGGAATACTAAGGCAAACGGTAGCGGAACATCCTATTCGGACGGAGCGAGTGTCAATCTCTCTGCAGATACAACGCTCTATGCACAGTGGAAATCGCAGTATGTTGCACCAGTTGTGACAAAATCCTATCAGACTTTTACAGTCCACATGGACAGCTATATTTATGACGGCACAGCTCATGAAGTAACCATTAACGGCACGACAGTCGGAAAGGTAATTTATTATTACTACAATGCTGACACGGATAAACTGCTTGACGAAGCACCTTCTGAACCGGGCAATTATCGTGTAAGGGTTTATGCATCCGGAAGCAGCTCCTACTACAGCAGAAGTCAGACAGCAGAATATTCTATCACGAATCCGGTTGACCCAATTGACGAAAATGGTATGGCAAATGTTGATGCATTCAAGGAGAATGATACTGTGCCTGTTTCCGATGGAAAGATTTTCGCAGGCTGGTTCACAGATGAGACTTGCACGACTGCTTACACCGAGGATACCGGCAAGGCGTATGCAAAGTTCATTGACGAGAACATTCTGACTGTTAAGGCACAGATCTCCAGTGGTACAACTGCAAACAGCGAAAAGACTTCCATCCGTTTCATCACATCGGTTGACTCGCTGAAATATCAGAATGTCGGCTTTAAGATCACTTTCAATGGCAAGACGATCGACAAGCAGATGACGAAGGTTTACACGGCACTCAACGCCAACGGCAAGAAGATTTCTCCGAAGGTTTTCTCTGAGGATTCCAACTATATGGAAGCGTACACGCTCAATAATATTCCCCAGAGCGCATTCAGCAAGGAATTTACGGTAACGCCGTACTACACCACGCAGGATGGTACTATTGTGGAAGGAAAAACAAATACTTTCACAATTGCCAATATGATTAAATAAGAGAGGAGTAGGATAAGGATGAAGTACATCGAGGCAAAGCTTGACATCATCGCATTCGATGCAGAGGATGTCATCACCACCAGTCTCACAGACGGCGGCGAAGGCACCGGCGACGAAGGCGACTTTGGCGATTTGTTCGGTTAAAAAGTTAAAAAACGAAAACAGCAGATGAGCGTGAGTTCATCTGCTGCTTTTTCAGAAAGGTATGACAGGATATGAAAAGAACTTTATTATTCGGAATTCTGGGATTGACGCTCTCATTGACAGGATGCAGGGCAAATGATGCTGAAAGCAGTATTCAGCAAAGTGCAACATCGGTGACTACATCGGAAACGACTTCCGCTGTCGGCAATGAATCTGCTATAGCGAGCGTTCCGGAAACAACATCAGGGGCAGAGAAACCAATTGGCACGCAGTCCAAGCCGATTGTTACTGATGCATTGGATACGTCCACAAATGCGGTGGAACCAGAAATTGAAACTACCGTTCCTTCGCCTGCACCGACTGCAAAGTCTGATGAAATAGCCGAATCCGATGCAGTCCCGCCTCAACTGGAAACCGTTCCAGAAGATGTAGATATTGAGGAAGATACCGGTGATTTTGGAGAGCTATTCTCATGATTGAATGAACCGCCATAGAGGCTATGATATGACTTCTATGGCGGTTCTACCGTTTGAGGTAACTTTCACATCAGAACCTCACGGACAGCTCTGAGGGGCTTTTCCGTTCGCCAGAGAACCTGTTATTCAAGCACACTCCTATTTTTCTTTTTCTGCCGATCCCTGCTCTGCTCCTGACGTAGATACTGCTCGATCTCATTCGCCGCCTGCGACAGCTCGTCCGCTTTCAGCTTGACAGCCTTATATCGTGCATTTTTCTGAGCCGATTGTTTTCTCAGCTCGGCAATATGCTTATTCAACTTTTCGGCAGTCGGCACATGACCGCTTGGATACCATTCCAGCAGTTTCTTTTTCAGCTCGTGATAATCAGCCAGAGTACCGCCGTGAGCCTTTTTATACTTCTCCTGTTTTCGTCCGCTGAGGGACTTGTACTCATCGTAATACGGCTTGAAAGCCCAGAATTTTCTCAGCGTTTCGGGACGTTCTTCAAGCTCCTTGATCTCGTCCGAAATAGCGTTAAGCTCCTGCACAAGCGCCACCCTCTCACTGAATGCGGCTATGCTCTCGGCTTTCGCCTCTTCAGCGGTAACGCCATACTTGGCAAGAATATTCATTGCCTTGCTTGTCAGCTTCATGTTGGTGCGGTCGATGCTGTCACGGATAAACTTGTTTTCCTCCACCTGCACAGGCACACGGACGATCCTTGCTTTCGGCTTGTATTCCATAGCTTTCTTGTAGTGAACGATACGGCTTTTTATTTGCTCAGTCTCGTAAAACCACCCCAGCGTTTTTGCCCTCATCATTTTGGCTCTCGGATTGCGTTCCTTCTGCTCCGCAAGCATAAATTTCAAGTCTATGGTATGCTCCGGATTGTAGTATTTGAAGAAGAAGTCAACAGATTTATGCTGAACAGCATCAGCTATCATGACGGATATGAAAACTTCTATCACGGTTTTCTGGCAGGCTTATTGAAATACTCAGAAAGATTTCTGGTGGAATCCAATCGGGAAGCCGGTACAGGCAGAAGTGATATTGTAGTAACTGACCTTCTGAAAAGAGAAACAGCTGTGATTATTGAAATCAAAGCTGCAAAAGAAGAAAAAGAGATGGATGAAAAATGCAGTGAAGCTTTGCAGCAGATT
>JAZQIL010000310.1:0-3465 GCA_045541055.1 Oscillospiraceae bacterium
AAAAGACTGTAAACGGTTGACGGAGTGACTCCTGAAATATTAGCCAGCTCATTTGTGGCTATTCCACGCTCAAAACATATATTTTTAAATCGCTGTACAACTGCATTTTTTACGGCTGACATATCATCACCTGCTTTTTAATATTAGCATTATTATACAGCTTTATACATTTTTGCGTATACGCACTTGCGTATATTTTAATTTTGTGGTATAATTAGCTTAGAGCCTGTTATCAGGTGCAATAAAATAAGAGGTGTTTTAATATGAATATTTATACAGTCAGCCTTTTCGGTCACAGAAGTCTTCTGAATCCGCTTTCGGCAGAAGAACATCTGGAACGTGAAGTTTACAAAATTCTGAAAAGTCAAAGTTATGTGAATTTTCTGATTGGTCGTACAGGAGAATTTGACCTGATGGCAGCTCTTACAATCCGCAGAGTAATGAAAACGTACAGTCGCATCAACTGTTCGCTGACGTTGGTTCTGCCATATCAGAACAGCAGCGTGGAAAATAACAGAGACAGCTTTCTGAACCTGTATGATGAAATCGAGATTTGCCCACATTCAGCAGATGTCTATTACAAATCAGCTTTTCAGGTTCGCAATCAGAATATGGTTGACCGTTCCGATTTAGTACTTTGCTGTATCGAACACGAATCCGGTGGAGCATATCAGGCGGTCAGATATGCCAGACAACAGAAATGCCAGATGATTAATCTGGCAGAATGAAAAATATTCTTCTAAACAATGATGGATGCTTTGTTCTGTTCCTGACGGTCATTTTACGTTATTTTCGGATAGGATTTATCCTGATTCGTGATGCCAAGCAGATAATCGGTACTGGTATCATACAATTCAGCAAGATAAATCAGCAGTTTTAGTGGGATTTCAGTTGTATGGGATTCATAGCGAGAATAGGTCTGCTGGGAAACACCGAGTTTTTTTGCCATTTCTACCTGTGACAGCTCCCGTTCTTCCCTCAGTTCTCTTAATCTTAATCGTAATTCAGCCATTTTTATCAACCTCCATGACATTATTATAACATACTCATAAACTGAATGTCAATAGTCAACAAAATATAGATAAAATCTCTGGTGCATAGTGATATTGATTATTAGTCTGAAATTGAGTAATATAGAATACTGAAAAACTATTTTTCCACAAAAAATAAAAAATCCGAATCACAGATTTCTGCAACTCGGTACGATATTTCGCAGAATTCAATATTTTGCGAAAAATAAAAAGGCAGAGAAATATTCCATTTTCAAGATGTAATTTTTTCAAAAATTCAGTTTCAGGAGCTTCATATACTCTCTTTTTTGTTCAAAATCGGAGTGAACATAGCGGTTTAGCGTGATTTCAACGGAACTATGCCCCAGAAGTTCGCTTAACGCCTTCACATCAAAGCCGAGTTTTACGCAGGTGGAGGCAAAAATATGACGGAGTGCATGAAAATGCACTGACGGCAAATTTACGTTTTTCAGAATTCTGGTGAATCGATATTGCATTGTGCGTGGTTCTGTCGGCTTTTCGGAACCAGAAAGCACATATTCTTCTGCATTTCCTTTAAATTTCTTCAAAAAGTCTGCTATACATTCCGGAATAGGGATATTTCTTTTTGAGGATTCGCTCTTCGGCTCAGTAATAATCAGCTTTGTTCTTGCTGCTATGGTCGGACACTGAATTCTTTGTATGGTCTTCCTGACGGTCAGAATACGTTTTTCAAGGTCAATATCTCTCCACTGCAAGGCACAAAGTTCTCCGATTCTGATGCCGGTTGACATGGAAAGTGCAATGCCAAGCGTGGTTTTATTCTGATTTTCAGCGATATATTGCTGTAAAGTGTTCTGTTCTGTTTCATCAAGAAGCTGAATTTCTACTTTTTTCTTTTTAGGAAGAATAATACCATCAAGCGGATTGAAAATATGATACGTCCTTACGGCGTATTTGAAAAGTGACTTTATCAGGATAATAATATCTGTAATATAGCGGTTTGAAAGTCCTTCTTTCTGCTTTTCGGCAATGAAATGATAAATGTCACTCTGCACAAGCATATCTGCCTGCTTATCCCCAAACATAGGCAGAATATGTCTGGTTGCCTTCATCATATAGTTGGCGGCTGTACTTTCTTTTACACGATAGAGAATACTGCTGTGCCACTCCTGAAATAATTCGGAGATAGTTCTGGAACAATGGCTTTCCTGATGCTCTTCTTCATAGATTCTTGTCATCTCCTGTTCCACCACTTCTTTGGTTCTTCCGAGTACATACTGAAACTTTCTTTTTCCGTTTTCCCGCTTACCTCTGGGAATTCTCCCTTCCCAACGGTTATCTTTGCGGTGATAAATGTTGAGCTTTCGCATAAATAATTACCTCCTGTTTGTACAATATGAACAAAAATAAACTGATTTTTTCGGAATTTAACTCCTTGACATCTCTGGCAAAACATGATATAATGAAGAAAATATAATTTAATTATATCATGTCGGGTTGTTTTCGCAAAATATTGAATTTTGCGAAATATCATACTGAATCTCAACAATTTGTTTTTATTAGGAGGATATATTGTATTATGAAAACAAGAAAAATGCTTGCGGTTCTTTCTGCTGTGATTATGGCTGCTTCTTCTTTTGTAACTGTTATTCCTGCAAAGTCAGCGAATTTAACCACAGATGTAGCAGAAGCTTATAAAGCAATGATTCAGACATATGAAGCTGATGAATCTACTGGCTACAGCTTATATGACCTTACTGGAGACGGGTTAGATGAATTAATCGTCTGCTATGCTCAAGGTGCTGGTGGCGGAGCTTACTCCATTTATACTTACAAAAATGGAAGTGCTGTTCCGGCTTTTGAAGGTTCAGAAGATTTGGATGCCTATGTTGTGTGGTTCAATTCTTCTAACCAGATTTTGATATTAAGTAATGGCAGAAGTGCATGGACAGAAGATTCATTTTTTGAAGTGAATGATGAAACCCTTACTTTGAAAGATGTGATTTCTAATGACGAAGGAACATATTATAAAGGTGAAAATAGTGCTACAAAAATTTCAGAAGAAGAATACAGGTCTATTCTAAAAAATTACGGAGTTACTGACAAAATAGCCAATTCTGATTATGTCGATTTAGGACATAGTTATAAATTGACAGATTTGTCACCGTTTGAAACAACATCTAAAACAGAACTTACAGAAGATGACATCAAGGCACTCGCTGAAGAACATGGCAATGTAAAGTTTTTTGAATATCACGACTATGATAGAAATGGCACAAACGAGGCTTTTGCTGTTATCAGTAAAAAAGATTCTGATAACATAGATATGATTCAACATGTGTATTACATTGATTCTAACGGTAATGAAACTGTAATGCCTGAAGAATTTTATAACATTTTTGGTACAAATGATGGACAGCCAAATAATACTATAAATCCTATGATTGAAAGTGAACCTACTTATGCAGAAGTT
>JAZQIL010000311.1:0-6991 GCA_045541055.1 Oscillospiraceae bacterium
ACCAAACTCGCCTGACCATTAAAATCCACCTTAGATAATTCATAGTTAATAAACTCATGGTCATTTGTATACTCATCAGCAAGAATTGTTGTTTGAGTATCAAATATGGCAACTTTAATGCTCTCTGTCTCCGGCATTATGGAAACATAGTCACTGATTGCAGTTTTAATTTCATTTCTAAGATTATGAGGCATTGATGTGGAATTATCAATCAAGAAGATTGTGTTGGTTTTTACACCAGAATTTTGCACACTTGCTTCTAATGTTTCATTTCCTATCAGAATACTTGCATTATCAGACAACGGCTCATTAGTAAAAATTTTCATCATTTTACCATCAGATGAAAAATATGTTTGAAGCGGTTCAGTTCCGTCAGTAGCCGAAACATTAACTGCAATCTGCCCCATCATTATTATAGGCATAATAAAAATGGCAATTGCTTTCTTAATTTTCATTATTCATCACTCATTATATAAATTAAACAGCAGAATCAATAATATCCTGAATCTCAGATGCAAAATCGGGCATAGCAGGAACATCGATATTTATATTTGATCTGAAAATTACAGCTGGTATCTGAACAATTTCTGCTGTAGGATATTCAAAATTAATTGTTGTTTTTTCAACTTTAATGCTTACTTCCTTATTAGTAAGCATAGTCAAATCCAAAATGAGAACATCATCAACTTTTGTAGAAGATGGTTCTACAGTAACTGTAGGAATTGTAACTGTGCTAACCTTTGGAAGAACGGGTAACTCTATTTCTGAAGCTGATATTTTAATGCATTTACCATTGTATTCAAAAATTTCAGGTGTTTTTGGCACATGAGCATCCATATTTTTCAAAGAGACTTCTTGCCCTATGTACCTTGTTATCTTTGGCAATGTAACATCATCCACACTACTCGGCTTAACTTCAACTAAAATAGGTGAATAATCCATAGAAATGCTTTTTATATCTGCATCTACAGGTAAAGTTATGTTATAAGGTGTTGGTATATCAACGTTTATATCAATATCTCTCAAATTAATATGAACATTCGGTATATCAATTCTTATCATTTCAATATCTGCAACAATTTCAGCTGTTGGTAATTTAATATCAGTTTTTGTATTTGGAATCTTTGTTTCAGAAACAGTAATTTCTGGAATTGAACCAATAGAAACCGCAGGTACGACCACAGAGATAACCGGAAGTTCAATTTTTGCTTCTGTAGCAGAATATGTCTCAATCTTATCAACTGTCTTGCAGTCCAGCACCGGCTGTTCAATACTGACCTGTGATGGCATAGCAATCACCGGAGCTGAAACTGCTGGACAGTCAATTGTTCGGTTCTCAAGTACTATTTCCGGTATCACAAAAGTTTCATCGGAAACAGAAATCTCCACACTCTTCGCCTCAATTGTAACAGGCTGAATATTCACAGGAAGAATATCCGATTGAACATTTAATGTAGGAGTTTCAAACCGGCTTTCATCTAACTGTAAATCCTTACCGCTAACATTAGCAAATTCGCCCTTCAGCTGTAAGATTACCTCAGTCATTTCATATTCAAAAAGTTCTTTGTTTCTCTCTGCATCCGAAAGAGCAATGTTAGTATTTTCCATAATATGCCTCGCTTATCGGTAAGGTTATAGTTTATCCAAGTGAAGTCGGAATATTATCTGCAATCTGCTGGTCTGCATCCTGCATCTGCTGTGCGTTCGCTCTAAGCAGCTCTGCAAGAGAATTCAGAAGCTTTGGAACTGTCAGAGCCATATAATCCTTAACAGGTCCGGAAATAAAAGCACTCATCTTATCCTTGCTTGCACCTTCCCAATTAGCAATTGCTGCAATGAAATCTTGTTCAAATTTATCAGCTGCTGCTTTATATTGTCCTGCAAGTTCATCAATATCTTTTGCAGCCTGTGCCATTTCTGTTGACTTAAAAACGATATCAGCCATTGTTATTTCCTCCTATTTACGCTGTTGTTGTACCGGCGGATCCGCCCTGATTTCTGTTGTTGTCACCAAGCTGAGGGTCAACGGTGTTAAGCAGCTGCTGCTGGATGTTATCGAGCATAGACTTGATGCTGGCAGTAAGAGAGTTGCTCTGCTCGGTAAGGTTCTCGGTGATTGCGGGAAGAACTTTATTTGTGTAGAACTCCTTGTAGCCAACAGAAGCATCCCCAACAAAGTTGCCGCCTGTCAAAGTGTTAATGATACCATCAAGCTGACTATTAAGACCGCTGATTGAAGCAATATATGTATCAACGCTACCCTTAGCATTGTCTACGATTGCACTTGAAAGAATTGTGGACATAGTAATTTCTCCTTTCGGTTAATAAAATAAACTTTTCAAAAATACACAGACTTACGCCTGGTATGATTGGATTGCTGTATTGAGGTTTTCGTATTCAGTAAAAACAGTTGAATATGAGCCTTTTACCTCACTTAGCGTTGACGAAATGTGTTCAATGACAAGTTTCTGCCTGTCAAGTGGCAGAAGAAGATTGCTTTCGCACGAATTTATAAATTTTCTTCCAGCAGGTGTATCAAATCCACTCTTAAGCTCTCCAAGCAGATTTTCAATGTCACTTTGAAGGCTTTGAAGCTGTACTGCAAGATCAGCAAAATCAGTAATCGCCCTATCAAAAGCCGCATCGTCCAGAATTATGTCATTTGTTTCACCCAGCCAATCCATATAACCACCTCCTCTGAATTGTTATTCTATTCTACATGATTTGACACTCCTTTCTACATTCATCAATGTATGACATTACAGCTTCCTTCTCATCCAATGCCAACAAGTTAGCCATCTCCTCAGCTTTTACGAATTTTCCGCTTTCAGCGTACATTCTTGCACGGAAGATTACTGCAAAATTGTTATTGGAGTTTTGAAGCATCTTGTTTCTAAAGAAAGAGATTGATGCAGCATATGCCTTATCTACATCTTCTTTAGAAAATTCTGTAGATGTTTCGGAAAGTTTCTTCATAGAAAAAGTTTCAGTATATCGTCCAAAATATGAATAGTACACGTTTTCACTGTGTTTCAAAAGTCCACCGAATTTATATGCTTTCGCATAATCTTCAATTGAAATATAACATGATAACAGGATGAAATATAACCTGTCATAATAGTCCGCTTTCAGTTTTTCTATAGTTTCCTGTACAGGTCGCTTTTCTGATTGCTCAACTTCTTCTGTTATTTCTGAAGGAGCATCAAACATTCCATCCGGATATTCACGAACTGGATTACCATCCTCATCGTAATATACTTCAGCGTACTCACCAGCATTCTCATCAATTTCACCAGAGGCGATTTTATCATCAATAGACTGCATATCTTCTTCTATCATTTTTTCTATCTCTGCTTCATCAAGTTCTTCATAAACCGGCTCACTATGTTGTATGTCAAATTGTTTTACTTCATCATTGGGGAGCAGTGAACTTGCAGTATCTATTGCTTCCTGATAGCGAGCCATTTTCATGCAAATCTCTGCTAAAGTAAGCGTCAGTTCATTTCTTTGCTGTGCAGATACATTTTCTTTGACTGAGCGTATCAAATCATATGCTTCCTGCAAATAAGATACAGCATTTGCAGAATCGGTATCGGATTTGGCAACCAGCAATGCTATTCTCTCCGCTTTCAGTGTAAGTTTTGTATTTTCATCATATTCTGCATATTTCTCAGCATCATTAAGCACCTGCTCTGCCTGGTTATAGTCATGCTTTGCCATGAGAATACTGAAATAAACCATATAGCTTCTTAATTCTGCCGGTGAAACAGCTATCCACTGAACAGCGCATTTTTCAGCATTGTCATAATTTTCTGACATCATGTACAGCTTAATTTTTTCGGAAATTACATCCGGATTGATAGCTGCTGTACCACTTTTATCATTATCCTCATACTTCTGAAAATTGATAAGTGCTGACTTGACATCCTGACGAATACTGCAAAGTAATGCCATTTGATAGTACAATTTTGGCTTTGCTTCTTCACTGCAACCCTTTATTTCAGCATCTGCATATAATTCCAGTGCTTTCCCGTAGTCACCATGAAAGAAATAGGCATTTCCTAAATTAAAAGCATTATCTCCGTTTTCTGGATTTAAATTCATTGCTTTCTGGAAATATTCAAATGATTCATCATACTTATCCAATGGTACACATACCATTCCAGCCCTTGACAATGCTTGTAAATCATTTGGATTTTCTTCCAGTGCCTTGCGAAACCATTCCAATGCAAGTACATAATTTTCGTTTGAAAATGCTACTTCTGCATTAGTCATAGCTTCCATATAGTTTTCTTGATTCAATGTACATCACTCCTTTGGTCAATATGCAGGTATCATATCCGTAATTCCATCACTCAATGCATCCTGAATCGAATCATGTCCTGTAATCACTGAACTAGGAAATCTAGACCAAACTGTCTCCAAAGTAGAGTTTGCAGTATTTATTATACCTCTGGCGGATTTAAGATTAATCTCTGGAATAACAAGTCCCTTCCATGCCTCTTTGATTTGCTTTCCTGCCCAATAGCTATAAGCATCCTTCTTCATAACATCTGGAACTCCTTTTTTAGTATATTGTAAGATTTGATTTTTAGGTACTGTTACAGCATTTTTAGCTATATCTTTTGAGTGGAATATTCCAAATGTTAATGAATCAACGCCATTTGAAACTGTCCCTGAAACAGCTGCCTCTTTCCAAGCTTCCCCAGAGGACATCCCGTCTATCCACATATTGTTTAATGCATCACCGCCAACCTGGAGGATCTCACCCGCAGCTATACGTGCAGGCAGTCCACCAACTAAACCTATACCGTCTGCTAATCCAGAAGCAGCACCTTTAATTGTTTCTTTAGCCATATTATTAGCAAGAGAATCAAGTAAATCAGCTTCTTTTCCTTCTTTCTTATTCATATTATATTCATGTATTCCTTTTGCTGTCCCTACAGCTAATCCTGCCGTTGCACCAACTGCCCCCATAGTGAAGATTACAGCAGCCGCTCCCCCTGTAAGAACAGATAGTGCTATTAAACCAGCCACTATTACAACAGAAATAACTATTTTTCCAATGCTTGAATTACAAAATTCTTTTATACTATTTTCTATTTTAGCCCTAGTTTCAATAGCCCAATTAGCCAATTTAATAGCTTCTTTTCCAAGACTAATAGCCACATCTTTGACACAATTTATTCCTTCTTTAATTCCTTCTTTAATTTCTTCAGCCTTTCCACAGAGCCAGTCCCAACCTTCTTGCAAATAGTTTTTTTGCTCTTCTTCTGGTGGCGGAGGCGGTTTTGCCCAAGGATTCAATTCATAAAACTCATGTTTATTGCGATTTACAAGTCCACATACATTCAAGTCAACTTGCCTCGTCATCTCTACAAAGCTATTTGCTTTATTTTTGATGCCGTTTAACGCATTAACCTTTGCTTCCTCTGTATTCCTCTTTGATTCAATCTGCTCAACAGCATTCTGAAGATTACCAATTCCGCCATTCATATTATTAGCAAAAGACTTTATCGTCTGAAAACTGGAAACTATTTTTTTCGATCTGTCAATCAAGTGATCAAAATCAGACTGAAAATCAAGAAATGCTGTTCCAGAGGATAGACCCCCTGAATTTATTTCGATTCTCACTACCTCACCTCAAAACATAATCCATGAAGATGATTTCAAAATTCGTTTGATATATACCACTTCCGAACTTACCTAAGGAACTGTACAAAATTAAGTGCTATACTTTTTAAATAATCGATGCATTATTGCAGGAATATTCATAGTAAAATGTATGAATTATTTCTGCACAGTTCCTAATATATCTCCCACTGTTTTAGATTCTCAAATCATGAAAAAACCTAGAAAGTAGTGTTAGATATATTAAAACATAAGATTATGCCACTGACTGTAATACTCTGGACAAATATCACTCGGAATGCCTGTACGTCTCACCCTAAAGCAAGACCCATCCATATATTTTACAACAAATGTAAAACTCATTGGGTCAGAAGTATCCTTGCTTGAGTTGACCATATCACTCAAAGTAAAGACACCTAAATCATAAATATTTGATAATAATGTGTCAATGTCCTCATTCGAAATGTCCTCATAATTGTACTTATTTAAATCATAGAAAATATAATCACCCTTATATGCCCATCTTCGATTATTTTTCACATCAATATATATTGAATTTACAGTTGTGTTTTTGTTTTCTACAAACGCAATACAATCTACATTTTGAGTGAAGTCATTTATTTGTTTTTCATATACTTCATTAAAAATGCTTTCTACATTTCTTCGTTCTTCAAAGTTTGCCAACAGATTATGAATATTAAACAGTTTCACATTATCTTCTGTGAATTTATAATAATGAATAAAAGCATCTAAATCTTTATCTTCATATTCATCATTAGATAATCCGCACAATTTAATAAGTTCATCCTTATTCAAAAGCACCATATCATCGTTCCTTTCAATGCTCGTTTGCTTAGTTGAAGTTTTTGATTCCTGGACTGCCATATTTCCACAGGATGTCATGCCAACTATAAACGCAATATTCAATATCATTGCAACTATTCTTTTCACACTAATTTCACTCCTGCATCGACATAGCCATTTCATCTAAAAAAGCCCTGCTTTTAGGGAAATACACACTCAATGCCTCTAAGTTATCTGCATCGCCTGTTGCACAATAACTATAATATTCAGCCCAAAGTTCTCTTGACTGAGCACAAGTAGCATTCCCTGATTTGTCATACCAATAATAATAATTATCATATGTCTGTCCCTCGGACGTATCAGGACGATGTGCATAACTTCCAACGATTAAATTATCTGTTACTCCACCATATACATCACTTGGTGCCTCATTTACAGCTCCCGCAAATTTTTTAGAATAATCACTTTGTATTTGAGTTACAATTGCTTTGTCTGTTTCAGTCAATGAACTATCCGAAACAGATCTTGCTCCCATAAGATAATTTACGATTCTATT